>JBCCIJ010000024.1:0-61687 GCA_039028295.1 Bacteroidota bacterium
CCGGTCTGCTTCCGGATCTTCCGACGAGAAGGGCAGAGTATCAAGCTGCGTCCAGACCGCCGGATCGATGTCCTGGCTCGCCCAATTGAGCGTCTGCGCGACCCGCGCCGCTTTCCCTGCCTTTATTACTTTATTTGCTTTAGTAAGTTTTAGAAATCAAATAGGAAGTAGTATCAATGTCATTGGTTTGGTCGTTACCACTCATTTTATTATATACCTCTGCATTGCTCTAAAACTCATTTACGCCTACAGAAAGCGATTAAAAAATACGATCTCGTCTTTTTACCATATCAGTTTGTTTTGGTTAGAAGGAATAATCTATTTGCAGCTAACTACCATTGTAGTAATGCTCTTAGAGAGTTA
The DNA here is from genome assembly GCA_039028295.1 of Bacteroidota bacterium. GTDB lineage: Bacteria > Bacteroidota > Bacteroidia > Flavobacteriales > Flavobacteriaceae > Aureisphaera. The sequence continues at coordinate 364 of JBCCIJ010000024.1, forward strand.
TTTTCAGTCGTTAATAGCTACAGATATATTTATTCTGGTTATCTATGTTCTTGCTCTAATCTTAATTCATTGTTTTTATTATTTAGGACTAAAACAGGTCCGCCTCTTTAAAGGGTTTAATCAAGAGCATACCAAAACCAATGTCCCAAAGGAATACAAAATCCCTGAGGATTTATTCAATGAATATCTGAACAAACTAAATGCTTATGTAGCTCAAGAAAAGCCTTACCTCGAGTATAATATTTCCTTGCAAGATTTTTCTGATAAATTATCCATTTCCCCTAGAAATTTATCACATGTGATCAACAAAAAATTCAAAAGAAATTTTTACGATTTTATAAATAATTACAGACTAGAGCAGGTAAAAGAACACCTTAAAGAATCTAACAAGTCTATAAAGGAAATTATGTATGACTGTGGTTTTTCTAACAAAGCAACGTTCAACTCTATTTTTAAAAAAAATACGGGTTTAACACCTACTCAATTTAGAGAAAGACAAAAAAGTTAGTCTTCATACAGGTATCCTTACCTTTCTCATCGCTTCATTTCTCATTTTTGCCAGGTAAGATATTAATTATGAAAAAACACCTGAAACCCCTTTTAACCGGAGTGGCAATAACCCTGATCATGGCATTGGTCATGCTGAAGATTACGATGAACTTTCAAATACTGCTATTGTTTGGAGCAGTGGTATTTTTTGCTGGAGGCCGCATTAACTCCAATAATAAGAATCATTATCTGATCATTACTATTTTAATTACCGTTTTTTATTTAGCCCTATTTATTTTCATTGTATTAAAGGAAATACCTGAACTCTGGTACTTTGTCCTCATCTACTTTGCAGCTACACTTTTAGGAACTCTATATAAAGACTACAAAAGCAAAGCGACTTTTTCACTTTTGACTTTATCCATTATTATGATGTTTTTGGTCATTAAAATAATTCCCAATGCTTTGGAAAATAGTTTAACAAAAACACGATTTGATCCAATCCCACAATTCTCCATACCTCATATGTCCGGTAAAGTAATCCATTCTGAAAGTTTGAAAGGAAAAGTTGTAATATTAGATTTCTTTGGAACATGGTGTAAACCTTGTATTCAGGAATTAAAGGAATTAGACAAAGTTAAAATGGCATTCAAAGAAAGTGATGATGTCGTTTTTTATATCATTAATGCAGATCTAGGTGGTGATACTCCCGAAAAATTTAAAGGTTTCATTGAAAAGAATAACTATAACTTCCAGTTTGGTTACGACCATGATAGTAAAATATATAAACTATTGGGGCTACAACAATCAGGATTACCTGCGCTTTTAATAATAGATAAAGATCAGAATATTAGATTACAACATATTGGTTATAACGCCGCAGAAACAAACTTTACTAAAAGTATGATAGAGTTCATTAATACTATAAAATAGTCGCTTTCGAGAATACAATTGTATTGATATAACATCTAAATGACAGCAACATGCCTAACTTGTTGCTTTTGATTTCCCAATTCAAAAAATATTAACTTAGCTTAGCCAATATATCCGTAGGGATTTGTTGATCCCATTCATAAGCCGATCAACGCGAAATAAGAAAAGCTAAACATACGCATAGCTGCGGATCGTTAACAATTCTGGAACTACCTCTACGGCATACAACACCGTTACCTAAAATATGGAAAAAGCCATATCAATAGTTTTTCTAATGTTAGGTCCATTGGTCTTTGGACAAAATAAAATTACTTTATTATGAGAGATCCGTTTTTCGAAGAAGCCATTAACCAAGCTAAAATTGGATTGCAGGAAGGCGGGATTCCCATAGGTTCTGTAATTGTTCATGAAAATAAAATTTTGGGAGCTGGACATAATAAACGCATACAAGAAGGAAGTGTGGTGTTACATGGAGAGATGGATGCTTTAGAAAATGCAGGAAGGCAAAAAGCATCCGTTTACAAAGAAAGTACGCTCTACACAACGCTCTCACCCTGTCCCATGTGCACTGGCACTATTATACTTTATGGAATACCAAAGGTTGTTATTGGAGAGCATAAAACATTTATGGGAGAGGAGGATCTATTGAGATCCAAGGGCATAGAGGTTGTTGTTCTGAACGATGAAGAATGCATACGAATGATGACAAAGTTTATCAATGAAAAGCCCGAATTATGGAATGAAGATATTGGAATATAAATTGGAGTCACAGAAATATAAGTTTACAAATACATAAAAAAGAGCTTAACATTTGTCAATTCTGTCACGAATAATGGAAACTATAGCGAAGCAAACTATTAATCTAATTGACAATTTTTGGTGTTCAACTTAAATTTTAGAAAAAATGAAAACAACAGCATTTCTAACCTTTGTGGGCGATCAATGCGGAAAGGCCGAAGAAGCAATAAATTTCTACACTTCCATCTTTCCGAATTCAAAAATTATAAGCGTCAAAAAGTATGACGAAGGAGAGGCGGGAGGAACACCGGAACTCATTAAATATGGAGTATTTGCATTAAATGGTGCAGAGTACATGGTTTCCGAAAGTAATTTTGACCACGCATGGTCATTTACTCCCGGCGTATCGATATTTGTTGATTGCAACTCCGAAACTGAAATAGATACTTTATTCGAACAACTTTCTGCTAATGGAGGTCAGGTAATGGTTCCTCTGGACAACTACGATTCGGGTGATTACGGCTTTGGAAAAAAATTCGGATGGTGTGAAGATAAATATGGTATTTCATGGCAAGTGAATCTTTCAGAATAAATTCCAATTGTACTGCTCGTTGGAATGAACCAGTTGAAAATGAAAAGTAACTGGCCCTACTATTGCGATTAAAGTGAATGGAGTTTCAACAGCAAATACACAGAACAAGGTGATGTACCTACCAACGGATGCATCTGTTTACAAACACATTGGGGAGAACCCAATGAAATTTGGTGTAAGAACATCGTACTAAATCGATTAAAACAATAATTGAAGGCCGTTAACTATCTACAGATACTGCCTTCCACCACTTACATTTCAAGATAATTAATAACTACCCTGACCTTCTTGAGACTATTTTTCCTTAAAAAAATTGCGCAAGTAAATACTTTCATATAATTTAGCAAGCAATCACTTGCCTATTAAATGAGATTATGAGAAGAGATGTATTTAATGCCATAGCGGATCCCACAAGAAGGAGCATACTAATGACCCTAACCAGCCAATCACAAAATGTGAATGCTTTGGCCGAACAGTTTGACATGACCAGACAGGCTGTATCACTGCATATTAAATATCTACAAGAATGCGGTATAATTACCATAAAAAAAGAGGGGCGAGAACGGTATTGCAATCTTGAAGCTCAAAAGCTAACAGAAGTAGCCGATTGGTTAGAGCCCTTCAGAAAGATGTGGGCTGGAAAATTCGATCAACTTGGTCAATTATTGGAAGAAATACAATCTAAACCTAAAAAAGAACTATAAAGGACAATCGTATGGAAAGCAAATCATTAATCATAGAACAAGAATTCAATGCGCCTATAGCACTAGTTTGGCGTGCCATCACCGAAAATGAAATGTTGAAGAAATGGTATTTTGACATCTCCAACTTCAAACCAGAGGTGGGTTGTAAGTTTCAATTTGAAGGTGGTGAGAAAAACAAGCGATATGTACATTTATGCGAGGTATTAGAGGTAATTCCCAATAAAAAACTCAAATACTCATGGAAATACGAAGGATACACGGGGCTTTCCTTCGTTACCTTTCAGTTATCAACTGTTGGCGAAAAAACCAAAGTGACGCTCATCCATGAAGGGCTTGAGACATTTACAGAGCCAGATTTCGCCAGAGGCAATTTTGAAGGCGGATGGAAATACCTGATTCAAGAATCTTTAAAGGAGTACCTGGAAAAAGGTAAAGCACTTAGATATTGGTAATAAAAAAGAACAACAAATCTATTGCAATGATTCACAGGTTAAAATTTTCTATTGATATAAAAGCTCGTAAATCCAGAATATGGAGCGCACTCTGGGAAGAGACCGCCTATCGAGACTGGGCTAGTGTATTCTATGAAGGTTCCTATGCCGTTACAAATAATTGGGAAGAAGGCAGTACAGTACTATTTCTAGCTCCCAATCAAAGTGGCATCTATAGCATTATAGAGACTAACGTTCCAAATACCGTCATGGGGTTTAGGCATGTTGGAAAAGTTTTGAAGGGAAAGGAACAACCCATGGATGATGAAACAAAAAAATGGTCTGGAGCTACAGAAGTTTATACGGTTACGGAGGGAGCAGACAGCAACACGCTTACGGTTGAAATTGATGTCCTCGATGAGCATTTGGACTTTATGACAACCACATTTCCAAAAGCACTAGAAAAGGTGAAACATAACTGTAGCGGATAACTCTTATAAACAATTCTGCAGATTTAGTTATATTTAAGTTTCTCATCTTTTTGCCGAAACTATTTCAACTTAAAAATCTATACATCTAATTGTAAAATCATGCTAACCAATATTCATCCGAAATTACCAATGCGCGACAAAAATGTTACCAAAGAATTTTACATAAACAAATTAGGGTTTAAAGAATTTGGCAGTACTGATTTTGACGGTTATCTGATGATGGAAAAAGACCAAATTCAAATTCACTTCTTTGAATTTAAAGCGCTTAACCCTAAGGAGAATTATGGCCAGGTCTACATCAGAACCCATAACATTGATGGCATTTACCAAACATTATTAGCTTTTAAAACAGTCATTCACCCCAATGGACCGTTAGAAATCAAACCTTGGGGACAAAAAGAATTTTCGCTATTGGACCCGGATAATAATCTATTGACATTTGGCCAGAGTATTTAGGGACAACAAACCAACGGCTGATAAATCTTTAAAAAACATTGAAGTGTCCATTGTATTAGGTAAAACCTCCAACAGAAAGACATTTAATTACGTATATTATGGTTTTAAGCCGAAAGTAAATTATACTAAAAAAATTGAGCCGAAGAAATGAAGTTAGATCTAAACTGCCATGTCGAGTATTTTGATTCCTTTCTAAAAATAACGGAATCCGTCGAACTCTACAATCACTTATTGACCTATACGCAACTAACCAATAAGTTTACCTTGGCTTTAACCAATGGAGAAAACTATCAGGAAAATTACGGTAAAATGATGTTCCTTGACAAAAATCTATTTGAAGAAAACAGATTTCCAGAATCACTATGGGGCCCCAATCACATCTGGTCGGATAAAATGGCATTGGTAAGAGATCGGATAAAAGCGTTTACCGGACATCAATTTGAAACATGTGTTTGCATCTATTATCCTGATGGAAGTAGTGGTGTCGATTATCATTCTGACCCAGTGGCCTTTGGTGATACCACCAATATTGTGTCGATCAGTGTTGGCGCAGAACGGATCTTTAATTTGAGAGAAAAACAAACTGGGAAAGTACATGAAACCCTATTGAAAAATGGTAGCCTATTACTTATGGGAGAGGGATGTCAAGATAATTATGAACATGCCTTACCCCTAGATCCAAATTGTAAAAAACCAAGAATTAATTTAACTTTTAGAAAATATGGATTTGACCATTGATTCTAACGTTATATGATCTATAAAAGCTAAGAAGGAATATGATTCGATATAGCTGCAACAAAAGAATGGCAAGTTCAAAAAATAACCAAAATGACATTATTGGCCCGTAAAACACTTCTTTTCTGTTCGTTCATTGTAGGAACAAGTCTATTATTTTCATGTGCTAACTTTGCTACAGATGAAAGGAAAAGTGTTCAACTTATTCTGAAAAAAGACAATAAAATGTACCTGTTTTCAAGTCTGGGAACCATGATTACAAAAAATAGCCTCGATAAAAATGAAAGTCCTCCTATCCTAAATGCGACCAGAATCGTTAAAAAAAATAATGAACTTTATGTGGAGCCTCAGCATTTGGAAAATATGGTGGATTTAATTTCTGGAAATTACGTTTTACACGATTTCCAGGAGAAAAGCTTTGACGGATACGTTACACGAGGCAGGTATAAAGTTTATGATAAAAAATATAGTAGCGAGAGTACCGAAAAAATTGGACAAATGGCCTCGACGGCTAACATCTATCTTAATAATATGGATCAGTCCAAAACCTATCATATTTCATGGCAAAGAAGTCCGAATCAAATTGCGATTGAGAATTGTACCGAAATGGCTTTATGGGTCGACAAATCTTATAAACCGGGAGAGCGCGTTGTATCACAGGACAAATTTATAATGATAAAATTAAATGACATTGTGGAGTTCTATCATTCAAATGTGACATTAGAGTATGACGATGATGGTATTTTGTATTTTATATCGGAATGAAATAAGCATCCTATTCAGCAAAATACAACTCAATTATAAAGTAAGTTTTTCTCAACATTTAAACTAAACTTCTACTATTTAAAAGTGGGTCCTCAAAAAAAACGTACTTTTCAGTAAATACTATTAGTGGTAGTATCAGTTCAGCGTAAATTTGATTAAAGAATTATTTATGGAATCACCCAGACATATCATGATCAATGGATATAAGCATGTTTCCTTTGAAACAGAATTTTTTTCAGCATCTGAAATAATCCATAAAAGTGAAGTATTTCATCAATGGTTGGATAAAAGAAGGTCCGTTAGAGATTTTTCAGACAGACCAGTACCCAAACAAGTCATTGAAAATTTGATTAAAAGCGCCTCAACGGCCCCATCCGGCGCCCACAAACAACCCTGGACATTTTGTGCTATCTCCAATCCGGTGCTAAAAACTCAAATTAGAAAAGAGGCCGAAATTGAAGAAAAGGAAAGCTACGAGAACAGAATGAGCGAACGATGGAAAAAGGATTTGGAACCGTTGGCCACCAACATGAATAAACCATTTTTGGAGATCGCGCCTTGGCTAATTGTTGCTTTTAAAAAAGTATATGAATTTGGGGAAAATGGAGAAAAGTATAGTAATTACTATGTAAATGAATCGATCGGAATAGCCTGCGGCATGCTAATTTCTGCCATTCACAATGCCGGTTTAGTCACCCTGACTCATACACCAAGTCCCATGAATTTTTTGGCTAAAACACTTAACAGACCCAATAACGAAAGAGCTTTTTTATTACTCCCTATTGGATATCCGAAATCTCCAGTCTATGTTCCAGATTTAAAAAGAAAAGAATTGGATGAAGTAACCGTGTTTTATGAGTAGCAACAGTGACCGGACCCGATCGAACAACAAACCAAAAAAATATGCAAAATCTACTCCAAGAAATAAGTAACCGCTGTTTTTTAAGTCCCGAATTACAACAGAGCATAAGGCAAACCTTCGAACTGGTCGAGGCGCAAAAAGGCGAGAAGATATTGACACAGGGAAGTAAAGCCAATCATTTGTACTTCATTGAAAAAGGAGTTTTACATAACTATTATCTTCATGACGGTAAGCAAATATCATCATGGTTCTATATAGAAAATCAATTCATTACATCTTGGCACAGCTTTTACGCTCAAAAGGAGAGTTTTGAAGTCATCGAATGTCTGGAAGATTGCGTGCTACATAGAATAAGCTACGATAACTACCAAAAGTTGATCACCCATTTCCCTGCTTTTGGTAATTTCGCCCGCTTGCTGGCAGAAGAGATGCTAACTTTCCTGGATGAATTTTCCAAAGGATGGTCTTTTCTAACGGCCAAAAAAAAATACGAATTATTACTTTCCTATTTTCCCGCTATCGAATTGAGAGTTAAGCTAGGCTATATTGCTTCATTTTTAGGTATTTCGCAAGAAACTTTAAGCAGATTACGGGCTCAAAAATGATTTTTTGATATAGGTCAAAAAAAGAATGAATTAAGCTTCGGATGTTTGTATCAAACAAAAAACGTATGAAAAATTCAACATTATTATTTAGAAGCTTATTCTTTGTGATCCTAATTGCCGGTAGCGCCCATTTGGTAACCTATGCCTCGAAAACACGAGCAAATGGAGCCAATTCAATAGAGAATCGGGTTTTTCTGGAAACTTCACTTGAAAAAAATGAAACTGGATCCCGTTCAGAAGAAAAACCAACGAGTTCTGAAAAAGATGATTTGACGGGCACTTGGAAAGTGAACTACAATATGGAAGATTTCAATGGGGCTATACTATACAAAATGAAGAAAGAAGGTGGCAACTATAATGCCTACATTATAGAATATCAGGACGAAGACGGATATGGTCAAGAGGCAGAAAACACTAAGGCCTTAACGATTACATCATTCGATGGCTACAAGGGTCAAGGTGAATATAGAGTTACTTATGAAGGTAAGACATATAATACGGACTGTACTATTGAAATGGTGAATATGAATGTCTTTAAATTGAGTTATGACTTTTATGGTTATAGCGACGTTGAAACCTGGAAAAAGCAATAGTTGTGATTGAATTTTTATCTAGAAAAATCGACTGGTTGGATGTAGAATATTGGTTCTACTTATTCAATGATTTAAGCCTTCTTTATATAATTTTACCCTTTTTTATTCTTGAACTCATCCGTTACGCCTTCCTAAAACGGTTGAGCAAGAATCTTATTCTTGATAGCATAGCTAACGTAATCACATTCGGTGCCTTCTTTACGATCGAAATTATTCTTGGGATTTTAGCGGTCACTAAACTCTATTTTTGGATTTACGAGAATTTCAGTTTACCACATCTGGAACTTAATTGGGCCACCATTATATGTTGCATTCTCCTGGCAGATTTATCTTATTATTGGGAACATCGAATGATGCACCGAATAGGCATCGGTTGGGCAACACATACAGTGCACCACAGTTCACCCCATTTTAATATGTCTGTAGCATATCGTTTTGGGCCTTTCGATGCGATACTACCTATTTTATTTTCATTACCGCTTGTATTATTAGGTTTTGATCCAATACTGGTATTATTATCCGAAGTTTTTGTACAGGTTTTTCAAACCCTATTACACACTGAAATAATTGGCAAATTAACCAAGCCAGTAGAATTCATTTTTAATACACCTTCCCATCATCGGGTACATCACGGCTCCAACCGACAGTATTGGGATAAGAATTATGCGGGAATTCTCATTATTTGGGATAGAATGCTAGGTACCTTTGAACCCGAAAAAGAAAAAGTGATCTACGGTATTTCGGAACCAATAAATAGTGTGAACCCTGTTAAAGTCTTTTTTCATGGCATAGCTCGTTTATTTCAGAAATTAAAAAGAATCAGTGGATTCAATAATAAAGCTCTGGCTTTTATAAAACCTCCCGATTGGATGCCAGAAGAGCAAACTAACACCGAAAAAAATGACTCAAAAAGCGACTAGAAGAGATTATATTAATTTTATAATCGTAATGTTGGTATTCATAATGGGTATGATCCTAATGCTTATCTATGAAATTAAAAACCTTTGGGTTTGGATTGCTTATGTTGCCATTTGGACTTGGATAGAAGTATTGGTCGCAAAAAACGTTCATCTCAAATGGTGGGTCTGGGGGTTTGTCCTTTTGGGCCTTGGCATAATTGACCTAATCATTATACAACTTTTAAAATAACAGAGATGAATGACACTTAACAGCCCTTTTTTTGCCGACTTGTCCACTTATTCCCCGGAAGTTACCATGCCATTTTATGAAAAAGTTTTTGGCTGGAAATACTATAAAAGCTCAAACTATTATGTTGCTTTTTTAAATGATACAACCACAACAGGTTTGTATGAAACGCCCGATAAGTTTAAGCAAATGCGCATGCCTCATTTTTGGATGACCTATATTAAAGTGGAAAGTGTCGTTAAAACTATTGAAAAGGCAAAACAACTTGGTGGAATTATCGAACTTGATTTCGAAATAACAGATACTGGCAAAGTGGGGCTCATTAGAGACCCTCAAGGTGCTGGCTTCACTGTATACGAGGGCAGTCAACTAAAAAATTCGCGCACAAAAAACAAAGCAAACACCCTCATTTGGAATGAATTGCATGTTTCTAATGCTGAAAATGTTATTCCTTTTTATCAGCATCTTTTCGGTTGGAAAATGGATCAAAAAGGTCAGGGAACTTTTGAAGTATTAAATAATGAAAGTAAGCATATTGCCGATATCATAGAAATAGATAATAATTATAAAGGTAAGTTTGAATATTGGGTATGTACCTTTGGTGTTGAAGACCTGATTAAATCGAAACTTGATATTTTAAACCATGGTGGACGATTGATCTGGGACGAAGGCCAACGAATACTCTTCACAGACCATTCGAACGAGGCGTTTTTCTATATTAAAGGAGTCAATTGAAATTCGGCTCTATGGCTCCCATCATTATACTATTCAATTTGCGCGCCGTTTAAAAATCAAATAACATCATCTGGGATTCATTTTCTTTAAGATCGGTTATAGGGCGACAGGCATAATTAATTCTATTCCAAACCGTTGTATATCATATCAACTATATTAAAATAACTATGATTAAATCCTCGATTATCAATATTGGGCTATTTGTTTTTATACTATTTTCAGCAATCCATTGTAGTGAACCACAAGAACTTACAGAAACTAAAAAACTTGAAATATTAGGAAAAAGTTGGGGGTTAATTAAATATTATCATCCGGAGGTTGGCTTAGGCAAAGTAAACTGGGACAGTGTTCTTTTAGATCATATTTCTTTGATCAAATCGACAAAATCTGCCGAAGAGTTCAATCAACAACTAAACGTCTTAATGAAAGTTCCAAATAGCACTTCGTTATTAGAAAAGTCAACAGGATGCGATTCGACAAATATTGAAAAACTTGTGGATTTAGAGTGGATAGAATCCAGTGATTTGTCGACGGAAAATGTTACACTTCTTAAGAGCGTTTTGAATCGCGAAGGTACCTATAGGAATATATATGTTTCAGATTCTGTTGGTAATAGGTCATTGAGTTACGCCAGATTTTATGAAGATCCAATGACCGAAAGTGATTTAAGTAAAGAAGAGGTAAGACTGCTTGGGCTGTTTAGATATTGGAATGTTATAGAATACTATTTTCCTTATAAAAACCTTACGGATAAAGATTGGTCGAATGTCTTATCTGAATATATTCCACAATTCATAAGCGCAAAAAATGAAGAAGAATACTATGAATGTCTATTAAGGCTAAGCACTGAAATAAATGATGGGCACGCAAATATTCCGTATCATCCTGAATTGAGAAGTGCATTCTTTGGTAAATTTACGGTTCCTTTTAGAGTAAAAATGGTTGAAAATAAGCTAGTCATTAATTCCTTAAAGTCTGATAGTTTATCGCTAATTGCAGGAGTCGAGGTTGGCGATATTGTTGAAAAAATTAATGGCGCACCGTTTGAAGAGAAAGTAAAGACGTTAGGCAATTATCTGCCAAAACCCAACGAAGCTTTCCACAATGGGGAAATTTCGAGGTATATCCTAAACGGAAATACAGATTCTCTTAAATTGAGTGTTCGCAGAGACTCTGAAGCCATCGAATTAAACATATCCCGTTATTCCTTCTCCGACATTAGAAAGTTTAGAGATAAAAAATCAACCCAGTCTTGGAAGATAATCGATGAGAATATTGGTTACGCCCATATGGGGGAATTGAACATTGAGACCTTACCAGAGTTTTTCGCTGGTATCAAGAACACGAAAGGATTGGTCCTTGATTTCAGGCACTACCCGCAATGGCAAGTACTATATGATTTCTTGGGTTACTTATATACAGATGTAAAACCCTTTGTATTACTCAAATCCCAATGTTTAAATGAACCAGGGACCTATTATTGGCACGCTTCGGAAAAAGACGTTTCGGACATTGAACTAAAAGAGTATCGATACGACGCACCCATAATGCTTTTGGTGGATGAAAACACTTTAAGCTTTGGGGAATTTTTTGTTATGGCATTACAAGTTTTGGAGAATGTATATACGGTTGGAAGTCAGACCGCTGGTGAAGATGGAAATCAGGTGAGTATTGATATGCCCGGAGGCATGAAAATGTTTATGTCCAGTCTTGGGATTTATTATCCAAACGGTGATGATTCTCAGCGATCTGGTGTCAAAATAGACAAAATAGTAAATCAAAAAATTGATGATGTAAAAGCAGGAACAGATCCGGTCCTTAATTATGCCCTTATGAAATTGAACCATACTGCAAATAATAACGACAATGGAAAATAAATAAAAATGGAAGTATTTTTTTACGGCTTGTTTATGGATCGTAGCATTTTATTGAAAAATGGAATTGAACCGTCAAATTTACGGAGAGGTTACCTCAATGATTATGCGCTAAAGATTGGAGATCGGGCGTCCTTAATTCCTTCTAAGAACGAAAAATCCTATGGAATCGTAATGAACATTGATAAAGATACCATTCATGGTCTTTATGCCGAAGCCAGTGTGGCAGATTATATTCCGGAAGAAGTCAACATTATAACCGATACGAACGAATCTATAACCGCAACATGTTACAACCTTCCTGCTAAATCACTAACCGGAACCAACAAGCTATATGCTAAATCCTTGTATAAACTGGCAAAAAAAGAGGGGTTCCCGAAGGATTATTTAGAGAAGATTAAAAAAATGGGATAAAAATGAGGATATGGCTCGCAGAAGAGAAAAACGTTGAGGCAGCCGAATAAATGAACCGATAGTGCGTAATTATGAAAAAAATCATTCTATTATTTTCAAGTATTATATGTATTCAATGTTCCGACGATAGAACAATACCCCCGATCACTCAAGCGGAAAACATTCAACTTCAAGAGTTTCAAGAACTGGCCGATCCCCATAAGCTATTCATAACAGATGATGAGGAGCCAGGTGAAAAGCTAATGCTTTGCTTGACGTTTATTGATAAAGCTTCTAAAAAAGTATTACCAAATCAGCGCGTGAGTTTCTATCATACCTCCGCAGCTGGCGAATATGAGCCATCCAACCTGAATGATCAAACAACGGCAAGACTTAACGGAGATGCAATAACGGATGATTCGGGTAACCTGTATATTGAATCCATATTGCCTGGAAATTATGGAAGCTCAGATGATAATAGACACATTCACACGAGTGTTGAAGGGGCCAGTCCAGAAGCATATGATCTCTTTTTGAAACAGCATCCAGAGGGGATTGGGAGTTTTTTTAGTTCTGGTAATGATCAAATGTTTACAACGCGCTTAAAGAAAGCAACCAATAATGTATTCGTCTGTTTTGCTACCATTGAAGTGAAGAACCCAAAAACGAAAGATTAGAGACTAGTAATAGACATACCTCCAATTGCACAGTTCCAACCCTAGTTGGAATGTCCTATAGATTAGGCACTGGTTCATTTTCTTTTGTTATTTTAGTTCTGGACAACCACGCAAAAGCACTTAACAGCATGTTATCTCGCATGAACGACTCAGAAAACAAATCAACTTCGAACGGTCTATTAAGTTTGAAAACGGTCATAAGGACCAAGGATTTTGAAGCTTCTAAGCACTTTTATACCGAAATTCTAAAACTTGTCATTGTTGAAGAATATAATGACGGAGACGGATCCAAAGGGGTAATCATGAGATTTGGTTCGGAATCTAGTAATGCTTTCCTCGAAATATCAGAAATTGAAAAGAATCATGGTTATTATCAAGAAGCTTTTAGCGAAAAACTGAAAAATGATAAAATAGATATCCAACTGAAAACAGATGATGTAGCCTATTGGGCTAAACTTTTAAACAATAAATGGGAAGCCCGAGGTCCGGTACTTAGGCCGTGGGGATCACATTATTTATATGTAAGAGATCCTGATGGATTGCAAATTATAATTTATCAGGAAAAAGAAAAATGATATGAGCAACGTGTGTCTCAGGCTCCAAACGAAAGATTAAAATAACCCGCTTCAATGACAAAAAAAGAAATTTGCCAACAATACATTCAACTCCTCGAAAAGGGAGCTACGGCGCAGCTTATTGACCTATTTACAGAAAATGCGATCGTCGATTCTCCCATTTACGGGCTTATGCCTGCCAGCAAGTTCTATCGTAATTTAGCAAGCGACACTATAAATTCTGAATTAAAGTTATTAGGGATTTTTGAAGAAAATGACGGTGATAGCATAGCCTTATACTTCAATTTTAAATGGACCTTAAAAACCAACCAACTAGTAGATTTTGACGTTGTCGACATCATAAAATTTGATGATCAGCATAAGATAATTCATCTTAAAATTATCTACGATACTGTGGTGGCAAGAGGTTTAGTAAAGCAATTAGCTTCCTAGGCAGCACTCCAAGAGCTTATTATCTTACAACCACTGGACCGTAATAAGCCTAAAATGGGACAACGCCTATCCACTCGGGCACCGAGTTCCTGAATCTGCTCTTCGGTGGCATCACCTTGTACAACAGCCTGTAAACGCACTTCCTTGTATGCACCATCAGAATGTTTGGTATTACCCATGAAGCCAGCCAAATCCAGATCTATTTCCAGGTTGATATCAATAGCGTTGACATTCAAAGAAAGTTCTTCTATGACCACTTGAGCTTGTTCATTTTGACAACCTGCTATTGAAGCTATAAACAACTGCATGGGATTAGGACCGCTGTTCGAACCCCCGTCGGCAACAGGTTCATCCATTTGAAGGGTCCATTGGGTACCTGTAATGCTCACTCTTGTTGGCCATCCCCTCCCCGCCGCGCTAGCCTTAAAAGTTTCGATATGTTGATTTTCTTGAGTCATAATTTATTCAGATTTAATAAACAACAATGTAGTGGTTGCGCTGGAACTAACAAGCTAATTTATATCCAAAAGTTCCGCTACACGACAATTTAGATGAACCGCATGCTTCAAAATTCAATGCAGTTTTATTAACTTGATTCCCGTAACCGAAAATTCCTACGGAAGACCATTGCTTTATAGATCATAAAAATTCCGTGAGGTAATCTAAAAAAATAGAACTTATGAATCCAGTAGTAAAAAATATTTTGGCCGTAATTATAGGGCTTATTATCGGTAGTGCAGTCAATATGGGACTTGTCCTTATTAGTGGTTCCGTTATCCCTCCACCAGAGGGAGCAGATGTAACCACTATGGAAGGACTCAAGGAATCCATGCACCTGTTTGAAAAAAAGCATTTTATCTTTCCGTTTCTGGCGCACGCCCTTGGAACCCTGGTAGGAGCTTTGGTGGCGGCACTTATCGCAGCAACCCGTAAAATGACATTTGCCATGGTCATTGGTGTCTTTTTCTTAATTGGCGGAATTGTAAACTTCTACCTTCTTCCCGCCCCTACTTGGTTTGGCGCGATAGATATCCTTGGTGCCTACATACCTATGGCCTGGATGGGAGGAAAACTTGCTACCAGAAAAAAGTAAGGACCAAGGAAACATATTGAAATGAAACTTAATTCCAACCCCAAAGTAATGGAGCTCATTGAGAGTTATCCGAAATCGGTTCAAAAACAACTGACTCTGGTAAGGGCTATGATAGTGGCCGTGGCACAAGAAATTGACGGGCTGGAATCTATGGAGGAAACGCTTAAATGGGGAGAACCAAGTTATCTAACGAAGTATGGAAGTACGGTGCGAATGGACTGGAAAAAGAAAAACCCCGAACAATACGCACTCTACTTTCAATGCACTTCGAAATTGGTCCCCACCTTTAAAATCCTTTACAAAGATTCCTTCCAGTTTGAAGGTAATAGAGCTATTGTTTTTGGACTAAAGGAGAAAATTCCTAAGAATGAACTAAAGCAATGTATCCGAATGGCATTGACCTATCATAAAATTAAGCACCTGCCATTACTAGGTGGTTAAATGACATATCAACAATGCTTACTCTTCATTTCTTCGGAATTAAATAATGCTAGAGAATGATATTCAAAACCCTTGAAGGAACAGACGACCGGCTTATTTTAGAAGCATTTAACGATGCCTTCTCCGACTATTTTGTTCCTTTTCATTTAACACTTGGCCAACTGCAGTCCAAAATAAAGGCAGATCATGTGGCACCCCATTTATCTGTTGGCGTGTTTGAAAATGACCAACTCATTGCCTTTATTTTACACGGAATTGACACCTCAGGGAATCAAAAAGTACTATACAATGGAGGAACCGGAGTTATCCCGTCAAGACGAGGCCAGGGACTTACTAAAAGAATGCACGATTTCCTAATACCCAGTTTGACCGAACAACATATTGATTTACTCACCTTAGAAGTAATTACCACCAATATCCAGGCTATAAGATCATATGAAAAAGTTGGATACGAACGGGACCGACTGTTGGCTTGTTACAAGGGTGATGTCATGATCTCGTTGGGAAATAACCCAATCGAGATCAAAGAACTGCGGGAATATGATTGGCCTGTATTGCAATCCTTTTGGGATATTGCGCCCACATGGCAAAACTCGAAAAGAACATTGAACGGGTTAAAGCGGACCAACAAATCGCTGGCGGCCTATTGGGAAGGACGATGCGTTGGCTATGTTATTTACGATGCCTCAAGTAAGAGAATACAACAAATTGCAGTAGCACCTAATTTCAGGAGAAGAAAAGTAGCCACAACATTAGTCGCCGCACTAACCGCCACATTCGGAAATAGCCTCTCCATCATTAATGTGGACAAGTACTCCCCTCCTATCAATTCTTTTCTACAATATCTGGGACTTGAAAATTATTTGGATCAATATGAAATGACCTTGAAACTGGCACATTCAGAATAAATGAATGGTTTAGATTGGATTGGTTTTATTCTGTTAAAGGATATTTGAACGCTGGTTCCATCATTGCATGAATTAAATATAAAAAATGGGTAACTTTAGATACTTTAATCAGGGAAACGGAGAACTTAAGCATATGTTTCTGCCAGTCCAAACCCTAACTTTTAATTTATGAATCAGGGAAAAGTAATTGCGCTAAGTAAGAGTGATGCTCATACGTTCAACAAATATAACTGTGATCGCATAAACCTTCTAACTGGCCTGGGAGTTGAAGGTGATGCACACATGGGAAAGACAGTGAAGCATAGATCTAGGGTGAAAAAAGATCCCACCGCACCTAATCTCAGACAAGTACATCTTATACATGCGGAACTATTCGAAGAACTTTCAGAAAGAGGATTTACAGTACATCCCGGCGAAATGGGTGAAAACATTACCACCCGAGGCATTGATCTACTAAAGCTGCCCAAAAACACGGTGCTAAAAATTGGAGCTTCGGAGATCGTAATTACCGGATTAAGAAATCCTTGCAGTCAGTTAGAGTCCATTCAAAAAGGCCTAATGAAAGCAGTTTTAGACACAGACTCCCAAGGTGAAATAGTGAGAAAGGCAGGAATCATGGGAATTGTTCAAGAAGGAGGTGAAATAACCAAGGGCGATACCATATGGGTCCAACTACCTCAACAACCCCATCTCGCTTTGGAAAAAGTATGACGATTTTCTTTATATCGAATTCAATGTATTGCAGAATAATTTGTGTAACCGATTGATTACATTTATATTTGTAACCAATCAGTTACATTTTTACAATGCGAAGAGATGTTTTTCAAGCCATTGCAGATCCTGTTCGTAGGGATATAATTAAGCTTCTTTCGAAGCAATCTTTATCGGTAAACTCGGTGGCCAAACAATTTGAGGTCAGTCGCCCTGCGATTTCTAAGCATTTAAAGATTCTTAAGGAATGTGGGCTCATTGAAGTCACCCAACAAGGGAGAGAACGTTTTTGTTTTATACAGCCCGCCAATCTATTGCCCGCATTTTTGTGGATAGAGCAATATCGGGAGCTATGGGAAGAAAGATTGGATTCCTTTGAACAGTACGTAATCGAACTAAAAAATGAAAAGAAATGAATAGCTCAAACGAATTGGATAAACGCACTTTATCACTAAAAAGAATTATTGACGCACCCGTAGAAATTGTATGGGAAGCCTGGACACAACCCGATCATATTGCCCAATGGTGGGGGCCCAAAGGTATGCAGACCAAAGTGATCGAACACCAATTTGAGGTAGGAGGTTCCTGGAAATTTACTATGGAAATGCCTAATGGGGCCGAATTCATTTCTGAGGGTGTCTTCGCTGAAATTAGCCCACTCAAGAAAATAGTGACCTCCGCCGAATTTAAACCCATGACCACAGGCGTTCAGTTACAAGCACTCTTTCAAGCGCAAGGAGAAAAAACGATCTTCACATTTAACGTGGTGCATCCTACCGAGGCGTACTGCAAACAACAAGAAAAAATGGGCTTTATGAACGGGTGGGGCTCTGTTTTTAACAATCTCGAGGACTATGTGAGTGTAATGAGCCAATGAAAATTTTACCGGCAGCCCCCTCGTGGTATGCTCGTAGATTGCCATAATAGCTTTCATAAGTGTTGGTTATCCATGCACAAACAATAATTAGCTATCTTTAAGTCTCCTATAACACCTACTAAAAGGTTAAAAACTTTCGAAAAATGAAAAAATTTCAAATTTTCCTGAGTCATACCTACGAAGAACGCAAATTAGCAGATGCCTTCAAGTGGCTCATTGAGACCGTTAGTAATAATGAAATTTCGGCCTGGTATTCCAGCGACCCCAGACCCTCTGGCGGTGTAGAATTGGGCAATTGGAGAAAGCAGGTGCATAAGAGGTTGGTAGATACCAATGAAGTAATTGCAATCATTACCCCAGAATCTAATGATATGAGCTGGATAGCTTATGAAACGGGCTTTTCTCGAGGTCTGAAAAAAATCACCACACCTCTTTATTATTTTATGACTCGAAGGCAAATGAAATTCTTTGACAGCAATATTTCAGCCTTTAAAGGAAATGACCGATCCGAAATCATAGGTATTTTAAGCGAACTATTCAAAAAGGCAGGTATTAAAGTGACCGAAGACATGTCCGAACATGTTTGGCCTGGCCTCATTAATGTGTATATGAAACGAATTTCTGATCAAGAAGAGGCGCTCAGAGGACGTCAATTATTTCAAGATCATTTTCACGACGCAAGATTGTCTGAGGACATGGAAGAAATTACTTGGTACGCCGCCTGGACAAAAGTGTTAGACAACAATGATGAAATGAAATGGTCAAAAGATCAATTAAAGTGCTGGTCAACCGATAATCGCATACGCTTTGTAGGTGAGGCCGAAACGACCATCTATCCAATGGAAGGCGTACGATCCAAAAGAGGTGTAATAGCCATGTCCTACTGGAGTGAAGGAACCATTCCAATTTGCGGTACGGTCATGATGCAATCCAATTTGGAAGGTTCCACTTATATCGGGACTTGGAGTGGGCATACCTCTCAGTCCCTACAATCCGGACTCTTGGAATTCGTTCGCGGTAATGTATTTATGACAAAAAGTGAAGAAGAACGGGACGAATGGTATGAAAAACGTACCTCTTCTGAATTGGATTAACAGCATTAAAATACCTCCTCCCTCCTGTTAAAATTTTTGTTATCCCACTAATTATAAGTATCTTATGAATTAGAATCAATTCAATTTACGTCATGGGAACGATCAAATATTTAAACAAATGGGCCAACGCTCATTCTTATTATCCGCTGGATCTATTACGAATTGCCCTAGGAGCGTTTTTAATAATTAAAGGCTTCAATTTCATGGGAAACACTTTGGAACTGTTAGAATTAATAAAACCTATGCAAAGTCTGGTAGGAGAAATGATGGCCATTCATTATGTGGTACCAGCGCACTTTATTGGAGGCTTACTAATAGCCGTAGGGTTACTCACTCGATGGGCCGTCGTTGCTCAAATACCTATTTTAATTGGAGCGGTCATTATAAACTTTGCAGGTGAAATGAGCACTAGTAATCTCATCCTTGCTATTTCCGCCCTGCTTCTTTGTATTTTCTTTGCCTTTTACGGTTCTGGAAAGCACTCGGTGGATAAATACCTAAAAATGCAACAATAAGGTAAATTGCGATTCATCTCAACCCTATATAACTTTGGTTTAAACCCGAATATAAAATGTCTCGCATACATGCCTTTGAGTTTGAAGATTTAGGCTGGTTTCCCCATTTTCTACGGAATTATGGAACGGACTTTCTTCAATACCTGTCCAACAAAATGAAAATCTACCGGCCCATTGTTCCCTTGTTGGAAGAGGCACTCCTGAAGAGTGGTCAAGACCGAATTGTCGATTTGGGCTCAGGTGGTGGCGGTGGATTGTTTTGGATAAATCAACAACTTAAAAAGAGTCATCCCAAAGTAAAGATTGTACTTACAGACCTCTATCCAAACCAAACAGCTTTTAAAAGGACGAAAGAGCTATCTGCCGACTTCGAATACCTGGAAACGCCTGTTGATGCTAGAGATGTGCCCGATCATCTTAAAGGACTTCGTACACAATTTTTATCACTGCATCATTTTAGACCAGAGGATGCGCAAAAAATTTTACAGAATGCTGTGGACTCAGGTAGTTCCATTGCCATTTTTGAGGCGCAGGAGCGAAGCATCGCCAGTTTTATTGGTATGTTTATTTCTCCTATAACTTTGTGGGTTACCACACCCTTTATTCGGCCTTTCAAAATAGGTCGCATTCTTTTCACATATTTTATTCCCATAGTGCCGCTGTTTGTTTGGTGGGATGGAATGGCCTCTGTATTAAGAACCTACTCGGTGAACGAGATGAATGCCCTGGTTCAAAATCTTGAAAACAAAGATAGCTTCAACTGGAATGTTGGAAGAATAAAAGACAAGCTTGGCGTTAATTTGTACTTAATTGGTACTAAAAAGTAATCCGGTTTACCAACTTATAGCTTTGATGGCCTCTTGCCGTTTATTCACATAACGAAAACCCTGCTCTCCATAGAAACCGGCTTCTTCCAACATAATTCGAATGTCTTTTTTCCATTCAGAAATAGTAACTGTGGTATTTAATTCGATGGCATAAACTGTGTTATAATGCAAAGGATAATCTCCGTTAAAAGGCACTCCTCCTTGCGAATCCCACATACCTAAAGTAGTACCGGAGCTATGTCCATAGGTTCCTAAAGGGTGGGTGTAAATAGCTGGTCGCATTCCTTCAGCCTTACCTTTTGCGAGGGACTTTGCCAAAATTTCATTTCCCGTTTGGCCGGCTTCAAAATAACCGGTAAAAATGTCTTGTACTCTATTTCCCTTGGTAAAAGCTTCGGCCAAAAAAACGGGAACCTTAGATTCTCCTTCCCGAAGCACATAAGCATGTTGCTGACAATCTGTATTAAGACCAATATACGTTATTCCAAAGTCACAGTGCAGCAAATCGCCGGGTATGATCACTTTGTCTTTTTCTCCTTTGGTAAATGAATAAATGTGGCTTTTTAGTGCCTCTTCGCTCCTCTGAACATCTATTGTGGGATGAAACCATGTTTCCAAGCCAATGTCGGTCACTTTTTGCCGCATCCACCAAACTACATCATCCGTGGTCGTCTTGCCCGGCTCAATAACTTTACTGGAAAATGCTTCGGCTATAATGTCATGCGTCACCTGAACCAAAGTATGGTAGAGTTCCATTTCTTTTTCGGTACGGGTTTCGATCCACCCGATCGCCAGTTTCTCTGCCGAGACCAATTTATCTTCTAAGTTTTGTGGCAAGGCTTCTTTGAGCTCCATATAATCGGTATGGACCAAGCCGTCCGTAATTCCGAAGTATTTAGAAACATTTATACCTATCTTCTCCGGATTTCGTTCCTGAATGATTTCTACCAGTCGCGCCCATTGATCGGGTTGTTTTTCCTTATCCCAGGCCGAAGTAATACTCTTACCCACATCATAGCGAGCCACCGCAAGTTTTTCAATGGTATTCTTTTCTTTATTTCTGTAGAACACTAAAATGGTTCTTCGGCGTGCGTTCAACCAAGTTGCCGGCAGCATGGTGCGCATTACCGGATCTTCGTTGTATTCGCGAGCGATCACTAACCACATATCTATTTCGGTATCATCCATGAGTTGCGGTAATAGGTTTTGAAATCGGTCTTCAAGGATTTCGTCCTTTAGAATGGCTCTATCCCGTTCGGGTAGTATTTGAGCACTTAGGTGGGTCGAAAGTAGTAATAGCAGAAATAAACACTTTTTCATGGGATGGATTTTTTATAAAAATACGGAATTCATCAAAAAGAAAAGGAGTAGCCTGGACTACCCCTATTCCAACACATCAAAAAAACTAAACTTTGACCGATTATAAGCCATCTACTTCATTTATAACAGAGCAATGCGTTCAATTAACTTATTATCGGTTTCTTTAGAAAGGCGCATTACTTTGATGCGACGTTTCTGATCTTTCGTGCCGTAATTTTCATAAATGCTCATCTTCATGAAAGTGGGATTTTCGATTTTTTGATAACGGTCGCCAAAATAATCTATCTTAATATAGTAGGAACCCAGCGAAGCATTCTTTAGCGAAAACTCCTCTGGACCAAAGCCTTGCGTCATATCTTTTGAAAGACGACCTCCCATTTTGGTTTTGGTATTTCCGTAAAAGCACTCTTCCAGATTTGGGTCCACGATATGTAGGTCAATATCGGTATCGTTATGGTTCCAATCAATAACCACACGTATGTCTAAAGAAATTTTTTCATTGCTTCCCTTCGGAAGTTGGCTCATATCTCCTTGAACATTTTTAGTTTGAAGGATGTCACGGATTTCATTCATAACAATGGGTTTGATTTGTTCAAAATCGCGACGGCCGTTTCCTTCATAAAACTTCTTGTCCAAAATGGTGCTTAACAAATCCAACGCCTCTTGATACTCGCCTATTTCAGTTAAGGCCAGGGCCAAATCACGGTAGGATTGTGCATCTTCGGACCGAAGCTTTAATACTTGTCTATAAATAAATGCTGCCGCTTTAAAATCGCCCAATTCTTCCATTTTATAACCGTACACTCGCAACAATTCATAGTTATCCGTATCCAACTCGACTACATTCGATAAAATTCTATCTGCAAATTGTGCATTGGCATTCTTGAAAAAGTCATAAACATCCACAAAATAGGCAGGGTGTCCGCTATAGGCTTCTCTTTGACTTAAATACAGCATATACATGTCTTCTTCTCCAATCGCAGCCTGCAATTCGACTAAATACGGCGTTGAGAATCCGAGTTCGTTAATAGTTTTCTCCTTCATCAATTCACGACGTTCTCTAGCTTGCTCTTCCCGCTCAAGTTGCGTTTGACTCAAAAACTGCACACCATTACCTCCCGAAGATGGATCGTTCTTGGTTTTGATGATAACCACACCATTTCTACCTTGCTGTCCGTACAAGACAGCGGCGCTAAGTCCCTTAAGCACTTGTACGCTCTCGATCATATTGGGGTCAATATCCAGGAACCTACTACTGGTAACGGTAGCTCCCGATGACAATCCTCCTAATTGATTTGATTCAGAATTAAAAGGCACTCCATCCACAATAAACAACGGCTGATTACTTCCGTTAATGGAACTTTTTGATCGAATGATAAAATTAGTAGCCGACCCGGTTGCGCCCGAGCTACCCGTAATTTGAACGCCAGCAACCTTTCCATTAAGCGACCGCACTACGTCCGATTCTGGTTTGTTTTCCAATTCATCTCCACCAATAGTAGTGGTGGCGAAACCAGCGGCGTCTCTTTTTCTTGTTGCGCCATTATATCCGGTAATTAATACCTCATCTAAGGACTCAACGTCCTCGTCCATGGTAATATTAATCATTCCACTGACTTGAACGGTAGATTCCAGGGTGGCATAACCAATATAAGTATAGACTAGAACACTTCCTAAAGGGGCTGACATTGCATATTCTCCATCGAAATTGGTTTGAGTACCAGAGGTTGAACCATCAACAATTACATTCACTCCTGGAATGGGGTTTCCATTTGGGTCAATTACGGTTCCCGTTACCTCTACTTTTCGACCCGTTGTAAGTGGTGCAATAGATTCTAGAGCATTGTCTTCAGTAATAGCTTCATCAGTTTCAATAGGTTCTTCGTCTTCCACCCTATTTGTTTCAACAATGCCTAATCGTGAGCTCTTAGTGGCATCCGAATCCTTTTTATTTAATAAATCTTTTGGTGGTGTAATAGCATAGCGTTCATAATCTGCCAAGGTCTCGAGAACGATAAGTGAAGTATAATTGGTTACTAAATTGAATTGCCTAGCCAAACCAATAATAGCCTCTTTTTTACTCCCTCCCTTTTGATCCAGGGCTTTTATCTTTTGTTGCGCCCAAATCTTAGCTATTTGAGGAGTGTTTGATGGTGCGGGAATGACAAATCTTTCTTTCATTGTGATAACGTCACCATATCCAAACAGTAGTTCAACTTCGGTTCCAACACCTAGTCCTTTTGCCGCAAAAGCGAATTCGTTATACACAGGTGTTCCGACAAGTGGATATGCCTGAACTTCTTTATAAATTGAATTCATTCCCAGGTAACGAAGCGGTAGATATTTCAACCTGTTCATAGCGTCCGAGATACTCGTATTATTTAAATTGATATAACCACCATTGCTTTGTATTGCAAAGTTTTTGTTATCGTTATGATTGGCTGCCTTAATACTGTTGATTACAAACACCGGCTTTTTTATTTCAGAAGGAAAATCACTTAAAGTGTTCATCCCATCGGTAAAGACCAAAACCTCATCAAAGTATCCCTTGTTACTGAACAGTCCTTCAAAGGAAGTTCCCCCATCATAGATCGAAAATTCTAGCATATCCTTTAGATGATCCCATTGACCGTCCCGAATCGTAAATGTTTTGGTATCGACAATCTCATTGCTGAAGGTGATTAACTGTACTTCCATGTTTTGAGCATGTTCGAAATAAGCATCTAAAAAGTCGAATTCCTTAGCAAGATCTCGAGCCTCCATAGAATAAGACACATCCCAAAGTAGTTGTACTTTCTTCGCCTTCTTACGTGCTATTTTTTGATTCTCAATGGGACGATACACATAGGTATAATCCTCAAACGTTGTCACCGCAACCTTTTCCTGCAAAGGAATCTCAGCGATAAAATCATTGGAAGGGCGAAAATCTTTTGCTTCAAATTGCAGCTTATAACCGTTTGCATTCTTTTTAAACTTCGATTTAATTCTGGATCGCGAAACGATACGAGGCGATTCCTTTTGTCCATTCATCGTAATGTTCAAACTAAAATCTTCTAATCTCTTCTGAAACGCCAAAGGTATTTTTACCCATTGTTTCCGGTCCGAAATCATAAGCGATTCATCATAGGCTAACACCACTCTTTTATAGCCTTTACGCGGAATCGGATAAATTCTTGCTTTGTAATTGTTTCCGGTTCCTTTTTCAAGGAGCGCGGGGTCCACTCTTCTTCTCACTACTGCTTCGAATGCAATTCGTCCTTGCTCTTTTTCAACTGCCACCGCTTCGCGCAAAGTGCCATTCACATCCAAAGCAAATCGAGATACATCCTGTTTCTCTCCTAATGGAAAATTGAGCTCCCCTTCTAAGACCGCATCCGTGGGGTTATAAAAATACATATCGTAGGTGGTAGTCATCCTGTTTCCAACCACTTCTACATCTACATAAAGTTTGGATACACCTAGTTCTTTCTCTCCCACTTTAATTAATGGGACATCTTGCGAAAATAGCGACAAAGTGCTCAATGCCGCTCCTAAAAATAATAATACTGCTTTCATAGTGTTATGGATTATAGTTTCTGAAGTAAAACTAGTTCGCCATGTCGGGCTAAAAAACAGCTATTGAGGGAAGACTACTTTTGATTGAGGGAAATTATTTTTCAATTATGATGCAGGAACATATTTTGTTTTGGTCGGAGAGTTAGTTCTTCTTATATCGTTCCAATACCTGAAGCACATCACCCCGCTTGATCTTTCCGGTTTCTGTATAAGGAAATTGAGATAACGTATAGATCTTTTTAGGGCGTTCAAAAGACAATAAAGCGGAAAGCGCATTGGCGTAATCTTGAGGCACAGCGCCTGTAGGACTTTCGATAACCAAAATCACCCGTTCACCCAATTCAACATCTTGTTCGGAAGCTATAATAAAAGGAACCTTCAAATGTGCTGAAAGCTTGGCTTCCAATTCCTCGGGTCTTATTTTAATTCCGCCGCTATTAATAATGTTGTCATACCTACCTAACCACATAAATGAAAGTGAAGAATGCAATTCTATTAAATCGTTGGTCACCACTCGTTCTGAACTCACATTGGGGGCATCAATTACCAAACAACCTCTTTGATCCATGGAAAACTTCACATTTGGTAGGGCCGAAAAAACATCAGACTTAGCAAAACCATTTATGCGTCTAACCGCCACATGAGTAATGGTTTCGGTCATGCCGTAGGTAGCAAAAACCTCGGTTTGTTTGTGTTCTAGCTTAGCTTCCAATTCAGCAGAAATACTACCTCCACCAACGATCAGTTTTTTTACCTTATCCAAGGCATCAATGGAATGGTGCAATTGGTAAGGTACCATCGCCACGAAGTCGTAGGGGTTATCGTATTCGGTAAGAGCGTCCTTCTCTGGCGCTACGACGTGCAAATCCCAACCTAATACCATAGCTCGAACCAACATCATTTTCCCCGCAATATAATCGGAGGAAAGGCAAAGCAAAGCCTTGGTGCCCTCTCCAACTTTAAAATAGGCGCCGGTAGCTTTTGCGCTATTGATCATTTGTTCTTTGAGAAGTACAATTTCTTTTGGCGTCCCGGTGGATCCCGAGGTTTTCACTATTATGGTAGGATCAAAATTGAGCCATTCTTCTAAAAAACTCGCCATGCTAACCTCATAGTCCGCTCCCTGATCAATAAGACCATCCGCAAAATTGAGCAATTCCTCCGCAGAAGGGTATGGAAGCCCGTTGAGCTTAAATTTTGGATGAATGTGAGGTGAGGTTGGTTTCAAAATGTCTGGTTGCTTTTATTCAAGGATTGACACTTCTTCTGGAGGTGCTTCAATTTTTCCGAAAAGTTTTTCTTTCCAATTCGTCCATTTATAACGCCAAGCCATAATTCCCAAAAATATAGGATAAACCACCAACACCGGAATTAAAATGTCCGGGCCCGCGGTAGGTTCAGAAATATCTTTTAAAATAGAGTTGGTTTGAAAAGCTGTCCAATCTGCCGTAACTAATAAAGCCGCGACCAAGTTGTTTCCTGCATGGAAACCTAGCGCTAGCTCCAGTCCTTCGTCCATAAGGGTCATAATTCCCAAAAAGAAACCAGTACCTATGTAGTAGACCATAATGATAGGGCCCAGTTTATCTACTTCGGGGTTAAAAAAATGAAGTCCTCCAAAAATTACCGAAGTAACCACCAAAGGAACCCATTTATTCTTTGCTGCAACACCAATTCCTTGCATTAAGTACCCGCGAAAGAGATACTCCTCATAACTGGTTTGAAGCGGCACTAAAATAATAGCTACAATAGCCAAAATAATAAAAGGTACTGTTTCAAACTGAAACACATAATCATCTGGGTTCCCATAATAATCCAGAATAGTTAAAACTATCGTCACGATGGCAATCAAACCAAAACCGAATGCAAATCGGCCCCAATCGATCTTTTTCCTAGTCGTCGTTAACGATATCATATCTTGTTTGTGTATTTTCTTTACCCAGAAAATAAGTCCCAATAACCCGATCGCAAAAGACAATAACATCAAAAATAAGGTAAGGTTGGAATCTAAAACGGTCATTATCTCATTAGGGTCTTCCAATGCGGTCATGTCACCCCCTTCAGCGAAAATCTTCATCATGGCAACGGCAACAAAAGGAATAGAACCTAATTGCCAAATAATAAAGACTACAATAAAACCAAGTAGGTATCTCCAGCCGTCGTGTAAAAAATTATAAGCGAGTTTGATGAACATTCTGATCTATTGTTTAGCGTTTAACATTTCCATATTCCATGGCACATTAGTATCATAATGGATACTTCCGTTACGAACTCTTAATGGAGATTCAACATTGTTAGTATATAAACTACCGGTTCCCAATCCTTGTGGCAATTTACTATTTTTTGTGAAGGTATATTGAGAAATAGCGTTTAATCCCACATTACTTTCTAGGGCTGAAGTTATCCACCAATCAACCCCCTGTGATTCAGCAATCGATATCCAGTTATCGCTGCCTCTAAACCCCCCTACAAAGCTAGGTTTTAGAATAATATATTGAGGCTTAATGGTTTTCATAAGTTTTATTTTTTCTTCGGAATAAAATGTACCGATCAATTCTTCATCGAGGGCTATAGCTAATGGGGATTCTTCACAGAGGTGGGCCATTGCTTCCCATTGTCCTTTGGAGATGGGTTGCTCGATGGAGTGCAATTGTAGTTCGGAAAGCTGTTTTAGCTTTTCTAAGGCCTCCTTGGATGTAAATGCTCCGTTCGCATCCACCCGTAGTTCAATATCGCGAGGAGAAAATTCGCTTCTGATGGATCGCAATAAGCTCAATTCGGTTTCAAAATCGATAGCGCCGATTTTCATTTTTATGCAACCAAAGCCCGCCTTTATTTTTTCTGAAATTTGACGATTCATGAATTCCTTGTCGCCCATCCAAACTAGACCATTGATCGGGATGTTGGCTGCGCCATTAGAAAACGGAGAAGGAAATAATTGGAATGGATCATCCGCTTCCAACGACAAGAAAGCCATTTCCAAACCAATTTGAATCGAAGGAAACTCTACCAACGCCCCGTACAATGCATCTAATCCTAAATGGATGTGGTCACAGACCCATTTCAATCTTGCTTCATAATCCGGGCGGTCATCAATACTGAGGCCACGAAGCATACCGCATTCGCCAATTCCTGTCCGATGTTCAAATTGTAATAACAACCACCATGTCTCTTTTGTTTTTAGGACACCTCGTGAGGTTCCGGCCGGTAATTTGAATTCTAAAATGTGTCTTTTGAAAGTTGCTTTGAGCATGTGTTGTTATTCGATTACAGTTCGATTGACTCACCTATTCCTAGCAGCATCAGGTCTTTTCCAGCATCGTAAAATTTCTTTTTGGCAAGGTCATGATCAATCTCTATATAACCGAAGGTATCGTAATGTACTCCCAATACTTTGTCACATGCTACAAAATCGCTGGCTAAAATAGCGTCTTCCACACCCATAGTGAAGTTATCTCCAATAGGCAGTATGGCCAAATCCAACTTCGTTCTCATAGGGATAAGCTTCATATCCATGGTGAGAGCGGTATCTCCGGCGATATAAATATTTTTGCGTTCACCTTCGATCACAAATCCACCGGGGTAACCTCCGTCGCTCCCATCGGCAAAAGAGCTCGTATGTATGGCATTTACATATTTCACCCGTCCAAAGTCGAATTGCCAACTCCCACCATGGTTCATGGGATGTACCTTAATTCCCATTTCCTTATAGTGCATGGCAATCTCATAATTAGAAACAATGATGGCATTGGTATTTTTGGCAATAGCTTCGGCATCCAGCACATGATCTTGATGCGCATGGGTAAGCAAAACATAATCGGCTTTTAGGCTTTGGACATCGATGGTATCTTTGGACAATGGATTGCCAGATATAAATGGGTCGACCACAATGTGTTTGCCTGAAACTTCAATATGTAGACTATTTTGACCGTAGAATGTAATTTTCATAATTGTGTTTTACAATAGTTTAAATGGCTCCCAAATGATGGAAAAACTCCCATAAATTTAAAGGATTTTAATGACAATCTCACTATAGTAGGGTTGGGAAACAACTCAATGTAACCAACCAAACAGAATGGCAAAGGCGAAGGTACTTAGGGCCACCTTTTTTAATTCTGAATCCAATAGCTGCGGCTCCTTGTTTCGCGCCACCACCAGAACATTCAGTAAAAAAGGGAAAAAAGCTATTGCATACAAAAACTGTTTGGGAGCATAATAATGAAGTCCGCTATAAAGCAAGGCACATATTATTCCGAAGAAAAACAAACAATAATGATATGTTTTAGCCCGAGACCGTCCTAGTTTTACCACCAGTGTATTTTTACCCACCAGGGCATCACTCTCTATATCTCGCATGTTATTGAGGTTGAGTACAGCGGTACTAAATAATCCCATGCTAATAGCGGGCAAAACCAAATCCCAACCCAAGGTTTTCGTAAACAAGAAATAGCTACCCAGGACAGCTACAATTCCGAAGAAAATAAAAACAAACAGATCACCAAAACCAGAGTAACCATAGGCACTCTTTCCAACCGTATATTTAATGGCAGCGATCACAGAGGCAATGGCTAGATTAAAGAAAATAAAGGCAAGTATAAAATGTTCATTTCCAAAGGCCATAAAGATGAGCAAACTTGCAATGAACAGGGTTATCACTGCCGTAATGATCATTCCTCGTTTCATTTGTTTGGGCGAAATTATTCCGGAAGCAACCATTCGTTGCTCCCCTTTTCGATTGGCATCCGAGCCTTTTATTCCATCGCCATAGTCGTTCGCAAAATTGGAAAGCACCTGAAATCCGACCGTCGTTAAAATAGCCAACCAAAACAGCGGTAACTCCCATATCCAATGCTCACTTTCACCCCCTAATACATTTAAAGCGGTTTCCTCTTCCGGTGACAATTCGCTAAAATATTTTGTGTAGCCTAATGAGGCACCCACGATAATTCCAGAAACGGAAAGTGGAAGTGTTCTGGGCCTCGCAGCAGCGATCCAAGCTTTTAGTCTTTGCATAGAAAAAATTCTCCAGCAAAAATACAAGAAAAAAGAAATCCGCTACCCAAAAAGATAGCGGATTCTGGACACAACGGTTTTAAACTGTATGAAAAATTACTTGATGAATAACTTTCGTGTTGTGTCAATAGCAATTGTCAACGAGAAAGTGCTGTTAGCAATAGTTGAGATGATCCATAATGCTTCTCGATATCCAATATTCTTGTTCGTTTTTTGATGTATGAAATATTTATTTTAACTATCTCAAAAGTAATTTAGAAAGATTGAGTTTCCTTTAGCTAAAGGTTAAGTAACCATGAATAAAATGGACCAAAGGATGTTAAAAAGGTCACTATTATTACCCTACCGTTAGGAAATGGTTACATCTTGATATTGAAAAAAAATAAGTACTTTAGAGCACTTTAACCAACAAATCTATCGTCAAATGAAAAGAAATATCGATCTGGGACTGCTTGTACTTAGAGTGGGACTATCTGCAATGATGTTAACACATGGTATCCCTAAGTTCATGGAATTTATAGGAGGCAATATGTCTTTAGTAGGTGACCCTATCAAGTTGGGCGGACTTATTACCTCTATTTTAGTGCTCATTGCCGAAGTGGTCGCGCCCATCCTAATTCTTATTGGTCTAAAAACTAGAATGGCTACCATTCCAGTTATCATTACCATGGCGGTCGCCTTTTTTATGATTCATGCTAGCGATCCGTTTCATGTTAAAGAAAAGGCAATGCTTTATCTTGTAGGTTTCTTGGCAATCGCTATT
Organism: Bacteroidota bacterium; assembly: GCA_039028295.1. Taxonomy (GTDB): domain Bacteria; phylum Bacteroidota; class Bacteroidia; order Flavobacteriales; family Flavobacteriaceae; genus Aureisphaera. Next base: position 31,707 of record JBCCIJ010000024.1, read on the forward strand.
ATGGGCGCAGGAAAAATATCGATGGATAAAAAATAACAAGGACTTGAGATCACTTCTGACCGAGAAGTTCTAATCGAAGATCTGAACCAACAGTTCTTTTAATAGATCTCCTTGGGGAAGATTGGCAGCACCTACCCCCTTGCTCTTCATATCTACTTCACGAATGGAGGTTATGATCGCACTCACCTTTTTCATAGGGTAGTTGCCTGCAGCGGTTTGGTATTCCTTTACAAAATAAGGACTTACCCCAAGTACTTTAGGAGCTTGAGATTTATCGGTTAACGAGTGATACTTGAGTAGTTTTGAAAAAAAGCTATATAACAAGGCCACGGTCATTACCAAAGGATGATTTTTTGGATTTTGAGCAAAATATTGCACGATCCCAAAGGCTTTTTTAACGTCCTTAACTCCAATGGCGTTTTGTAATTCAAAATTATTGAAATCCTTGCTGATCCCAATATTCTCTTCCACCAAATGGGGTGTTATTTGCTCACCTGGTTTTAATATGAGTTGTAATTTTTCCAGTTCATTGTTAACCTTGCTCAGATCGTTCCCCAAAAATTCGGTTAACATTTGCGCTGCTTTTGGAGTAATAGTATATCCCTTACCGGCCATCACACGACGAATCCAATCTGGCACCTGATTCTCATATAGTTTTTTGCTTTCAAACAAGATCCCATTTTTCTTCACTGTCTTGGACAGTTTTTTACGAGCATCTAATTTTTTGTACTTATAGCAAACAACAAGTACCGTTGTGGGTTGTGGGTTTTCGGCATAGGAAACTAAATTCTCGATGGTTCTGGATAAATCCTGTGCTTCCTTTATAATGATCACTTGCCGTTCAGCCATCATGGGGTAGCGTTTGGCACTGCTTATGATATCTTCAACCGATACATCCCGGCCATAAAATACCATCTGATTGAACCCCCGCTCTTCCTCCGTCAACAAACTCGTCTCAATAAATTTACTGATCCCATCAATATAATAGGGCTCCTCTCCCATCAGAAAATAAATGGGCGCAATGGTGCCCTGCTGGATATTAGTGATAATTTGCTTGACTTCTTCTAGGGCCATTCGTTGGATGCGTCTGTATGAGTAATTGGTCCATCATAACCCCAAGATGGAGGTCAGGAATTATGATTTCATAACGGAAAAGTGTTACTTTGTTTTATGCTGAAATTGAATTTTCCGAACTATTCATTCCGTTTCAAAAATAGCGAAAACAAACCATTGATTTTTGATGTCATCCGAAAAAAATTTATGGTGCTAACCCCCGAAGAATGGGTACGTCAACATGTGGTCCGATTTTTAATTTCTGAAAAGCAATTTCCTATCTCTCATATTAACGTCGAAAAACAGCTATTACTTAACAAAACCAAAAAAAGATATGACATCGTGGTCTTCAATCAAGACGCAAGTATCCATCTTATCGTCGAATGTAAGGCTCCTCACATTCGAATTAATCAGGATGTTTTTGATCAGATAGCGCGATATAATTTGGTCACGAAGGCCACCTATTTGATGGTTACCAACGGACTCTCACACTATTTTTGCGAGATGGATTATGAACAACAACGCTATCAATTTCTGGAAGACCTTCCTAAAAATGATCCTCCATTAAAAAACTCCTAACAGTTTAAGGTAAACTCCAAACTAAAAAATACCTTTGCAGCTGTGAAAGTGGCTATCGTTATCCTAAACTGGAATGGAAAAAAGTTGCTCGAGGAGTTCCTGCCATCTGTGGTTCGGTTTTCTTCGGGAGCTAGCATTTATGTGGCCGATAATAATTCGACCGATCAAAGTATTTCGTTTTTGACGGAGGCCTATCCTGAAATAAAGATTATTCAGAATAAAGAAAATGGTGGATACGCCAAAGGCTATAACGAAGCGTTGCAACACCTAACGGAAGATATTTTTGTCCTTTTAAACAACGATGTTGAAGTGAGCGAAGGCTGGCTCGCACCCGTCATTTCAGAATTTCAAGAGGATTCAACCCTAGTGGCCGCTCAACCTAAAATACTCGATTATAAAAACAAAGATTATTTCGAATATGCCGGGGCTGCAGGTGGTTTCATTGATAAACTGGGCTATCCGTATTGCCGCGGACGTATATTCAACACCATCGAAAAAGATAAGGGACAATATGATGACGTTACCGAAATTTTTTGGGCAACGGGAGCTTGTCTTTTTGTAAAACGAGAAGCCTTTATGGATCAAAATGGTTTTGATGAAGACTTTTTTGCCCATCAGGAAGAAATTGATCTTTGTTGGCGGCTGCGCTCTGCTGGAGGCCATATAAAATATGTTGGTAGCTCCGAGGTGTATCATTTAGGTGGTGGCACCTTAGCTACAAGTAACCCTAAAAAGACCTTTTTTAATTTTAGAAATACCCTATTGGCCCTGGTGAAAAACGTAAAAGGTGCTACGGTCTGGTGGTTGGTGTTTCAGCGATTGGTTTTGGATGGTTTGGCTGGTTTGCAATTTTTACTACAGGGAAAGGGCGGTCACCTAGTGGCTGTAATCAAAGCCCATATTGGCTTTTATCGCTTATTGCCGCAATTTATTCGGAAGAGAAAAAAAGTAGCAACAACTTTAAAATATTACCGAATAAAATCCATCGTTTGGAATTACTTTGTTGTAAAAAAACGTAACTTTAACAATCACTAATAAATTTTACTTAAAATATTGTTAAGTAGCCCGCAGCTGCTTATTGAATTTCTAATTTTGATCAACCATATAAACTTAACAAAGATGAAAAAGCTTTTAATTTTAGTTGTTTCTACTGGCTTGCTTTTTAGCTCATGTGTATCTAAAAAACAGTACGCAGAACTGGAAGCCAAGCAAAAGAAAACTCAGGACCTATTAAATACAGCCACCGTTAAACTGAATGCATGTGAAGCAGATAAAGCTGCTGCCAACGCTCGAATTGCATCCTTAGAAGAACGTATTCAGGAGTTAAAGAAAACCAATGACGACCTGATAGAAAGCTCAAAGTCCTTGACAATTTTGACACAACAAGGAGCTACCAATCTTGAAAAATCCCTGGAAAGCTTAAAAGAAAAAGACTTGAAAATCAGTCGATTACAAGATGCTCTAAACAAAAAAGACAGTGTAACATTAGCCTTGGTAACCAGTCTGAAGAAAGAAGTTGGGCTTAACGACCCAGACATTGAGATCAATGTGGAAAAAGGGGTGGTCTTTATTTCGTTATCGGATAAGGTGTTATTTAGATCTGGGTCTTACAATTTATCGTCAAGAGCGAATGAAATTCTAAGCAAAGTTGCTACCGTAATTAATAGCAAGCCCGATTTTGAAGCGATGGTAGAAGGTCATACAGACGACGTTCCTTACAAAAAAGGAGTTTTGCTGGACAACTGGGATTTAAGTGTGAAGCGATCTACCGCTGTCGTGCGTAAATTACAAGAAATGGGAGTTAATCCGGCGCAATTAATAGCAGCTGGACGCAGTCACTATCAACCTTTGGTTGCTAACGACACCGCCGAAAACAAATCGACAAATAGACGAACCAAGATTTTAGTATTACCGAAAATCGATCAATTCTACACTATGATCGAAGAAGAATTAGAAGTACTTTCCACAGAGGGAGGTAACTAAAGTGTACTAAAAACTGTAAATAAAAAACCCGGCCTTGGCTGGGTTTTTTGTATTTTTATTTTGAATGAAAACACATTACGACCTATCCGACGCTCAATTTGAGCAGGCTTTTCAAGAAGCCACCCTGGCGCCGCAACTATTTAGTCATGAAGCCCATTTAAGACTCGCATGGATTCATATTAAAAACTACGGAATTGACGACGCGATCACCAATATAACTGCCCAGATTAAAAATTACACCCATGTTCTAAAGGCAGAGGATAAATACAATGAAACAGTTACCGTGGCGGCAATTCGTGCCGTTTATCACTTTATGCTGAAAAAAGAATTCGAGCATTTCGAAGATTTCATTGCGGCATTTCCAAGGTTGAGAACCAACTTTAAAGACCTGCTCGCCACGCATTATGGATTTGATATTTTTACAGAAGCCCAGGCAAAATCTAGTTTTATCCAACCGGACCTACTACCCTTCGATTAAATTTCCAGGCTCCCCTTCCCTGCTCGAATCAGTTCCGGTTCGGTGCCAGTTAGATCGATAACGGTCGAAGCAACATTCCCTCCATAACCGCCATCCACTACAATATCTACGAGTTTGTCCCATTTTTCCCAAATAAGTTCTGGGTCGGTGGTATACTCAATCACCTCATCATCATCTTTAATAGACGTTGAAACTATTGGGTTTCCCAGAGCACTTACGATGGCCTGAGTGATAGGATGATCAGGCACCCGAATACCGACTTCTCTTTTCTTTTTAAATACCGAAGGCAAATTATTATTTCCGGGAAGAATGAAAGTATATGGCCCTGGTAAGGCCCGTTTCAACAATTTAAAAGTGCTTGTGTCTATTTGTCGTACATAATCGCTCAAGTTGCTAAGATCCTCACAGACGAACGAAAAGTTGGCCTTCTCCAGTTTTACACCTTTGATCTTGGCAATGCGTTCCAAAGCTCCCTTATGAGTAATGTCGCAGCCTAAAGCATACACGGTATCGCTTGGATAGATCACCAAACCACCACTTCGCAAGGTGTCGACCACCTGCTTTATTTCCTTGGGGTTGGGATTGTCTTCGTATATTTTTATTAAGTCAGCCATAAGTCTTAAAAAAAGTCGAACCTCGCAATTTGTTCCTCCTTCTACCTAAAGATACCGTACTTTTTGCAAAACTCATAATACGACGCCAATTTTTCCGTTATCAATATATTCACACTGCTATGAAAAACCGAAACTACCTATTTTTTCTTCTCTTCGGAATAAGCCTTTGCTTACTTTCCTGTTCGGTAGAAGAACGCGATGTGACAGATGAGACCAATCCACCTAATACGGATTCTCCTCCCATCGAATCAGTTTCATTTAAGAATGTTTCCTACGGAAGCCATGCACAGCAGGTATATGATCTTTACCTACCGGAAGGCCGCACCGATTCGACCACAAAGGTAATTGTGCTTATCCATGGTGGTGGCTGGACCGAAGGGGATAAAGAGGACATGGACCATTTTGTGGCCCTTATTCAGCGCGAGCATCCTAATCATGCCATCGTAAATGTTAATTATGTGCTGGCTAGCGTGTCACCTCCCGTGGCGGCTTTTCCTAATCAGTTCTTAGATATTAAAGCGGTAATTCAGAAGCTAACCGCCGAACAAGAACTATTACAGATATTACCGGAATTTGGTTTTATTGGCACCAGTGCCGGAGCCCATATTGCCCTTATGTATGATCATGTTTACGATACCGGCGATCAAGTAAAGTTTGTGGCCAATATCGTAGGTCCAACCGATTTCACCGATCCGTTCTATGCCGACGACCCAAATTTTGCGGTTGCCTTATCGCTTTTGGTGGATGAAAGCCAATATCCGGAGGGCACCAACTATGCTGAAGCGACCAGCCCCGTATATCAGGTTAGCACGTCTAGCAGTCCGGCAGCTCTTTTTTATGGAAATCAGGATCCTTTAGTACCGCTTTCTAACGGCGTAACTCTGGATGAAGCCCTTACTGATTCTCAAATTACCCACAGCTTTACAACCTATAACGGAGGTCATGGTGATGATTGGAGCGCAACGGATATACTCAATTTGCAAACCCAGATCAGCGAATATATCGACACTTATTTGCCTTATAGTAATTAGTTGTAGGTAATTTAATGTACAAATCTAGATTTCATCTTCTATTATTTTCCATATTAGCAATTCTTTTATTCACTACACTTATTTCTTGTAACGAAGAAAACTCGAAAAAAAACACCTACGTTGTTTATAATCAAAAGCAATATAGAAATATTCAAAAAAGAGATGCTGCTGCCAAAATTGAAGTAATAGACACTTCCTGCATAAATCAAAGTAAACGAGCCGAAACAGATTTAGTACTAGGTAAGCTCATATTCTACTGCGACAGTTTGGACTATGGTTACAGTGAAAAACAACTTATGTTGTACCATCTAGGAATTGAACTCCACCATCTGGCGATTCCATTTTGCGGATATGGGCGTTTGCCCGAATTTGACACCAACTGTTATGAAAGAACAATGGTTATAGAAGTCTATAAAAGATTTGGGGAAAAATATATAGACTCCATTCTGATTGATGCAGAAAAACGTTTCGCGCTTAAAAACCCAGACAGCGTATTCATTAGGGATGGAGAAGACTTGCGATTTCGGTACTTAGACTAAGCAAATCACAACTGCATAGAAATATTCCTAAGCGTCCAACACCTTCAATTTCGCAAATCGGAGAATTAATTTTTTGAGCCCACCTTTATCAAAGTTAATTTCGGCCTTGACGTCCGCACCTTCTCCTTCAAATTTTACAATCTTACCTTTGCCGAAGCGAACGTGCTCAACACCTATGCCCACTTCCAAACCAGACGCAGCCAGATCAAAACTTTTGCCCGAACTACCAGCAACCGGTTTTAGTCTGCGAAGCTTTCGTAATTGTTCTTCATTGGGGCCTTTGGGGGGTGTTCCTGATGTTGGTTTCCTGAGTCGGAGTTTACTTTTATCCACCTCATCAAATATGTCGGCATCGATCAAGGGTTTATAACGATGTTCTGTAATGGGTGTCAGGTATTCAAGGAAGGCCTCATCTATTTCTTCAATAAAACGGCTGGGTTCGGCATCGATCAACTTACCCCATCTGTACCTGCTTTGGGTGTAGGTTAAGAATGCCTGTTTTTCGGCTCTGGTAAGCGCCACGTAAAAAAGACGACGCTCCTCCTCCAACTCGGCCCGTGTGCTCATACTCATGCCACTGGGAAACAAGTCTTCCTCCATTCCAACAATATAGACATATGGAAACTCCAGGCCTTTGGCCAAATGTACGGTCATTAAGGCCACCCGATTATTTTCTCCCTTATCATTATCCAAATCGGTTGCCAGTGCAACATCCTCTAAAAACTCGGCAAGTGAGCCTGTGGTATCGGCCAATTCCTTTTGCTCTTCCACAAAATCACGCATTCCGTTCAATAATTCTTCGATGTTTTCAATACGTGCTATTCCTTCGGGAGTTCCATCTTTTTTGAGTTCTTGAACCAGTCCCGTTTTCTTAGTAACATGTTCGGCAATCTGAAAGGCGTCATATCCTTCATTGATAACCTGAAAGCTCTCGATCATGGTAGTGAAGTTTTGGAGCTTGGTTTTGGTTCCTGAATTGATTTGAAGATCAATTTTATCGATTGCTTTCATTACATCGAACATCGGTCGATCATAATGATTTGCTGCAACAGTAAGACGTTCCAAAGTAGTTTGTCCAATCCCACGAGCCGGATAATTGATCACTCTTTTGAGTGCTTCCTCGTCCTTAGGGTTTAGAATAAGGCGTAAATAAGACAGTACATCTTTAATTTCTTTTCGCTGATAAAAACTCAATCCGCCATAGATTCGATATGGAATATCTCTTTTCCGAAGCGCGTCTTCCATGGCTCGGGACTGAGCGTTGGTACGGTAGAGGATGGCAAAATCCTCATAACCAATTTGATTGTTCATGGCTGTTTCGAAAATATTACTCGCCACGAAGCGCCCCTCATCCCCATCGGTCATGGTTCGGTTCACCTTGACCTTATTCCCTTCAGCATTGGCGGTCCAAACTACTTTCTCCAGACGGGTTTTATTCTTTTCAATAATACTATTGGCGGCATTGACAATATTCTTTGTGGAACGATAATTTTGTTCTAATCGAAATACTTTTACATCGTCGTAATCCTTCTGGAAATTGAGAATGTTATTAATGTTGGCCCCACGAAAAGCATAGATACTTTGCGCATCATCACCTACCACGCAAATGTTTTGAAAACGATCAGAAAGAGCTCTTACAATTAGATACTGACTGTGATTGGTATCCTGGTACTCATCAACCAAAATATATCGGAATCGGTCCTGGTACTTCGCCAATACCTGAGGGAAGCGGGTTAAAAGTTCGTTTGTCTTCAGCAAAAGGTCATCAAAATCCATCGCACCAGCCTTGAAACATCGTTCCACATAGGCTTTGTAAATATCTCCTAAACGTGGAATTTTAGCCATAGCGTCGGCCTCCATCAATTCGGGATTACTGAAATAGGCCTTCACTGTAATCAAGCTATTCTTGTATGACGAAATACGCGAATACACCTGTTTGTACTTATAAATGTCCTTATCGAGCTGCATTTCTTTAATGATAGCTCTAATTACACTTTGAGAATCCTGAGTATCGTAAATGGTGAAATTGGACGGATAGCCCAGTTTATCTGCTTCAAAACGCAATATTTTCGCAAAAACACTATGAAAAGTACCCATCCAAAGGTTCTTCGCCTCGGTTGAACCCACAATTTGAGCAATCCGCTTTTTCATTTCGCGGGCCGCTTTGTTGGTGAAGGTGAGTGCCAAAATATTAAAAGGATCTACTCCCTTGGACATGAGGTAGGCAATACGATAGGTAAGCACACGGGTTTTGCCCGATCCTGCACCAGCAATCACAATCATGGCGCCATCTTTCTGAAGTGTTGGCGCTAATTGAGCCTCATTTAACTGATCTAAATATTCTTGCAATTTTTATTTTTTCTGAATGCAATAGGTTCCTTCTTCGGTGTTCAGGAAGCACAAATTACGTGGTCATTTTGAAATGTGAAAATACAGAAATTCGTCTGAATTGAAGACGCGTCTTTTCAGAATTTATAAACAACCATAGCCCGGTTGTATTTGCTGAAATTTTAAATATCTTTAGCACTTAAAACCGTGTTTCGGAAGCAGCCGTAGTCGAATCCTATAAAACCTTGTTCATGCGTTGCTATTCACGAAATCCAATAAAATCAATTCGCTCAATGAAACTTAATGCTCGCTTACTTCTAATGCTTATGGCCATTGCTTACAGCGCCACAGCACAAATGGATAAAAACGTCCTCAAGGATATTGAAAATATTGAAAGCAAGGTCATTGATTGGCGCCATTATTTTCATGAAAACCCCGAACTCTCTAACCGAGAATTCAATACAGCTAAGAAAATAGCCGAGCATCTAAGGTCACTAGGAATGGAAGTTCAGACCGAAGTAGCCATTACCGGAGTGGTTGGTGTATTAAAAGGAGATCAACCCGGAAAAGTAGTTGCTTTACGAGCGGATATTGACGGTCTTCCAGTGACAGAGCGGAATGACTTACCCTTTAAGAGCAAAGTGAAAACGACTTTTCTAGATAAAGAAACAGGTGTAATGCATGCCTGCGGGCACGATACTCACATTTCGATTTTAATGGGTGTCGCAGAAGTACTTTCCAAGCATAAGGACAAAATAAAAGGTACCGTAAAGTTTATCTTTCAACCTGCCGAGGAAGGACCACCGCCCGGTGAGGAAGGCGGGGCCAAAGTAATGATCAAAGAGGGGGTTTTAAAAAATCCAGATGTAGATGCCATTTTTGGACTGCATATTAATTCGGGTACACCGGTGGGAACCATTCGATATAAAAGTGGTGGTACGATGGCGGCAGTAGAACGTTTTGTAGTGGACGTTCAAGGGAAGCAAACGCATGGTTCGGCGCCTTGGAGTGGTGTGGATCCCATATTGATTTCAGCAAAAATTATTGACGGATTTCAGACCATTATAAGTCGAGAATCTCCTTTAGTACAGGAAGCAGCGGTAATTACGGTTGGTAAAATTACAAGTGGTGTGCGTTTCAACATCATCCCGGAAAGTGCCGAAATGATCGGAACCGTTAGAACACTGGATCCGAAAATGAGGGAGTTAATTATGCGAAGAATGAACGAAATGGCGCGCGATATTGCCAAAGCCTATGGAGGTACCGCTACTATTAAATGGCAGAACAACACCGTAGTTACTTATAACGACCCGGCGTTAACCGCACAAATGGTACCCACATTAGAGGCCGTAGCGGGTAAGGAAAACGTACAGATCATGAAAGCCACTACGGGTGGAGAAGACTTCTCCTATTTTCAAGAAGTGGTTCCCGGGTTCTATTTCTTTTTGGGCGGAATGACGCCGGGAAATACCCAGGCGTTTCCGCATCATACCCCCGATTTCAAAATTGACGACGCCGGAATGCTTTTGGGTGTAAAAGCAATGACGCAAGTGGCGTTTGATTATTTGAATGCGCAATAAAATGTATCATCGACCATTAGAGTTCGGTGAAATTTGATTTTTCAGAATTAAATATATGGACTCAATACTTAATTTCTTAGCAAGCATTCCCTGGTGGGCTTGGGTTTTAGTCGTTCTGTTGCTAATCGCAATTCGTGACGTTATGCAACGATCACACACGATCAGTCATAATTTTCCAATCGTAGGACATATTCGGTATTTGTTTGAGAGTATTGGACCAGAAATTAGACAGTATTTTGTGGCCAATAACCGTGAAGAATTACCCTTTAACCGCATTGAAAGGGGTTGGATATACGCTTCAGCTAAAAAAGAAAACAATTACGAAGGTTTTGGGACGGACCGCGATATTTACGCCCATCAACATATATTCATTAATAATGCGATGATGCCGTATCAAATTGGTAAAGAGCACCCCAATAGCATCGATAAGACCTTTTTACCCTGTGCTAAGGTTATGGGAGCCTATAATAAGCGACGTAAGCCCTATAGACCCGCTTCGGTGATTAATGTATCTGCAATGAGTTTTGGTTCCTTATCGGCCAAGGCCGTTGAATCTTTAAACAAAGGGGTTCAAATGGCAGATGCTTATCATAATACCGGTGAGGGTGGTTTATCGCCTTACCATAGTAATGGTGGAGATGTTGTATTTCACTTCGGAACCGGATATTTTGGCGTGCGCTCTAAAGACGGAGGGTTTTCCATGGAAAAAATGAAACAACTGGTAGCCGAAAATCCGTTCATTAAAGCCATCGAAGTAAAGTTGTCGCAAGGGGCCAAGCCAGGTAAAGGCGGGGTTTTACCAGGAGCAAAAATTACCAAGGAAATAGCTAAGGTTAGAGGGGTAGAAGTTGGAAAAGATGTGCTTTCACCTCCTAACCACAAGGCCTTTTCAAACGTTCCTGAACTGCTTGAATTTATAGAGAAAATAGCCGACGCAACGGGTTTACCTGTAGGAATAAAAGCGGCCATTGGAAAACTCGACCAATGGGAAGAATTGGCAAATCTTATGTTAGAAACCGGTAGAGGGCCTGATTTTATTGCCGTTGATGGAGGTGAAGGTGGTACCGGAGCCGCACCGCCAAGTTTTGCCGATCATGTTTCCCTGCCGTGGGTCTATGGGTTTAGTGATATTTATAGATTGTTTCAGAAAAAAGGATTAACGGAGCGTATTGTATTTATTGGAAGTGGAAAATTGGGATTCCCAGCCAAAGCTGCCATGGCTTTTTCCATGGGTGCGGATTGTATCAATGTGGCTCGCGAAGCTATGATGAGCATTGGTTGTATACAGGCTCAAATATGTCATACTAATCGCTGTCCCAGTGGTGTTGCTACCCAAAGCAAGTGGCTGCAAAATGGGATCAATATTCCCTTAAAAAGCGAACGATTAGCTCAGTATTTTAAAACCTTCCGAAAGGAGTTTATCGAGATTACGCACGCAGCCGGATATGAGCATCCTTGTCAGTTTAAAATGAGTGATATTGAAGTAAATGTAGACGATCATAACCTTTCCAAGGAACTAAACAGAACCTACAATTATGAAAAGGACCCAGTACCATTTGAGAATATGCAGATGCTAAAAGATTGTATGTATTTGGGAGGAAAATCTAGCGTCGGTGCTTCGTAATAGTGTTTTCTTTAGCCAAATAAATTCAGAAAGACTTTTCTATTTGCCTTTGATATAGGTACTCTATGGTTGTTTTCGAGCACAATGTAACCTTCGTTTTCAAAACTCCTGACCTTGGCTATATTTACAATATGAGATTTATGGCATTTGAAAAAAGAGTTTTCCAGCATTTTCTCAAATTTTCCAAGATTATATGAACTCAAAATTTCGGTCGAATTGGCAAGGTGAATTTTGGTATAACCTTCATACCCTTCGAGATGCAACACTTCTTCCTGTGGAATAAAAGACATGCCTTTGGAAGTAGGTACGATTAGTTTATTGTTTCTATTCAAAGTCTCGCTCAACAATTTCACCAGATTTTCATTGGCGTCCATCTCCTTCCTTTCCAGTATAATAGTTTTTGCCTTATTGACCGCAGAAATAAGCTCATCATTATCGACAGGTTTCATCACATAATCGACCGCGTTCTTTTTTAAAGCATCTAAAGCATACTCACTGTATGCCGTCACAAAAATAACCTGAAAACTAATCTTAGAAAGTTTACTCAATAGTTCAAAACCGTTTATGCGTGGCATTTCTATATCGAGGAACACCAGATCCGGCTGTTGTTTTTCAAGAAATTTAATGGCCTCTTCAGGTTTTTGAAACGTTTGTAATAGGGTGAGCTTTGGAAAAAACTTTTCCAGCTTTTGACGCAGGCCATTTAAGGCCGAAAATTCATCGTCTACAAGTATGGCAGTGGTCTCACTCATTGTTTTTGTATTATGGTAAAAGTTGAAATATTACCCTTATCGCTGGACGCAGGGAAGGCCTCTCGAGTGGCGTAGGTTACCTTCCAATGCAAGCTTTGGTTCAAGTAATAGAGTCGGTCCCTCAAGACATTGGAAGATTTCATTTTCCGCAAGCCCCCTTTTCGAGTGTTTACAAAACCTACTCCGTCATCTAAGATGGAAACAAGGATTTCGTTGCTACTTACTTTTTTAAAATCTACAGTGACATTTCCTTGGTTCACTTTGTTAAAAATACCATGATTTACCGCATTCTCAACAATGGGTTGTAACAACATGGCTGGAATTTTGGACTGTTTACCATTCAAGTTTGGATCTACATTGATTTGATAACTAAATTTATTTCTGAAACGAAGTTGTTCAAGGTCGAGATAGTTCTTGAGTAAAAGGACCTCATCTCCAATGGTGATTTCGCTTTCCTTTGAAAGTTCAAAAAAGGTACGAATGAGCTTCGAGAATTTCACTAAATAGGTTTCGGAAGCCTCAAAATCGTTGTTATTTATATAGTATTGAATTGCCGCCAACGAGTTGAAAACAAAATGCGGATTCATCTGTGAGCGCAAGGCTTTAAGCTGAATTTGGGCCAATTGTTTCTCCTGAATAAGTTTTCGGGTATGTTTTTTCTGAAAAATTTTCAGAATAAAAAATAGAATAGAGCCCAGCACAATCGCAAATACAAGAATAGCAATAGCCTTGAACCATTGCGTTTGCCACCAAAGAGGTTCTATAGAAAAGTCAAGGGCCTTTTCAATTCCATGACTTCGAATTACAAAGGAATAATCATCGGGTTTTAAGTCGGTAAAGCTAAGACTACTGGATGTTGTTGTGACCCATTCGGACTGATTGGGGGACAATTTATATTCATATTCCACGGGTACCTTATTCTCGGAAAAATCGATGCTGGCTATTGAAAAATTTACATGCTTTCTTTTACTGAATTGAAGCGAAGCATCACCAGACATTAAAGATTGGTTGTTATAGGTTCCCTCCTGGATATATAGGTCTAGAAATTGAGGAGATTTTTCCAGCTTTTCCGGAAATATTGCAATTCCGTTGTCGGTTGCGACCAAGATCTCGCTGCCCAATACCACCACAGCATTAATTTTACGTGAAGGCAACCCATCACTGTCGTCCACCTTTCTGACCAAATAATAGCCCTGTTCATTTTTTTTATACTGAAGCGCTCCAATCTCCGTAGCCAGCCAAATTCCGTCATCGGTTACAAAGGCATCCTCGACACTTAGAAATTCGGAACCGACCAAGGGGGCGATTTGTTCTAGATCTGTGAGGTATGCGCCAAAACCGTCGGTTCCAACAAGTAATTGATCGGGTGAAACCTCGACAAGATCTAGAATGGGTTCTTGTAGCGGATTGTTGGGAAAATCAATCTCATAAATACTGTCCTTTCCTATACGCTTCAGCCCGTTTGAGGTTCCCATTAGAATGCGTCCCTTGAAGTTGATGATATCTTTGATACCAAATTGGCGGTATGTTTTTAGCTCGGTCAAAGTAAGCGGGTTCCTTTTTTTTATGCCGCCGGAAGTGGTTGTATAGAGCGTATCATTGGCGAAAAGAACTTTGCGCATTCCTAACCCAACGTTGGACATTTCCTTGGTGATGGTTCCTTCGGATTCTCGAAGGATCTGAGATTCTGAGATGTAAAAATAACTTTTCAGAGGAGCAACATAAGAAGCGCTATACATAAAACCTTTTTCGTCAATGAAGCGGCTAAAACGTCGCTTTTCTTCATCGTACTCATAAAACCCCTTAGATCTAACACTAGCTATGATCCTGTCATTTATGATATTGATTCTATTTATTTTTTGATCTAGTAAATGATAGGTTACTTGTCGGTTTACCTGAGGTAGCATATAGATTCCGTTGGTAAAAGTGCAACTCCAGACATTCCCGGATCTGTCGATTATGGAAGAATGAGACTGCAATTCTTCAGCAATATGAATCACCTGTTTGGGCTGCCCGTCTTTCCCTAAGACCGCAACCACATTAAAGCCAGATACCTGAATCTCGCCATTAACAAAATTAAAACGCGTGAAAATTGGCTTGCTCGGCCTAAAGTTGTCGTTAAACGTCCCCCGAAATATTTCCTGGGTGCTTAGATTGTAAATCATATAACCCTCTTCATGTAACATTCCGCTGATTGAATCCTTGCTTAGGTATCGCTCACGAGTGAATTCCTTATTTTCAATTCCAAAGGGTGCTGAGTTGTTATAATAAAAATAAGCCAGACCTGCTATTATCGAACGCTCATCCATATTTTCGTTCCAGGTTGGTTTTTTCTTTGCGGATTCTCTGGATATATGTTCCCAACAGTTATTGATCAAAGCATAGCACTTTTCTCCATTCCCGAATACAATACTATTCCCATATTGAAAGACCTCAGACGGATATAAAATGTCTTTTTCAACACAGGCTGGAAAATTGTACACCTTGTCGTCTTGGATATACCCTATGATCGCCGACTTTGAAAAATACCAAATCCTGTTGTTAGGACCTTCTCGTAAATCCCAAATATCGTTGGTGGGTAGACCATTTTTAGTGGTAAATGCTGTAAATTTCTCTCCATTAAAACGTGCAATTCCTTTGTCTGTTATCACCCAAATAAACCCTTTACTATCCTGGGTTATTCTGTATACATGATTGCTGGGAAGGCCATCACTAATTGTATAATTAGTGTGAAGCTGGGCGAAGGAAAAATTCCATATCATAACTACAAAAGCGATGATATGGAATTTCTTGTTTTTCATGTTTGAAAATCAACTTAAAAAATGTGAGATTGGTTGTACTAAAATTAGTTAAAAACTTTCAAGTGCCTTTCATTAGCGCTTAATGAGCTTAAATGTTTGCATATTTCGATTCGGATCAAAGGTCTGAACGAAGTACATCCCTTGGGCCAGATTGCCAATGTAAATCGACTTTTCGTTTGTTAAAGTTCCCATAAAGACGGTTCTTCCTGAAGCATCGATTACCTTATAAGTTTTAAGATTATCGCCCGTTAGGTAAACGACATCCGATGCTGGGTTTGGATATATACCACCTTTGTTCTTGTTTTCTTCATTAATGGATAAGGCCGGGTCGCACATGCTTATTTGGAAGGCAATAACCGCATCATTAAGTATAAGTGATACCACACTAGTAGGAACCTGTCCTGAGGTGACCTGAATAGGAGTAAGATTTCCTGTATTAGGTGTTAGCTGAAGTGCTAGATGATCACATTCATTTCTGAAATTTAGTGGAGTTTTATACAGTTCGGTTTCGGTGAAAGTTGCAGACGGATTGGTACGATAACCCACATGATAATAATTGGCATTTCCACCCGTATCAACGTACAGCTGACTTATGTCTGGGTAATAAATTAAAGGTAATTGTCCCGACCAAAAATTGAATTCGTCTCCTGCTGGTTCTGTATGCGGCACCAAATATTGATAACTAGCTCCCACTTGAGTCCCTGTTGCTTTTGTAAACTCGTAAACGAAAATTGTGGATTGTCCGGAGAAACTTCCACTGGTATTGGTCCAGCTTTCATTCCGGTCGTAGCCGGAAATGACCAAATTACTGGCTGAATTTGCCGATTCCATAATTCGGAACCCATATTTATCGAGATCGCTTCCCGTAGCCACCCAATGGAGTGTACTGGCGCCTCCCACATTATTTAAGACAATAACTCCAAAATAGTGAGAAATAGAATAATTCACCAATACGTAAATCTGATTGCTTCCTACATCGAAATAAGCATCTGTGCTCACGTCACTTGCATTTCCGAAGATGTAACTGCTGTCCCACATAAAAACGCCGGAAAAATCTAATTTATGTGCCAAGACCCCCTGTTGCACTGAAGATGTTGGTGTAATTCCGGTAGCGCTTCCAGTAATAAAGAAGCCATCGTTGGTTTCGGTAATACCATTTACGAAATCGTATTCTGCCGAATTTATGGGATTGTTTGCGTCAATTTCGGTCGTCCAGATGTGATTGAGGTTATTATCGGTCCGGAGTATAAATCCAATATTGTTGAAATTGCAGTTAATATCCACTGCGTAACAGTCGCTGAAAAACCCTCCTACGACGAATCCAGGATCTGGCACCCCGTCATTATTCGCATCACTTTGAGTGTGAACTATTTTTAGTCCTCGCGAATTGAAATTGGGGCCTATGATCTCATAATAGTTAGCAGTAACAAAGTTTCCGTTCGAGGCGAGAATTTCGGATATGAATACTTTTCGCACACCAGAAACGTCGATCGAGCCTGTAATATAGATGGAACCTCCTACCAGTACCATATCGAACACCCTGGCGTGAACCAGGTTGTTATGGGTATATTTTTTAATCCAGACTACGACGCCATTTTGATCCACTCGTTTGAGCGTTAATTCCTCATTTTGCAGCGTGCTATCGAACAAGTTTCCGGCGACTATAAAATCGTTTGAGCCATCGTTGGTAGACTCCATATTAAGATCGTGGTAATGCTTATTCGTCACCCCTATGGTTTTCTGAAACTGTCCGTAACTGCTAAAGGTTATCAACAAACCGAAGACTAGAAAAAGTAATTTTGATTTCATAATTTTATCTTTATAGATTACTACTTTTCAAATCTAGGACGGGTTAGAAGTATTTCAATTTGCCATTTATCCAACCCCGGGTTTCATCCAACCAAATACTACTTTCCTTCAATCAACGTTATTTGTAAAGTTTGTTAAAACAACCTATGTTTGCTTAAACTCATACTACTTATGGAAGAAATGACCCAAGTTCTCAGTTTCGTAGCCTACCTCCTACCTGCTATAGTGGTTGGAATTATCACTTACTATTTTTTCAAAGGGCATATTGCTAATGAAGAGGGAAGGCGTCGCTATTTGGTACAAAAGGAGGCTCAAAATAAGCTCCTACCTATGCGCATGCAGGCCTATGAGCGACTTTCTTTGTTGTTAGAACGAATTGATCCTAATAAGCTGCTAATTCGCGTAAAGCCTTTTGCTGATGAGGTTGAAAAGTACGAAGCGTTGCTTATTCAGAATATTGAGCAGGAATTTGAGCACAATGTTACTCAGCAAATTTATGTCTCTCCAGAATGTTGGAACTTGATCAATGCAGCTAAAAATGCTACGATTCATATTATTCGTCAGGCGGCAATGCATGAAAAATCGGGCACTGCAGATGAAGTTAGGGAGTATTTGTTACGTAATTTTATGGAAGAAATAACCCCATCTCAAAAAGCACTTGCTTACATAAAAAAAGAAGTAGGAGAGTTATTTTAAGGTACGAATAAATTATTCCTTATCGCGTAGAGGATAAGCCCAATTCTATTTTTAATGTTCAATTTTTCATAGAGGGAGTCTCTATAACCTTCGATGGTTTTCGGGCTTAAGAACATGACCTCGGCAATTTGCTTATAGGTCATTTCGGTACAAGCGTGTTTGATAAATTCAAGTTCCCGCTCCTTTAATTGTTCTCCCGAAGGGCCTTTATCCAGGCTTCCTATTAGTAATTTTGCAATGGTATTGGTGTGATAATACCCATGTCGCATAACTTGTTCCAACGCTTCTTGCAATACCTCTTTTTCTGTATCTTTCATCAAATAGCCTTTGGCGCCGGCTCTTAACATTCCTAAAATGATGTCCTCATCCACCTCCACGGACAAGGCAAGCACATTAATATCGGGATAGGTTTCTTTGATCGTCTTTGTAGCAGCTATTCCATTAATTATGGGCATATTTACATCCATTAAAATAATGTCGGGAACATTATTGGCAAACTTCAATTTATCCAACAATTCCTTTCCATTTTTACAAAGATACAAGGTCTCAAATCCTTCAAAACTATTGACCAATTCCTGTATGGCCTGAGCCAACAAGACATGATCGTCCACTATTACAACGGTATGTGCCATACTTCTTATTTGTTCGGGGAGATATTTTTATTTATCCGGGGAGAGACTTTTGTCAAATGGGTATACTAAGGTAAGGTTTGTTCCTCTATTTTCTTCGGAATTAATCTCTAAATGTGCATTTATTAAACGGGCCCGCGTTTTCATGTTCTTTAAGCCAATGCCACTATACGCTTCAGAATGAATAAAACCGACACCGTTATCGTTAGCAGTAATAAACAACTCATAAGGTCCATAATTCAAACTTACATTTAGGTTGGTTGCTTGAGAATGTTTAATGGTATTCGAGAAAAATTCCTGCAAAATTCTAAAAATAATGATCTGTTCGCTATCACCTATACTATGTTGTTCGCCTTCTACAGATAGCGTAGCTTCTATAAAACGCAACCTGTTAAATCGTTCTATTTCGAGCTGCACCGCTTCCTTCAATGTTAACTTTTTAATCGCTTCTGGATTAATAATCTTGGATAAAGCCCGGAGTTCGTCTAGGCCTTGTCCAATTAACTTGGCGGCTTGTTTCATCTTTTGAGGGTCGTCTCCTGCATTTTGTGCTTTCACCTTTGCCAAGGTCATGATCTGGCCTATATTATCATGGAGTTCCCAACTTATATTGCGCATGGTTTCTTCCCGAATTTCAATTTGGGTCTCGGCTAGTTCTCGTTCGAACTCTTTTTTGGTTCTTTCTTGATTGAGAATTAATTTGTTTTTTCTTTTCATAAAAACAAATACAAGTATCACCATAAATACTCCAGCAATAAGCGAAATAATAATGGATACTGTTAACTCTGATCCTGGGGGTGACTCCATATAAATCCTATTATTAATGAAATGCAAAGTACCGTGGTCATTATATTGTTTATAGTAGACAAATATTGAGAATTCGAGTCGACTACATAAATATTCTTATTGATCACGGAGGGTACTTTTGCAAGGAAATAGAAAAAATAACCAATGGCAATCCAAAAGATAAGTTGTCGCTCCAATGCAATTAGTTTCTCCGAATTCATCGTCTCATAAAAGTAGAATAAGGTACAAACTATTATAGTAGCTCCACCAACAATATAAGGCCATATCTGATAACCTGCGAAATAATCTATTTTTAATATCCATAAGTCCATACCAACGAGTAAGACATACAACACGGTCATTAACTTTATAAAATATCGAAACAACTTGTTTTCGATATAGACATAAAAAACATACAAAAGGGTGGCAAAAGTGATGATGTAAGAAATGTTGTACAAGATACTATTGTACCCATTAGGTGACCACCTCCTTCCATAGGCAAGGGACAGAAAATCATTAAAAGCGAAGTATGCAAAATATATAATGAAACAACGAATAGGAAATGATTTAAATTTTTTAAAACGTAAAATGCCAATAATCGCTGTTAGAACAAAGAGGTAAGCCGTCCATCCCTGATCATTGAATATATCCTGTATTAGTGAATCCATCTTCTTTAGTTATTATTGCCTTTTGGAGGCATATTATTAAGATCGTTAAAGAACAGTGTTGTGTTTTCGCCATCAATTGGCAATAAAGGTAGCTCCAAATCCATTTCCTGCCTAGGACCGCCAAATTCACTACCACCAAAAAATTGCCTCGTGAACTTATTAACACCACCTACTTGCGCATTATCGACGAAGTTTAAAAATGGCACTGGAACATAGGTTCCCGTGTATTTATTGTTGCCATTAGGGTCTTTTGCAATGTAAAAGGCTCGGTGCCTGAATATTTCATCCTTTCCAGCCAATTTTGGATCATCATCGTAATAAGTTGGTGCTAACATTGTTGTTAGTCTTCCTCCGTATATACCGTATTTATCGGGTCTTCCAATAAACGCCTCATCATCGTCATCTTCATTATCATCACCTCCTACGATCTCTACTTGGTCACTGGCGTCATTCGGGTCATAATCCATATCGTAGGCTCCAAACGAGATAACGATTCCTGAAACTTTGGGTTGATAAGGGTTCAGCTTTTCAACCTTCTCCAATAATGCAATATAATGCTTCAGATCTTTAATACTTACAAAGGCATAATCGGTAACTTGGTAGGTAGTATCATTGTGTCTATTTCTCTGCAACTCCTCAATTGGTGGTTTTATAATGGTATTGTAATTGTTGTACATCTTCTCCGCTTGTTCAATAGAAATTTGGTGCCCAGAGGTCTCATAAGCCAAGATAGCCTCTTTTTCGTATAGCCCTCCAATATGATCACGGTTACTAATATCGTTGGGGTTGAATTTTCTACGAAGGCCTCCAAAG
Source organism: Bacteroidota bacterium (assembly GCA_039028295.1). Classification (GTDB taxonomy): domain Bacteria; phylum Bacteroidota; class Bacteroidia; order Flavobacteriales; family Flavobacteriaceae; genus Aureisphaera. The sequence goes on from JBCCIJ010000024.1 coordinate 52,470, forward strand.
GAGTATTGTAAACCTATGCCTAGGTTTAGCATTTGCGGTTTTATTCGTCTTACTTCAGTCAGTATGTTCTCACTATTGACTGAAATATCAATATCTCCAGCCGTTATGGTACCATTGCTGTCAAAGTCGAATACCCTAGCATAGGTATCTCTAATTTCAATACCGGCACCAAAAGTGGAGAAATAATCCGCCCTGGCTAATAAATGTAATCCTTTATAAATAGGGTAATTCATTTTTATACCTGCGGAAGCAAATACCAAAGAGCTTTTACTTCCTGGATTAATAGCACTACTAAAAACAGGAATAGGATCTAATACATCTGTGCCATTATAGGATGCCATAAATTCGGACATTGAATAGTTTAGAAGTCCTCCGCGAACGGCAGCAGTAAACTGAAGCATCCCTATTGAGGTTGTATACTCTGGTCCAATTCCAAAATAGGTTCCATCAATTCCACCTCCGTTTAATTGCTGTTGAAAGGCAGTCTCAAAGTTAAAATCAGAAACTTCATGACTGAAAAGTCCAAAACTCACGCCCGCTCCTAAAGCCTGCATTTGGTAAATCGCATCCAAATTGAATTGATAACGTCCCGAAATTTTCTGAGTAAAACCGGGGGTGAATCCGCTTGTTGTAGATACTAAGGAACGCTTCGAATAAGATTGGTATTCTCCTAATGGAGTTGTGACCCCATAAGTAGCATTTATTTTAAAGGAAGGCCCAAAATATTCGCTGGAATTTGATTTAAACACTTTCTTTGTGGAGACATTAGATGATGTCCCATTCTCCTGTGCCTCCATTTTGACAAGGAATAGTAAAAATGCAATTAATATTATTTTTTTCATCTCATTAAAATTATGGTTCGGATCAAAACTAGACGATAAGTTTTAATGCCAAAAGGGGTTTTCCCCCCTTTCCGTCTAGGGCCACCAACCCAAATCTCTTCTGTTACCTACCCCTCTTATAAAAGGTCAACTCCCCCTTCATTAACCGCTAACAGTCCCTTGATTGAAAATAGCATACTCCGCAACTTTACCCTAGTTATTTGTAAAAGGTAACACCACTAAGGGCGGAAACCGAAAAGCCCATGATAAAAAGAGTAGGTGAAAATTAAAACTTTAGAAATCATGCGAAATGATAAAAAACAAACAGAAACACTGTTGAAGCAGCTTAAAGAAACGGCGGCAACCTTTCAGAAGGGAAAACCCGATCTAAAAGGTTTAAAACATCTCGAACAGCAACTCGGAATGGATGACCTCGCAACGGAATCTCAAAAAAATGGAGATCAATTTGTAATCTATGGTCTTGTTTCTGGAGAGTTTGAAGACCAATGTACGCCAGTAGAAATGCCATATATAGCGCCCAAATTCAAATTGGAATGGGGAGACGGACCTAGTGATCAAATAGAGACTCATGACAATGAGGTACTCTACATTTCGGCCTGTAATATTTACCAGAATATTCGTTTTAACGGGCTTACCATTAAACAAATCTTTATCTGGCCCAATAGTACATTGCCCAATGGGGATCCAACGGTTCAAATTCATACCAGTGGCGGTATTTGCTACGATCAACTAGAGCCTTGCTCCTGTACCCAAAGGGACTATATGCTTACCGTGCAAAATGCCGCACCAGGGAACTATTATGTCGTCATACAATACGAATTGAAAAGTGTTGAGCTGATACAAAATTTGTTCCCCTATGAAGTTTTTCCAATCCATTTAATTAACAGCTAAAAACAAGATTATGTGTAAAAAAGTATATGTATACGGAAATGTCTGGTGCGATGATCAATTGGATCTTTACATTGGAAATGAAAAGAAAGTTACCAACTATATCCTCTCTCAAAATTATCCATCAACTGCTGCTTTTGAAGAAATAGCAGTATCGTGTTGTGATTATTTTTACTTCGTTTGCTGGAGCAATGATGTTGGTCGCAATGGGTTTTTAGCCGAATTGCACGGTGCAAACACCGTCCTTTCTGGCAGTAAGCATTGGCAAGTCTATGCTACCGGGGCAGACAAAGACTTTAATAATGACAGGCCCTCCCAGGCAGAAATAAACCAATTTATTCGGAAGGCTACCTGCGAACATGCATGGCAACATCCAACGGTGGGACAAAAAAACCAGAATTTAAACGTTCCTTTTCCCGAAACTCCGGGCATTGATCAAAATGCCAATTTTATCTGGTACGATTCAGGGAACGATAGTAGAAATAGATATCCATCGCCACCCTATGTTCCTTTTGTAGGGATCACTACCAATGTCAACGGGCCCACTCACGACGAATTCTTAATTTTTAGAATTCCTGTTCATCTTCTTCACCCAGAATCTTGTCAAGATTGTAACTGCTGTGAAGGTTCGGCTTGTTGTTCTAAATGCTCAGAAACGATCGAAGCGCAAGAGAGCACCATAAGCGAGAGAGCTCAAAAAAAGTCTTTGGTTATTAATGCTGAAGGAAACAACAACAGAAGGTGCCATGGCCCCTATTCAGAAGAAACATGTTCTCAACTGGATATTCCAAAGATCGAGCCCTGCTTTTATCTCAACTTTGGCGATTCCAATTCCGATCAATTGGAAGAACACGATACGGAAGTCGCCTATTTAACGATCTGTAATCCGTATAGAAACATGATGTTTAAAGGATTAACAATTACCGAAGTAATTTTATCACCTTCGTCTCCGCTTACCCCGAATGGCGAATTAGCTTTGCAAATTGTACCTGATAAATTAGTGCATTTCAGTTGCCTAAAAGCTTGCTCCTGCCTCTCCAGGGAGTTCGCCATTATGGCAAGGGGAATTCCTAAAGGCACCTACACCGTGGAGTTCAAATATTGCGTAGAAGAGGTGCTTGTGCTGGACGAGCATGCAGGAAGTGCTGTATTCGAAATTGATATTGTGAGAAGTTAAAAAGTCTATCAATAATGATTAAAAAGGTTGTCCAATTTGGCAGCCTTTTTCTATTCCTCCAAGCCTTTAATTTCATTCAACTCTACATTTTTCCCCTGAGCGTACTTAAAACCGCTTTCCCACCATTTGGCCATCTCTTCCTTATTAAAAACCAAGGAGTTGGTTGTTAAAACGGTAGGCGTATAATAGAAATTGATCACCACATCCCTTTGAGTAGCTACGAGCTTGCCAATTCGGATGTTCTGTTTTTCAACGCGATCCAGCATATAGGCATGCATATTCGTTAATAGGGAGAAGGGATTTCTTGATGGCAGTCTGTTGTAGTAGGCAACTTCCGTTTCCAAAATAATAACATCCACCGTGGTCGCACCTCTTTCAATGGCTTCTTCTATGGGCACCATGCTTCCAAAACCCCCATCGGCATATTCACAACCTTGTTTCTTCACCAAACTCATAAAGGGAACATAATTACAGGAGATCCAAATCCAATCTACAAAATCGTCATAGTCAAACGCTTTGATCGACTTGTACTCTACTTGATTGAGCGACAGGTTGGATACGGTCACCACCACATCCTTATGGCTTTCCTGAAGTTGGGTAAATTCAGACGGAGTAAGCGTTTGCTTGATCAGTTTTCTTAGGTTTTGGCTTTCGCCAAAGGTCTTACTTCCTCTAAAAAAATTACGGAGTACAGCAAAATGGTCGATGACGATCTCTTTCCCTCCATATTTGGTCTGTTTTATTCGGAACGGGCGAATATTAAAAATACTCTTTTGATTTACTGAAGTATAGACTTCCTTTATCTTTTCAATTTTATTTAATGCCAGATGAGATATAAGAAGACTTCCCGTAGAGGTTCCTACGAAAATATCGTAATCGTGCCCCATCTCTTCCATTAAATACTGGGCAACACCACCTCCGAAAGCGCCTTTGCTTCCTCCTCCCGAAATCACTAATCCCCTCATTCGTTCTCCAATATTCTGTTTAGATAATTTTTTTCTTTTTCTGAAAATGAATTCATTAATGGCTTTAATTGATCAACATACTTTTCTTCCGCCAGTAAATTTTTCAACATTTCGCGGGCTGTATTTCTAAACCGCCAATTGTGATGGGTACAGGCGTTGACCAGATGTTTCAGACTAGCCCTTTCGAACAATCGCAACTGATACACATATTCTAACGCTTTCTGACGTACCTCAAAACTATAATCCGGTGAGCTATAATCTCTTAATTCTGAAAGAAATATTTCATTGGCCGAAGCACCGTACACTTCCGAAGAAATAGCTATCGCCAACCACAATAATTTGATGTTTTTATTCTGAAATCCATCTACATATTTGTAGGGCTCTAAATATTTCAATCTATCCTCCGGGTATGTTGATGCCAATCCGGCCAGAGCAAATTCCAAAGTCACATAGGATCCATCTTCTAATAGCGTTTCAAAAATAGGTTTCAATGCTAATGGAATATTCTGAACCGAAGTGGCTATGGCCTGACGAATTATTAAGTTATCCGATTGCATTGCCAATTGATACAAAGGAAGCGTTTCTTTTATAGGCTCACCAGCCAATTGGTACACCGCCTCCTGGCCCAAATATTCATTGCCTTGTCTCAATAATGCTTCTAATTCCAATTTCTTTTCAGCAAAAGGAGTTGCTCTCAAGGCCGATGCTTTAAAGTAATCGTTAATAAAGGTACTCTTCGTAAGTGATTCCAGCGCCTGTTGTGCCTTAAATGCGGACTGTCTGAGCCAATCGGCCTCCCATTGTGCAATATCGATTGATGTAGCGCGTCTCACTTCAGCTAAAAAATCATCAGTAGTCACATTTTTATAGGCATGTTTGTTCAGGTAATTTCTAATAGCCGTTTTAAAAGCTTCCTCCCCTATTCGTTCTTTTAAAATATGCAAAGCCCAAGCTCCTTTTTCATAGAACGTAAGTGAGCTTGCCTTAGGGTTCAATAGAGATTCTCCCTTTCCGCTCTGGCTCAAACCCTCCAATTGCTCAGCCGACTGCAATAGTTTCCAGTAATAGTAATCGTCGCCAAAGACCTCACGCTCGGCTAATAAGGCATAATAGGTTGCAAACCCCTCGTGCAACCAATGATGCGTTCCTTCGGTTTCGGTCACAAGATTTCCGAACCATTGATGGGCTAGTTCGTGGGCATTGACATTAACGTAATTTCGATCGTTAAAGCCAATCGAATCCACTACAAAGGCTTCAGAAAAAATAGTAGCCGTTGTATTTTCCATTCCGGCGTACAAAAAATCGCGAACGGGAACTTGTTTATAATTTTGCCACGGGTAAGCAACTCCAATTTCGGTTTCCAAAAAATCGAATATTTCTTTGGTGTAGCGATAGGTTGGCTCCATTTTCAAGGAATCCTCAGAACGGATATAAAACTCCAAAGGAACGCCCGAAGCGGATGTTAATTCCTTTCGATAAAAATCACCCGAAGCTATCGCGACCAAATAGCTGGCCATGGGTTCTTGCATCTCAAAACTATAGGTCATCCGATCTTCACTGAGATGCGCTTCGGACAATTTACCATTAGCAATGACCGAGTTTTTAGCTGGAACGGTATAGGTCATATCAAATTCGATCTTATCCTTCATATCGTCCAAACTCGGCAGCCAGTGAGAGGTATATTTTCCTTGTCCTTGCGTCCAAAACTGATCTCCCGTAAAGTAAAACGTCTGTTTTGGAAAGGCTTCGTAAGTATATTCGGCCAAATACTGCTTACCGATTTCGAATGGGCCTATAAACCAAATTTTAGTTTCCGAAGCAACAACATCTATGTCCTTAATTTTGTTCTCAAGAAGCCTCATCTTAATTCCATCTAGATAAACGGAGTCCGCTGCTTTTAGTACATTAAAAAAAACCTTCTGAGTACCTACAACTCTTTCTTTCGTTGGAAACACGTCGATTATCGTACTTATTTTTGTAACATCTAAAACATCGGATTGTTGACCAATGACGGCCAAAGGAAAAAGTAAAAACAAATAAAAAATAGTTCTCATAGTAGGTTAGTCACAAATGTTCTGCCAAATTAAGTAAATTCGTTCTATGAACACCAATTTCCTCCAAACTCCTATCGATTATCTCAAAGGTGTTGGCCCTAATCGGGCCGATTTACTTAAAAAGGAGTTGGACGTTCATACCTTTCAGGATTTAATACATCTATTTCCCAATCGCTATCTGGATAGGACGCAATACTATAAAATTGGTCAACTGCAACGAACCAGTGCCGAGACGCAAATTGCCGGAAAAATAACGCATCTCAAAATGGTGGAGCAAAAAAGAGGTAAACGTTTGGTGGCAACTTTTGTAGACGAAACTGGAAAAATGGAGCTGGTTTGGTTTCGAGGTCATAAGTGGATTCGTGAAAATTTAAAGCTGAACGAACCTTACGTGATCTTTGGAAAAACAAATTGGTACAACGGAACTTTTTCCATGCCACATCCGGAAATGGAATTGCTTTCGGCCCATCAAAAAAGTATGAGATCGGCAATGCAGCCTGTATATCCATCTACGGAAAAATTGGCCAATAGCGGCATCACAAATAGAGTGATCAATACCCTTATGCAACAGCTGTTTTCCGAGGCCAAAAATGCCTTTACCGAGAGCCTCTCGGAACCCCTGTTAAACGCCCTCAAATTACTACCTAAAAGTGAGGCACTTTTTAACATACATTTTCCAACTTCAAATGACCTTTTGGCAAGAGCGGAATACCGACTAAAATTTGAAGAATTATTCTATATTCAGATTCAATTACTTCGGAAGAATATGCTGCATAAGGCAAAAATTAAAGGGTATCCATTTAAGACGGTAGGGGAGCGTTTCAATACATTCTTCAAGGAACATTTACCTTTCGATTTGACTGGTGCCCAAAAAAAAGTGATTAAAGAAATTCGAAACGATTTGGGTAGCAACGCCCAAATGAATAGGCTACTACAAGGCGATGTGGGTAGCGGAAAAACCATTGTGGCCTTCATGTCAATGTTAATAGCACTTGACAACGGTTTTCAAGCTTGTTTAATGGCTCCGACTGAAATTTTGTCAGTCCAACACTACAACGGTTTACTTGAGTTGTGTAATAAATTGAAAATCAGTATTTTTTTACTCACAGGTTCAAGTAACACTTCAAAAAGACGTGAAATTCATGAAAAACTGGAAAATGGGTCGTTGGACATCTTAGTTGGCACTCATGCAGTGCTCGAGGATAAGGTAAAATTTCGAAACTTAGGGCTCGCAATTATCGATGAGCAACATCGATTTGGAGTGGCACAACGAAGTAAATTATGGCATAAAAATGAACGGCCGCCGCATATTCTTGTGATGACGGCCACCCCTATTCCACGCACCTTGGCCATGAGCGTTTATGGCGACCTGGACATAAGTATAATTGACGAATTACCGCCCGGCAGAAAAGGCATAAAAACCGTCCACAGATTTGATGCAAACAGACTCAAAGTTTTTCGCTTTTTAAAGGACGAAATTGCAAAAAAAAGACAGGTCTATATTGTCTATCCTTTGATACAAGAAAGTGAGGCTTTAGACTACAAAGATCTGATGGATGGATATGCCAGTATTGAGCGTGATTTTCCGAAACCAAATTATCAAATTTCCATCGTACACGGAAAAATGAAACCAGCCGATAAGGAATATGAAATGAACCGTTTTATTAACGGTGAAACTCAAATTATGGTCGCCACCACGGTAATTGAAGTAGGCGTAAATGTACCTAATGCGACTGTGATGGTTGTCGAAAGTTCGGAACGATTTGGTCTATCACAATTGCATCAACTTAGAGGTCGTGTTGGAAGAGGTGGCGAACAAAGCTATTGCATTTTAATGACCAGCCACAAACTCACCGCCGATGCGAAAACACGATTGGAAACCATGGTTCGCACCAACGACGGATTTGAAATAAGCGAGGTAGATCTAAAGCTTAGAGGTCCAGGTGACATCATGGGAACCCAACAAAGTGGAGTGCTCAATCTTCGCATTGCCGATATCGTAAAAGACTCCGAGATTTTAAGGATGGCTCGTAGTTATGCCGTTGAAGTGCTTAAAGACGACCCTACTTTAGAAAAACCTTACAACCTCCCCATTAGAAGCACATACGCTCAACTAGCCAAATACAAGAATATTTGGAACTATATCTCCTAAAACACTAAGCTTTTACCAACTTCCACTGTAAAACAGTGATATAGGCGCGTGTAAAAAGAAAAGTGACCATACCAAAGAGCGTTGGTAAAAAAGTGAATTTCAATCCTCCATATAGTATGGCGGGAGACACACTACCTTCAATGCCTTCCATGGAGTCAAAACCCTCAATAAGACCAATGACCTGGCCACACAAGCCCCATACGAATACAAAGGCACTCAGCGATTTCAAGATCGTAATAGTTCTTTCACGATTATTTTTCTGAATCAATTCTTTTACAAATAAAACAACTGTGAGAATAAATAAAATTAAGATAGGGGTCATAAAGAAAGGGCCACCTTGTTCGAATAATTTAAAAAGCATAGTGTATATTTTTTAGATTTCTATAGCACCAAAACTAGAGGTACCCTTCGATCATTTTAATAAAATGAGACGATCTGCGATTATTATTGGGGTTTTTGACACCATTAGCCAGTCATTCGCATTCGCGGTGGAGATTCTACCGAAAAGGGTTTTAATACGGTAACCCATCTCTTAATTTCGTTTATAAACATTATTTTCGCCATCTTTCGGACATGAACCATCAGAATACAGGAAGTCTCTTTATACCCATGCACCTTATTTTTTGGTGTGGAGTCTGGTTGTTCTTCATCTATTTTTTCAGCCACAACTCCCCCAATGGCATTTATGTTACCTGGTCAGCAAGTTTTTTACTTCCTATTTCCATGTTAGCTACTTATTATACCAATTACTATTTGCTTCCGAAGTATTTATTTAAAAGAAAATATTTACCGTTTATTGGGCATAGCTTGCTTATTCTAATTATCAGCATTTATTTAATACAGCTGGTGATTTTTGACAACTTCCTGTTCAACCTGGACGTTCCATCCGTTCCACTACCGAAGAATTTTATATTTGTTTTGGTTTTAGTCTATCTGGTTGTGGGTTTTGTCGGGTTTGCAAAATTGCTTAGCAATAATGCCCGCACTTTGGCTTTAAACAAACAACTGGAAAATGAAAATCTCGAGAATTCGTTGAAATTAAAAGAACAAGAACTTCAGTATCTAAAAAAACAAATTCACCCACATTTTTTATTCAATACCTTAAATACCATTTATAGTTTTGCTCTTAGAAAATCTGAG
>JBCCIJ010000025.1:0-60416 GCA_039028295.1 Bacteroidota bacterium
AGTACCAGGGCCGGCTCCATCCAAACTGATCTCATTGGTCCCGGCAATGGCAAGAATAATGCTATCGGGGCTGTTATCGGTAATCACATATCGGTAAGATAAATTAGGAGCCGTATTGGTGTGAACCACTACCAATGGATCTGGTCTTCCGTCTACACAAATAACCGCTGACAGTCCGTCTGCAGAAATGGTAGTCGTATTATTCGGGTTTCCAGTAGCAGCAATGTCAATTTCAACCGTTCCTCCATCAGCCTCTTCTCGGATGACTTCAATAGGGTTTGAGAGGTCAAAGCATCCTGCTAAATCTGACACATTCTGTCCTACAGCCAAACCTGTGAGACCCGGTTCATAGCGTAAATACCAGATGTCACAAACACCTGTACCAGCACCATCCAAATTGAAGGGAGGGCCGGGAGGTAAGGCCAGAATTACTCCTGTTGCATTGTCAGTGATTACCCAACCATTATTAGATCCAACTCCTGCACCAACCAGGGTTACGTCAATAGGGTCGGGATTTCCATCAACGCAGATACTCGTTTCGGTAGCACCGCTTCCTGCGATTTCAATTGCGGCCGCATCGGCGACACATTGCGCGCTGACCGTAAAACTCATGGCAAAGAATAACGCCATCCATGCGACCGCTACTCTGCTCTTTTTTGTAAACTGTAATTTTTCCATCATTTAACTTTTTATTTTTTGATGACACAAAATAAATGAGTTAAACGAAGAGAAAATGTAAGCTAGCTTACACTTAGGAAATTAATTGGAAAAATTTTATTTTTTTATGAGTTCAAGCTTCTCGGCAAAATAATCACAAAAATCGAGCATGGTTGCGCTCATCTTTTCATCGTTAGTAGCCCTGCGGAATGTACCTGCCATGGCTGTAAGTGTTTGATGAAAGAACACTTTCATCTCGTCGAGCGGCATATCTTTTGTCCACAAATCGATGCGCAAAGCCTCTTTTGCCTTTGGATCCCAAACCGACAATAGCATGGCTTTTGCCTCTTGATCTTTTACATCTCCTCCGGGAGCGGACCAATGTAGTTCCTCTGGAATTTTATTTTCATCCAGGCCAACCTTAATTTTTATTTCTGAAGTGTGTACGCTCATTTTTTCGGTTTGTATTTTGAGTTTTTAAATAATTCGTCTGCAGGGGTCGTCATTAATTGCCGGATGGAAACATCATTTTTTTCCATATAGGATCTAACGATCTGCCAACCTATGAAACGACCAACCATTCCAGGCGATTCGTTATCCAATTCTAGCTTAAATTTAGAGAAAGGTGCTGGATTAATAAAGCGGCCAGCGAGTTTTGTATCGGTACTGAAGAGCAACTCCCCTTCCACAAAGTAACTCCATATATAAGCTTCGTTCTCCTGAGCCCATTGTAATTCGCTTTCTGTATACCCAATTTTGACGGCGTCATGGGTGTTAGGCAACCACATATCTTTTAAATACAACTCCTTTCCGAAGTAAATCATCTGTTCCATAAAACTTCGCTGGCGCGGCACTGGGATATAATTTCGGCTATAGGCCGTGGCCACATCTGAAACAACCATAGAAGGTTTCATCGTTTTGGTAATGTATCTCGAAATATCAGCATAGAAATAATGATCACTACCCAAATAGGTATCTAATTCGATAATGAGAAGACTATCTGCTAAGATCACTTTATTCTTATAATCTACGTCCGAAGTGGTTGTATAGACTTTAGGCGTGTCAAAGTCTTCATCATAATATTTCAAATGTTGAAACAAGGCCTCCAATTCCTCTTCCAGTTTTTCTTCGGTGGGGAATACTTCCCATACGGCTTCATTCAAACTCAACTGAAGGGTATCCACCATTCGTTGCTCCCAAATACTGTCATCAAATCGTTCAGGAAAAAACATGGGGTACTGAGCCTTCAAATGCGGCAAATCTGTTACAGTTGCACTTCCGAAGACCTTATCGAAGCGTATCAATTCAAAATCCACGGGTATTTTTGCAATTTCCTGCTCAACTTTAGATTTTGAAGTACAACCTACCAGCAAGATAGCAGTGAGAATTAGTAAGAGAACTTTATTCATATTGTGATTTTATATGGTCTTTAACGTTGATGCTTTTTTTTAATTTTAGTTTTCACTTACTTTTGTGCTGCAAAGGTATCTTTTTAGTTTAAAAGAAAGAACCAAAGAAGGCATCAATCGTTGCCAACAATCCTGTTTAAAAACGAAAAAATATGCAGACCGAGAAAGTTATAGATCACATCGTAAATTGGTTAAGAGATTATGCTGTTAATGCTAAAATGGAAGGTTTTGTTATAGGAATAAGCGGGGGAATAGATTCGGCTGTCACTTCCACGTTGTGCGCTCGCACGGGCTTAAAATTACTTTGTCTGGAAATGCCAATCCATCAGGCGGCATCTCAGGTAAGCAGGGCTTATAACCATATTGACTGGCTTCAATCCAACTACGAAAAGGTCGCTATGGAACAGGTAAATCTAACACCTGTTTTTGATCAATTAATAGCGGAGCTTCCTCCCGTTGAGAACGAAGAATCTCGGTTTATGTCACTGGCAAACACCCGTGCTCGATTTCGAATGACAACGCTCTACTATTTTGCCGGACTTCATAAATATTTAGTGGCAGGTACTGGCAACAAAGTGGAAGATTTTGGTGTAGGATTTTACACCAAATATGGAGATGGAGGGGTAGATTTAAGCCCTATTGCTGATTTAATGAAAAGCGAAGTCTACGACTTGGCCAGAACTCTGGGAATTAACCAAGAAATCATTGACGCCGCTCCTACGGACGGTTTATGGGGTGATGATAGAACCGATGAGGACCAAATTGGAGCCACCTATGACGAGTTGGAATGGGCGATGAAAATGCAAGATCAGGGAAAAACAACTTTAGACTTCCATGGACGCGAAAAAACGGTATTCGACCTCTACATGCGTTTAAACACCATTAACCAACATAAAATGAACCCAATACCGGTTTGTGAAATACCTGCGAAACTCCGCTAATATTCGGTTTTTAACGAGTTTTCTTACAGTTGAACGAAAAATCCTGCATACAGCGAAAAGATGTTATAGTTTTGGTTTTGTAGTAGAAGTATTACAAAACCTCACAACATTAACACTATCCCCATTGAAAGGTGCAAACCTTAATAAAGGGACTATTATATGAAAAGAATCGTTATAGCAGATCACCACCCGGTGACCCGAAAAGGAGTAGCTTGTATGTTAAAGAAGAATGATAGCTACACTATTGTTGGCAAAGCCAATAATGGTGACGAATTATTCAAAAACTTACAAGAATATAGTCCGGATATCTTAATTATGGAAATTGATATGCCGCAAATTAATGGCATCAATGCGCTGCGTGCCATTAAAACCGAATTTCCAGAAACCAGAATTCTAATTTTTTCTACCCATCCTGAAGAAATATATGCCTTGCGTTCCATTAAGTCAGGCGCAGCTGGGTACGTGCCAAAAACGGCTTCTAACAAAGTGTTTTTAAAAGCCTTAAAGCAAGTTTCTAAAGGGGGAATATTCTTAAACGAAGATCTAACCTCTACCTTTACAAGTCGCAACGTAGGAGAAGCGAGTGCTATTAGTCGATATAAAAAGCTTTCTTCTCGTGAGATCGAAGTTCTTAATTTACTTTCCAGCGGTAAGCGAAACAAGGATATCGCCAATGCGCTGAACATTAATGAGAAAACAGTAAGCACCTATAAAACGAGATTGCTAAAAAAGTTAAAGGTGGATAATCTAGCCGATTTGATCCACCAATCAAGAATGTTCCAATTTGGGTGATTATAACACTCGGTTGAGTTTTTCTGAAAGCACCTTCTTTAAGGTAATATAATCAACAATATCTTGTAAATTACTATGGGTCTGATCGGGAGTTTCCTGCTCCTTGACCAACTGACTCAATTCGTCGATTTTCTGAGTCACCAAGTGTCTTCTTAAGTTTAAAATAGTCTCACTCACCACTTGAGCAATAGTGGTCTTCTTTTGTTTCACATAAATTTCCTTGCGTTCCCATTCCGCCAGTTGATATTTCTCATCATCCATTAAAATATGGGTGATCGCCTCTGCTCTTTCCGGCTGTAATTGATTTACAAAAGTCTCTACTTTAAGCTCCTGTTTCTGATTTAAGGTGTTGATTATTTCAAAATAAAGCTCCTTAAATTCATCATTGGCAAATTCAATTTCGTCCTCTTGCAAATCCAAATACACTTTTTCAAATACTTTAGATGTCACCATTTCCGGCTTAAAAGTAATCGTACCTTCTTCGGTCGCCTCCAACATAAGATCTTCAAATTCCTCTTCCTCATTTCCATATAAAAGAAGCAGTTCGATGATCTTACGCTCCAATTCGAATTGTACATCTACTTTTTTTACCACCTGTTTTTCAACAGGAATCACCTCCATCGGTTTTGGCGAGTCCTTCTTGCCCGTTTTCTTTGAAGAATCCCTTTTTTCCTTCTGAAGAATTTGCGCCAGCGTACTAAACAACACCTCTTCGCTAATGTCCATAATGCGAGAACATTCCTTAATATACACCTCTCGTTTGATGACATCGGGTATTTTTGAAATACTCAAAACCATATCACGAATGGTTTCCGCCTTTTTGATAGGGTCATTTTTAGCCGCAGTGGCAAGCAATGAGGCCTTAAAATTGATGAAATCCCGAGCGTTTTCTTCCAAATACCGGGTGAGTTCCTCCAAAGAATTGTTTTTTGCAAAACTATCGGGATCTTCTCCTTCGGGGAAGGTGCAAATTCGCACATTCATTCCTTGTTCCAATATGAGGTCAACGCCTCGAAGTGACGCTCTCAATCCAGCTGCGTCCCCGTCAAAAAGGACCGTAATATTACGCGTAAGTCGGTTCACCAAACGAATTTGCTCCGGCGTTAGCGCTGTACCCGAAGAGGAAACCACATTTTTTATTCCTCTCTGATGAAACTGAATGACATCGGTATAACCTTCCACCAAATAGCAATTATCCTCCTTTGCAATACTTTGTTTGGCGTGGTATATTCCATAAAGGACCTTGCTTTTATGGTAGATGTCACTTTCAGGAGAATTGAGATACTTAGCAGCCTTTTTATCGTTGGTGAGAATACGACCTCCAAAACCTAAAACACGGCCACTCAAACTCACAATGGGGAACATTACGCGCCCTTTAAAACGGTCAAACTGCTTATCCCCTTTTACAATAGTAAGCCCCGTTTTTTCCAAAAAACTAAGTTGATAGCCATTTTTTAAAGCATGAGCAGAAAAGGCATCCCATTCATCTGGAGAATACCCTAAAGAGAACGTTTTGATCGTTTCATCCGTAAAACCGCGTTCTTTGAAATAGGTTTTACCAATGGCTTTTCCTTGTTCACTATTTAAAAGTGTATCATGAAAATAATCTTTGGCGAACTCGCTCACCAAATAAAGGCTTTCCCGTTCGCTGGCCTGCTTCTTTTGTTCGTCAGTTTGCTCGGTCTCTTCTATTTCAATGCCATACTTTTTAGCCAGATATCTAATGGCTTCGGGGTAAGTAAAATGCTCGTGTTCCATTAAGAAGGCAACCACATTTCCTCCCTTCCCACTGGAAAAATCTTTCCATATTTGCTTTACGGGAGAGACCATAAAACTGGGCGTTCTTTCATCGCTAAACGGACTCAACCCTTTGAAATTACTTCCTGATTTTTTCAATTGCACAAAATCACCAATGACCTCCTCTACTCTGGCGGTTTCAAATACATTATCTATGGTGGTTCTTGAGATCAATTTTCAGAATTTATTCAGAAGAAAAAGATACACAAATATACCTTTAAAAGGTCGTAAATCACAAAAAACCACTCAGCAAAAAAAGACCCCACTCAGGAGGTCCTTTCAGAATATGAAACATAGAAGATTGGCTAATCCCAGTCCCATCGCAACCCTAAAGAAACATTGCGCTGCTCCAAAGGATCATCTTTAAATATTGTGTTGAGATCGTACTTCACGTATACCGATATTTGGCTAAATCCAATATAACCGCTCAAACCATAGATAAAGTTGTTGGTGTTGTAATTGGCTTTCAGTTTTTGCTTCACGTCCTCTCCTTCAGATTTAAATTTCAGTTTTTGCCTGGCACCCAAGTTCAGTCCGGCATAACCCCCAAGACCCACTCTAAATTTATTATAGGTACTATATCGAAAATAGTCTTCTCTTTCCAGCTTACTCGACGGCCCAAATTCGAAATGAACGGGGATCACCATATTGTCCATTCGGAATTTTGATTTTTTCAAATCTTCCGGGAACTCTTGTAATTCGGTTTGATCACCCGTATCGACAAAATATTGATTGTCCTCTGGTTTTAAACCATTAAACTGAAAGGAAATACCATATTTAAATCGCAACCAATTGCTTTCTTTAAAAACACGTGTCTTCCATCCTAAACCAATTTCAGCATACCTACTTCCTCCTACCTTAAACGGCGAATCGTCTAACGATTGACCGCTACCAATTACATTATTCAATCCGAAAGAGAATATCAACTCGCTTTTGGTACGACGATCGTATTTTCTTTTATGATCAGAGGAATTCGTAAAGTTAATGCCAAAGATGGAGCCCCCTGTCACGGTATTTGTACCTAGTCCAACGATCAATAGTTGATCGCCAATAGCCACACCGTTTCGTCGAACCAAATCAATTCTATGGTCCACGATGGCAAGCTTATTTTCAATATTCAGCGCCCTTTGCTCAGCGGCTTCTTGCTTCATCTCATTCGCTTCTTCCTCTGTAATATCTCCATCTTCCAACTTCCTATTGATGGTCTCCACCTGGATTTTTAGCGCGTCCTTTTCTTCGTTAATGATCTTCTCTTTGGTCTGTTCTAAAAATTCAATTCGTTCCAAAGCGGTTTCGTCTTGAGCGTAACATTCGGTCAAAGCTATCGCCCATACCGCGATGGCGGTACATAATGTAATTAATCTCATACTATTCGTGATTTTTGCCCGTTAGGGCTGGATTGATGATTTTATTTAATTGTTCCGTTCTACTACGGCAGTCCTTACTTTATTATAGCCTTCGCCAAGAGCTTCAAATACCTTGTCCCGAAAGCTTCGCTCCATTTCACTCTCAACGTCTCGTAACAGTGCCGATGGATCGATCTTTTCATTGCTTGAGGATAAAATTCGATTGGTTGCTATATCTCTTTGAGCTTTGGATAGCAGGGCATCGATCTCTTCGGCCGTAACCGTGTTGTTAGATTCCTCCATTTGACGCACCGCCGCCACAACCGCATCCACTTTATTCTCTACAAAAGCGTCTTCCTGTTTTGGCACAGACTTGTTATTTGTAATCGCTTTCAAATTGGGGTTTATCTCGGCAATTTCTTGTTTTTCAATGAGCGCGGCTTCATTAATAGTTGTACTATTTTTTGTTTTATCACTCTTATCTTTAGCTACCGCAATATTCTTCTTCGGAAGGATTTTATTTCTGCCTTCTATAACAGGTTTTTCCTTATCATTCCCGGTGTTCTCCGAAGCAATCACAGGAGCCTCATTTATGGCAGGGTCTTCTAATTGTGGTGTCTGGATCGCTTCCTCCACTTCTGAAGGAGTCGTCGTATTTTTATCAACTAACTGAATGGGTTGATCCTCATCGCTAGTGGTCAACACATAGGACACTACTAATAAAAGGCCCATAAACCCAGCAGCTACTGCCATCCACAGACGTCTATTATTTTTAGGTGCAGGAGCGTGCCCCAACTTTTTGGACAATTCGTTCCAAGAATCTTTACTTGGCCGAATCTCCCGTTCCTGCAACTTCTCTCTGATGTTCTCTTCAAATTTAATGGGTGCCATAACTGAGTTTGTTTTCTTGAATAAATGTTTTCTGAAGCATTTTTCGCGCTTTAAAAAGTTGTGTTTTTGACGTGCTTTCAGAAACCTGAAGCAATTCGGCTATTTCACTATGTTTATATCCTTCCACCGCGTAAAGCACGAAAACCGTTTTATATCCATCCGGTAGATCGTCAATTAATTTCTGAATTTCATTCACCTCCAACTCGGTATCGATATAGGCAACATGATCTTTCGAATTTTCAATCTCGGCCTCTTCGTTAAAAAACAACTTTTTATCTCTTCGAAGTTGGGAGATGGATTCATTCACCATGATGCGGCGAATCCAACCTTCAAAACTTCCTTCATTTTTATACGATCCCAAGTGAGTAAAAACTTTTAAGAATCCACCTAACATTACCTCCTCGGCTACTTCAGGTCGTTTTACATATTGTCGGCAAACGCTTAACATTTTGGGAGCAAAAAGCTCATAAAGCTCATGTTGTGCCCTTTGGTTGCCTTTTTTAGCTCTGCTAATTAACCGACTGTAGTTCTTATGTAAGGATATTACTTTCATTGGCTGCGCTTAAACGACGCTTCAATTATAAAGACGGTCGTTTGGTGAAAAAGGTTGTCTCGGGTTCAAAAAAAAAACAAAATCTGGAGTCCCACTTCAATAATTGATTTTTAAATATCTGATTTTAAGCAATTTGTATTTTATTCTGAAATATATATTTAATTCCGAAGAGATTAATAATGGCATAATAATAGGTCAAATACAAAAATCAATCCAAAAGTGCATGACAAAATTTAACACGCTGATCTATTTAATACCGAATAGAATCCTTATTTCTTCCTATCGATAACGTAGTTGACCATCAACTCGAGAGCGTCCTTATAGGGGGAGTTCGGGTAGTTTTGAAGCAATTGGAGCGCCTCTTGTTGATGCGATTTCATTTGTGCCGTGGCATACGTCAAGCCACCATTATCCTTTACAAAGGCAATAACCTCTTTCACCCGTCGCTTATCGAGGTTGTGGTTTTTTACAGAGTTGATCAGCCAGGTCTTCTCTTTGGAACTGGCATTATTTAAGGCATGAATTAAAGGCAGCGTCATTTTCTTTTCCTTAATGTCAATACCTGTTGGCTTTCCAATTTTCTCATCGCCATAATCAAAAAGGTCATCTTTTATCTGAAAGGCAATCCCAATAAGTTCTCCAAATCGGCGTAAATTCTCCACTTCTTCATCGGAAGCATTTACCGATTTTGCACCCATGGCACAACAAGCGGCAATGAGTGTAGCCGTTTTCTGTCGAATAATCTCAAAATAAACCTCCTCCGTGATATCTAATCGACGGGCTTTCTCAATTTGAAGTAATTCTCCTTCACTCATTTCTCGAACTGCCACAGAAATAATTTTCAACAGGTCGAAATCGTCGTTATCAATAGAAAGTAACAAACCTTTAGACAGCAAATAGTCCCCCACTAAAACGGCAATCTTATTTTTCCACAACGCATTAATTGAAAAGAATCCTCTCCTTTTGTTACTGTCGTCAACTACATCATCATGCACTAAGGTAGCCGTGTGAATTAGCTCGATCACGGACGCTCCTCGATAAGTCCTTTCATTGACGGCTCCCTCATTACACATTTTAGCTATGAGAAAAACAAACATCGGGCGCATTTGTTTTCCCTTACGATTGACCACGTAATGTGTAATTCGGCTTAAAAGAGAAACCTTTGAGGCCATGGCACTGGAAAACTTTTTTTCAAAGAGCTCCATTTCAGCCTCAATGGGCGATTTGATTTGCGATACAATCTTCATTTGTGTCAAAAATAAGTTAAAACGTATAGATGCCATAAAAATTTACTAATTTTAGCACCTATTAATCTTTAATCATTAAAAATGAAAAAAATTACCTTACTAGCGGCGTTTTTTGCTGCTTTCGCTATGAATGCCCAGGTTACTATTTGGGAAGAAAGTTTTGATTCTTTCGACGATTTTATTATTGCTGACATTGGAGACTGGTCTCAAATTGATGTGGATGCATCTGTAACTTATGGCTCAACTGATTTTGAGTTTGAAAATGAAGGTTACACAGGAACGGCTATTGTATTTAATGCTGTTACTATGGACGATGCAGATCCAGGTGATCCTCAAGACAGAACGGCTTGGTTGGCCAGAACCGGAGACAAAGGTCTTTATATGTTCGCAGCAACAAGCTTATTGAACGATGATTACATTATCACTCCGCAAATTAATCTAACTGGAGCTACTGGTTCTTCAATTACTTTTTGGGCCAAATCTTTAACAGATGCTTTTGGTTTAGAGCGATTTGAAGTTTTATTATCAACTACTGGGACAGATGTTGGAGACTTTTCTGTAGACCTAAGCGGTGGTGAGCAACAAGCTCCACTTGATTACACAGAATATACTTACGACCTTTCTGCATATGATGGACAGCAAGTTTATATTGCTATTCACTACATGGCTCAGGATTCGTTCGTATTCCAAATGGATGACTTTATTGTAGAAGCTGCTTCTTTAGGTGTTAATGACAACAACTTAGCTGCACTTACTTATGTAGTAAGCGACGCTACGTTGGAATTGAGAAACAACCTTCCTTTGAGTGACGTTTCTATGTATAACGTATTAGGACAGCAGGTAGTTTCGCAAAAATTATCAAGCACTTCTGAAATTGTAAATATTTCTGCGCTTACCAGTGGAGTATATATTGCAAAAGTGGTTGCCGATGGTCAGAGCAAAACGATCAAGATTATCAAAAGATAATTATAGTTGCACATACTATTAAAAAAAGAGCGACTTTAAAGTCGCTCTTTTTAATGCTTATTTGCCAGCTGGCCGCAAGCCGCATCAATATCTTTACCTCGGCTACGGCGCACGGTCACAGGTATTTTGTTCTTCTCTAGCTGGGCAATATACAAATCGATAGCCGCACTGCCTGCCTGCTGAAATGCTCCATCATCAATTGGGTTATACTCGATAATATTTACTTTACAAGGAGCGTATTTACAAAATTGCACCAAGGCTTTTATATCTTCTTCTTTATCGTTAATGCCGTCCCAAACAATATATTCATAGGTTACAATCCTTTTTGTTTTGGCATACCAATATTCCAAAGCCGTTCTCAGATCGGTTAAGGTAAAGCTTTTGGCAAAGGGCATTATTTGCTCTCTGGTTTCCTGTACAGCAGAATGCAGTGATACGGCCAGATTGAATTTCACTTCGTCGTCGGCCATTTTTCGAATCATTTTGGGAACACCAGAAGTAGAAACTGTGATTCTCTTGGGAGACATTCCAAGGCCCTCATCACTGGTAATTTTATCTATGGAAAGCAATACGTTCTTATAGTTCATTAAAGGTTCTCCCATACCCATAAAAACAATATTGGACAGTGGTTTGTCATGATAGAGCATGCTTTCCTTGTGAATAGCCACTACTTGGTCATAAATCTCATCTGGATTCAAGTTTCGCATACGTTTTAAACGCGCTGTAGCGCAAAATTGGCAGTCCAGGCTACAACCCACTTGGGAAGACACGCACGCCGTTGTCCGACTCTTGGTTGGAATAAGCACAGACTCCACAACGAGCCCATCAAAAAGCTTAACGGCATTTTTAATGGTACCATCATTACTCTTTTGTAAGTGATCCACTTTAATGTGATTGATTACGAAATTTTCCTCCAAACTTGCGCGCGTCTCCTTAGAAATATTGGTCATTCCTTCGAAAGAGTGAATTCCCTTTCCCCAAAGCCATTCGTATACCTGATTGCCACGAAAAGCTTTATCACCAATACCCACAAAAAATTCTCTTAATTCTTCTTTAGAAAGGGCTCTTATATCTCTTTTTTTCGAAATCATGGTGCAAAACTACCACATATTTAGATAGCATAAAAAACCTCTTCTTATTAAGAAGAGGCGGATAAAATTCGATCGGTAGGAATCACCTACAATTTATCAACGATAATTTTTTTCGTAATGTCATTTTGAGTATCCTCATCCAACAGGTGCAGGAAGTACATTCCTTCTTCCAGGCTCATTACATTAATTCTATTTTCTGAATTAGATACACTCCCAGCGATAACTTGTTTTCCAGACACATCATAGAGCCGGTACGTCAAATTAGGGAACTGCGTGTTCATGACTACAATATACTCGGAAGCCGGATTAGGGTAAATATCCAAACGTCCACCAATCTCTACGTCCTCAACGCTCAATGCATTTTGTAGGGCATCTATGGTGGTTTGGCCTGTTCCTACGGGATCCAACCAATCTTCCAAACGACTCTCGCTTGTAGTTCCAGCGGCCCAAGAGATGCCAAACCTGCCGTACACATCGTAATCACCATTACTTACTAACCCATCGCAAAACGATTGACCTGCATACAATTGACCAATAATTCTTCCCTCTTGATCAAATAAGGGAGAGCCCGATGAACCACTTTCAGTCGTTCCAATTTCCCAACCATTTCCATTCCCCGCAGACACGCCTTTAATGAGCCAAACGTCAGTCCCGTTGGCTACTTCTTTGATAGCGCCGTTATCATCTCGGCATATTTTCATTATATCCCCATTAGGATGATGAATCCCCACTTGATATTCCGGAAGAACGTCACTTCGATCCCAACCCGCAAAGGACACATCCCAAGAGGAAGGAATAGCATTGTAAAGCTCCACCAATGCAAAATCACTTTTTGCATTTCTCGCTCTAAATTGAGCACCGCTCATTGTAAAATTACTTTGTATATCGGCGCTATTCTCAATGGATCCGCAAATAGGATCAGGACTCATCCAATTAAAACGAACAGACCAAAGGTTGGGATCCGAATTTTCCAAACAATGGTTTGCAGTAAGCAAAAAGGGCGTCTTATTGGACGCAGTATTATTTATCAGGGAAGCTGAACAAAGATATCCATTTCCCAAATTGAGTAGCGCAACGGCCTTCTTAACCCTGTTCTTTTTTTCTTCAAAATCACTTCCAATGGAACAATTTACATCGTAATTGCAATCTCCAGAGTCATTCAAACCTCTCGAGCCATCCACCGAGGCATTGACCAGCCCCATGCGGTAGCCATGAATAACACTCCCTATCTCCAATGATACGTTACCAACGGTTGAATAAGGTTCAAAATATTCAATTAAAATAGTATCTCCAGTAATAAACCAAGAACCCAAAACCTTTGAGGCTCGGTTATTTTCATTCAAGTAAATTTTCGATGTATCGGTCTTGTCCCAATTATACAATTGAAGTCGGGCTCCCGGAGGCAGATGAAAATCGTTAAAATTAACACTAAGATTAATGGCATCCGGTGACTGAATTGCAATACGCCAAAGCCGACTACCGTCTTCCAAGGTAGTCCAAACGCCATTAGCTTCCAGGTCCAGGCGCAATGTTCTGGTCACACCATATCTCCAAGGTAAGCTCTTGTCTAAATCATTTATGCTGTCTTCCTGTCTAATCTTCTCAAGATCTAGCGGCGGCATCAATATAGGTTCAATGGTGGGCAGGTTTAAATCCCAACTAACAGGGTACTCCCCATCCATTTCCTGGGATGAAGCTGAAACCCATGGAATAATAAAGCACAACAGAAGTAGTAGTTTATTCACTCTGAATATTAGTTAGTTAATACCTGATAACAGATAAAGATACCTAAATATTTCTATTTTAAAAGGTAAAATTCGATGCAAAAAAAAATCCTTCGCCAAAAAGCAAAGGATTTCATGTGGAATAGGGTTGGTTTTATATGATCAACATGGCATCACCATAGGTATAAAAGCGGTACTTTTCCTTGATAGCTTCAGCATAAGCTTCTTTTACGAATTCGTGACCAGCAAAGGCGGAAACCATCATCAGTAAAGTAGATTTTGGAGTATGGAAATTTGTGACCATGCTATTTGCAATGCTAAAATCGTAAGGAGGAAAAATAAACTTATTGGTCCATCCCGAATAGGCGTTCAAGGTATGGTTTGAAGAAACCGAACTCTCCAAAGCACGCATGGCAGTTGTTCCTACTGCACAAACGCGTCGTTTAGAAGAAATACCTCCATTTATAATGTTAACAGCCTCCTCACCAATAATAATTTCTTCACTATCCATTTTATGCTTAGATAAGTCCTCAACCTCAACGGGGCTAAAAGTTCCGAGCCCTACATGAAGCGTGACTTCGGCAAAGTCGATTCCCTTAATTTCCAGGCGCTTTAGTAAATGCTTTGAAAAGTGCAGTCCAGCCGTAGGTGCTGCGACAGCCCCTTCTGTTTTAGCGAAAATAGTTTGATATCTTTCAGCATCTTCAGGTTCTACTTCTCTCTTAATGTACTTTGGTAGCGGGGTTTCTCCCAATTCCGTTAGTTTATTTCTGAATTCTTCATATGATCCATCGAATAAAAACCGAAGTGTTCTCCCACGAGACGTCGTGTTATCAATAACCTCAGCCACTAGAGACTCGTCGTCACCAAAGTATAATTTATTTCCAATTCTAATTTTACGAGCAGGATCCACTAAAACATCCCAAAGCCGGGTTTCACTGTTCAATTCACGTAGTAAAAAAACTTCGATGCGAGCTCCCGTTTTTTCTTTATTACCAAACAACCGTGCCGGGAAAACCTTTGTGTTATTAAGCACCAATACATCATCCTCTTTAAAATAATCGATCAAATCTTTGAACATTTTATGTTCTATGGTTTGTTTTTCCCGATCGAGCACCATCAATCGTGCTTCATCCCTATTGGGTGCAGGATATTCGGCTAATAGTTCTTCCGGTAGATCAAAGCTAAAGTTGGATAATTTCATTCCCATAAGTAGTGAGTTTTATTTTGAAAGATGGCAAATATACAACCTCAAGGTAGGGGTTGTCAAGTAATTGCCAACTTATTATTTAAAAATAGTGTTCTCATTTCAAAATATCTAAAGTAAAGACAACACAATCACGAGATAAAGTCCACAGAAATACCAACGGTTTTCATGTCCTTCCAAAAGGAAGGAAAGGATTTTGAGACCACACCACTATCTTTAATAGTAATTGGAACCAACAATCCTAAAGGAGCAAAGGCCATGGCCATGCGATGATCGTGATAGGTATCAATAGCGACATGCGCTCTCATTTCATTAGATGGGTATAGATGAAGCGAATCCCGCGAAATATTCACGCGAGCACCTAATTTCTCAAGCTCCACTTTTAAAGCTGTAAGACGATCCGTTTCTTTGATCTTAAGTGTATGTAGTCCTGTTAGAACACAGCCTTTACCCAATCCAAAACTACATACCGCAATGGTTTGGGCAATATCTGGCGTGTTTGCCAGGTCGAAATAAATTTCATTATTAATTTCCAGATCGAATTTGGAAAGAACAATAGCATTTTCTTCTTCTAAAAATTCGGTTTTAACACCTAGCGTTTCATAAATTCGGCTAAGTGCAGCATCCCCTTGAAGGCTATCTTTTCGATAACTTGTAAGTCGTATTTTAATATTTTCCGAAAGTGCCGCTATACTATAAAAGTAGGACGCTGAACTCCAATCGCTTTCTACCACGATCGAGATATCCTTTATATTTTCAGCGGAAGGAATTGATATCTCATTTTTCAAAAACGAACCATGAATACCTAAACGTTCCAAAAGGGCCAAGGTCATGGTAATGTAGGGTACCGAAGTTACTTTTCCTTCAAGCATGATATTCAATCCGTTGGATAGCGAAGGCGCCAAAAGCATTAGGGCAGATATATATTGACTGCTTATGTTAGCCGCAACCGAAACCCTTTCTTCACTCAAATTTTTCCCTGAGATCTTTAATGGAGGATAGCCTTCCTCATTCTCATATTCAATACTTGCTCCTAAACTTCGCAAAGCATCTACAAGAACTCCAATGGGTCGTTCCTGCATTCTTGCACTCCCGGTAAGGACAATTTCTACCCCTTCCTTTCCTGCAAAGTATGCCGTTAGAAATCGCATTGCCGTACCCGCATGATGTATATCCACGATTCCATTCTGAATCTTTAGTCCCTTAGACAGTAAAACAGTGTCGTCACTTTCCGAGAGATTTTCAATAGAAAGATTAGGGTAAAGTGCTTGCAAAATAAGCAGTCTATTGGATTCACTTTTGGATCCAGTAACGGCGATTTCGGTTTCCCTCGTATTTCGATTTTCTGAAGATAGTACGGCTTTCATTTGCGTTTGTCCTCGCGTTTTAATTTGCCCCAAAACTTTCCGTAGCTAACCATAAACCCAGCAATAAAACCAGCAATAGGAAGCATCCAAACTTTACCGGATTGAAGCAATATTGAAATAAATTCAGAAGAAAAACCAGTGAGAAACCATTGTAGTACTAGAATGATCAAGAGGTACATAACCGTTAAAAATAACACCGACTTCCAGAATCCCTGATACTTAATAATACGTTGGAACATTAGCTAAGCTTTTCGTTATTATGATGGCGATCGTGGTCCCGCTTCGTTTTAAGGTCTAATTTTCTTTCAAATGCCTGCTGTAAATCCACGCCAGTTTGATTGGCTAGACAAAGTACAACGAAAATGACATCTGCGAGTTCCTCACCCAAATCTTTATCCTTATCACTTTCCTTTTCGCTTTGCTCCCCATACCTGCGGGCAATAATTCTTGCCACCTCGCCTACCTCTTCAGTGAGTTGCGCCATGTTGGTCAATTCGTTAAAATACCGAACACCGTGCTCTTTAATCCAGGCATCTACTTGTTGTTGGGCGTTTTGAATGTTCATTTTGTTTAGATTTTTGATAGAACAAGTTTCTCACTTTCTTTATTCAATATCTCCGAAAACATCCCTTTCACATACTCGTAGTCATCAGAAAGTACTATGGGTGATTTCAGCTCGAAAATTACGGATAATTGAACCATTCCAGGCGATTCTTTTATTAAATACGTATAGCTTCCCATATCATCTCCCAGCGATGCTTTAGACGATTCGGGTAGGGAGGTCACCATATAACCTTCCGGCACCTTAATTGTGATATTATATTTTTTAGTTTGCGGGAATCCAAAGAAAATAGGATAGTCTCTTGTATCCGCTTTGAAAGGATTCTCCAAATTTGCCAAAAACATCATAGGAGACAGATATAAATCGTTATTTATCTCTTCCACAATAGATTCTGAAGTCACTGCGTAACTAAGGTTAACAAAGGGCTTTCCATATTCCATATCTTTAACTTCAAGGTTCGAATATTTTGCAATATTCTCTCCGGGCTGAAGCTCTTCCAATTGTTTATCCAATTGCATATCTCTATATTTAAAACGGTACTCCTTGGCATAATGTCCTGTTAGTCTTTCCCGCACACTGGCTGTCAACTCGGTTCCTGCAATTTCAGCCTGCGCATAAACAATATCCTGAGACATAAATTCAGGATACAACCCTACCCAAGCAGAAGCGCCATCTGGTTTAATAAGTCTTCCTTGCCAGTTCATGGCCCTATTTGGAAGCAAATTGATATCGGATGAAGGAGAGGTCGCATCCATCAAATAAAACTTTCCATTTAGCTCCAGACCTGCTACAACATAATTGAAACCATTTAAAGTTGGAAAGATTGGCACCCCATTTGATTTGGTACTTATCAATACTGGATTCGCATTCAAATTAGCACTTCGCAACATGGAAATTAGCATCAAATTAATATCACCTACATTTCCAACTCCCTCTTTGTATGCTTTTTTCACCCCTGTATTTGGGTAATAACCAGCGTCACCATTCCAAGACATTTTATTCTTTAGAAAATTGTATATCTTTTTAGTTTTCTCCATGGGATCCGTAAGACCCGCAATGGTTTGACCCAACTCATTTTGAAAATACTCCTTCTTGTTTAGTTCATTTACAAATGCATCTCGCTCATAAATGGTCTTTGTCACCGACTCCCAATTTGTTGTATAGGTTTTGGGTGCCTCATTAGGCCAATTGATCATGGCCAATTCCCAAATGGATTTTGCGCGATAATTGTCTATGTTATCTACAAATTTTTCGACTTTAAGTGGAGGAACATTGATCTCATCCAAACGATATTGGATTTGCTTGTATTTTCCAGTCCCTCCTTCGTTTCCAGAACGAGTTGATTCGTTATAACTTCCATAATTTGCAGAACCAATACCGCTTCTTGCATTGATATTAACCTTCATTTCTTTAAAGGTTTTCTCATAATTAAAATTGATATTCGATTGGGGATTCCCATGGCTTCGATATACGTAATATTCTGGCACCTTCACTTCCACAACCTCTTTTTTAATTGGAATAGTATACTGGAGATTGATATCATCAATTTGTTTGAACGGAGAAGAAACCGTGTATGTATACTCTAGCACACTGCCAGGTTTAATATTAGGCATAGTGAATTTGTGGCGCATATAGTAGTTTGAAGCTCTTTCATCAAATATGGCGCTTTTGGCCAATTTATCTTTAGTAATTGAACCGCCGTCCAAGTTATAAGTAGTTGCCTTTAAGCTTTCGATCTTCTCCCTATTACTTCCATGATTATAGGTTGAAAAGGAATGATTGGCCCAATCGAAACCATCATTATTATATATTTTAATACGTTCAAAAACCTTTGTGTAAAGGGTAAAACCTTCTCCCTGCCGGTACTCGTAATAACAACTGTGTTCTCGATAGAGGACAGTTGCATCGGCCTCGGGAAACAAGGTATTTTTAGTTTCTGCCAATTCTTCCTTAGAAACTTTGCCGTATTTATAGTTTTGAGAAAATCCATTGATTGAAATCATGGACAGCGTTAGAAAAATAATGAGAGATTTCATACTAGGTTGGTTAGTGGTTATATTTTGGAAAGCACGATTTTTCACTTTTCCTTATCGATCATATTGATAGAATTTCTTCAAATTGCCATATTGTTGACGAGATACAATGTACTTATTAGCAAACTTACAACCTTGTATCTTTCGGGTAAATCTATGGATACAATGTAGCGTTTTTTGGAAGGATATCTATCAACAACAGGGGATTTTCGGTATTCCAGTTCGAAAGAGTTTTTATTCATTAAGATCAATATTAGGCTTTGGTGATGACAATTTTGGATTTTGAAATATTTATATATTCTGAATAAAGATCCTTAATCTCTTTATAGTACTCGGACGGAACTACACTTGTATTCATCTGAAAAGAAAGGTTGGCCGTGATTATTCCTTCGGAAGACTGACAGGTAAAAATTAATGTGCCAAGTCCGTTGGAGAGTTTCACTGTTTTTGATTCGGGCAACGCTGTTATTTCGTAGTTGGCGGGAACTTTGATATGAACCGTGACATTCTTTCCATAGGGGTACAAAAAATCTATCGGAAAAACACGTTCATCCTCTTTGAACGGGTTTTCTTCCTTGCCAAAATATAATAAGGGTTCAAAATAAAATTTATCACCAATTTGTTCGCCATAGTCGGTCATTTTCATATTGTAATACAAACCTATTGGCTTGCTCACATCATCAAAGTTTTTAGCAACCACCTGGCTCACCGCAAGAAAATTGTGCCTTGCCTGTAAAACTTCGGCAAAATCATCTTCACTCGAATTATTAAAATCTTCCCGATGGTGCCAAGCATAATACCCAGAGATTCTTTGCTTCACAGCTCCAGATATTTCAAGTTCTTCTGGATTAAAGACGGCTTCTATAACTACCATGTTCTTTGATTTAACCTTAGTTCGAGTTGTCACTAGTTCGTAGCCATAATTCTCACTTAGAACAAGACCATCCCCATTTACAAGAGCAAAAGGTAATTCACCAAAGTTGGCTAGTTTTCGAGTAGCGTCCAGCAAGTATTTCTTACCGTGAATTTCAACGCATGCTATGGTATTATTAAAACCCGTGATGGTGGGAAATCTAATATATCCATTTCGTTTAGAGGCCACCAACATTGGATTCGCATTCAGGCCTGCTTCTCTCATCATTGCCACCAATATTAAATTGATGGCAGCAGCACTTCCTTCTTTAGTTCGATATACCTTTTCGAGGTTGGGAGAAAACCGGCTGTAGTATTGGTTCCATTTAAAGTTTTTCTGAACGAATGAAAACACCTTTTTTGCTCGAGTTAATTTATCTTGTTCGATCCCAAGAGCAACGGTCAAGTCCTTTTTATAGACGTTTTTCATGCTAAGCGCATCCTTATAGCCGTTTTTTCCATCGTAGTAATATTTTGCTACCTGCTCCCATTTCTTTAACTTATCTGCACCATAAGCTCGTGCTGGTTCAATAAAAATTCTTCCGCGATAGTTATTTATTCCTCCAAGAAAATTTTCGTTTCCTAAACTAGGGATGTTCTTTCCTGTATACACTAGTTCTTTTCTGGTTTGTTCCACCTCCAAGCGTACTGGTGACAGTCCATTTTCAGCAATATTAAGATCGACATAGTTTGGATTTCGTAACACTAACTTAAAGTTTTCCATCGGAAGGTAACTTTGGCAATAAATATCCTTTAGGCCAATACCATTCACCTTATATGAGATTTCAATAATAGAACCCACTTTTACTTTCGGAAAAGTGATGGTATTCACAATATCGTCCTCGGACACTTGTTCTTTGAAAATGGAATTTCCTTCAATTTCGGTCTTTACAATTTTACCATCTTCAAGGTTGTAAGTGGCTGCTTTTAAATTTCGAACTTCATTAAATGGAATCTCCCAATTAGAATAATCCAAACCCTCTTTGGTATATATTTTTACACGTTCGTGTACTTCCAAAATGTTACCGTATTCGAAGTAGATATTTCTGAATATGATTTTAGCTGGAGCATCGCTAAAGGTCTCATCATTCGTTTCCATTAAATCGTTAATAGAAACAAATGAGGCTTTTATTCGCTGAGCGTGGGTAACTTCAGAAAAAAATAAGATTAACAGTAGTGCAAGGGTCGCTTTCATTCTTGAATTAGTACCATTTTAGATTTATCCTTCTTGACAATGTTCTTTCGAAATGTGACATAGTCGGCAAATTTTTCTTTGGGATGGCGACCAGACTTAATGATCAATTCTCTTTGGTAAACCAGTTTATGCCCGTCCCCCTTGGTTACCGATGCCTTGTACAAGCCAAATTCATTCTCAATAACAATGGGATCAAATATGGACTCCAATACATAGCCCGCCGGAAGTATTATTTCTATCTCGTCCTTTTGGCTATATCCTCTTCGAATTTCCAAAGGCAGGGTTCTATCTCCATCATTATCTGGGACAAAGCTCTGTCTGTTAAAAACGTTTGGGTTAATCAATATTCGTTTTCCAGCCTTAGAAATATAACCCTCCGTTTCGAAATTTAATGACTCCTTGAAGGTCACATTTTTGGTGTCGTTATCAAAGGTTACGTTGGACACCTTTAAACTGTTCAAATGACCCCACATGTCCTTATAATAACGAACCACGTCTTCTTTCTTTTCGGTCACCAAAAAATATTTATTGTTGTACGAAATTCCAGACGATGATCCCTTGATCGTTCCTGAAAGTTTCAGGTCATCATCGAAAACCGCAGTAGCGCTAATGATAGTTAAGTTGGTTTCCGAATTGTAGGTATGTGTTTTGGTCATCACTCCTCCCTCGGGAGTTACCATTAGCACTTTTCGATCATCGGTATGTGTTCCCAGGTAGTTAAACGGGAGTTGCTGACTGGTGCATTCAAGAAAAACCATCTCATCCTCAAACGGAACCGAAAGTATCACATGATTACCCTGCAAGGCTACAAAATCCTCATCCAAATCACGCGCATTGGATCCAGCAGAAACTATGGTGTAATAAGACTCAATTCCCTGAGTCTTGAGCAAAGCTTTGGTATAATTGGTTAACCCTTTACAATCACCATAATTAAGTCTGTCCACTTCCTCGGCCATGGAAGGTTGCCAACCACCAATACCCACTTGTACGCTTATATAGCGGGTTTTATCCTGCATGTACTTATAAATAATTCGGGCTTTTTCCTTAGGATCGTCAATACCGGCAACCAACTGCGCTACTTTGGACTTTGTCTGTTCAGGTAACGCATCTCGCCCTTTCAACAATGAGTTATTTTGCCAAAGACCAAATTCCTTCCAGGTCTTCACATAGGCCGATTTGTTTTCTAATTGAAATTTCTGAAGTGCCACTTTAACCACGGGTGTAAATTCAGTATAATGTGGACTTAACGGCTCCCTTTCGACCGCCGGAAGATTTTTTAACGAATAACTATATTTGGTCTGATCCTCTACTACTTCAACATTAAAATTTTCCAAATTAAACTTCCGAGTGGTCAATGGTATTTGTTTCTCGTTAATAATCTCGTACTTAGATCTTTCGGTGCTTACCTCATACACTGGAGACGGATCCCAGCGGGGTAGAAACGCCGTGGATGATCTTCGGGTCTCTACATTCATTTCAAAAGTAAATGGGTAAGCGGGTGGAGTAAAATCCAACACCAGCATTCGATTATCTGTATACAGATTTGATCCGGAAGCACTCACTTCAACAAAATCTCTCTTCTTAAATTTTTTAATCACCTTACCCTGAAAATTATATAGCGTGGCATCAATGCTCTTTATGGAAGAACTCTTATCAAAATCTGCCGCCGGTCTTATACTGTTAAGGCCATTTCGGTTGAAAGCTGTAATCACTTCTTTTTCAGTAATAACAGCATCGTTAAAATCTTTCAGAACAATTTGCGTAGTCTGTTCTCGGATTACCGCATCAACACCTTCTTTTAAATTGGTCGGAATATTATCTACGGAATATATATTCTGTGCATAACTGAAACCAGTAACCACCAAAAGTAATATAGAAATATAGTGTTTCATAGGGACATAAAATTCTGGAGATGTGGGCTAATCTAAACAAAATCGCAAAGATTAGAAAGCCTATTCTCTATTCTTTGTATCTATAGTTAATGTTACCGGGCCGTCATTCACCAAAGCTACATCCATCATTGCACCGAACTCACCTGTGAGCACTTTTTTACCGAGTTTTGCTTCCAGATCTTGCACAAATAATTCGTACAAGGGGATGGCTTGTTCTGGTCGAGCAGCTTTTATAAAGGAAGGCCTGTTGCCTTTTTTAGTGCTGGCATGAAGTGTAAACTGACTTACCACGATAATGGCACCATCCACATCGGTAATCGAGTTATTCATTGCACCGTTTTCATCTCCAAAAATCCTGAGTTTTACAATTTTCCCGGTGAGCCATTCTATATCATCCTGACTATCGGTAGTTTCAATTCCCAACAAAATTAGAAATCCCTTACCGATGGTTGCAACTAACTTTCCATCTATGGTAACTGAAGCCTCTTTGACCCTTTGAATAACAGTGCGCATTTTTTATTCTTAATTACGGTAAACTATTCATTATTATATGCATCCTTTCGGTAATGTTCTTCTTCACCTTCCAAAATTTGCAAGTAACTTTTATAGCGAGACCAGGCAACTTCACCCTTCTCCAATGCAGCTTTTACAGCACACTTGGGTTCTTCTATGTGCAGGCAGTTATTAAATTTGCAGTATTGCTTCAGTTCAAAAAATTCAGAAAAATAATCTCCTAGTTCTTCTTTATCAATTTCTACTACCCCAAAACCCTTAATACCAGGTGTATCAATGATCTGCGCTCCAAAGGACAGATCGAACATCTCGGCAAAGGTCGTAGTGTGCTGTCCTTGTCGATGTTGCTCGCTTATTTCAGAAGTCTTCAGATTTAGACCGGGCTCTAAAGCGTTGATTAAAGTTGACTTTCCAACACCGCTATGACCTGAGAACATGCACACCTTATCCTGCATTAGCGCTTTTACTTTGTCAATATTCTTGCCTGTTTTTGCTGAAATACCCACACATTCGTAGCCAACTTTTCGATACAAAGCAGCCAGGTATTTAATTTCTCCACGCTCTTCTGGAGAATAAGTGTCTATCTTATTAAAAAGCAATACTGCTTTAATGTGATAGGCCTCTGCTGTTACCAAAAAGCGATCGATAAAGGTGGTAAAAGTAGGCGGGTTATTATGAGTGACCAACAAAAACGCAGTATCAATATTGGCCGCGATAATGTGAGTTTGCTTGGAAAGATTGACGCTTTTTCGAATGATGTAATTATCGCGCTGGTCTATTTTATGGATAATTCCAATAGTCTCATCCCCTTTGGTTTCTACTTCAAAATGGACATGATCCCCAACCGAAACCGGATTCGTACTTTTTATCCCTCCTATTCTGAATTTTCCTTTAATCCGGCATTCGAAAAACACACCGTTTTGTGCTTTTACGGTGTACCAACTTCCAGTCGATTTATAAACGGTTCCTTGCATAGAGGGTTTTAGAAACACAAAAATAGCCACTTTAAGTAAGAAAGTTGATTAACTTTGCTTAAACATTAACTACAAACTATTCATTATGAAAAAAATACTCATTGCCTTAGCCGTTATCTGTCTCTTTATTTTTGAAACGCAGGCCCAACAATACGAAGTGAAAGTGGTTACCAGTGTTGAATCCATTGTACCGAATGGATTAGGGCGTTCTCGATTGATTTCGGCCAATGTGGAACGAGACTTTGACGAATTTACATCTACTCAGACCGAAGACGATAATAGTCGAAACAAATCCAAACGCAAGAATATTCGCGTCAAGGATTTTGACGAAACCAAACTCTTGAACTTTTATAATTTGGGTGGAATCCGTTTCCAAAATATCGCCTCCAATGATGCAATAATTGAGTCTAAAATTAATAACATGCTAGCCCAAGGGTGGGACCTGGCTTTTGTAGCAAGTGCCGTGGAAAGTGACGCTGGAGGAGATGATGGCCAGGGAATTTTCATCACTCGCTATATCTTTAAAAGGTTGAAAAGCCAAGAGTAATGGATTATACCTTATATAAAAAGCCAGAAATTATTTTCTGGCTTTTTTTGGTAATGGATTTACAAAAGTTTTTATGACTTATAAATTATTTCTTGGTGATTAATCGATTCTTGATGTATTGCCTTAAATACCTTCAGAATAAATTCTTCGCTTAATTGTTGTTCCTCTCCTTGCAAAATCATTTTGCCCAAAATTTCATTCCATCGCTTGGTTTGAAGAATAGCAACATTATTATCACGCTTCAAACGACCTATTTCATCACTAATTTTCATGCGCTTTCCAAGCATCTCAATTAACTGATGGTCTACTACATCGATTTTAGTTCTTGCTGTGGCTAATTTATTTTGAAATTCTACCGCATCTCCTTCTTCCACTCTAATTCTAAGATCAACGGTCATTTTATCCAATGTAGCTGGCGTGATTTGTTGTTTTGCGTCGCTCCAGGCGTTGTCCGGGTCGTGGTGTGTTTCAATCATTAATCCATCGTAATTGAGATCCAAAGCGGTTTGACAGAGGTCAAATATAATATCACGTCGTCCAGCAATATGAGACGGATCTAAAATGAGCGGTAAATCGGGGAAACGGTTTTGAAGATCGATCGGGATTTGCCATTCGGGGTTATTTCGGTAGCGTGTTTTTTCGTAAGTAGAGAATCCACGGTGGATCACTCCTAAGTTCTTTACACCTGCCTCATAAAAGCGCTCCACAGCTCCTAGCCACAAAGCCAGATCAGGATTGACCGGATTTTTGATAAGCACTGTTTTATCGGTTCCTCTCATCGCTTCGGCTATTTCTTGAACTATAAATGGAGATACAGTGGTTCGTGCTCCTATCCAAAGAATATCTATGTCATTCTTTAATGCTAAATCCACATGATTTGGATTGGCTACTTCAGTAGTGGTGAGCATTCCGGTTTCTTCCTTTGCAGTTTGTAGCCACTTTAATCCAAGGGCTCCCACCCCCTCAAAATTTCCGGGACGGGTACGTGGTTTCCATATTCCAGCTCTTAAAACAGTAGCATCGGTATCCTTTAGCTCTTTGGCAATCTTCACGACTTGATCTTCTGTCTCTGCACTACAGGGCCCGGCAATAACCAAGGGATGCGCCAACTGCATTTTATTGAGCCAATTCCTTAATTCTTTTTTATTTTCCATTTTCCATCACATTAGTAAGTTCGCTAGGTACATTGTTACGATTTTGCGCATAGGTACCTATAATTTTTAGTTCTTTAACCACCGTCTCCAAAGACTCCATAGCGTCGTAAAACTTTTGTCCGTCCTTAAAGGTAACATCAACAAAAAATGCATATTTCCAGGGAGTACCTAACATGGGCAATGATTGAATTTTAGTAAGGTTAATATGATAACCAGCCAATATTTGTAAGGCCTTACTCAAGGTTCCCACTTCGCTTTCCAACACAAACTTGATGGTCGCCTTATCGGGAGATTTCTTACTTAAAGTAGCTCCGCGTTTTCCGATGAGGACAAAACGAGTTTGATTTTCTTTAATGTCTTGAATATTACTATCCAGTATTTTTAATCCATATCGTTCGGCAACTTGCTTGCCCGCAATAGCCGCTACTCCGCTCAAGTTGTTTTCCTTAATTCGTTTGGCCTCACTAGCCGTGTCCTTTCCTTCAATTACCTTGAATTGAGGAGGAAACCTTCGCAAATAATCTTTACATTGTAATAGGGCTACCGGATGTGAATGTACTTCAAAAATATCGATGATAGACTCGCTTTCCAAAGACATTAAATACATTTGAATGTTCAGAAAAACTTCGTCGAAAATTTCGAAATCGTCCGCTTCCACGAGATTGTAGTTAGGCAAAATGGAACCCGCAATGGTGTTTTCAATGGCTATAATACCAAAGTCTGCATTGTTATTTTTTACATTTTGCGTGACCGCATCAAATGAATCGCACATGACGAGCTGTATTTCTTTGTTCGGAAATAACTTTTGAACGGCTTCATCATGGAAGGAACCTTCAATACCTTGGATTGCAATTTTCATAGTTTCATTGTTTAAAATTCGGCAATAAAAAACCCGGAAGTTCAGTTCCGGGTTTTAATTATATAATTGTCAAAATTAATTACACGTCAACCCGGCTCTTTCCAAAAAAATAGAAAAACCAAAAATTGAAGTATGTAAAAAATCTGTTCATTGTTTGCTTTGTTATTGCTAAAGTACACATTGTTTTAAAACAACAAACTTTTTTTTACGTTTTTTTAAATATTATGATTTTGAATTCGGGGATGAGCATTTCTTTTTTGAATTCGAATGGTATGGTATATGTAATTCTAATTAGTTTTATCTTCGCATTTATATGTCAATAGAAGTATCCAACATTACTAAAGTATACGGAACGCAAAAGGCGCTCCAGAACGTTTCGTTTTCGATTAAAAAGGGTGAGATCGTCGGGTTTTTAGGTCCTAATGGTGCCGGTAAGTCTACACTTATGAAAATCCTAACCACCTATATTCAGGCCACTGATGGAAGCGCAGCGGTGAACGGATTTACGGTTTCAGAAGAAAATCAGGACGTACAACGTAGTGTGGGTTATTTGCCAGAGCACAATCCTTTATATCTGGACATGTATGTAAAAGAATATTTAGCCTTTAATGCCAGCGTTCACGGCATTTCTTCGGAATCGATCGATGAAGTGATCGAACAAACGGGCTTGACACCTGAGGCACACAAAAAGATTGAACAACTTTCTAAAGGGTATCGGCAACGTGTTGGGCTTGCCAATGCGCTGCTTCATAATCCTGAAGTTTTGATACTCGATGAGCCTACAACTGGCTTGGATCCAAATCAGCTTATCGAAATACGAGAGCTCATTAAAAGTGCCGGAAAAGAAAAGACCGTTTTACTTTCCACTCATATTATGCAAGAAGTAGAAGCCATTTGCGATCGGGTGATCATTATTGATAAAGGGCAAATTGTGTTGGACAAATCTTTAGAGTCTTTAAGTGAAAACAAAGAGCAAATTATAGAAGTGGAGTTTGACTACCGTGTGGAAGAGGTTGCGCTGCAAAGGCTGGATAAAGTTAAAAAAGTGGAGAACACCCATGGTTTTGTTTACCAAATTCACTTCGCCACTCAGGCCGATATGCGCGCAAAAGTATTCGACTTTGCCCATGACAACGGACTGAAGATACTTCAGCTACATCAAAAAAATACGACTTTGGAAAAGTTGTTTATTAGTCTTACGGCGCCTCAAAAATAAGAGTTCCTGTAAAGAATTCTTCTACGTCAACAATAGGAGGTTCGTTAACGGCAATAATGTCACCCAACCCTCGTATTTCTCCCACAATAGAATTTAAAGGATGTACGATCATTTTCTGAGTTCCTCTATGGAACACTGTCAAGTCAGTGACCAATAAGTCCTGTGCCTCAATACGTCCATCTCCATTAAAGATCTCAAATTTCGCTTCTGTGGCACTACCTGTTAGAAAAAAGTTTGAAATACCAGTGCCAACAATCTCCAAAGAACCCACGTTAAGGTCTAAACGAAAATCTCCGTCAATATGAAATTGGTCTTGATTGGCTTCATCTTCAGAAAGTAAAAGCAGTTCCGGAAAGCTCAATACGCCATCGCTTTCTATGGTAAGCCCCGAACTATTTCTAATTTGCGTAATATTTGGAGAAGTCACAAATACTTTGGTAATTCCGTAGTCACGAACTAAATTGCAACCGTTATCATTTTTCACGCTCAGGGTATTGTTGAGAGAACTCACGACAATATCATTCATCAAATTTTCTCCGGTTTCCACCACTACTTTTTGAACAGGCCCTTGTGATATAATCAATTGAACCCGGTTACGAACCAGTATTTTTTCGAAGGTCTTTACTTCAAATTCTTGTTGAACAATATTGCCAGCGGTCTGAAAACAATTCAAACCATCTTCAGTATTACAACTCCAAAAAAGAACTAATACCAATAGATAACTAAAAGATTTCAAACGTTTCATATTACTTGCTTTTGACCTCATTACAATCGTACTCCAATTCCAAATTCAACTCCTTCGGCTTTTGCCCAGTGTGATTTTACGGTCACAGCTGCAAAAATTCTGTCCTTCCAAAAATATCGCTTGACACCCAAACGGTTGTACACTCTATTCTCAAATTCAAAATCCCATTTGGTATAATACCCTAGCTGAGAAACAAACGCAGTTCTAAAAAACCGAAGTTCGTGACCAATGAAAACTCCAATTCGAATGTGGTCTTCTTCTCCTGTCAGATTATCCTCTGGAAAGGCAATGGTTCTATATCGAATAAATTCTTCTAAAAAATCTGAATCAAAATAATCTACTCCAGCCTGCAAGGTACTTTTATAACTAATACGCTTATCTACAAATGCAGAATAGGTTTTAAACGGGAATTGGCCCGAGCCAACCACATCACTTTCATTCCAACCGAAACGATATACCAAATTGAGTCTAAATCGCTCTGCGTGACTTTTGCTTGGCGGATCGTTATCCGGACTCACATATTCGGGTTGGTTATCATGATCAAATAAATAACTTACACCTGCATTAAAAGCCCATGTATTTGTACTGTTATTGGGAGCTCTAAAGTTTGCATTACTATAATGTATAATCGTAAAACCAGCATGTACTCCAATGCCCTCCCAAATGTTCTCCTTAACAAAGTTGGCCTTTAAAAAGGTAGAGCTAAGCAGGTGTGAACCGAAGGCGTTGTTCAAAAAGTTGGTTTCTGCATCATAGGGGTTGGTATTGTACGCGATTCCTTGTCCCACGCGAAACACTAAATGTCTATTTAAAAAATACCAGTTAAAATGCCCGTACAAACCGTAATTCTCGCCCAAGATTTCATTCTGAAAATCCTGATAGGCAAAAGTGAAACCCCAATCCGGGTAATTATACCTTCTCTCGGCTTCGCGCAGCCCATAGGTTTTTTTGTTGAAACTTAAGATGTATCCCTTTGGATGCTCCGAAATTAAATGCGCAATATCAAAATTGTGTTCCAGAATACTTCCATAGAAATAATCTGCTTCGATTGAAAATGGAGTGGTCTTTCCTTCCTGTGAAAACGCAATGGCGCTTACAAACAGAAAACTTAAAAATGATAATGTGTACTTCATAGTTAGTTGGATGCCGTAAATATACATTAATCTTGAAAAAATAAACAACCTGTAGAAAATTCTTCTGTATGAATTATGCCTAGACTTGTCTTCTTTTGAGTTCTCAACTTTAAACAAATCATATAACACTAATGTTTTTAGGCTATTACAACAATTTAAGTGAATTTATTATAGCGCCATCAATGAGTGTATTTTATGAAAAATCGTTTCGTTCCGAAGAAATAAAATCGATCTTCTTCTTAAAATACTTGGGAAGCTATGGCCTTAATATTATCACTTTTCCCCATTGAGTAATAATGGAGAAAGGGAACTCCTGCTTTAATAAGCTCCTTACTTTGTTTCACACACCAATCAATCCCTACCTGGCGTACTGCCTTATTGTCTTGGCATTTAACGATTTCCATAATGAGTTCATCGGGCAATTCTAAGCTAAATCGGTGCGGGATTAAGTTCAACTGCTTTTTGGTGGCCACAGGCTTCAATCCAGGAATGATGGGCACCGTAATTCCCTCTGCCCGACATTTATCCACAAAGGCAAAGTATTTTTCATTATCAAAAAACATTTGGGTCACTATATAAGTAGCTCCTTTTTGAATCTTTTTCTTTAAAAAATGAATATCACTGTCCAAACTTGGCGCTTCCATGTGTTTTTCAGGATACCCCGCAACCCCAATACAAAAATCTGTTTGCGCTTGGTTGAGTATTTCTTCATCCAAATAAACTCCTTTGTTCAAGTCGGATATTTGAGAAACCAGCTCGCCCGCATAATTATGGCCGTTGCGTTCTGGAGTAAAGTAGGTTTCACTCTTTACCGCATCACCTCTAAGAGCCATTACATTGTCAATTCCTAAAAATCCTAGATCAATTAAAAAGTTTTCGGTGTCCTCTTTACTAAAGCCTCCACATAGAATGTGTGGAATGGCATCCACATTATATTTGTTCTGAATGGCAGCACAAATTCCTACCGTCCCCGGGCGTTTTCGAACTACCTGTTTTTGCAGCAATCCATTTTCTAATTCTTTGTAGACATATTCCTCTCTATGATACGTCACATCAATAAATGGAGGTTTAAATTCCATTAAAGGGTCAATATTATCAAAAATTGAAGTAATATTTTGTCCTTTCAACGGAGGGAGAATTTCGAATGAAAACTGTGTTTGTCCTTTGGCTCTGGTGATATGTTCTGTAACCTTCATTTAGTCTGCGATATTTGGTTGTAGCCATTTGGTGGCCTTTTCTTCTGAAATATTTTTACGTCGGGCAAAATCTGCCACTTGATCTTCTTTAATTTTTCCAAGCCCGAAATAACGTGCATTTGGATTGGCCAAATAATAGCCAGAAACCGATGCGGCCGGCCACATAGCCAAACTTTCGGTAAGCTCAACTCCTATTTGTTCTTTTACTTTGAGTAACTCCCATATGGTTTCCTTTTCCAAATGATCGGGACAGGCTGGATATCCCGGTGCGGGTCTAATTCCTTGATATTCTTCTTTAATAAGGGCTTCATTATCTAAATGTTCCTCTCGCTTATACCCCCAATGAAATTTCCGAACTTTCTCGTGTAAAGCCTCAGCAAAAGCTTCTGCGAGGCGGTCTGCCAATGCCTTTATCATAATGGAATTGTAGTCATCGTTGTCTGCCTCAAACTTGGCAGCCAGTTCGGCCGTACCAAAACCTGTGGAAACACAAAAACAGCCCATATAATCCTGAATTCCGCTTTCTTTAGGTGCTATAAAATCGGCTAAAGCGATATTTGGGCGACCTTCCGCCTTTTTACTTTGTTGCCTTAGTGTCCTAAAGGTGTAGTTGCCTCCAAAGGAAATAGCCCCAATCTTACCGGGTTCCAACGCTACTTCAATATCATCATCATTAACCGTATTGGCTTTAAATAAGCCAAAAATTCCTTTGGCTTCCAGTAGATTTTCAGAAATAACTTGTTGTAACATTTGTTGTGCATCTTCAAATAATTCGGTGGCTTGTGGACCTACAATTTCATCCGTCAAAATATCCGGATAGCGGCCATGTAGATCCCAGCTTCGGAAAAAAGGGCTCCAATCTATATACTCCTTCAGCATTTCTAAACTCATATCCTCTACAACCGAGATTCCTAAGGCCTGAGGCTCTGTAATGGCTGTGGTATTCCAATTAATTTTAAATTTGTTCGCTCTGGCGGCTTCCAAACTTAAATAGGTCTTAGCTTTCTGTCTATTTAAAAATCCATCTCTAAAAATGGCATACTCGCTTTTCAGTTCATCTTTATACTGACCCGCTTTTTCTTTCTGAAGCAGGTCTCCTACAACGGTTACCGCTCTTGAGGCATCGTTCACGTGGACCACGGCATGTTGATATTGCGGGTCAATTTTAACTGCCGTATGGGCTTTGCTCGTTGTAGCACCTCCAATAAGCAAAGGAACTTTAAAGTCCTGCCGCTCCATTTCCTTCGCCAAGAACACCATTTCGTCCAGAGATGGTGTTATTAAACCACTTAACCCAATGACATCGACCGCCTGTTCTTTGGCTTCAGCGATAATTCGTTCTGGTGGAACCATTACGCCTAAATCAACAATCTCATAGTTATTACAGGCCAGTACAACGCTCACAATATTTTTACCAATATCATGCACGTCTCCTTTTACCGTCGCCATCAGTATTTTACCATTGGATGAAGCAACATGGTCTTTATCTTCTTCGATAAAAGGAAGTAAATAGGCAACGGCTTTCTTCATTACTCTGGCACTTTTGACCACTTGGGGTAGAAACATTTTCCCACTTCCGAAAAGATCTCCAACTACATTCATTCCGGTCATTAAATGGCCTTCTATTACTTGAATGGGTCTTGAAACACCGAGACGAGCCTCCTCGGTATCAGCCACAATGAACTCGTCAATCCCTTTCACCAAGGCATGAGTAATTCGGTCCTGAAGTGGTTCTTCTCTCCAGGATAAATCCACCTTTCGTTCTTTAGTGGTACCCTTAACGGTTTCAGCAAAATCCAAAAGACGCTCGGTGGCATCTTCTCGTCGATCCAAAATAACATCTTCCACGTGTTCCAGTAAGTCGGCTGGAATATTATCATAAATTTCCAGCATGGCTGGATTCACTATTCCGATGTTCATCCCTGCCTGAATAGCGTGGTATAAAAAAACCGAGTGCATGGCCTCCCGCACCGAATCGTTACCACGAAAACTAAAGGAAACGTTACTCACTCCGCCACTTACGCTACAATGGGGTAAGTTCTCCCTAACCCATCGCGTTCCTTCAATAAAGTCTATGGCATTTTTACGATGTTCTTCCATTCCAGTGGCGACCGGAAAAATGTTCAAATCGAATATAATATCTTGAGCAGCAAATTTCACTTTCTCCACGAGAATCTCATAAGACCGTTTGGAAATTTCTATGCGTCTTTCAAGGTTATCCGCCTGTCCCACTTCATCGAAAGCCATGACCACGACCGCCGCTCCATAGCGCTTAATTAATTTTGCCTGTCTAATAAATTCTTCCTCTCCTTCTTTCAAACTAATAGAGTTCACCACGCATTTTCCCTGTACCACCTGTAATCCAGCTTCAATAATCTCCCATTTCGAGCTATCGATCATAATTGGAACTCTCGAAATATCAGGTTCGGCAATGACCAGATTAAGAAACTTAACCATAGCCTCTTTGCCGTCAATCAAACCATCGTCCATATTAATATCGATGATCTGTGCCCCACCTTCTACCTGATGTCTGGCAATGGATAATGCCTCTTCAAACTTTTCTTCTTTAATAAGGCGCAAAAATTTACGCGATCCCGCAACATTGGTTCGTTCACCTACATTGATAAAATTACTGTCCGGGGTAATTATCAAGGGCTCCAGACCAGAGAGTTTTAAATATTTTCTTTCTAATTCCATAATTGTTAAGCTCCCTTAATTGGTTTGACAAAAGGCAAATTTTCTACATCAATATTTCCTCCAGAGATCATAATCCCTATTTTTTTATTCTGAAACCTATTCTTTTCGCTTAGTAAAGCCGCAATTGGCACTGCGGACGAAGGCTCGATCACAATTTTTAGACGTTCCCAAATTAGCCGCATGGCGTTTACAATTTCATCTTCTGTTACTCGAATAATTTCGGGCACAAGAGTTTTAATGATCGGAAAATTGATATCTCCTAAATTGGTTCTCAAACCATCGGCAATGGTCATTGCTGTTTTATTGGTTTCTATCGTACCCGATTGCAGTGATCTAAAAGCGTCGTCCGCCTCCAGAGGTTCTCCTCCAATAACTTTGCAGTGAGCCGTAAAGTGGTGTGCCGCTAAGGCCGTACCGGCAATTAGTCCTCCTCCTCCGACAGGGGAAAAAATATAATCCAGATCTGCATGATCTTCCAATAATTCTGCGGCTGCTGTAGCATTACCCAGGATAACATTTCGATCGTTTGACGGATGCAAAAAAGTGGCTCCGGTTTCTCGCGCTATTTCTTCTGATCTAACTTCTCGCGCCTCGGAATTCGCTTCACATTCAGAAATAATACCCCCATAGTCCCTAACGGCTGCTTTTTTTACGGAAGGAGCATTATTAGGCATAGCGATATGGGCTTTGACTCCCAAACTATGCGCCGCTAGTGACACCGCCTGAGCAAAATTGCCTGATGAATGGGTTACAACGCCCGCCTGTTTTTGCGCCTCAGAAAGTTGTAGAATAGCATTTACGGCACCACGCATCTTAAAGGCTCCCATCTTTTGAAAGTTCTCACATTTAAAAAACAAGCTACTTCCTGAAAGCTCATTCAGTAAGGTAGAAGTGAGCACAGGAGTTCGATGCACATAAGGCTTTACGCGACTACAGGCCGCGAGGACATCTTGCTGGGTTGGGATCATACGTTCGAATTTTCCAATTGAACTAAAGGTCTGGGTTGATAGTTGGCAGCCAATTTTGCAATGGCGCTAATATGTTCTGGTGTGGTACCACAGCAACCTCCAATAATATTAATAAGTTCCTTGTCCAGATATTCTTCAATTTGTTGTGCCATTTGTTCAGGACTTTCATCGTACTCACCAAAGGCATTAGGTAGTCCTGCATTAGGATAAGCCGAAACGGCCAAATTGGTTCTATGGGCAACTACTTCCAAATGTGGTGTTAACTGTTTAGCACCCAAAGCGCAATTAAAACCAACG
Source organism: Bacteroidota bacterium (assembly GCA_039028295.1). Classification (GTDB taxonomy): domain Bacteria; phylum Bacteroidota; class Bacteroidia; order Flavobacteriales; family Flavobacteriaceae; genus Aureisphaera. The sequence goes on from JBCCIJ010000025.1 coordinate 34,882, forward strand.
CTCAATAAAGGAATATGGGAAACCGAAATTAAAAAGGCTTCGGCAGTTTGCCCTGAAAGTGTTCTTCCTGAGGCATCGGTTATAGTACCGCTCACCATCACTGGTATATCGATGTTACGCTCCTCTTTTACCTCTTCAATAGCAAACAAAGCAGCCTTGGCATTAAGCGTATCGAAAATGGTCTCGACCAACAATAAATCCACTCCCCCGTCTATTAGTGCTTCTGCCTGTTGTTTGTAGGCCACGCGTAATTGATCAAATGAAATTGCTCTGAAACCGGGGTCATTAACATCGGGAGACATACTTGCCGTTTTATTGGTAGGTCCCATGGCACCGGCAACAAAACGTGGTTTGTGTGGTTCTTTTTCGGTGAACTGCTGTGCCACTTCTTTAGCGATTCTTGCACTTTCGAAATTCAATTCGTACACCAAATCTTCCATTTCATAATCGGCCATGGCAATGGTCGTCCCTGAAAAGGTATTGGTTTCTACGATATCAGCACCTGCGGCAAAATATTTGGCATGTACTTCGGCAATGGCCTTGGGCTGTGTAAGTGACAGCAGATCATTATTACCTTGAACCGGCATGTGGAAGTCTTTGAAACGCGCTCCACGAAAATCCTCTTCATTAAAACTATAACGCTGTAACATGGTGCCCATAGCCCCGTCCAGAATTAGGATACGCTCACTCAACGCTTTTTCTATTGTACTCATATAATTTGGATATGACGGATTACTATTTTATTTAGTTATTTTCATTCAATAACCTACTTGTAGTTCTGTTCAAATGCCAACGGAACCCCTTCTCGTGTTGCTAAATTTATGATATAGCGACCAAGGGAAATTAATTGTAAAAGGTCATTTTACAATCTAAAAGTATCAAGAAATGTGTAGAGAAAAATTCTATTCTGTATGTTATCTATCCCGCTCAAGCGGATAGAATTTAGCACCTTCTCCGAGGAACGGAGGGTTGCTAAGGCTTCATAGGGTCTATTCCCTTCACCTTTCTTGATAACGTGTCAGCATGTGATAGAACTGCTACAAATAACGGTCATAAAATTGTTTTGACCAATATTTTTGCAAAAAATTTATCTCGGGAGATGAATACCGCACTCACGCTTGTCAAATGCCTTCACCGGATCATAATAGTCCCATTGCACGGGTAATTTCTTTATTTTTATGTAATCCATAAGTTTCGCATCACTGTAATAGTAAAACGGACTCACCTTTAAAATACCGTCTTTGGTAAAGCTCAAGATATCCAGAGCTTTGCGATGTTCCGTTTGATCTTTTCGAAGATTACTTAGCCAAATATCGGGTTTGTGTTTGTCAAGCGCTCTTCGGAAGGGCTCTAGTTTTACTTTTTCCGAAAATTGAGCATGAGAACGGTTATCCACCTCAGGCCTGCCTATGGTGTAATCCAAAAAAGCTGTCGTGTATTTGGGCACAAATATGTCCAAATTTAAATTAAGTTTTTCCGAAAGAGTTTCGGAATGCCGGTAGGTAGCTTCTGTATTATATCCTGTGTCACACCAAACTACTTGTATGTCTGGTTTTATATGAACGCAGGCATACAAAAGGGAAGCAGACAGAGGGCCAAAACTTGTAGTCACTATAGGTTTTTCAGCAATATCACACACAAACTTGATAATTTCTTCCGGACTTTCATACCGCAAGTTGGCATTAAACAATGCTATATTTTCCGGGGTGATTTTATTCATCATATAATTCCTATAGATTTAATAGACTATTCAAAAATACAATCTTTACTAAAACTGACAAATTTTTCCGATTAATTCTCTAAAACAAAGTCGTGTAAGCTGGTATTCTCCAAAATAGATAAGGTGTTGTCTCTAACCTGAACCATCAATCGGTGTACATTACAACTGGCTTCATTAGGGCAATCATGGCATTTTTCATAGAAATTTAAACTCACACAGGGCACCATGGCAATGGGGCCTTCCAAAATTCGATACACGGCCGATATGCTGATGTCCTTTGTATCTTTCAGGAGGTAATAACCACCACCTTTTCCTTTTTTTGAACCTAAAAATCCAGCCTTTCTCATACTCAGCAAGATGCTCTCTAAAAATTTTTGAGAGATATTTTCGGCTTCAGAAATAATGGAGATCTGGACAGGGCGATTCATTTCTTGTTTGGCCAAGAAACTCAAAGCTTTCAAACCGTATTTTGTTTTGCGGGATAACATCTTAAGTCTATTTACCCTATAAAGATAGTAGAAACTTATACTACCTCATGGCCGTTTATGAGAATTTGATGAGATACTTGCACACTTTCCTCAATACTGATGGACACCGAACAGTATTTATCGAAACTCAGCGCTGCCGCCCTTTTCGCTTTGGCAGGCACAATATCTCCTTCCAAAAATATCTTTACGTGCATGGCCTCAAAGGGTTTAGCCTCCTTCACCTTTTTTCGACTCCCTTCCACCTCAATGTGATAGTTATCAATTTGTTGTCTTTGCTTCTTTAAGATACTAATAATATCGATAGCACTGCAACTTCCTACTCCCATTAATAGTAGCTCCATAGGACTGGCTCCCTTGGCTTCGCCTTCGGAAGCATTGTCTATAAAAACAGATGCCCCCGTTGGGCCCTTGGCCTCAAAAAGGTAATCATCGTTGATTCGATCCAAAATAACTTTCATACACAATATTTTTTACTGAATTATTTTTCTATTTTCTCATATGAAGTGACAATCCCCTTGATCAAAGCCGAACTAAATCCATGGTGTTCCATTTCGTTCAACCCTTCAATGGTACAGCCCTTCGGGGTGGTCACTTTATCAATTTCCTGCTCTGGATGTTCTCCATTTTGAATTAACAATTGAGCAGCTCCCTTTACCGTCTGATTGACAATAAAACTGGCGGTTTCTGCATCAAAACCAATTTGAATTCCGCCTTGGACCATGGCTCTTATAAACCGCAAAACATAAGCTATTCCGCAAGCTCCTAAAACGGTTGCCACCTCCATCAAGTTCTCTTCAATCCGCTGGGTTTTTCCTATTTCAGAAAACAAGCTTTCGATCCAACCATAGGCGGTTTCGTTGTCATTATTGGAACATAAACAGGTGAGTGATTGATTGACATCGGCCGCGGTATTAGGCATGGCTCTAAAAATAGGTATGGAATCGCCAACGACTGCTTCCAACTGTTGTATGGTAATTCCAGTTGCCAACGACACTAACACCTGCTCTTTCGACCTCAAATGCGGCGCCAGTTGCTCAAGAATTTCAGTCAGATGATGTGGCTTGAGCGCCAATAATATGAGTTGAGCATCTGCCATTGCCTTCACATTATCCGTAGTAACCGTAACACCACGATCTGCAAAAGCACTCAAAGACTGTGTGTTTCGTTTGGTCACAGTAATATTTTCGGCAGGAAACTTAGACCCGTCCAAAAGTCCTTTTAAAAGGGCCGTTCCTAAATTTCCACATCCTATAATTGCTATTTTCTTGTCTGTCATTTCATTCAATTTATGGCACTGCTCAAGCGTAAAATATCTCCAAATACACCCCGGGCTGTTACGGTAGCACCTGCTCCCGCTCCTTGTATAATTATAGGGTGAGCACCGTAACTCTCCGTATAAATCTCAAACAAAGAATCGCTCCCCTTTAATTGCCCTAACATACTATTTTTTGGAACGGGTGTCAATCGTACCTCCAAAATAGCTCCGTCCTCTTTGGATAGATCTCCGTGCAAATCTCCAACGTACCGCAGCACCTGATCTTGAGCAAGGTTCTTTCTTTTCACATGAAACGGAACGTCTAATTCGTTCAATTGCGATAGAAACGTCTCCTTAGAAACCTTCCGCAGCGACTTAGGAATTAAATTTTGAACAGAGATATCTTCAAACTCACAATGCAAGTCCAATTCCCGGGCTAAGATAAGCAACTTTCTGCCTACATCGTTCCCGCAAAGATCTTCTCTTGGGTCCGGTTCTGTAAAGCCCTTTTGGATGGCATCTTTCAAAACCGAACTAAAAGATCGGTCTCTTTCACCTTTGGACGAAACCGATGCATCTAAATTGGATCTACCCGAGCTTGCATTCGAAAAATGATTGAAAATATAACTCAGTGAGCCTGAAAATACTCCCTTGATTCGGGTGATATTCTCTCCCGAAAGATGTAACAATTTAATAGTATCAATTAACGGAAGGCCCGCACCTACATTGGTTTCATAGAGGTATTCCTTATTGTTCTTATCCAGTATTTGCCTCAGGTTCCTATAAAATGACAACGGTTGGGTGTTTCCTATTTTATTTGAAGACACCAAGTGAAATCCATTCGCTATTAACTCCTCGTAATGCTCAATAAATTGAGTGCTCGCCGTATTGTCTATGGCAATTAAATGCTCCAACGAATGACTTTTGGCAAAAGCAATGATTTGCGAAATTGAATACGGAGTACCTCCCTTCAATTTATCATGCTTCCAAGCCGAAGTAATTCCATCGCTTTTCAATAAAACTGAGGTGGAATTAGCTACCGAAAAGATAGTGAGATCCAGGTTGCGACGTTCAGAAATGGCCTCCCGGGATGCTACAATTTGATCTATTAAAATACTTCCCACATTACCGTGCCCAAAGACGGCAATGTTGATTTTTTTCTTTCTAATTTTTTCCAAATCGATTCGTGATTTGGTAAGTTCTGTGATCTGTGCGCTCATCGTATTCAGAATTAAACCCAGAAAGCCTCCTTAGGTTGTGATACATTATTGAAGGCATTTTCAAGGTCCTGAATCAAGTCCTCAGCGTCTTCAATTCCGCAGGACAAACGAATTAATGAATCTTTAATTCCGGCATTCAATCGTCGTTCTCTTGGTACCGACGCATGAGTCATTTGCGGAGGATGACAAAGCAAACTTTTTACACCGCCCAAGCTTTCTGCCAATTTGAAGTATTTGGTTGAAGTCACAAAGTCATTGGCAGCAGCCACTGTGTCTTCCTTCAAGGTAAAAGAGACAATTCCGCCAAACAATCCGTTTTGTTGCTCCCTGGCAATTTCATGATTTTTGTGTGAGCTTAATCCCGGAAAATAAACGTCTTCAACGGCCTCATGAGCTACCAAAAACTGCGCAACTCTTTCAGCATTTTCACTCTGCTTTTTATACCGAATGTCTAAAGTTTCAATACCTCGAATGGTTAGAAAACAGTCCCAAGGACCCAATACACCTCCTGATGCATTTTGAATAAATTTTAGTTTTTCTGAAAGAGCTTCGGTCCTGGTCACTACCAGACCGGCCACCAAATCACTATGCCCGCCAATATACTTTGTACCACTATGAATAATAATATCCGCACCCAACAGCAATGGTTTTTGCGCTATAGGGCTAGCGAATGTATTGTCCACTACCAACAAGGCATCCACACTTTTTGAAATATTTGAAATGGCCTGAATGTCCGAAATTTTCAAGGTCGGATTGGTGGGCGATTCTATCCAAATAAGTTTTGTTTTGCTCGTAACTGCATGAGCCACGTTATCAACTTCTGTAGCATCAACATACTTCACAGAGATTCCTAATTTTTCATAAACGTGTGTAAATAGACGGTAGGCTCCTCCGTAAATATCATCTACCGCAACGATCTCGTCTCCCGCCGAAAGTAGCTTTAAGACCGCATCGATGGCAGCCAGCCCGGTAGCAAAAGCAAAGCCGCCATGGCCTTCCTCTAACTGAGCGATGACGTCTTCCAAAACTTTACGTGTTGGATTATTGCTGCGGGCATAATCAAAGCCTTTATTCACGCCCGGAGCTTCTTGAATAAAAGTGGATGTTTGATACACTGGCACCGAAATAGCACCGGTTAATGGATCACTTGGGATCGAATGGATAATTTTTGTTGCACTCATTTTTCTAGTTTTTTTGAGTTAATAAATAAATCAAAAGCCAAAATGCGTCTGTTGACGTACTTCAATAGAAAAATGTTATAAGAAAATAAACAGCCGTACAGAAAGCAAGCTGTTTGGGTTATCTATCTCCGTTTCTTGCAGCAATGAAAAAACGTTGTAGAATGTAGCACCTTCTTCGTTTTGAACAAAGGGTTGCTAAGGCTTCACAGGGTCTAATCCCTCCACCTTTCTTGATAACATTTCAATAAAGTTTTGAACTTTGTGAGCACAAATATTTGAAAACAAAAATGACTTATCCAAGCTTTTGTTGAAAATTTATTTTGGCAGGCTTGCTTTTTTCTGAATAATTTGGGGGATGGACTGACCGGTTATATGGCTCTCCAACCATGATAAAATATCGAGGTACAGGAAACTTCGACGTTCGTAAGGATCGTCTTCAAATTCTTTTAATTTTTTATATAATTTTTCGAATTCCCCCTTCAATTGATGTGGGTAAATGTCACCCAAACCTCTTAAAAATTTTATCATTTCCTTCTGTACCTGATATAGATCTTCCATTTTTATCAAGAATTTATAGGTGCTTTTTATCAATCGATCCAAATGATAATCTTCACCTGCTTCGTAATGAGCAACCAGATTTAGAATTCTTGAAAAACAAAGCAGATCTTCACGCATTTCAAGTGATTTGTTATTTACAATTCGGTCCAAATACTGAATACACATTTTATTCTGCCCTGCCCCAAAATACAGACAAGCGATCTTGTAGTAGAACACCATAACATGATGCTCATCGATGGTTCCCCGATGGGTTTCAATTCCTTTTAAAACTTCGGCGACTAATGGAAACCCTTCCTCAAAGGTTCCTTCCATAAAGTGTAAATTAATCTTGTGCGAGTAACGGTGCAAAAATGTTAAGCTCTCAATATTCTCACTCTGCGGAAAATCATTTCTGTTTATTGCTACCTCCAGTTTTTGAAGCGTTTCCTTAAAACGGCCAACATCCTTAATGTAAAAAAGAGCTTCCAACAGATATTGCTTCCCTCTCAAAAAGAAAACCGGGTTGAGGGTGATCATTTCGGGATGATCATAAAATAGCTCTACCCACTTCAAGGAATATTTATAACATGACAGGAAATCCTGAATTAAAAAACTATACCACAAATAGGCCTTGTACAACCAAAGTTTCTCTCGAAAACCCAAGGTATCCAGCTCGAAATCGGGCATTCGATCGCGGAAATACTTGGTTACTATTTGATACTCCTCATCGTTCTTAACGTAACCCTTCTTCAAAAAAATGGAGTATAGTTGCAAGGACAAATTGCTCAATTTACTAGTAAGAACATTCAACTGACTTATATTCTTTGCCTCGATGGTGAGTTCATCTGCTCGATTACTAATGCTTCGAGTGATGTACTGAGATTCTATTACTTTTTCCAGTTCGATGATCTCGTAAGCAATGTTCTTTTCTTGGTTGACAAGGGCCAGCGCCTTAGCCTTGTCTAATATTTTAAGGCTTTGATTATAAAGTCCTTTGTGATATAAAATAGTAGCAAAATCTAACTGCTCCCTAATTTGAATTCGAATGTTTTGATGAGACGGGTTAAGACGTAGACTAATTAATATCTGTTTGTAAAGATGTGCCTTCAGATTTGAAAGTTGGCTTTTCTTAATAAGACCATTCTTCAAAATCTCAATTTCATTATAGGTTTTGAGCTTCTCCAAAATGGTAAAAAGCATCATAAATTTTGCGTCCTCATTCACGCCCAACCTTCCCACATACAACTTGAATTGTCGCTTTTCGGATTTTGAAAGGGACTTGACCAGATCGAATAAATTATCTTTTTGCGCCTTGGGCATAGGTAAATAGTATTGTTCAACTTATTTATTCTCAGTTACATACAATAAAATTAAATGTGTTTAACGCCGTAAAATTTAAAAGCAAAATGCACATTTGGAGAAGGCCAAAGTATACATTCGTACTACAATTAGAAAATTAATTCTGAAAAATGTCTAAAGAACATATTCAAATTTTTGACACCACCCTAAGGGATGGTGAACAAGTCCCCGGCTGTAAATTGGACACCGTTCAAAAGGTAATTATTGCGAGACAATTAGACGACCTTGGTGTTGACGTTATCGAAGCCGGTTTCCCCATTTCGAGCCCAGGCGACTTTACATCGGTACAGGCCGTTTCAGAAATCGTAAAAAACGCCACGGTTTGTGGTCTAACGCGAGCCGTTGAAAAAGACATAGAGGTTGCCGCCGAAGCACTCAAACTGGCCAAAAGACCTAGAATACATACAGGGATCGGCACCTCCGATTCACATATAAAATATAAATTCAATGCTACCCGAGATCAAATTCTGGAGCGCACGTTTAAGGCTGTAAGCTATGCCAAGTCCTTCGTGGAAGATGTAGAATTTTATGCTGAAGATGCCGGACGAACGGAAAACGAATATCTGGCAAGAGTTTGTGAAACCGCTATTCAAGCTGGAGCCACCGTGCTCAATATTCCAGACACCACCGGGTACTGTCTTCCCAGCGAATACGGAGCCAAGATCAAATACTTGAAAGAGCATGTTAAGGACATAGAAAAGGCTATTCTTTCTTGTCATTGCCACAACGATCTAGGGCTGGCGACGGCCAATTCTATTGAAGGTGTTATCCACGGGGCTCGACAGATAGAATGTACCATTAACGGGATAGGGGAACGCGCCGGTAACACCGCCCTTGAAGAGGTAGTGATGATCTTAAAACAACATCCCTACCTCGATCTGGAAACAAATATTGACACCAAACAACTCTATCAAACGAGCCAATTGGTATCTAGACATATGGGTATTTACACCCAACCCAATAAAGCCATTGTAGGTTCTAACGCCTTTGCTCACAGTTCGGGAATTCACCAGGACGGAATGATCAAGAACAGAGAGACCTATGAAATTATCGATCCAAAAGATGTAGGGGTAAGCGATTCAGCAATTGTGCTAACCGCGCGTAGCGGAAGAGCAGCTTTGGCCTATAGAGCTCGTAAAGTTGGCTATGAATTGACCAAATTACAACTGGATGACGTCTATAAAAACTTTCTCAATTTTGCTGACCGTAAAAAAGAAGTTGAAGATAGCGACATCCATGAAATTATCGAAACGAGCCAAGTGTATCGCCAAATCATTTCAGCATAATATGAAGCAGACACTATTTGACAAAGTATGGGACGCGCATGTGGTAGATTCGATTGAAAACGGACCACAGGTACTGTATATTGACAAGCATCTTATTCACGAGGTCACAAGCCCACAAGCGTTTAAAGAATTGGAGGAAAGAGGTATTCCTGTTTTGCGACCGGCCCAGATCATTGCTACAGCCGATCACAACACGCCTACCATTGATCAACATTTACCAATCAAAGATGACCTCTCTCGAAATCAGTTGGAACAACTCACGAAAAACTGTAAAAAGAACAACATCACCCTTTACGAACTTGGGCATAAATACAACGGTATTGTTCATGTCATGGCACCTGAATTGGGGCTTACCCAACCAGGAATGACAATGGTCTGTGGTGACAGTCACACATCAACCCATGGAGCCTTTGGTGCCATTGCTTTTGGTATCGGTACCAGTCAGGTGGCTCAAGTGTTTGCCAGTCAGTGTTTGTTGCTGGAGAAACCTAAAAAACTACGTGTAATCGTTAATGGTAAACTAAAAGCCCATGTCCTTCCCAAAGATGTGATCCTATATATCATTTCTCAGCTAGGCACTAACGCCGGCACGGGATATTTCTGTGAATATGCAGGAGAAGTTTTTGAAAACATGAGCATGGAAGGCCGAATGACCGTCTGTAATATGAGCATAGAGATGGGAGCACGCGGCGGTATGATCGCGCCAGATGAAACCACCTTTGCCTATGTAAAAGGCAGGAAATTTGCACCAAAAGGAGCCCAATTTGATCAACAAGTAGCCTATTGGAAAACGCTTCCAACGGATTCGGGGGCAACATTCGACAAGGAATATTTCTTCGATGCCCAAGATATCGAACCCATGATCACCTACGGAACCAATCCTGGAATGGGTCTTAAAGTTTCAGATCAAATTCCACAACAAGGGGATAGATCCTTTGAAAAATCATTACAATACATGGGCTTTGAGGCTGGCGAAAGCCTACTCGAAAAGCCTATTAACTTCGTGTTTATAGGAAGCTGCACGAATTCTCGTATTGAGGATTTTAGAGTGGCGGCCAACTATGTAAAGGGAAAACAAAAAGCAAAAAACGTAACCGCATGGTTGGTACCAGGAAGCAAACAAGTGGAAGCACAAATTGTAGAAGAAGGTCTACAGACAATTTTTGAAAATGCCGGATTCCAACTTCGACAACCTGGTTGTTCGGCCTGTCTGGCCATGAACGATGATAAAATTCCGCAAGGCGAATACTGTGTTTCAACTTCGAATAGAAATTTCGAAGGAAGACAGGGCCAGGGAGCTCGCACCTTATTAGCAAGCCCACTGATGGCTGCTGCCACGGCAATTGAAGGAAAAATAATTGACATTACTAAACAACTCAACTGATGGAAAAATTTAAAACGCTAACCTCCACGGCCATTCCATTAGCTATTGAAAATGTAGACACGGATCAAATTATCCCCGCCCGTTTTCTTAAAGCAACAGATAAAAAGGGCTTTGGTGCTAACCTATTTCGAGACTGGCGATTTGAAAAGAATGGTGTTTTGAATGAATCATTTATTCTGAACAACAAAAATTACGGCGGATCCATTTTAGTGGCTGGCAATAATTTTGGTTGTGGGTCCAGCCGAGAACATGCAGCTTGGGCTTTAACCGGTTTCGGCTTCAAAGTAGTTGTTTCTAGTTTTTTTGCCGATATTTTTAAAGGAAACTCCCTGAACAACGGACTTTTACCAGTTCAGGTTTCTGAAGTATTTCTGAAAGAACTATTGCAAGAACTTAACCAAAACCCTCAATCGAAAATAGAAGTCAATCTCGAAGCTCAAACCATCACCATTTTAAACCGTGGTCGAAGTGAAGATTTTGACATAGACCCTTATAAAAAAACATGTATGATCAATGGATATGACGATATCGATTTCTTGCTAAGCAAACGAGAAGTGATAGAAGCATTTGAATTGAACAGAAACTAAACCAACCTATGAAACTGAATATAGCAGTACTACCGGGAGACGGTATTGGACCAGAGGTAACCATGCAGGCCATCAAGGCATTAAAGGCCATCGCCTCCGAGTTTAATCATCAATTTTATTTTAAATCGGCGCCAGTTGGGGCGGTTGCCATTGACAGCACTGGTAATCCTTTACCCGAAGAAACTTTAGACCTTTGTAAAGAAAGTGACGCTATCCTATTTGGAGCCATTGGTGATCCAAAATATGACAACGACCCTTCAGCTAAAGTACGTCCAGAGCAAGGATTGCTTCGCTTGCGCAAGGAACTGGGCCTTTTTGCCAACATACGTCCCGTAAAAGCCTATCGCACACTTCTGGATAAATCTCCTCTTAAAAAAGAAAATATAGAAGGAACTGACATTAGTATTTATCGGGAACTCACTGGCGGCATCTATTTTGGTGAAAAGAAACTAAACGAGGAAGGCAATACTGCTTCCGATCTTTGTGAATATCACCGACAGGAAATAGAGCGTATTGCACATTTGGCTTTCAAAGCTTCGCAAGGGCGCAAGAAAAAGGTAACCTTAGTAGATAAAGCCAATGTCTTGGAAAGTTCGCGGCTTTGGCGTCGTGTGGTCACTGAACTATCTGCTCAATATCCAGACGTTACTTTAGAATTTCTCTTTGTAGACAATGCTGCCATGCAACTCATTTTAAACCCAAAACAATTTGACGTGATCCTTACCGAAAATATGTTTGGTGACATTCTAAGTGATGAAGCCAGCGTAATTGGAGGTTCTATTGGATTACTGGCATCGGCCTCCATTGGTGGCGCCATTGGACTATTTGAGCCTATTCACGGGTCCTATCCGGAAGGAAAAGATAAGGGTATCGCAAATCCAATTGCGTCCATACTTTCGGCGGCCATGTTGTTAGAACATTTCGGATTAACTACCGAAGCGAAAAGAATTGCCGATGCTGTGGATAAATCGCTTGAACTAGCAATTACTACGCCAGATCTCAATTCAGAAAATAAACATATTACCACCAGCAATATAGGTGACTTTATTGAAGATTATATCCATAACCCTGAGGACACGAACATAAATTTCACCAACATTCATTTGGGTCAATCAACCATTATCTAGTAGCGATTGTAAAAATAAATGGATTAGTTAGTTAGTAAAAGTTGTTTTAATTCAGAATAGGTCGAGATCTTCTCGGCCTTTTTTGTTTTGGTAAGAATGGTCTGAATCTTCTTCGGAATTTTTATAGCTTCTGAAATGTCCTTCGGAATAACATCTATGAACTTTACCGGATGTGCCGTTTCCAGAAAAACACCTACTTTATTCTCGACACCCTTCATAAATTCTTTTAAAGCCAAATAACCAATCGCTCCATGGGGATCGGCAATGTAATCGCACTCCGAATAGAGTTTCAATAGCGCTAACCTGGTCTCTTCATCTGAAAAACTATATCCAGACAACTGTTGTCTCAATTGGTCAATATCGTTATCGAACAATTGTTGGATACGCACAAAATTACTCGGTGCGCCAACATCCATGGCATTGGAAATGGTCGCAACGGACGGTTTGGTATGGTACGCTCCTGTTTTTAGATAATTGGGTACTACATTATTGGCATTGGTTCCTGTAACAAAATGGCTTATGGGAAGTCCGAGCCTCTGAGCCATCATCCCTGCACATATATTTCCGAAGTTACCACTAGGCACACTAAAAACCAGACTTTTACCTTGCGACCTGAGCGCTTTGTAAGCAAAAAAGTAATAGAACATTTGCGGCAACCAACGAGCCACATTGATCGAATTTGCCGATGTCAGTTTTCGTTTGCCCAAAAAATCTTCATCCAAAAAAGCCCTTTTTACCATCTCCTGGCAATCGTCGAACACGCCGGCAACCTCTATAGCCGTAATATTCTTTCCCAAAGTGGTTAATTGCTTTTCTTGAATATCGCTTACCTTCTCGCTGGGATATAATATGACCACATCCACCCCTTCTACTTCATAAAAACCACTAGCGACAGCACCTCCCGTATCTCCTGAAGTTGCCACCAATACAGTCACTGGTTCTCGAGTCAATTTTTCCTGATTAAAATACCCCAGGCATCGAGCCATAAAGCGGGCACCAACATCTTTAAATGCCAATGTGGGTCCGTGATATAATTCCAGGGCCATTACATTTTCTTCAACTTCCACTAATGGAAATTCAAAGGACAGCACGTCGGCCAAAATTTCCTTCAAATTGGTCTCGGGTATATCGCTACCCACAAATTGCTTTATAGCTTCGAATGCAATGGAAATATTATCCATAGCTTCAATGTTTTCAAAAAACGAAGGGGCTAGCGGAGTCAATTCCGAAGGAAAATACAACCCTCTATCCGGAGCTAATCCACGAATAACAGCCTCTTTAAATGAGACCTTAGGTGCTTTATGATTTAAACTGAAGTATTCCATTATTTGTCGAGTATTCGCACACCATTTTTACTAATTCTTGAAACATAGACTTGGTATGCAACGCCAGTATCCTTATATATATTCTTCATCGTCTGAGCCACCTTTTCAGCTTGATCCTTTCCCCTGGAAAGCGCAAAGACAGAAGGTCCGGAACCAGAAATTCCTACGCCTAATGCTCCGCTCTTGATGGTCTCTTTTTTCAAAGCATCAAAGTGCGGAATAAATGGCTTGCGCACCGGTTCGGCTACCTCATCAACCAAAGACCGCCCAATGAGTTCATAATCACCGCTATGCAATCCGCTAATTAAACCACCCACATTCGCCCATTGTCTAATCCCGGTTTTTAGGGGGATATCCTTTGGAAGTACCGCCCTTGCATCTGCTGTTTTAACCTCGATCTGAGGATGAATTACCGTGGCATATAGTTCTTCGGGAGTTGGAATAGAAACTAGGTCCAACGGCACATAACTTCGTATTAAAACGAAGCCGCCGTAAATGGCTGCTGCTACGTTATCGGCAATTTGCGAACCGCATGCTACTTCTTCGCCTTTCATGGCGTAAGAAACCAGCTCGGTTTCTGAACAGGGGTTTCCTAAAAGTAAATTCATAGCAAATGCGGCGCCTGCGCTACTTGCGGCACTGCTTCCTAAGCCGCTTCCAGGCTTGTACTTTTTATAAATTTCGATGTCCACACCCAAAGATGCATTGCTATTGGCGAGCATTAATCGTGCTACTTCTCCAGCGGCGTTTTTAGTAGGATCGAAGGGCAATGTAGCGCCTTCAATTTTAGAAATGGTAACTTTGCCAGAGTCATTTTTCCTGAACACCATTTCATCTCCCAAAGTTTCTAAGGCGAACGCCATGGCATCAAAGCCACAAGAAACATTGGCCACAGTGGCCGGAGAAAAAATTCGAAGTACATCCATAATTACTTTTTACCCAAACTAATGATATCACCAAACAGCCCTGAGGCAGTAACGGCGGCACCAGCACCAGCGCCTTTGATGATTAAAGGTTGATCCGCGTATCTGGAAGTGTAAAATAACACAATATTATCTTTTCCGTCCAAATTATAGAAAGGATGTTCTTTAGGAATCTCTTGCAAGCTCACTTTTGCTTTGCCCTGATTAAATTCGGCCACGTATTTTAAGCGACAATCGTTTTGCTGTGCCTTTTCCAATAAGGCATTAAAATGAGCGGCCTCTGTATTTAAGGTTTGATAGAAATCGGAAACAGACTGGGCTTCGAGAGACGCGTTTGGCAAAAAGGAAATATTCTCAATGGCTTCCATATCGATTTCATGGCCACTTTCACGGGCCAAAATCAATATCTTTCGTGCCACATCCACTCCGCTAAGGTCAATTCTCGGGTCGGGTTCTGTATATCCTTCTTCCTGTGCCTGCTTGACAATGTCGAAAAAGGTCGTTTCAGCAGAAAAATTATTAAAAATGAAATTCAAGCTGCCTGATAAAACTGCTTGGATAGAGATGACTTTATCTCCCGAATTTATTAAATTATGTAGCGTATTAATAACGGGCAAGCCGGCACCGACATTGGTTTCAAACAAAAACGGAGCATTGTATTTTTTCGAATTTGCTTTTAGTTTCCGGTAGGTAGCATATTCGGAGGAGCAGGCAATTTTGTTGCAGGCGATCACCGAAATACTCTTTTGCAAGTATTGGTCATAGCTTGCTGCCACATCGGCGTTAGCGGTGATGTCGATAAAGATGCTATTGCGTAAATTGAGTTCGGTAATGGTATCTAACCATTGATCATTGTCTTTAGGAACGGCCCTATCTAAATGTTCTTCCCAATTAGAAAGGTCGATTCCCTCCTCGTTGAAAAGCATTTTTCTTGAATTGCTAAGGCCGACCACTTGAACCTTCAAAAACAAATTCTCGTAAAGATGTTCTTGTTGCTGGTGGATTTGCTTCAACAAAATACGCCCTACATTTCCTACGCCAACAATGAACAAATTAAGGGTCTTTACCTGACGTTCGAAGAAACGATAGTGCAAGGTGTTTAGTGCTTTTTTGACGTCTTTTTCGGCAATCACTACCGAGATGTTACGCTCGGAAGCACCTTGCGCAATGGCCCTGATATTTACATTATTCTTCCCAAGAGAACTAAACATTTTCCCGCTCACCCCCTGGTGATTTTTCATATTTTCACCTATTACCGCAACAATCGCTAAATCCATCTCCGCTTTAACAGTATCTATTTTTCCAAGAGAAATCTCATAGGCAAATTGGTGATTGATGGCCATCTCGGCGGCCTTTGCATTCTGAGATTGCACAGCAACGCAAATGGAATGTTCGGAAGAGGCCTGCGTAATTAAAATAACGTTTACTTTTTCAAAAGAAAGGGCTTCAAAAAGTCGCATGGAAAACCCAGGAATTCCCACCATGCCGTTGCCTTCTAATGTGAGTAGCGCTACATTAGGGAGGTGACTAATTCCTTTGACCACACCTTGGGTGTTATTCACTTTTTTGTTGATGAGAGTGCCAACCGCATCTGGTTCAAAAGTGTTCTTAATTAGAATGGGAATGTTCTTTTCCAACACAGGGCGGATGGTTGGAGGATACAACACCTTTGCCCCAAAATGAGACAACTCCATTGCTTCCTGATAGGATATTTCCTCTATGGGGAACGCCTGTTTGACCAACTTTGGATTTGCCGTAAACATACCGCTCACATCGGTCCAAATTTCCAAAATGGAGGCATGCAAAGCGCTGGCAACGATCGCAGCAGTAAAATCGGATCCCCCACGACCTAAAGTAGTGGTGTCGCCCGACGGGTTTTTCGCGACAAAGCCTGGCATGATGACTATTTTAGCCGTGTTTGAAGTAAAATAACTTTTTAGGTTTGAATAGGTAATGTCCTGATTTAATTGAGCCTTCGTAAAATTTGAATCCGTGATAATTAGATCTCGACTGTCCTTCAATTGAACCGAAGATCCATTAAATTGCTCGCATTCAGAAATAATAAAAGAAGACAATAGTTCGCCAAAGCCAAGTACCTTATCCCTTGTTTTTTCGGAAAACTCATTTATTAGATAGATCCCACGAAGTATACTTTTAAGTTCCTCCAAACGCTCCTCAAGCAAAACCAAAGCGTTATTGTTCAACTTCAATTGCGAAGCCGTTTCCAAATGTCTTTCCCGAATAGATTTGAATAAATCTAAGTAGCCAGTATCTTTTTCGTTGGCCAACTCCCCTGCCCGTTGCAGGCTATCTGTCATTCCCCCAAGAGCCGAAACTACTGCAATGATCGTATCATCGTTCGCTTTCGATTGCAGAATGGCTGCTACTTTCGAAATATTTTCTGCATTCGCCACAGACGTCCCCCCAAACTTAACTACTTGCACTCGAATTTACTTTAAAAGATTTCTACTGTAATTATACTAAAAACTGAAACAATTCGGGCTTATCATTGAGATAATCTCCATAAAAATTATGTTGTTTCATTTTTTCCACCAACGGCTTCAAATGGGCGGGATCCTTTAATTCTAATCCAATGACCGCCGCACCATTCTCTCGGTTCGTTTTCTTGGTGTATTCAAAATGTGTTATATCGTCGTCAGGGCCCAATATTTCCGCCACGAATTGACGCAATGCCCCTGCACGTTGTGGAAATTTGATGATGAAATAATGCTTTAAGTTGGCGTAAAGCAGCGCCCGTTCTTTGATTTCTGCAGTGCGGGTAATATCATTATTCCCTCCACTGACCACACAGGCAACATTTTTCCCTTTAATAGCTGACGAATACAAATCCAGTGCAGAAATACTTAGTGCACCTGCCGGTTCCACAATAACGGCGTCCTTGTTATAGAGCTCCAATAGCGTTTGACAAACCTTGCCTTCAGGAACTGTAATAACATCATCCAATAGCTCACGACAGATGGTAAAATTAAGGTCTCCCACCCTTTTCACGGCAGCACCGTCCACAAATTTTTCAATGCTTGATAGGTTCGTGTTCTTTCCATTTCTAATCGAAACCTGCATCGCTGGAGCTCCCTGAGGTTCTACGCCAATAATTTTGGTGTGAGGGGACAATTGCTTAAAAACAGTGCTCAACCCTGAAGCCAAACCTCCTCCTCCCACCGGTACAAAAACATAGTCCAATGGTTGCTCCATTTGCTCTATAATTTCGATCGCCACTGTGGCTTGCCCCTCAATGACCTTTGGATCATCAAATGGATGAACAAAGGTTTTTTGAAGTTGGTCACACTCTGCGATGGCTAAATGATGTGAGTCGTCAAAAGTGTCTCCTTCCAGCTTTACTTCAACAAAAGTTCCCCCAAACATACGGACCTGCTCAATCTTCTGAGTGGGTGTTGTTTGTGGCATATAAATGGTACCTGGTGTTTTCATCAGTTTACAGGACATCGCAACACCCTGTGCATGATTTCCTGCGCTGGCACAAACGATCCCTCGATCTCTATCCGAAGATGCCATGGACGCGATTTTGTTGTAAGCCCCTCTTATTTTATAAGATCGTACGGTTTGTAGATCTTCTCTTTTAAAAAACACATTACACTTCAGTAATTCTGAAAGTCGACTACTTTGCACTAAAGGAGTTTTATAGACCACATCCTTTAAAGTCAAAGCCGCGAGTTTTACCTCTTTAATATCTGGGAAATATGCAGTGATTGTTTCCATAAATTACACCATCGCCGCAGCCGCATGCTCTTTTTTATGGATAGACTTCATAGCGGTCATAGCTCCACGCAGGGTTTTCCCAATGCTCTCGATCTCATGTGCTTCTATCGATTCATTAACCGCAATTAATTCGGTATTATCGATGGTTTTGGCGGGATAGCTTCTACCTACGTCTGTGGATTTAATTTGGCCCATAAAATCGGCCAAAAGGGGCTTGGCTGCATGGTCAAACAAATAACAGCCATATTCTGCCGTATCGGAAATAATTCGATTCATTTCGTACAATTTCTTTCTTGCAATGGTATTGGCGATCAAGGGCAATTCATGCAGAGATTCGTAATAGGCCGATGCATTGATAATGCCCGAAGCCACCATCGTTTCGAAAGCCAACTCTACTCCTGCTTTAACAAATGCAACCATCAAAGTTCCAAAATCGAAATAGGTTTGTTCGTTGATATGTTCGGCGGTGGGTTCTGTTTTTTCAAAAGCCGTTTCGGCCGTCGCAGCTCTCCAGGTAAGCAGATCAATATCGTCATTGGCCCAATCTTTCATCATTCCTTCAGAAAAACGACCACTCATAATGTCGTCCATATGTTTTTCGAACAAAGGTTTCAATATTACCTTTAGCTCTTCCGAAAGTTGATTTGCTCTTAACTTTGCGGGGTTCGATAAGCGATCCATCATATTGGTTATTCCGCCATGCTTTAAAGCTTCAGTGATCGTTTCCCATCCGTATTGAATCAATTTTGAAGCATACGATGGCACTACTCCATGTTCGACCATTTTATCAAAACATAAAATAGAACCCGTTTGCAGCACGCCGCAAAGTATGGTTTGTTCACCCATCAAATCGCTTTTTACTTCAGCTACAAAAGAAGACGCCAAAACTCCTGCACGATGTCCTCCTGTTGCAAAGGCATAAGCTTTAGCCTGAGACCATCCTTTTCTTTCCGGATCATTTTGCGGATGCACCGCGATAAGGGTAGGTACTCCAAAACCTCGTTTGTATTCTTCCCGGACTTCGCTTCCAGGGCATTTGGGTGCGACCATAATCACAGTAATGTCCTCACGAACCTGCATCCCTTCTTCCACAATATTAAAACCGTGCGAATAGGACAATGTCGCTCCTTTTTTAAGTAAGGGCATGATAGTCGAAACTACAGCAGTGTGTTGTTTATCCGGTGTCAGATTGCATACCAGGTCGGCCTTGGGAATAAGCTCCTCATAAGTACCTACATGAAATCCATTTTCGGTAGCGTTCTTATACGAGGTCCTCTTTTCGCTGATGGCCGCATTGCGTAAGGCATATGAAATATCAAGTCCTGAATCTCGCATGTTCATTCCCTGGTTGAGCCCTTGAGCTCCACATCCAATGATCACCACCTTTTTTCCTGCCAAGGCGGTAATTCCGTTTTCAAATTCGTGGGCCTCCATAAAACGGCACTCACCCAATTGTTCTAATTTTTCTCTTAATGATAGCGTATTGAAATAGTTTTTCATTGTATTCGGTTTTTAGGCTTGAAACGCCTCTAATATTGGTGATACTTTTAATTCTTCTTTGGTTACTGAAATCCGACCAGAACGTACAAATTGCATAATTCCAAACGGTTTTAGTTCTCTATAGATCAGTTCAATTTCCTCTTTTCTCCCCGATTTCTCTAAGACGAAAAAATCACGATTTACGGTGACGATGCGGGCGTTACTTTCTTTAATTATATTCTGAATTTGTCTGTCCTCAAATAAAAGATCGCTCTTAATTTTAAACAAACATGACTCTTGATAAATAGTTTCCTCATCACTATGAAAGTAGGCTTTAATGACTTCCACCTGTTTTTCAATTTGGCCTATTATTTTTCGCATCTGTTCTTCCGAAACCGCCACTACTATAGACCATCGCGATACGCCATCTATTTCAGAAGTGGATAAGTTGATACTTTCTATATTAATTTTCCGTCGTTGAAAAATAGCAGAAACGCGATTGAGCAGGCCCACGTTATTTTCGGTATAAATTGAAACTGTAAATAGTTGTTTTTCGTTTTCCATTGTACTTTAATTTTAGTCCTATTGCCGTATTTTTTATTCCAATCGGATATCCGAAACAGAAGCTCCCGTTGGGATCATTGGAAACACATTACCTTCTTTTTCTACACAAACTTCCAGGAAATAAGCACCGCGATGCTCCATCATCTCTTGAACCGCTCCTTTCAGATCTTCACGTTCGGTCACACGCTTGGCCTCGATATGATATCCTTTTGCGATGGCCACAAAATCCGGGTTGACCATCTCTGTAGCGGCATAACGACGATCAAAGAACAATTCCTGCCATTGCCGAACCATTCCGAGGAAATCATTATTAAGCACTACTATTTTGACTGACACTTTCGTTTGAAAGATGGTTCCCAATTCTTGTATGGTCATTTGATAACCACCATCACCAATAACGGCTATCACCTCTCGCTCGGGAGCTGCCATTTTTGCACCAATAGCGGCGGGGAGCGCAAAACCCATAGTTCCCAGACCTCCTGAAGTAATATTACTTTTCGTTTTATTGAATTGCGCATAGCGACAAGCGATCATTTGATGTTGTCCGACATCGCTCACGATGGCGGCATTTCCTTTACTTTGAATATTAATTTCCTTCAAAACCTCGCCCATAGTCAACCCCTTTTTAGACGGATTTAGATCATCTCTAATGACTTTTTCGAACTCGATGTTATACAAATCCCGAAACCTCTGTCTCCACTTGGGGTAGGTTTTTTGGTCCAATAATGGAAGTAATTTTTTGAGACTTTCTTTAGCATCTCCCAAAACAGCAACGTCCGTCTTTACATTTTTATCGATTTCGGCCGGGTCTATTTCAAAGTGAACTATTTTCGCTTGTTTGGCATAGGTAGCCAGATTACCGGTCACGCGATCATCGAAACGCATTCCAATGGCAATCAAAACGTCACATTCGTTGGTAAGTATATTGGGCGCATAGTTTCCATGCATGCCTACCATTCCTATGTTTAATGGATGGGAAGTAGGGATAGCTGAGGCCCCTAAAATGGTCCATGCCGATGGTATTCCAGCCTTTTCAATGACCGCTAAAAATTCCTTCTCTGCTTTACCTAAAATTACACCCTGTCCCCAAACCACCATGGGTTTTTGAGCTTCATTGATTAATTGAGCCGCCTTGATCACTGCAGCGTTTTCCACAGTAGTTACCGGGCTGTAGCTTCGTACACCCAGGCATTTTTTATATTCAAAATCGAATGCTTCAAATTGTGCGTCCTTGGTAATATCAATTAAAACCGGGCCGGGCCTTCCACTTTTGGCAATGTAAAATGCCTTAGCGAAAACCTCAGGGATTTCACTCGCTTTAGTAATTTGATGATTCCATTTGGTCACTGGAGTAGAAATCCCCACAATATCCGTTTCCTGAAAAGCATCGCTTCCCAATAAATGCGAGCCCACTTGTCCTGTGATACATACCAAAGGCGTAGAATCGATCTGAGCATCGGCAATGCCCGTAATTAAATTGGTTGCTCCTGGTCCCGAAGTGGCAATGGCTACTCCCACTTTACCGGAAATTCGCGCATAACCCTGGGCGGCATGTGTAGCGCCCTGTTCATGTCGTGTTAATACATGATCCAATTGGCCTTCATACTTATAAAGCTCATCATAAACAGGCATAATGGCTCCGCCGGGATAGCCATACAAGACAGAGACTCCTTCGGCTAAAAGACACTTTACAACGGCTTCACTTCCCGTAATTCTCTCGGTGGTGGTTGAAACGATTTTCTTCTTTTTTATGGTTTGTACTTCCATGGTTGCTGTTTTTATTTTGGTCATTCTGTTTTATTCTGAAGTATTAAAATTCGTCTGTCACACATCCTTTGGAAGCCGACGACACGGTTCTTGCGTATTTATATAGTACTCCGCGTCCGAACTTGAGCTTTGGAGCTACCCAGTTTCTCTTCCGAAGCATTAATTCTTCATTACTTATTTCTAACACTATGGTTTTCTTTTCGGCATCAATGGCAATGAAATCCCCATCTTTGACCAAGGCGATATTGCCTCCCTCTTGCGCCTCTGGTGTAATGTGTCCAACTACAAATCCGTGGGTACCTCCTGAGAACCGCCCGTCCGTAATTAAAGCAACATCTTTCCCTAGACCGGCTCCAATGATCGCAGCAGTAGGTTTCAACATTTCGGGCATTCCAGGGCCACCTTTAGGGCCTTCGTAACGTATTACAACGACATCTCCTTTACCCACGTTGCCATCTCTTATTCCATCATTGGCCTCGTACTCGCTATTAAATACTTTGGCGGTGCCTCTAAACTTAAGTCCTTCTTTACCCGTTATTTTTGCCACACTACCTTCTTCGGCTAAATTGCCATAAAGCATTTGTAAATGGCCCGATGGTTTTATAGGTTCTTCCAAGGGTTTGATAACATCCTGATCGTCGGTCAGGTCGGGTACGTCCAAAAGGTTTTCGGCAAGTGTACGACCTGTTACGGTAAGACAATCTCCATGAAGCAATCCTTTTTTCAGAAGGTATTTAAGTACAGCAGGAATACCTCCCACAGCATGAACGTCTTCCATTAAATACTGGCCACTCGGTTTTAAATCGGCCAAAAATGGCGTTTCATCACTGATCTTTTGAAAATCTTTTAAGGTAAAGTCAATATCGGCAGCTCGTGCGATGGCCAGGAAATGTAAAACGGCGTTCGTAGAGCCTCCTAAAACGGTCACCAATCTTAAGGCATTTTCCAAGGATTTTCGGGTAATAATATCGCTTGGCTTGATATCTCTTTCCAACAAGACACGTAAAGCTCTACCCGCAGTCACCGATTCTTCTTTCTTGGCATCACTTAGCGCCGGGTTGGACGAATTGAAAGGTAAAGACATTCCCAATGCTTCAATGGCCGATGCCATGGTATTGGCGGTATACATTCCCCCACAAGCTCCCGCACCCGGACAGGCCTTTTGAACCACCTGTTCGTATTCGGTTTCGGTCATGGTGCCTGCAACTTTACTTCCCCAAGCCTCAAAGGCAGAAACCACATCCAGTTTCTTTCCATCGTGACATCCAGAATCAATGGTTCCTCCATACACTAAAATTGAAGGTCGATCGAGCCGGATCATTGCCATTAATGCTCCGGGCATGTTCTTGTCGCAACCTACAACGGTTATAAGTCCGTCATAACTCATGGCCTGCACTACAGTTTCCATCGAGTCGGCAATGATATCTCTGGAAGGTAAAGAATATCGCATACCTGGGGTTCCCATTGAAATTCCATCACTCACACCGATGGTATTAAAAATAAGTCCAACAAGGTTTTCTTCCAATGTTCCTTCTTTGGCTAATTTGGCCAAATCGTTCAAGTGCATATTACAAGGATTCCCTTCATAGCCCGTACTGGCAATTCCAACGATGGGTTTGTAGAAATCCTCTTTGGCCAATCCAATGGCGTGCAACATGGCCTGCGCGGCCGGTTGTGTTGGATCTTGAGTAACCGTTTTGCTGTATTTGTTTAGTTCTTTCATTTTTTAATAGGTCCTTTTATAGGTTCTGAAAAAGGGTGTGTTTTGATAATTCCAATCGAAATTAACTTTTGCCCTACCGTTTAAAGCGTTCGTTTTACTTTTCAGAATAAATCCATACTTATCTTATTTTATTTATTACGCTGATTTTCAATTGTTTATTTCCAATTCATTTCCGACGCCCACTGGGTCAATTCTTTTCATAAAAAAAAGCCTGTATCACAATTGACACAGGCTTTTCAAAGAAATAGCGGCCTATATCAAGGTCCAAAGACGATGATAATGACTGTAATTTCAATGGTAGTTTTGTTCAGCATAACAAATAAAAAAAGCCTTCCCGATTAAGGAAGGCTTATATATAATTTCAAATTATTCAATACCCTTCCTTATCGCCTTTGAATGACAATAGTGATAACCGTGGTATTAATAATTGTGTTGTTCATATTCATTACAAATGTAGAAAAGATAATTTCATATCCAAATTAAAAATGAAAATTCAAATAATTATTCAGTACTTTCATATACTATCGTCAAAGAAAATTTACCATTATGAAATCCTCTACTTTACTCTTTTGTTTACTATTCATCTGCAGCACTCCTTTATTTTCGCAGCGAGATACCTCAATTAATTTTCCAGATGATTACTTCGGAACTTACATTGGAACATTAGAAATATCGAGCAAAAATGGTCACCAGACCTATCCAATGGAGTTCCATTTAAAGCCCACGGATAGTCCTGGGAAATACGAATACAAACTCGTTTATGGAGCCGGTGATGCCCGACAAGAACGTCCCTATCATCTCATTGCAAAAGATACCGCCACAGGATCCTACATTGTAGATGAGAACAACGGTATTATATTACATGACAAGGTGATTGATAATAGAATGTATGCGTTATTTGAAGTTGGTGGTAACCTGTTGACCACATTCATCACCTTTGAAAAGGATCATATGGTTTTCGAAATTGCCGTCACCAATACTTCCGAAAAACAGCATAGTTATGCGGACAATGGAGAAAAGACCGAGGTGATTTCCTATCCAATATCCACCGTGCAAAGAGCCGTGCTACAGAAACAATAATTCTCTTTTGTAGTTTTATCAATTTCATTACATTTGCCCCATATTAAGAGGACAGATTTGACTGATTGCAACCTCTTCCAATACCATTGGTTAGTTTTATTAGCTTTCTATGAACTTGGAATTAAAAAATGCTAAAGGCAGTGTAAACTACCTTCGACGTTTTCGTCAAATCTCCTCTAAAATTTATAATTTTTTAAACCCATTTTTATGGCCTATTTATTTACTTCCGAAAGTGTGTCGGAAGGACATCCAGACAAAGTTGCTGACCAAATTAGTGACGCTCTAATTGACAATTTTTTAGCATTTGACTCTGATTCAAAGGTGGCTTGTGAGACTTTGGTTACCACAGGACAAGTAGTTTTGGCTGGAGAAGTGAAGTCTAAGGTGTATTTGGATGTTCAGAAAATTGCCCGCGATGTTATTAACAACATAGGTTATACCAAAGGAGAATATCAGTTTGATGGTAACTCTTGCGGAGTTTTGTCCGCTATCCACGAACAAAGTGATGATATTAACCGTGGTGTAGATAGAGATAGTAAAGAAGAGCAAGGTGCAGGAGATCAAGGAATGATGTTTGGTTACGCCACTACAGAGACCGAAAACTATATGCCTTTGGCTTTAGACCTGTCGCATAAAATACTTATCGAACTTGCCGAATTACGTAGAGAACAAAAGGATATTCCTTACCTCCGTCCCGATTCTAAAAGTCAGGTGACCATTGAGTACGATGATAACAACAAACCCATACGGATTGATGCCATTGTGGTCTCCACGCAGCATGACGAATTCGAT
>JBCCIJ010000026.1:0-59462 GCA_039028295.1 Bacteroidota bacterium
ATTGCCTTTTATTTTTTGCTAGCGATTGTTTTCTTTTTCTTCGGAATGTATCTCGCTAAAATTACCGGTGCTGCCAAAGGTCAGGGACTCGCAGGAGGTGCTATTGTATTTGGATGGGGCGTCTTGTTTGGCGGAATTGCATTTATCGCCTCCTTCTTTATAGTGCGCTATTTGGCTCACAAATGGATAGTTCGACTTAATTGGCTATTGCTCCTTATAGTAGCAGCCGCCTATGGAATAACTCATTATAATTATTTAGAACGGCAAAAGGAAAAATCTGAAGAGAAATTTGACCCGCCACCAACAACACCTGTTCCAACTACGGGCACGGCACAAACGAGTCCCTCAGCAATGCTCGCTATGGCACGAATAAAGCCTAAAGCTCCACTTGAGCTATTCCGTAATGCGGATCTGATGGGAATGGGGTTTTTTAGACCCAATTATTATGAAAACCCCGTTCTCTATTTCTACGGAAATCTGCCACCGGGGAAATCTCTTTTGGAACATGCTCCATATGACAGTATCACCTTTAAACGTAATAAATACAATCAGTTTGAAATTGCCACTGCTCCACCATGGTTGGCTATCGAATATGCTAAACCGGATTATGACCTCTTATATTTAAAAGTGAAAAGCGCAAGCCGGGAAACCCTTGAGGTAGTGGTAAATAAAACCAACCATCGGACCGCTTATGTTGACCGACGAGCAGGGAGCTTTGTTTATTGGCCCGACTTTTTGTTAGGAGTACACTCGGTTGAACTCCTCCCGGGAACTACACAGAAAGTGAAGGTCAAACCGCTGGATCATGCAAGTGAAAATAACACTCCGCATGAATTTATGCGACCATTGAAAATTCAAGGTAATTGGATACACGTGGAGTTATGGAATCATGAGTATAAGTCGGTAGGAAGTGGATGGGTTCAATGGAAACGAGATGGAAAATTGCTTATCTCTTACAATATGCTAAGTTAAAAACACTTGATGAAGCGTGTAAAACTTGGTGGAAAGTTTTAAAAAAATTAGAAAATTTTATGTAGTTTGTAGCGTTAAGTAGTTGTATTTTTACCCAACTACAATCCAACCTTTCATGGCGAAGAAAAAGACCGCAAGAACTAAAAAAACTAAAACCCAGCGCAAAAAAATCTCTTTCACTCTGTCCAGGCAGCAAAAGATTATTTGGGGCAGCGGGTTTATTTTTTTAGGACTGGCCTTCTTTTTTTCCTTTCTCTCCTATTTTTTTACCTGGCAAAAAGACCAAAGTTTGGTAGGGAATGGAGATCGCGAAGCGGAAGCTGCTAACTGGCTTACCGTAGTTGGAAATACCTTCGGAGACTTTTTCGTTTATAAGGGATTTGGAATTGCGGCCTTTATCATTGCTTTTCTAGTATGCCTTACGGGGATTTACTTTTTTTTGGATTACGCAAAAAAACGACTCTTTCGATTTTGGTTTTGGGGACTGTTGGTCATGATTTGGTTTTCGGTGTTCTTCGGATTTTTTAGTGCGAAAAACTCCCTACTGAGTGGTGTTATTGGTTTTGAAATTAATGACCTACTTCAAGACTACATGGGGTTAATAGGCACTATTCTATTGATGAGCTTTTTGGCTATAGTATATTTAGTACTTCGGTTGAAAATGACTCCTGAAAAGGTAATTGAAGCCGTTAAGAAAACAAAAACGGAGATTTCTGAAGACTTTACAGAGGACGGTTCTTTGGCAGGTGATGAAAACATTGAGCAAAGCGATTACGAAAAAGAGGTTATTGAAAATACTGCCACTACATCTTCTGAAGTAGAAATGAAGGTGAAAGACATTTCAGTAGAAACCCCATTGGAACCCGTACTGAAGACCATTCCAAAGGAAAAACCTACAGAAACTGAAGTTGCCATGGAAGTTGAAGCGCCTGCGATGGAAGATGAGGTAGTAGAAAACCTTTCCAAAAAAATAGTGGACGACTTCGGCGAATTTGACCCAACACTCGACTTGAGCAGCTATAAATTTCCGACCATCAATTTATTAAAAGATTATACGGGTGGACAAGGAATCACTATCAATCAAGAAGAACTTGAGGCCAATAAGAACAGAATCGTTGAAACGCTAAACAACTATAAAATTGGAATCGCCAATATTAAGGCAACTGTGGGGCCAACGGTTACCCTATACGAGATCGTTCCTGAGGCGGGAATTCGTATTTCAAAAATCAAAAACCTGGAGGACGATATCGCCTTGTCGCTCTCTGCTCTAGGTATTCGGATCATTGCTCCCATCCCAGGGCGCGGGACAATTGGTATTGAAGTTCCAAATAAGAATCCTCAAATTGTATCCATGCGCTCGGCCATTGCTTCACCGAAGTTCCAGAACGCAGAAATGGAATTACCCCTTACCCTTGGAAAAACAATTAGCAATGAAACCTTTGTGGTAGATCTCGCGAAAATGCCTCATTTGCTAATGGCGGGAGCAACCGGGCAAGGAAAATCGGTAGGTTTAAATGCTATCCTGGCCTCGTTGCTTTACAAAAAACATCCTGCTGAAGTAAAATTTGTGTTGGTGGATCCAAAAAAAGTAGAACTTACCTTGTTCAATAAGATCGAGCGACATTTCCTAGCCAAACTTCCCGATACCGATGAAGCGATCATTACCGACACCACTAAAGTGATTCATACCTTGAATTCACTTTGTATTGAAATGGATAATCGTTATGATCTGTTGAAGGACGCCATGTGCAGAAATATCAAAGAGTATAACGTCAAATTTAAGGCCCGTAAATTGAACCCCAACGACGGCCATATGTTTCTGCCCTATATTGTGCTGGTCATTGACGAGTTCGCTGATTTGATAATGACGGCCGGAAAAGAGGTAGAAACACCCATTGCGAGACTCGCTCAGTTAGCGCGAGCCATAGGAATTCATCTCATTATTGCCACTCAGCGCCCCTCCGTGAATGTAATTACGGGAATTATTAAAGCCAACTTCCCGGCGCGTATTGCTTTTAGGGTGACAAGCAAGATCGACTCCCGAACTATTCTGGACAATAGCGGTGCAGATCAACTTATAGGACGTGGAGACATGCTATATACCCAAGGAAACGATCTAACCCGTATTCAGTGTGCCTTTGTCGATACGCCTGAGGTAGCAGATATCACTGAATATATAGGATCTCAAAAGGCATACGCCAGCGCCCACATGCTGCCAGAATATGTAGGAGAAGAAGGTGGCACAACTCTTGATAATAACGTTGAGGAACGAGATAAACTGTTTCGCGAAGCTGCCGAAGTATTGGTAATCGCACAGCAAGGCTCGGCTTCGTTATTGCAACGAAAACTCAAATTGGGTTATAACCGTGCCGGTAGGCTTATCGATCAATTGGAAGCTGCAGGTATTGTAGGCCCTTTTGAAGGCAGCAAAGCAAGACAAGTACTCGTTTCATCTATTGAGGCATTAGACCAACTTTTAAACAACGAACAAAACGATTTTTAAAATGAAAAAAATAATAGTAGTAATCCTGGCCGTATGTAGCATCTCTTTGGCACACGCTCAAAATGCCAAGACACTGTTGAACGAGGTTTCAACCAAGGTGAAAGGCTACAATAATATTGTGATCGACTTTAAATGG
Organism: Bacteroidota bacterium; assembly: GCA_039028295.1. GTDB lineage: Bacteria > Bacteroidota > Bacteroidia > Flavobacteriales > Flavobacteriaceae > Aureisphaera. The sequence continues at coordinate 3,612 of JBCCIJ010000026.1, forward strand.
AATCTCAATAATGAGAAAGAGGGCGTAAATCAAGATACACGCGGAAATGTTTCCATTCAAGGGGATAATTATATGCTGAATATGTTGGGCGTTACCCGCATGTTTGATGGCAAAAAAATATATACCATCAACCCTGAAGACGAGGAAGTGACCATTTCAGACTATAGCGCAGAAGATGACAAGGAAATCACTCCTTCAAAGCTGTTAACTTTTTACGAAAAGGGATATACCTATAAAATGGACATCACTCAAAACGTGAAAGGGCGTAAAATTCAGTACGTAAAATTAATCCCAATCGATTCGAAAGCGGAGATTAAAGACATTCTATTAGGGATCGATGTGCAAACCAAACATATCTATCGTTTGATACAAACCGACGCTAATGGCACTAAATACACCTTGACTGTTAATTCTTTTAAAACCAACCAGCCATTGTCAAAAACACTTTTTACCTTTGACGAGGAAAAATACCAGAAAGATGGGTATTACATCAGCCGGTTGGATTAAGCGTTTTTCTTGAAAATACTAGACAAATACATATTGGTGGCCTATTTGAAGACGTTTTTTAGCGTCTTCATTATTTTAATGTTCATTTTTGTCCTTCAGACAGTTTGGCTTTACATTTCTGAATTGGCGGGTAAGGATATCGATGTCTGGATTATTTTGAAGTTCCTGTGGTTCTTTGCTCCTAAATTGATTCCCTTGGTGCTTCCTCTCACTATTTTAGTGACTTCACTCATGGTATTCGGGAATTTTTCCGAGAAATATGAATTTGCCGCCATGAAATCGTCGGGTATATCGCTGCAACGCGCCATGCGCAGTCTTACCTTTTTTATTGTTTTACTGGCAGTAACCGCTTTTTTCTTTGCCAATAATGTAATTCCTTATTCCGAATATAAATGGCAGAACTTAAGGCGAAATATTGCTCAGGTGAGCCCTTCTATGGCTATTGTAGAAGGACAGTTTAGCAGTATTGGAGAAAACTTCAATATACTGGTGGAAGAAAAATATGGGGACAGAAAGCAATTTTTGAGAGGCATAACGATACACGAAAAGAATCCCGAAAAGCCCAATTTAAACACAACCGTAACCAAGGCCGTGGATGGGGAATTAACAAGTGAGGAAGGCAGTAATACGCTCTCTTTGGTTCTGAAAGACGGAAATCGATATGAAGATATCCAAATGACCAGCGCTTTAAAGCAGCGTAGCAGACCGTTCGCTAAGGTACATTTTGAAGAATATACCATAAATATTGACCTTACCGAATTGAACAATACCGATGTGGATAAGGAGAACGATCTTACCAATCACAATATGTATAGCGCTGGAGAACTTTTTAGAGAGATAGATACACTCTCCAATAAGTACACTAAGGATATTTTACTTTATGGCTCCAATATGTACTATCGCTCGGGGGTCAATAAATTTCGAGATACCACCAAAAGAAAAAATAGATTTATAAAAGATACGATCTTTACCGATGTTTTGGAAGTTTTTCAGCCGCGACAGCAGTCGGAGATTCTGGAAACTGCAATGAATAACGTAAAAGGAACTATACAGTCGTTAAATTCAAAAAAAATTGAATTCAAAATAAAAACAAAGCGCCTCAACAAACATGAAATTGCCTTTCATGAAAAATTTGCCTTAGCCGTTGCCTGTATCATATTGTTCTTTGTTGGAGCTCCATTGGGAGCTATTATTAGAAAAGGAGGTATGGGACTTCCAATGGTGGTAGCCATATTACTGTTCTTAACCTATCACTTCATTGGCATTTTCGCAAAGAACAGTGCCGAGGATGGTACAATGCATCCATTTATTGCTAGCTGGCTAAGTACAGCGATCATGCTTCCGTTAGGTATATGGCTTACCATTAGAGCCACCACCGACCAGGGGATTGTTGACATCGACTCATTTTTACAACGCATTGGCAGGCTCTTTGGTCGCAAAGAAGAACTCGAGCCCATTGTGGACGAATCACCACAATTTTTCCTAACACAACAGGAAAAGGCATTGGTTCTAAATAAGACCGACGGTCAATTAAGGGATATTCTCAAAAACTATCGCCAGTATAACTATTCTGAAGATGTTCGGCTCGCCGCCTTGCATGAGCTTAAATTAAAAGGCTATGACGAACTGCAACTAAAAATGACCGGGGACTTTGAAAATTATAAATACTCCGAAGCAGAAATGGCCTTCAAAAAATTTGTTAGTCTCTCAAAAAAGGCCATCATTTGTTCCCTGAGCTTTATGGGACTATTTGTTATTTTTATTCTGAGCAAAGTTTATTTCAGCGATATTGAAATTCTTACTCAAAGTTTATCCATAGTCACGGCAATCTCCTTTATTTTGTTTTATGTTTTTGCCTTAAGAGCTATGCATTTCAATCAAAAGTTTTTCAAGGTGATCAACAAACCTAATATGGTGGATTCTGTGGTACTTGTAAGAGTGATTGGACCATTGATCTATGGTTATATATACAAAGGCGCAAAGAAACGAATGAAGGAACAATTGGAGATGATTCGCTAAGCGAATTGCACACTTTCCATTATCTTTGCATTATAAAAGTGAACTATGATTTCTACTGAAAAGAGCACCAAAATTCAGCTTAATACTATTCCTGAAGCTATAGAGGACATAAAAAATGGCAAGATCATTATCGTGGTAGATGATGAGAACCGCGAAAATGAAGGTGATTTTATTGCCGCTGCTCAAAAAGTGACTCCTGAGATGATCAACTTTATGGCCACCAATGGTCGTGGACTCATTTGTGCTCCTCTTACGGAAGATCGATGTAAGGAACTGGATTTAAATATGATGGTGGAGAACAACACCGTATTGCATCATACGCAGTTTACAGTTTCGGTGGATTTAATTGGGCACGGATGTACTACAGGAATATCGGTACACGATCGAGCTAAAACCATAGAAGCTTTAGTGAATAAAGAAACTAAACCAAGCGATTTGGGACGTCCTGGGCATATTTTCCCATTACGCGCCAAAGAAGGTGGGGTTCTGCGTAGAACAGGGCACACAGAAGCGGCTATCGACCTGGCAAGACTTGCGGGATTAGAAGCGGCTGGTATTTTAGTGGAAATCCTCAATGAAGACGGAACCATGGCTCGCTTGCCTCAACTGATGGAGGTTGCCAAAAAATTCGACTTAAAACTTATTTCTATTGAAGATCTTGTGGCCTATCGAATGGAGCATGATTCGCTGATTGAGAAAGAAGAGGATTTTTCCATCAATACCAAGTTTGGAAGTTTCAGACTTAGAGCTTATAAACAAACTACCAACGATCAAGTACATATAGCACTTACCAAAGGCGAATGGACTGATGACGAAGCCGTTTTGGTTCGTGTTAACTCAACGCTGGTTAACAACGATATCCTTGGTACCCTTACCAACAATGCCGAAAAAAAGTTAGACAGTATGTTTAACGTCATTAATAAAGCGGGTAAAGGAGCCATCGTTTTTATCAACCAACAAAGTCAGTCGCTTAATTTACTGAAGCGGTTAGAAGAATTGCGTGATTCTCAAAAACAAGATGAGATTGTTAAGGCTCCAAGTATTGCGATGGACGCAAAGGATTTTGGAATTGGCGCGCAGATCCTACATGACCTTGGAATCAGCAAAATAAAACTGATCTCCAACAATACACAAACCAAACGAGTTGGAATGATAGGATACGGATTGGAAATTACAACGTATATTCCTTTTTAAGTATTTCCGAAAGTACCGTCTTCATTTTTGCAGCACGATCCGCAATTTCGGTATCGGTCCAGCCTATTTTCACCAGAGAAGAAATGGTTCGACTCATCCAGGCGTCACTTTTAGAAAAATCAGTAGTATTCAAATCCTGAATTTGATTTTGAATTTCAGCAGGAAGATTCCCTAAACCCTTGAGGTTTCTGAGATGTTCCCATCCATGAATGTAGTGCCAATTATTACTGTACCAATAAAAACAAGCATCCACTCCTGCAGCACCTAGCGCCGCGTGGGCTTTTTTAGTTAACTCTTCATTGGGTAGGAAGAAATTCAGAAATGAATAGTTTTCCTCTCCCCCTTCAGGTACGCGACGGAAACTTACGCCTTCAATTTCAGAAAGGGCTTCGCGCATCACGGTATAATTCTTTTTCTGCAGCTCCAGAATGGCATTCAACTTACCCAATTGGGCTATCCCCACCGCGGCGTTCAATTCAGAAATACGAAAATTATATCCGAGAGTTGGGTGCGTTTCCGCTCCGCGGTCAGATCCAATATGATCGTGTCCGTGATCTTGATATTGATCGGAGTTTATAGCATACTGTTTATTATTGGTAATGATACCACCTCCTTCACCGCAGGTTATTGTTTTCACATAGTCAAACGAAAAACATCCCAGGTCGCCATAACTACCCAATGGCTTTCCATCATAAGTACCGCCTATCGCCTGGCAGGCATCTTCCAATAAAATAAGATCGTGTTTGTCACAAATGGCTTTCAGTGCCTTTAGATCGGCCATAGAACCACACATATGTACAGGCATCACGCACCTGGTATTCGGACCAATGGCCGCTTCGACGGCTGCTGGGTCCAAGGTTAGCGTATCATCGATGTCCACCAAAACAGGAACTGCCCCCAACATCATGATCGACTCGAAGCTTGCTACGAAAGTAAATGTTGGCATAATGACCTCATCCCCTGCTCCTATTCCCGCAGCAGCCAAGGCAACGGTTAAGGCCGAGGTTCCGCTAGAAACCAATTGGCAATATTTACTTTCCATTCGCTGGGCGAAGGCGGTCTCAAACTCTTTGGCTTTCCAATGACCGTTTCGCATTCCATCAAAACCATAGCGCATAAGCACGCCACTTTCCAGTACGTCATTAACCTGTTTACGTTCTTCTTCTCCAAAAGCTTCAAATCCTGGCATATAATGTATTTTTTGTTCTTTAACGAACTATTTTAGTTATCAATTTTGGACCTTTTATGGCGGTCATTTCCTCCCATAAGACGTGTGGCAAAGGTAAGGGTTGCGTTACTGCCTTGCAATAGTTTTACAATCTCCCCGTGTTCAAAATATGGGTGCAATTAAGTAGGGAGTTTAAGGTACTTCTCGCTATCTTTGATATCTTATGCAAGAAGAAAAGAAAACGAAGAAAAGGGCAAAAGTTAGTATGGTTTCTGCCTTTAAAACTATTATTTGGCCCAGAAGAAATTTGGTGTTTATCGGTTTGATACTCATTGTAATTAGCAGGTTGGCTAGTCTGGTAATGCCTTGGAAATTGCAAGTTTTATTAGACGAAGTAGTTCCAAGTAAAGATTTTCCCGCACTATATGACTTGCTTTGGCTGGTTGGTTTTGCCCTATTGGTCCAGGCGGTGACCTCATTTCTACTCACCCGCATTTTAAGTGTTCAAGCGCAGTATCTTATTTCAGAATTAAGAGCGCAAGTTCAGAAAAAAGTACTTTCACTACCCATAAGTTTTTTCGACAATACGAAATCGGGAGCCTTAGTATCTCGTATTATGACCGATGTAGAAGGCGTTCGAAACCTCATTGGTACGGGGTTGGTTCAATTAATAGGTGGTTCACTCACGGCGGTGGTCACTTTGGTAATTCTCATAGACATGAACCCATGGATGACCTTGTTCGTGTTTTTACCTGTTTCAATTTTCGGATATGTAGCGTTAAGAGCGTTCAAATACATCAGGCCTTTGTTTCGTAATCGCGGTAAAATAAACGCAGAGGTGCAAGGAAGGTTGACCGAAACCCTGGCTGGCGTTCGTGTGATCAAAGGTTTTAATGCCGAAGCACAAGAGAACAAGGTTTTTGAGAAAGGGGTAGATCGATTATTTCAGAATGTAAAAAAGAGTCTTACCGCTACTGCTTTAATGACTAGCTCTTCAACATTTTTACTGGGCTTGGCATCGGTGGGGATTATGGGAATTGGTGGTTATTTTATGATGCAGGGTGACATGTCCACAGGTCAATTTATTTCTTATACGGTATTCCTTGGATTTTTGGTCGCTCCCATTGTTCAAATGAGCAATATCGGAAGCCAGCTTACCGATGCATTGGCAGGCCTGGATCGCACGGAAGAGCTCATGAATCTTACTGCTGAAGAGGATCTGGAAGACCGAACCGTATCCCTGGAACGATTGGATGGACATCTAAAGTTTGAGGACGTTTCTTTTTCCTATGAAGAAGGCAAAGAGGTCTTACACCAAATAAACTTTGAAGCCAAAGCCGGAAATGTGATTGCATTGGTAGGCAGCTCCGGTTCCGGAAAATCTACCATTGCGGGCCTTACCGCTACGTTTCTCAATCCGAAATCGGGTAAAATAACCATGGATGGACAGGATCTGTCCAAAGTAAAGCTAAGTAGTTATCGTAAATATTTAGGGGTCGTGCTGCAGGATGAATTCCTATTTGAAGGGACCATTCGAGAGAATATATTATTTCCCAGACCGGATGCTTCCGAAGAAGATCTTCAAAATGCAGTAAGGGCTGGTTATGTAAATGAATTCACTGACCGATTTGAGGACGGATTGGAAACCCTGATTGGAGAGCGGGGGGTGAAGCTTTCCGGCGGGCAGCGACAACGTATATCCATAGCACGAGCAATACTGGCCGAACCCAAAGTGATCATTTTGGACGAAGCTACTTCCAACCTCGATACCGAAAGTGAGTCCTTGATTCAGAAATCGTTGACCGAATTGGTTAAAGATCGTACTACCATAGTGATTGCTCACCGCTTAAGTACCATTAAAAAGGCCGATCAAATATTGGTCATTGAGGCTGGGGAAATCGCAGAAAGAGGAACACACGAAGAACTCATTGCCAAAGAAGGACGCTACTACGACTTGTACACTTATCAGGCAAAAATATAGCTCTAATTACATTTCGATAATGACTTCTTTTACACCGCGGCGCACTTTTTTTAATTCTGAAAAGAAATCGTCTTCGGCTCTATACCCCACAGGTAGCACCAGTACCGAGCGCAGGCCTTTTTCCTTAAGTTGAAGTAACTGGTCATACTCAGAAGGTTCAAAACCTTCCATCGGGCAGGCGTCAATTTCTTCCAAAGCGCATGCTGTGAGTAGGTTTCCCAAGGCCAAATAGGCTTGTTTTTCCATCCAAAGTTTAATGTCTTCCGGTTTCTTTTCAGCAAAAGAGGTTAGAAGAAATTCCTGAAACGGATCCAAAATATCCCGTGGTGTTTTGCGAGTTGCCTCTACCCTATTGAAATGTTCAACAATATATTCTGAGGTCATTCCGGCTTCTCGACATAGCACAAGCACATGGGAAGCATCTCTCACTTGTTCTTGATCCATTGAAATAGGAACTAGTTTTTCCTTGATTTCGGCATTACTAATAACGATCATTTTAAGAGGTTGCAAACCGTAGGAGGTCGCTGTCAAATTAAACACCTCCTTTAAAATATCTAGTTTTTCTTCTGAAAGTTTCTTTGCCGAATCAAATTTCTTACACGCGTAGCGCCATTCGAGCTTATTGATAATATCGGAGTTCATTTGCCTTTTCTTTGCTACAAAAATACGGATAGCGAGACCAACTTTTGTACTTTCGTTATAAGTAAATTTTATTTCAGCAAAACAAAACACTATGAGTTCCATAGAAGCATTAAAAGATAAAAGCGAAACTCGAATTTTTAAGGCAGTATTTCCCAACACTACCAATCATTACGATACTTTATTTGGAGGGACAACCTTACATATGATGGATGAGGCTTCCTTTATCTGTGCCACCAGATTTAGTAGAAAAAAAGTAGTGACGGTCTCCACCGATAAGATAGACTTTACGAAACCAATTCCGCAAGGGACTATAGTAGAATTGGTGGCTAGGGTTGATAAAGTAGGAAGAAGCAGCTGTGTGGTTAAGACGGAGATTTTTATGGAGGATATGTACAGTTACAAAAGAGAAAAAGTAGTGACAGGCTTTTTCACATTTGTGGCCATTGGTGAAGACAAAAAGCCGATTCCTATTATCTAAAAGAACCAAAGTTTTACTGCCATCACAGCGACCATAACCACCAAAAATAATCGAATAAACTTATCTCCTTTTTTTACGGAATAGCGACTCGCAATCCAAGCGCCTCCTGCGTTACCCAGCGCCAGCACAAGTCCGACAAACCAGTTTACCTTATCATTAAGGGCAAACACCACTAAGGCAGATAACATATAAATAAATACGACCGCTACCTTGGTCGCATTGGCACGAACCAAAGTCATATGATTGACATAGTGCAAAAATAGAATAAGAATAAATCCAAGGCCAGCATTGATAAAGCCGCCATAAATTCCGAAGAAAAAGAAGGCTATAATTCCTATCCAAAGATATTTCCCGGTGAGCCGCTCCTGTATGTTCTGCAGATTGGTTTTTGGCTTAAAAATGATGATCACGATAACCGTAACCATAATGATGGCCAAGATTCTATTGAAAAGCGCACCATCAACATCTACGGCAATTCTAGCTCCAATAATGGCACCAACCAAAGCAGAGGCCCCTAAGTAAATATTAAATGGAAATGTAGAAACGCCCTTACTTTTAAAACCTGCAACAGCAGTGGCGGTCTGAATGGCAATAGCTACGCGGTTAGTTCCATTGGCCACGCTTGGAGGAAGGCCTAAAAAAATAAGTACAGGAAGGGAAAGCAAAGATCCACCTCCTGCAACGGTATTTATAAATCCAACGGCAAAACCAACGCCAATTAAAAGTACATAGTGGTACCATTCTTCCATTCAACAAAAATAGGAGGTCTAACCCTAACTAAGTACGTCGATGCTCTATTTTCTTTGGAATAATAGACCAACAACCTCATTAACAAGACGTAGGTATGGTAGGCCTAAAAGGTAACGAAGGTAATCACGTTAAACTGATCCCTGCCACTGGTCTCGAAAAACTGATTCATATACCCCATTTCCAGACGAATATTCTTATTCAAGTGATAGCCAAGCCCCCCATAAACTCGATTTCGATCAAATACCGAGGACTCCGAATTCAAGAAGATCTCGTTATACGCTGAGGCATACCATTTGCTCACACCCTCTTCATTTTTACAAAGTGGGACATTTATACTGAGAAAATAGCGGAATCGGAGTCTGAAGTCATCTTCCACAAAACGTTGTTCAAATCGGTAACGATGCCCTAATTTCACACTTCCAACGGTCTGTTTTGAGGTGAATTGTTGAAAAATTCGATGTTCATTTACGGATACTTTCTCATCACCTATTCCTGTATAGTTTTCAGATAAAATATATCCATAACCCAACAAGATATTATGATTGTTTTCTGAAAGGTTATACCCAAGTCCGGTTCGAAGTAGCAATTGTTCCAGATCTCCTATCGCATTGTAATTTCGATATTGAACTTCGTTATGAATATTCCATTGGTTATTTAGTTTCTTATTTCCAATATAAATAAGCCAGTTACCAAAGTTACTGTCCTGTGCCATTGAAAAAGCAGGTAGCATTAATGCGATGATCAATGCTACCCCACTCCATCTATTTTTCTTGCTCATAGATTTTAATTTCATTTATTCAAAAAATTGAACGGATCCGGTGTTAATATCGTACATCCCACCTAAGATCTTTATTTCACCGTTGTTTTGCATTTCTGCTAAGATGCTACTTTCGGCCACAATTCTGTCGATGGTCATATTAACGTTCATTTCGGCCACGTTATTTACAAATTCAATATTCGCCGAAGTCCTTGAACTCGCATCTTCCGGAGTTGTAACGGCGTTTACCGCTGGTGTTATTTTTTCGATCAACTTAGTTAGGTTACCCATTTCGGCATGATCACAGGCTCCCTTCACGGCTCCGCAAGCGGTGTGACCCAATACAACCAGTAATTTGGTTCCAGCTAACTTACAGGCAAACTCCATGCTTCCCAAAATGTCTTCATTAACAAAATTCCCAGCAATTCGAACGCTAAATATATCTCCTATTCCCTGATCAAAAATCAGTTCGGAAGAAACTCTAGAGTCGATACAACTTAGTACCGTCGCGAAAGGAAATTGTCCTCCGCTGGTATCGCCAACTTGTTCCATCAAATTGCGTTCGGCTTTTACGCTATTCTGAAAACGAACGTTTCCTTCTTTCAGTTCCTGTAATGCCAGGCTTGGCGTCATTGCTGCTTGTGTTTCTTTGGTATGTGCTTTCATAATTTTTGTTTTTATTTCTTTTTAATATTATGCGGTTTTTGGTCTTAATTTGAAGAATTTTATAAAACTCTCCGGATTATCGACTTCTCCTCGTTCAGAAATAAGTCGAATATTGATGTTTCTATTTCTTGCTTTTTCTGAAAAGTCCTCTAGAATTTCAACAATATCATTATCCAGGTATCTCGTTCTCCTAACGTCTAATTCTAAAAAGGAACCTCTTGGCAATTTATCCAATTCTTTCAGAATGGCTCCTTTATTAAAAAAGGTAACTTCTTCGGCCAATGTCATTTTCACGCGCTCCTCGCCATTGCTCTTATCTTCAATGTGCAAAAAGTGTGAATTCTGGAAGCTCTTAATCAGTATAACTACAACACCCACTAACAAGCCAAGGCCAATTCCAATTAATAGATCCGTAAACACTATCCCCAATACCGTCACGTAAAATGGAATGGATTGTTTCCAGCCAAGATCGTACATTTTCTTGAATAACGCAGGTTTTGCCAGCTTATACCCTACAATGAGAAGTATCGAAGCTAAAACCGACAACGGAATCATATTGAGCAATCTAGGAATTAAAATTATAGAAACCAACAATAAACAGCCATGAATTATAGCAGACATCTTGGTTTTACCTCCAGATTGAATATTCGCCGAACTTCTCACAATTACTTGAGTGATTGGAAGTCCACCAATAAGACCTGACAGAAAGTTTCCTGTCCCTTGAGCCAACAGCTCTCTATTGGTTGGGGTTACTCGCTTACGTGGATCTAGTTTATCCGTTGCTTCCACGCACAAAAGAGTTTCGAGACTCGCTACTAAGGCTATGGTAAAGGCCACAATCCAAACTTGTGGATCGTTAATGGCGGAAAAATTAGGTAAACTAAATTGCCCTAAAAATGAATCCACACTATCAGGAATTGGGACATTCACCAGATGATTGGCATCAATTCCATAAGTTGCATTGCCCCTAGTAGCTATAAAATAGATGATTCCGATAGCAACGGCTACCAAAGGTCCTTGTATGATCTTAAATATTTTACTTTTTTTGGATAAAACACGATCCCATAGGATCAATATCGCCAATCCCACTATTGCTACTAAAGTTGCACCAAGGCTAATATTATTAATCGCAACCAATATTTCAGAGAAGGTGTTTTCGCCGTCTACCTGAAAAAAGGCAAATGCTCCTTCAGGGTTTGCACCGTATCCAAAGAAATGTGGTATTTGCTTCAGAATAATAATAATACCAATACCCGTAAGCATACCTTTGATTACAGATGACGGGAAATAGTAGCCAATGATTCCGGCTTTTAGGGCACCAAATAATACTTGAATAATACCCCCCAACACTACGGCCAACAAGAAATTCTCATAACCACCCAGGGTACCGATAGCTGTTAAAACGATGGCCGCCAATCCAGCCGCGGGACCACTTACTCCTACTTGTGACCCGCTCAGAGATCCAACGACAATACCGCCAATAATACCGGCTATCAATCCAGAAAAGAGCGGTGCTCCACTGGCGAGGGCAATACCCAAACATAATGGTAGCGCTACAAAAAAGACCACTATACTTGAAGGAATATCGGATTTAAAATTTTTAAAAGGATTTGAACTGTTCATTTTATTTTTTTTAAAGTTTGGCGCACCGCCACCTATTTATTTTGCGGCTTGCCTGTATGTTTTTTTGTTTTTAAAAGTAATATGTGTTCCCTTTAGCAACTTTAAGAAGCAGGTTGGGAATGATGAAAACTATGCGATATGGCATGAGCCTTATCAGGTAGAGAATCGTTCGGGTGGAGGACTATTGATTTCAAGAGGAAGCGCTCCAGTAATTTGTAGTTTATTGTTGGTATTTCCTTTCTTGATCATTGCAATTTGCTTACCATCTTGAAAGTCGGATAGCCATTCCGTTTTTTCTGTGTCCGTTTCTTCTTCGAGATCTTTTTCACCCAAGTCTTCGATCAATTCTATGGAAATACCTTCCTGAAAAATATCGAAAGAGAAACTCAAAATATGAATGGTCGTTTGGAACAGCATGGCAAATAAGGCTGCCATAAATGTGATCCGATTTAAAAAGGTGGATATGTCGCTTCTATTTATGTTCATGCAATGGCTTTTAAAACTAAATCCGTGTAAAACTGCACAATATTGTTCTTTCCCTCTTCCACATCGGTTAGAGCAGGCAGGTGTTCAGAAAAATAACGTTGGTGGTGCGCTCCTTCAATAATGGATGAAATTAACATATGAGGAAACAAATAAGTGGGCTTAATGGACAACACAATGTCACTGAGCCGCTGAACCACATTTTTATAACTTTTGAAATATCCCTTCTGATTTTCCACGTCAACATCCTTAGTGTGATATGCCTTAGAGGATTCGGTAATAATTATGCGATGCAATAGTACCTCGTTGATAAATGAAAAGGAATTGTCCTCGGTCACTTTACGGGTAAGTATATCAACGGCGGCAAGTAATTGTTCTTTAGGTGATGGTCTACTCGCTATGGAAAATACCAACTTGTATTCCACCCAACTCCAGTACCAACTAATTAAATAGACCAATAAGGTGTGTTTATTGTTGAAGTAGCGATAGATGGAACTTTCATTGGAACCAATTTTAATACCCAGTTTTTTAAATGTAAAACTTTCAAAGCCCAAATCTTCGATCATCTCAATACTGGTGGACACTATTTTTCGTCCAAGATCAGAAGATTCTGGGTTCTTAGTATAGAGTCCTGAGTCAATAACAATATGTATGGGCAGGTTTTTCATAGTTATATCCGCAAATATAATAGTATTACTATTAACTATGAAATAAAAAAAGATATTTTATTCAAAAAAACATCCTTTTTCGATTATTCAATAAAACAAATGGGGGTACAATCCGGGTCTTTTAAGATCTACCAACGCTTCCTTCTTATAAACCAATTTTCTCGAAGAATTCATTTCTATAACTTTCTCCAATTGGAATTCGCGTCTCACCCACAACAATTTTGCTGCGCTGAATGGAGTCGATCCTATTCACATTCACAATGTAAGAGCGATGTACCCTAAAAAACTCCATGGCAGGCAAAATCTCCTGAATAGCCTTAAAGCTCATAAGTGTGAGTATGGGGCTTTGGAGGTCCGTATGGATTTTCAGATAATCCTTGAGACCTTGAATGAAGGTTATATTATTTAAAAGAATCATTTTATTGTCATATTCCGACTTCACAAAGATGTATCTTTTCTTTTCAACCGAATCCATTCCGAAAGCCGGAGCAACATGGGTCTTAACTTGTGGTCTATTTTTTAAATATAGCAATTCGCGCACTCTACCAATGGCTTTAATAAAGCGAGGAAAAGGGATGGGTTTTACCAAATAATCCACAGCATTCAGGTCGAAGCCTTCCAAGGCGTATTGCGGGTAAGCCGTAGTAAAAATAAATAGCGGCCTTTTATCCAGGGATCTAATAAAGTCGATCCCATTAATTTGTGGCATTTCAATATCTATAAATACTAAATCCACCTGATTCGACTGCAATGCGGTAAAGGCATCAACTGCATTACTATAGGTGCCTACAACTTCTATTCCTCCCATATCTTCGCAGTATGAAATAAGTACATTGATAGCTAAAGGCTCATCGTCTATTATGATGCATTTCATATTCACGCGAGTATTAATTCAAGATTCACAAAATAGCGCCCATCTTCCTTATTAATAGTTAAGGTGTGCAGGTCGGGATAGAGTAATTCTAATCTGTTTTTTATATTGTCCAATCCAATTCCCGAACTTTTTTCATCCTTGCTATAGGTGCCAATAATATTATTTACTTTGAAGGAGAGCTTTTCGTCTATGATTTCAATCACAATAGCAATATCGGTATTTCCCTTGAAATCGGTTCCATATTTGAAGGCGTTCTCGATATATGAAATTAGAAGCAACGGGTATATTTTTTTTCCTTCGTAATCTCCTTTAATTAATAAGGTCACACATTCAGAATTTAAAAGTCTTAGGCGTTGTAAGGTGATATAGTTTTTGATATAATCAATTTCCTTAGACAGGGGCAACTTTTTCTCGTTGGCCTCATAGAGCATATATCGCATTAATTCGGACAATGTGATTACCGCCTCGGGTGCTTGTTGCGATTTGTTTCGAACCAGGGAATAGATACTATTTAAAGAATTAAATAAAAAATGAGGGTTTAACTGGTTCTTCAGAAACTGCAACTCGGTTAGCGTCTTTTCAATTTCTCGCTCTTTAAATATTTTATCGCGTTGATAGAAATTCTTAACGAGACCAACCGTGCCTCCTAAGAGGAAAAAGGCAAACATTACCATACCGGGAACGAAGTATCTCACAGACTTAAACATTATACCGCGTTCGCTTCGATTAATGAATTCTGGAACAACTTGAAAACGAGGTATAAACGTATATTGAAAATGTATTACGTTCACTAGAATCAAAAAAGAGATCGATACAAATATGTAAAGGAAAATTTTCTTTTTTAAAAGCAATTGAGGTATTAGCACCAAATAGTTTGCGTAGAAAACTATCATTCCCAGCAGTAACCTCGAAATGAATACGAGTGTCAAAGTTCCCTCTATTTTGGGAAGTGCGAATCCAATAGGTAATAAAAAGAACACCAACCATCCAATAATATGAAACCAAACTTCCTTAATTTTTAAACCTCTTGGCGGCATGATGTTTTTTTGAAAACAAGTTTTAATTTTTAAAGTTAATGTTAAATTCTTCAAGTTCGGAAACCTCTATGTTGGGATTACCTCCTTTTTGCAATTTTTTAACTACTAGTAGGGCTATGACCTCTGCATCCCGTTTCGATTGAAAATATTGTCTTCCTTGTACCCCGGGAATATATTGCTGTTTAATAATGAGATGATTTTCGTTATATACCTCGTAAAACCAGTTTTTATCTATTGAATCATGCTTCACAGATGCTCTAAACGTATTTTCGCTGGGACGATCATAGTAAAGACTCATAATTACCTGAAAACTAAGAACGATCAAAAAAATGAATAAAAATATGCGAATGTATTGATGCTTTCTCTTCATAATAATTAAAAAAGTGAACCGGCGTTCGCTCAAAGCGAATGAAATGAAACTAAACTTTACATGTGCCAAGTGCGCGCCGGTTCATCAATCAAACTAACATTAAATAAACAACTTGAATAACATGAAACATCTGTTAGTCATCTTCATCTTCCTCCTCTTGTGGGAAAAATTCAAAATTATCGTCCAGGTAAAGATTTCCGTTTCTTCCAAGTGCAATAAAGCTCCGCTGGCCATTGCTAAAGGCTATTGCATCTTGCCTTGAGGTTTTCTCTAAGGACGTTTTTTCGTCCCAGGTATCGCTAATGGGATCATACTCCCAAACTCTGGGTGAAGGCCCTCCCCCGTCATTTCCGCAAGCCAAGTACCCCCGATTACCAATCGTAAAACCAGTTGCACCAGACCTAAGTATAAATTCATTTTCATCGTCATCATCAATTTCTATCAACTCCCGCCATGACTCATTACTGAGGTTAAATTCCCAAAAATCATTTTGAAGAAATCCATTGGAGACTCCAGTTCCTAAATAGACTTTGTTATCTATTTTGAAAACGGCTGCATCTCGTCGCTTACTACCACCATAGCCGGAAAGCTCTGTCCAGGTATCATTGTCAGGCGAATATCTCCAAAAATCTTTCTTATCATTGTCACCGTCAAATCCGGTCCCCAAATAACCTGCCGAGTTTGAGCTAAAAGCAACAGCGCTCCGCCTTTGAGAGCCTTCAAAATCGGCGATCTGATTCCAGGTATTGGTCGCTACGTCATAAGAGTAAAAGTCATTTAGTTCTACATCTCCGTCAAAACCCGTTCCTACATAACCTCGATTATTCACAGCAAATGCAACTGCTGCATTTCTTTCCACACCGGGAAAATCTGATAATTGACTCCAAAAATTTCCGTCTATATCGTATGCCCAAAAGTCTTTCAGATAATCATCACCATCATATCCGGTTCCCATGTAGCCCATATTACCGATGGTAAAGGCTACAGCATTACTTCTGGGAGTTCCGTCAAATACCGAACGATCTTTCCAGTTCCCGAGAAGTGATTCGTCGTCATCACTATTGCAACTCGCTGCGAAAAGTAAAATTAACACGGCATAAGCCACACATTGTATTTGTAATTTAGTTTGATTTTTTTTCATTCTCTTTTCTATTTAAATTGAATCTTACTCCTGTTGATATATAGTACGTTGAGTTCACATTGAAATCGAACAACTCTTCAGCATTATGATCAACTATCTTTAACTCATTGAAGGGTATAAAACCGGCGCTAAATACCAGGTTGAAATCTGGTTGTATGCGATACTTATACTCAAATCCGGTTTTTATCGATATAAATTGCAATTTGGTATTGGTTATAACCTCATTTTGCTTTGCGAAATAAACCTCATTCGGATTATTGGCAAACAACCCATCTGGTCTTACCAGGAAGGATATATAATTTCTTTCGTTCAGTTTATGGAAGACCCCGGTCATGGGTAGTCCGATCGAATAGCTCCAATTGGCATTTATTTTTTTAAAGAAGCTTAACATGGGAAGTATTTGTGGTTTACCGAAAGCTGCGCTGTATCCCAAACCAAAGGTGAATCTTGAGAATTTCTCAGTATCACCCCAAGTTTTCGCTACCGATAGAAACCCTGTAAATAAAAGGTCGTCCTCGGAAATAGGCCGATCAAAATTTGAAACTATGGAAGGCGTTACTGTAATGTTTAATGCCCACGATTTGGATAGTTCTCGTAAATAAAACACATTTAATCGTAGATTGTGGGTCTTTTCATAACTGGTAACGTCAACTTCCCTATTGGTGTTTTCAAATTGAAAGTTCGCATAACTATAGTCCGCTCTAAATCCAAGTCGCCCCTTCTTTAATGGCTTTCCAAACATGAGATAGAGATTGTACTTTTCTAATTGGTTTTCCCCCATATCTGGCACCAAACCATAGTCAAATCCTATGGGCTCCATCAGGCCTGACGCTGAATTCATTTGTTGCGCCTCTGCGTAAAAGGCGCTACAAAAAGCTAAAATTAAAATACAATACGTCTTCACTTCCATAGAGTTTTGAACAAAAGTATTGGAACAACCTACTTAGGGAAAACAGAATATACGAGCCGAAAAATTCTCTAGACGGAAGGGGTAATAATTCGGACCAACAGGGTTTTACTTCCTTTTATGTTAAAATTTAAGCTTGGTCTATAAAAATGAAGCGTCTGTCTATTTCGGTTTAAACCCTCTAAAGTTTGTTTTTTATTTGAAGCTTAAATAGGAACAATGAAGCTATTTTTTTATCTATTAGTGGCAGTTTTTTTAGTGGGTTCTTGCAATCAAGACGAGAATCAGGTTCCAACTTTGGAAATTGGAAATGAATTTACCGATTCAAACGTTCGTATCATCGCTATCGATACTTTCGAGGTCGCTCTTTCAACCTTCAAATTTGATAGCATAATAACAAGTAACCCCGAGCGTCTCTTAGTGGGGCAATATGTGGATACCACTTTTGGAAAAGTATCCGCATCCAGTTATTTTGAAATGCTGTCTCTGTCCTACTCTATTGAAAGCGAAGCTGTTCTGGATAGTGTAGCTCTAATTCTTGGATATGACAATTATTTTTATAGTGATACTACTCAAACGGCTACCCTTCAAGTTCATAGGCTGCTAGATGATGTTAAGCCAGATGATCAGTTCTTTTTTAATTCCACTGAAATTGAATTTGAACCATTCCCGCTCTCTGTAAAAACATATCAACCGGAGCCTATAGATGAAGATTCGTTGCACGTCACCTTGCCTTTATCCTTTGGTGAAAATTTGTTTAATGCCATTCGCGATGGTGATATCAATAATGATGAAGAGCTGTTGCAAGAGTTTAAAGGTTTTATGATTAAAGGAGGTGAAAATGACAACGCCTCTGTAATTGGCTACTCACCCGAAGGAAGTGAAACATTTCTACGATTCTTTTATACAGTGATGGGAGAGTTTGGTGACGAGGAGTTCATCTTCGATTTTAACATTAACGGGACACTTGGCATTCGTAATGCTTTCAACAATATATCCAGCGATTTTACCTCTACTGGCTTTGAAGGCTTAGTAGATCAGGAAATAGAAATACAATCGGAAGACGCTGGCAACAAAGCCTATATGCAATCCGGGGTAGGACTAGCTACAAAGGTCACCTTCCCTAGCATTAAAAGAATAACTGACATTCCCGGGACAGGTACCGTAATTTCCGCTACGCTACAGTTACATCCACCTAGAGGCTATTACAGCAATCTGTTGCCCATCCGTGATTCTCTGTCTATAAACATAGCTAATCAGAATAACGATTTCATTGGCCCTTTACTCATTAACGACCAACCCGTTTTTGGCATCATAAATACAGAAGGAACTGAATTTAACGAAGAATTTTATGAAATTCCCGTAGGCGCCTATGTGGATGCAAAACTAAGTGAACTATTTGAAGTAGATGATAGCATCTTAATTTACCCCGTTCAATATTCAGAGTCACTGGACCGAATGGTACTAAACGGAGAGAACAATTCAAATTTTGCTGCCAAATTAATTTTGATCTACGCTATTTATGATGAATAATAAAATACTTGGAATACTATTAATGGCAATGTCTTCTTATCAATTTCATGCGCAAACAAATAACCTAACGGGATCTCCCTATTCGGTATTTGGACTAGGGGTTCAGAGCAATTCAAATTTAGCAGGTTTCAGTGGCTTTGGAAATACCGGTATCGCCTATCAGGGTAAGTCTTTAATAAATCCATATAATTCGGCGGCATTGGCTAGTATTCAGGAGAAGTCATTTCTATTCGATATTGGCCTTAATGCCGAAGTAAGCATTTTAACGGATCGAAGCGACGAAGAACCCAGAATCACTTCAAACTTCTCAAATGTTGCATTCGGATTCAATGCCAATGGAAAATGGGGAATTGGATTTACACTAACCCCAGCGACAAACGTAGGATACACACTTATTGGATTACAAAGTGATATTGAAGGAAGCGGTGAAACATTTACAAGTAATGTTATAGGATCCGGTGGCATCAACGAAATAAAATTTGATTTCGGTCATCGTATTTTTAACCGGCTTAATTTGGGTATTGCAGCCGCCTACTTATTTGGTTCCATAGATGAGAGTGAAAACATTCGCTTGATCGACAGCAGCTTATTAATTAATGAGGAAAATGTCTACAGCGGCTTTCAGTTGGGATTAGGTATGCAGTACAATTTAACTGAAAAATTCACCTTGGGCGCAACTTCTAAATTCCCAAGTGTACTTAAAGGAACGCAAAACCGTAATGTCGTCAAGTCCTTGAACACTATCAATTCGCTGGTTGAAGATGAAGAGGATCTCAACATTGATGACTTTACCTTTCCGTTTCAATTTGGGGTAGGATTAAGCACTTCATATTTTTCAAACCTGACCTTGAATATCGACTATCATAGAAAATTATGGGATGCGACCAATCAATTCGATGCCATAGGGAAATATACCGATCAATCCATATTTGGAATTGGAGGTGAAATTGTTCCTAAGAAAAATGGTTTTAAATTCTGGCAACGAATCAATTACCGCATTGGCTTTAGCTATGATACCGGAAACCTGGAGATCAACGACACCAGTATTGAAAAATACAAGTACTCCCTCGGACTTGGAATTCCGATGGGAAAAGGGAATTCGATGATCAATATCTCCTACAATTTTATAAACAATGGCGTCATCCAAGGAATACTCATTGAAGAGAATACCCACTTATTTAATGTCAACCTCACATTAAGCGATGTGTGGTTTTTGAAAAGACAATACGATTAAAATAATATGTAGAACTAAAAAAAATATATCATGAAAATCATTTTAATAATTACAGCTCTAATTTTTACGTGGACAGCTCAAGGACAAAAGGAAATAGACACTTTGGAAATGACAAGATACCATATCAATGAAATAGAAAACGTCATAGATTTGAGTGAGGATCAAAAGAAGGAGACCCATACCACCATTTCAAACTTCTCTCAAAAAATGGCAGGTGTTATGTCCGAAGACGGCGGGATGATGGGCAAGATTGGAGAAATAAAAAAAATAGGAAAGGAAAAAAACGGTAAACTGAAGTCGATATTTACGGCAAGTCAAATGGAATTATATTTGGATAAAATAGAACCCAAAGTTCGAAAGCATATGAGAAAAGCAATAAAAGACCAAAAACAATGAATATTCATACATAAGCTACCCTTTAAAAAATAAAAGCCATTGACAGAATTAATGTCAAAATCACTTTACAGAATAAAAAAAGCATCATATATTTGCACCCGCATTCAGGGAATACCTGATGAGACACTTTGGAGAAATGGCAGAGTGGTCGAATGCGGCAGTCTTGAAAACTGTTGAGGGTCACACCTCCGGGGGTTCGAATCCCTCTTTCTCCGCATCATTAAATGCTTCACCAAAGGGTGGAGCATTTATTTTTTTAGTATAATTTGTTTTTATTTGAAATCAAATTATACTAAAAAGAAGGTTCTCTTACCGTGTCACTTCAATTTTTCCATAACTGACACCTCGAAAATTATTTTATTTGTATTGATTTATTGAGAATTCCTACGTTTTTGATGGTGAATTTTAGGTTTGGTAATAAACAATGATTCCACCAGATATTTTAATTTCATTTAAGAAGTGAAATTGAACATAAAGTGTACCTCATTCAATAGTCTTTTTGAATTCGACAGAGTACCAAATTTACTATGACAGATTGAATACGATTTCCATTTAAACGAGTTCATTATAATATAAAAGGACAAAATGTTAGCTTAACTTTCTCGTTATTATTTACTATTAAATTCAAAATAAGCTTAGCTATAGATATTCATTGTTTTATCATATTTTAGTGATAAATATTATGGTATAAAGTGATACTCAAATATATTCTGATATTAGGTGCTTTACAGGGATTTATGCTTGCCGGGGTTATCTATTTTAAAAATTCCCGGCAAATAGCCCATAAATATCTTGCCTCTCTTTTATTAGTAATTTCTTTAGGTTGCCTTGCCGATAACGATTTAGGATTTTTTAACCTGAATTATCACATAATCATATGGGCCGGCAACTCTTTTTTAATGGCACCATTACTTTACCTATATATTGATCAATTAGTCTCCTATAAAAGGTCATTTCATAAAAAGACCCTATTGCATTTTTTGCCATTTGTTGCTTTTAAAATTTTAATCCTTGTCATTCACTATTCAGAACTTAATAAGAGTCAATTTCTGATATTGACCGGAGTTGTTCTCAATTTTGGCTTAATAGTATATAATCTAATTTATATTTTCTTAGCTTTTACACTTGTTAGGTCAGATCAAAATAATCTTCTCTTGAAAAGAGCTGTAAATTTAATTAAGACCTTACTTTGGGTCTTTCTAATCTATAATGTAATCTTTTTATTTCGTAGAATATTTGATTTGATTTCGCCTGCAGAATTGGCGTTCTTCGAAAATTATTTATACGTCGGAGTAGCTATATTAATCTACTTTATTAGTTTTAAAATAATCAACCAGCCCAATATTTTCATTATAAAAAGTAAATATGAGAAATCAGCGATTGATCAAAAAGATATAGCGGTTTATGGGAAAAAAATAGAAAGATTTTTTGAAGAAACCGAGGATTACTTAAACCCTAAGTTCAACATGTCTCTTTTAGCAGAAGACTTAAAATTGGAAAAGCATAAGTTATCACAAATAATAGGAGGATATTTTAATACCAATTTTTACGACTTGCTGAATTACTATAGAATTCAAAAGGTCTGTGATCAGTTACTTTTAGCTGAAAACAAAAAACTTAATCTATTTGGAGTCGCTCTTAATTGTGGGTATAATTCTAAATCGACTTTTAATGCTGCATTTAAGAAGGTCAAAGGGATAACCCCTTCTCAATTTCTTTCATTGTCTAAAGAGAAAGGTGAAATTCGTACAATCTAATTGGGTAGGTCGATTTTTGGTTTATGATTTTTGATTTTTATCGAAAATTTTAAACGATTCCAAATGGTCCCTATAATTAAAAAGTATCCTCTCATTAGTTTTGTTGTTCTCACTTATGCCATTTCCTGGTCATTTCTGTATCCCAGCTTTCAAATGATTTTGGCTAACGATGGTATTACACCTTTAGCGTTAATTGGTTTAATAGGTGCTTTCGGACCAACAATTTCGGCAATAATTGTAACAAAAATTGCGGAAGGAAAAGAAGCCCTTAAGAGCCTTTTAAGAAAATATCTAATTTTTAAAGTCAATTACAAATACTATTTATTTGTGCTATTTGTTCCAGTACTACTTCAGATAGCAGGAATACTACTAAGTAAAATTTTCGGGTATAGTTTGGGGGAATTTAACCTTGCCTCAGGTTTGAAAGGATATATTCCATACTTATTGATCACGATACCCTTTGGTCCTTTGGCCGAAGAATTAGGATGGCGAGGCTATTTATTACCAAAACTTCTGAAAAAATTTGGTGTAATAAAAGCTAGTTTGCTAGTTGGTTTTATCTGGTCGTTGTGGCATTTGGCGGCATTTAGCTTTCCGGGGGCAGCCATTCCCGCCGAATTTGAAGTCGATTTATGGAGTTTATCTTTTTATTTTTTGCAATTGATCGCCTTAAGCCTAATTTTTACATATGTTTTCCTAAGAACTCGAGGAAGTGTATTTATCGCGATAATATTGCACGCAGCTTTTAACGCCAATGAGAATATCGCATTTTCATTTTTTAATGGTGTCGGGGATAATATGAACCAGCTTCGTTTTTTGTTTGTAACCTATATAGTGCTTATGTTCTTACTTAGCGTTAGTCTTCTTTACAATTTTAAAAGATGGCATATCAAAAGCCTAAATTGAAGAATCTAATTAATCTTTCACGGACCGCATCAAATTAAAAGTTTATAATTTCTTGGTCATTAGGCAATTTGTGCTAAAAATATTCTAACCGGTTCAATTATGTGAATGACTAAACTTAGAATGACACATTTATATGGGCTATGGTATTTAACAGATGGTTCTCAAACGGTTTAGATAAATAAGCCATAGAACGACACATCCCGTAAATCATTATATTTAAAGCACAATTCAAATACATCGTCATGAGAAAATTTATCTTACTCTTTGCCGCACTCTTAGCTTTTACTTTTACAATCCAAGCCCAAGAATTTCCGCAACCAGATCCAAACAAGGTGAGCACATTAGACAGTACCATAGCAACACTTTATAGGGTCATTTCTGGAGAAAAAGGCCAAGCGCGTGATTGGGATCTCATGCGCTATCTTTTCCATCCCGATGCGAAATTAATTCCCACCGGTAAAAGTAAGTCGGGTGTTTACAAAGCAAGATTTATGACGGTGGAAGATTATATTCTTAGCTCTGGAAAATTTTTAGTAGAAAACGGTTTTTTCGAGAAGGAACTTCATAGAACAGAACAAACTTTTGGTAATATCACTCAGGTATTTAGCACCTATGAATCTTTTCATAGCGAAGCTGACGAAAAACCATTTATGAGAGGTATTAACAGCATTCAGCTTATGAACGATGGCGAGCGGTGGTGGATTATCAATATTTACTGGTCCCAGGAGACTGAAGAAAATCCAATTCCGAAGGAATACTTACCTAAATCTTAAACCTGTGCTAAGGATATTTTAGATTGAATTGAAGAAGCCCAAATACATCGTCCGAAATGCCAAAACCAATGAATTTAAGGCCATTGGATCTTTAATGGTGGAGGTCTATTCTCAATTGGAAGGGTTTCCAGGTCCGCTGGACCAGCCCAATTACTATAAAATGCTGGCAAATATTGGAGCATTCACCAAAAAGCCCAAAACCGAACTTTTAGTGGCAGTATCTCAGGAAGGTATTGTGGTGGGAGGCGTAGTCTATTTCGCAGATATGCAATACTACGGTTCGGGAGGGACGGCAACCCTAGAAAAAAACGCCTCGGGCTTTCGCCTACTCGCCGTGGACCTAAATAGAAGAGGCCATGGAATTGGAAAATTACTTTCGGCCGAATGCATCAAAAAAACGGCCAAAGATGATAATTCTCAACTAATCATTCACAGCACAGAATCCATGCAAATCGCTTGGAAAATGTATGAAAACATGGGGTTTAAGCGATCTGAAGCTTTAGATTTTATGCAAGAAGAATTACCCGTATTTGGGTTTCGCTTATGGGTATAATTTGAATTTATTTAGTTCGTCTCTTGAAACCCTAAACGCCCATATCCCTCAATATTTATTTAAAATGAGGAATCGGGTCTTCCTTTTAAACGCAATTCTATTTTTTTCTTCTTCACGGTCAATCGCTTCATGATATCCATAAGATTACTATCCTTGGATTTCTTATATACTTCATTTAAAGCCAAAATGAGCCGTTTTACCTCTCTAGAGGCCACCACCCGATCACTTGTAGTCATGTTGCTCATTTTTGCTTTTTCAAAAGCCAGTGCTTCTTGTATTAGGTCCATAATGTAAGTTCTATTTAACGATGATTAAATTTAATTCAACCTACCATCATTTTCAAGAATATTCAATTGATACTTATAATTTTAAGATAGATTACATCTATTGAGGATAAACCATAACGAGTAGCAAAAAAAATGCATGTTTTATCCCTGAAATTTCAACCAGTCAAATATTAAAATTACTTGGCCCTCTTCAGAATAACGAATCCCGCAATATTTGAAATAAGTACCACTGGCACAATTATTCCAGGCAAGAGAAGAAATGGAAATTTCAAGACCGCTACATTGGGTTGCTCAAACGCCACTTGTTGAATTACCGTGGGAGTTGCCAGCAAGACATGTACCACCACATTAACCAATAGAAGAATTGACATAATATGCCAACCCCACAACAATGGTTTGTTCCATTTTTCTTTTCTGAATGCGATTAATGCAACCAATGGCGCCGAAATGCCTGCTAAAATATCAAAATTGCGCCCTTGAAAAGTAATGAGTTCCGGCACATAACTGGCGGTACATAACCAAAAAAGTGTCAACTCTACCGGAATACGCACCGCATGCAAATACATCAATTGTTTGAGCTTTAAAGATCCCATCCAGTCCTTCATTTTAGTCAAAAAAATGGAAGTCATGGTAATTGGAATGACCGGAAAAACCACCAACATTAGTCGCGGTGGTAGCGTTTTAGTGTTTTCATAAAACCCTGAAATGGCCAAAACACTATGCAGCACTCCCCATAAGC
The DNA here is from genome assembly GCA_039028295.1 of Bacteroidota bacterium. Lineage (GTDB taxonomy): Bacteria > Bacteroidota > Bacteroidia > Flavobacteriales > Flavobacteriaceae > Aureisphaera. Next base: position 29,055 of record JBCCIJ010000026.1, read on the forward strand.
CAAAGGCTATAATAAGTTTGATATTTTTATTACTCGCATAATAGAACATGCTGAGTACAAATACTATGGCGGCAAAGAACGTGACATAGACATAAATAGGTAAATGGGTGGTCATGGTGCTAAACTATTAATTATTTATGGAATGGGCTATCGTGAGTGACCACCTTTCCATACCAGCCAACAAATTATTTCATCTCAAACTTTAGTAAGTATTGAACAACCCACGTATTACGAAATACTGGCGAACATCGCAACATTCACCAAAAAGCGGAAAACCGAACTTCTAGTGGAAGTGTCTCAAAAAGATAGTGTGATGGGAGGCGTAGTCTATTTGCAGATATGCAATGCTACGTTTAGGGAGGGATGGTAACCCAATAAAAAAAACCTAAGGTTTTCGATTACTAGCTATGAACCTTAATCGAAGAGGCCACAGAATTGGAAAGCTACTTTCGGCCGAATGCATAAAAAAAACGGCCATAGATGGTAATTCTCAGCCAATCATTCACAACACAGAATCCATGCAGAACGCTTGGAAAACGTAGGAAAAAATGGGGTTTAAGCGATCTGAAGCGTAAGATTTTATACAAGAAGCCTTGTCAGTATTTGGGTTTCGTTTATGGGTATGATCTGAATTTATTTGGATGAACTATTCAAATTCCCATTTCTTTTACAGGAATAATGACAAAATCGGATTTTTTGTCGGACGCCAAATGACAGCTATAGTTGGGATGAATTTCCAAGGGAGTAAGATTCCACACGTCAGAATATAACCTAGCCTTCCCTTCTATGACCTCAAAGGACTTTAAAGGAATTCCTAAACCTTCTCCATTGGCCTTTAAAACCGCTTCCTTCTGCGTCCAATAGTCGTAGAATGCGCGGGGCTTGTTTGGGCTTGAACTTATCTTTTCATATTCGCAAGGTGTCATTTGTTCATGAAAATCTTCAAACTGAATATCATTTATTTCTTCAACGTCAATACCTACCCGCTGCGTTCCGCTAATGGCACAGAGTACAAGGTTTCCAGAATGAGTAATATTAAAATCCAGAGGAACTCCCTTTATAAATGGTCTTCCATTCTTATCGTATAGAATTTGTTCTCCCTTGAACTGAATACGGTAATGGTCTGCCACACCCCTCATAAGAAGTAACCGACCATAAACAGATGCCTGGACATCTTGCCATCGTCGGTATTGAATAATTTTTTTCTGAAACTGATTCGAAAAAAGTGCGAGTTGATTTTGTAGTGAAATTTCATAGTCCTTTCGAGATAAGAAAGCATAAAGAATATGAATCATAAGTTGGTTGGGATTGTTTTACTTCAGCGTTTAGGTTGGAAGCAATATTACCCTTGGAGGAAGCTATACTCCAAGCGTGTTTGTTTATATCCAATAGCATTTTGGGGGGAGAATTTATTTTTTACACAATCGATTCGTATACAATGGCCTCAACAGCACCCGTAGCCGAATTGATAACCCCTGTGTCTGTCTTGGTCGAGGACTGCCTCACCCAAACTCCTCCATAGGTGTCTCCATAGCCAAATGAACCCCAAATAAGTTTATGTGGTGTCCAGTTCTTTTCAGAATTAGGTGCAAGAAAATCGACCGAATCACAAAACTCCTGGGCAATATATTCGTTCTCAGTGGCCGCATTGTGAATGGCATTTTTCCATACTTCTTGGCTAAGATATTTTCCAACGAAAACATCCGTACCGCGAAACCCATTAGCAGGTTTGATCACAAATTGATCCTTATTATTTTCGAGCAAAGGAAATAGGTCCTGCGTTTCGCCTTTATAAATGACCTCTCCCTTGCGAAAGGTTGCAGTCCAGGGAATACAATCCATGACCAACTTCCTGTCCTCTGGAGTCAATACGCCTTTTTCTGCCAATTCCCTTAGTAAACCCAGATTTCTTTTATCACCCAACATCGGAACTCCTAAATGGTCCGGTAAATAGATCTTGTCCATTACAAAGGCCCGAAACAAATCGGGAGGAACCATTTCTCTGGCATTCAAATTTAATATAATGACGCTATGAATTGGAATTTCATCCAGTTGCAGTCCATCAGCGGTTAGCTTAAGGCCAGCAATATCACCGGAAAACGTTTGACCGGTCAAGTTTCTTTTGGCCAATTCAGCAACCAACATATCGTTAAAAAACGTAATGCTGTCTTTCATAGCTTGCTCTCCCAATTCATTGGTAAGCCCCACTAAGAAAACATTGACCTCTTTATCTACACCAGGCACGTATTCAAGAATCTTCCGCACCAAAAATTCGACATAAATAAGCTGCGTATTTTTTATTCTGAATTGATGCGCCGTATCCGGATTTGAAAGTGGCGCATGCAATTCTCTAATGATAGATTCGAAACTTTGCACTTGCCATCCACCAATGGAAGAGCCTATATTTGCTTCCAATACCTTAAAGCCATCGGGCGTATAAGTTGAGTCCAATCTACAACCGCCCTCAATATGTTTGTTGTGGCAGAGCAGGGCAAATTGAGCTAACATTTCATTACCGTCGAGGTAGAAATCGGCTATTTTCTTCACGTCTCCGCCGAAATAAAGTTCAGGGATTTGAGCGATCAATTGAGGGAGCCGCACGCTCATACGGCTCAGCGTATTTGCGGTCTTCGGATCTATAATAACCGGCCAAGAGCTTACCGGATACTCGTAATCCTTGAACACTTTGGGTACTTTTTCATGCTTTGTATCGATCCAGGCAGGACAATCTGGTGCCTGTTCTGCAAACAGAGCATGTTTGTCTGATAGAATGGAAATGGCATCTTGTTGTTGAATTTCATTAACCTTCATACCTCATATTTATTTGATGAAACTTCATTTTGAATACAGTAATGTTGATTGATTTTCTGAATAGAAAAGGTTCTTTATAACACGCCCCAATACAGGAGATAGGTGATTAAAAGCACGTTTGAAAAGATGACGGAGAAAAGAATACTTCGGTCTGTAATTTTGCGTATTTGAATCACAAAATAAATAATGCTTAAAAGCACTAAACCAGCCGAAACTTGCAGCGCAAGAAACAGATAATCAAAACCTTCAGGAAGTCCGAAAGCCAAAATAAAATAGTTCTGACCAGCCACTTCCTTCAATCCAAAAACTAGTCCGATAGCGCCTATGATTCCAGTAATTGAAGACAAAACTGCTAAAATTCTTACCACCCGATCCGGAAGCTTACCGTACTTTCTTTTTAGAAGCTTAATGCTATATTTAAAAATAAAGACGAACATAAGTCCAAAGGCAATAATTAAGGGCAATAAGAACATGGGATTGAGTTCGTTTAAGCTGGTCCCCATTTTGGATATACCAGAATTGATCGATATATCTTTTGCAAATTGCACGGGTTTGGCCTTGCTAAAGGCATTCATATCTGGTTTTTTATTCGGATCATTGATGAAAGCAACGGCCACTTCATTTCCTATTTTAGTAAAGCTGGGTACATGACCGTAAGTGGTCGCTTCAATAGCGTATGCGTTGCGAAACCTACGAGCCACTTTGTCGCCATTGGTTACTGGGGTGATAGGGTCATACTCCCCAGAAAAAATCAATACAGGAAAAGTTGACGCTGACAGATGGGATATATCTTGTGGCACCATCAACGAATCCACTCGATTACGATTCCACCGTTGGCAGACATCAAAATCCGATTTATAGAAGGAAAGCCCCCCCTTTAGTTTGGGGTTAACGGCGGACTTATTTTGATAAGCAGACCACTCATTTTTAGGTAAAGCTTCATTACAACTGACTGAGTAATACACTCCATAATCCAGTCCAAGCAAGCTCGAGAACGCCGCAACCAAATTTCCAAGCGCACCCTCATTTCTATGACGGAATTGAAAAATAAGCAATGGAATTACTTCAACCAACTGTTTGTTGTATAATGCCTGCTGAATAGCTATTTTGAAATCTTCAGCATTATACGTGAACTCTTCCGAATCGATTAGGCCTTTATCCACAGAGACGGTGATGGGTTCTTTTTGCAGTATCGCAATGGTTTCGTAGAACACGGCTTCTAAATTCGGGTATTGCTGATTACACTCCGGATCATTTTTACACCCTTCAAATACCTTGGAAAGACTGTGCATAAAATTGGTCGTGTTCTCAGTATAATAGGTCTCTATGCTAGCGATGGACGAATCTAATACCAAAGACTTTACGTCTGTGGTGTACAAACTAGCATAGACTTGCGCCATATAAGTTCCGTAGGACACTCCATAAACATTCCAATTACTATAACCTAACTGCGATTTTAATGCATGAACATCCCTGGCCACCGATGTGCTGTTATAAGTATTTATATCTACACCACGGCTTATGAGGTCCTGCTTACACAACAAGGCTGCTTCGGTTTTTTGTTTTTCATCTTCAGAAGAAGTCTGATTCTTGGCTAATATCTCTAAAAACGTCTTTCCCAAATCGGGGCAGAGCCGAGGCTCGGAAAATCCAGTACCTCTAATATCGAATAAAACAATGTCATTTTTTTCTCGTAAAGGATGATTTACCCAAGACCAAATATTCTGAACACCGCTCGCCCCCGGACCTCCTTGTATAAAAACAACGGCCTCAGCTCCATCTATTTGCTCTCGGTTTTTCAAAACGGTCACTGCAATTTTTATGGTGTTACTTTCAGGCGAATCCCATTTTTCCGGCACAGAAAGCAGTCCCCAAGTAATAGCGTCTTGCTTAAGTACATCGGAATAAGGATAAAAGGGTTCTACTTCTTCAAAACTTACATTCTGAGCTTTTATACTTCCTATTGACGTGACAACGAAAAGTAAAAGCGTCGCAACTATTTTTTGGTAATACTTCATAATTTCTAGTTATAATTATTTTGAATATTGTTAAAAATTGAAATCTATATCGATGGTCTTTTCATTCTCAAAGGCCAGATTAATGTCAATGTCCTCCAGTGGGGCGTCGGGTTCTTCACAAATAAATTGAAGTAATTTTTCATATTTCTGAATAATAACCTCCATCAATTCCAGACTGTATTTATCCGTATCGAAATGAGCGCTACCACTAAGTTCTCCCTCCATCTCAATAAAATTCAACAGCAATGGCAGTCGGCTGTAGGCCACAGCATCAGGAAGGGCAGTTAATTTTAGGTCATTGCCCAGATCAATAGATTGATAATTGAATGATGGATTTTGAAGTACTAAAAGAAGATCCAGTCGCAAACTTCTAACGGTACCTTCGGGCAGGTCTTGGTGTGCATCAATCGCCAATAAATTTTCATGTATGCCTTTTAATAGCACATTGAAATTCTGGTTTAACTTCAGTTTTGTTCTCAATGGTAAGGTTTTCACGAACATTCCAAGTTGTTCATCGGACTCGGGAAAAGAGCGTCCCGAGTTGACAGTGCCTATACAAATGTCGTTGTGACCGTACATTTTGCAAATGAGCACCTTTAACGCCGTGACCAATAAGGTATGTAATGAACAATTATTAACGGTGGCTAAAATCTTTACTTTTTCTACAAGTGCTGCATCCCATTGAAAATGAAATAGCGCCCCATGTTCGTCACTTCGGTCATTTTCAATATCAAACGGTATGAGTGGTGTCCATGCATACCGATCGAGGTAGTCGTTCCAAAATTCGCTATTACTAACTTCAGATTCCTTTTGAAAGTCATAAAGCCATGAGGCATAATCCTTAAACTGAAAAGGCAAACGAACTTTCGACATCTCTATTTTCGAAATTGAAGCCATATAATAGGCTATCACCTTCTTTATGAGCTGTTCTAGAGACCAACCGTCCATTATCAAATGATGGGTTGAGAAAACTAAACAGGATTGGTGTTGAGAATCATGAATAATTCCAACTCGCAACAACGCATCATGAACCAGATCGAACTCCTTATGAATATACTTTTGTATGGTTTCTTCCATAGTAGATCCTTCCACATCTATCCTATCAATACTAAAAGAGGTTTCCTCGATTGAATTAATTTTTTGGTGTGGAAATCCTTGAAATTCAACAAAATTGGTTCGCAAAATCTCGTAGTAATGTATCAAGCTTTGGAACACATCTTCCAGCAGGGCGACATCTATATTTCCATTAATGTGATAGGCGGCAGACATATTGTAAGCGATAGACTTCTTATGCCCCTGCCCTGCCAGCCAAATAGCATATTGAGCGGGAGTAACAGGATATGAGGGCCGTATTTCTACCTCGGTTATTGGGCGTTCGGTCTGAGGAAAACGGGTCTCAAGAAACTGAGCCAGAGACTTAATTTCCGGATAGTCAAAAATGGCTTTCAACGGTGCTCGAAATTGAAACTCTCCTTCAATGAGGTTTAGTAACCTAACGGCATTTAGAGAATGCCCGCCCAAAGCAAAAAAGTTATTGTTCCTTTCTGGTTTATTTTCTAATTCGAGTACCTTGGCGTACAAGGTTGACAGCCTGGTTTCAACAGGAGTCATGGTGGCTCCATGGGAAGGTTCCTTCTTTCCTCTTGAAATTTTTCGTTGAGCTAATTTATTTCTATCAACTTTATTGTTGGGAGTAAGTGGAAATGAGTCTAACGGAATAATGACATTCGGAATCATGTATTCCGGCAGCTTTTTGACGAGTGCCCGTCGAAGGGCCTCAGCATCAAAAGACGATGTTTCCGCAAGAACGTAGGCCACTAAATAGGATTCTTGCCTGGAACTCTTCTTCGCAACAACCACAGAAGCCTTTATGCCATCCAACTCGTCCAAATGAACTTCAATCTCGCCCAATTCAATGCGATATCCCCTTATTTTTACCTGGTTATCGCTTCGACCTAAAAATTCTAATTCTCCTTTAGAATTCCATTTTCCCAAATCTCCCGTATGATATATTTTTTCTCCGTCCTGAAAAGGGCTTTCAATGAATTTCTCATCCGTAAGGGCCTCATTTTTCAAATAACCCTTGGCCAAACCTGTACCTCCAATGTAAATATCTCCTATAAAATTGGGGGGTAATAATTTGAAAAAAGGATCCAAGACATACATTTTAGTGTTACCTATGGGCTTGCCAATACAGGAAGCGTCCTTAGAAGACTTGAGTAACTTACAACTGGACCAAATCGTCGTTTCAGTAGGGCCATACATATTCCATACGCTATGGCAACTATCCAGTAGTTTTTGGGCGAGGGACTTACTCAACAAATCACCTCCACAGAGTATTCTTAAAGAAGAATCTCCTTTCCAATTGGCATTAAACAGCAATTGATAAAAACTAGGAGTGGCTTGTATAATGGTTGGACTCACCTTTTTTAACGCATCAATTAATGAGCTGGGGTCACTCAAAACCTGTTCGGAAGGAATGTATAAGGTTGCTCCCGAAATGAGTGGTACGAAAAACTCCAACATGGAAATATCAAAGGATTGAGTGGTCACCGAAAAAAGAAGGTCTTGTTCGGTAATTTTTGGTTCCTTCTGCATGCTGAGTAGAAAATTCAACAAAGCGCCATGAGGGATGACAACACCTTTTGGTTCTCCGGTGGATCCCGAAGTATAAATAATATAGGCCGTCGTATCAGCAGCTATGACCTTGTCATTCTGGTAAACATCATGGGCTTCCGAAGAAATTATTTCTTCAAAACTGATGCTTACCACATCCTTTGGAACTGAGAGTTCTCGTTCCCCATCTACAATGATTGATCCAACCTCACTGTGTTTAATAATAAACTCCAATCGTTCTTTCGGAAAGTTTGGATCCAATGGAATATAGGAACAACCCGATTTCAGTATCCCCAGGAAAACGGCAACGAGCTGTGGGCTGCGCTCCATGAGCACTGCCATAGGGATTACTTCCTCAACACTTTTGTGCAATGCAATGTAGTTTGCTACGCTATTTGATATGGTGTCTAGTTCCTGATAGGTGTAAGATATGAACTCATTGGTGATCGCAATTTTATCCGATCTTATCTTTACCTGTTCTGCAAAAAACTGAAGGAAGGTGGCATCTTTAGGATAATCGAACTGTGTTTGATTGTAGGAGATTCTTACCAGTTCTTCTTCTGAAGGAGTTAGGTATTGATACGATTTTAATTGTTCTCGAGGGTTTTTAATTATTTCTGAAATGAGTTGTTCAAAATGTTGTACGACCTGGTCTATGGAACTCTCATTGAAGTAATTCAAATTATAATCGAAGTCAATGATTACGTCCTCCAACGCATCAAATTCCCGAATATAAAGAGCCAAAGCTACTCGTTCCGCCTGATGGGTCATTGGAATTACGCGGGTCTCCGTTTCGCCAAAATGGGCGGCATAATCCTGCTTTTCATAGGAAAGAGTTAGATTGAATAGATGGTCTTTGTCACGAAATGCACCCAATTCTTGAATCAATTTTCCAATCGGAAATCGCTGATGACGATAATCTTGTCGTAATTGCTGTTTGACGGAAGCCACCAGATCTTCAAAGGTGTCTTCAAAGTCGAAAGCCATGCGCAAAGCAGAGACTCCCATAAAAAGTCCAACGGTCTTTTTGAAAATGGATTTACCCCTATTCAATACGGGTAGACCTATGGCAAAATCATTATTATAAGATCTACGCCCAAAATATAGGTACAATGAAGCCAAAATTACATGAAATGTGGAGCATCGAAACTCCTTAGCTACCCCCTCGATTTGGTTATAGGTAGCTCTTTTTACTTGTAGTACTTTGCGTCTACTTTGGTTTAATTGTTTTCCACCGTCCTGAGGATTAAACAGCGGTTTGGGCAATGTTTGAAAACGCTGCTTCCAATAGGCCTTGTCGGTAATAAAATCGTCTGAATTTTGATATTCCTCATCATTAGCAACAAACGCCTCGTAGCTGAACGGATACTCGGTTTCTATCTTACCATGAGCCATTAACTCATTGTAGTTTTTTACCCAGCGCTGAAACATGAGCGAAGTGCCCCATCCATCGGTAATAATATGATGGTACATGGAGAAAATATAATGAAAGGAATCGGACACCTTTACGAGGGTGAACTGATGCAACAATTTTTCAGCGTTTAAATTAAATGGCTTTACAAAGGTTTTTTGCATATAGGCATTGGCCTGCTCGTCTGGATGCTCTCCCTTCGAAAAATCTATAAACCCGAGTTCGGTGCGGTGTTGCGCCAAGAATTTTATTTGTACCTCATCCTCGTCAACAATCACAATGCTTCGGTAGGCGTCGTGCTGATCTATCAATGCTATATAAGCCAGATTCAAAACATCACGGTCCAAAACACCCTTTACCGCTACCCTTGCCCCAATATTATAAATAGGGTCATTTGGATATAGCAGTTGCTCAAAGTAAACGTCCCGCTGTGGAAGCGTGAGTCTCATCATGTTGTTTTTGTATAGTTAATGATTGTTGTTCCAGTCCAAGAAATACCGGAACTATTTAAAACCGGACTAGGCCCAAAGGCTTTCGGTCAATTCTTCTTTATTCTGAACATCAACGTCTTTGATGATCTTTCCATAATCGAATTTTATAATTCGGTCGGCATGGTGGAAATAAGCATCATCGTGGGTAACCGCCACAATGGTTTTTCCCTCCTGCTTTAACTTCGGAATTAATTCTTCGTAAAAATACTTTCTGAAATGAGGGTCTTGATCTGCGGCCCATTCATCTAAAATGAGAATAGGTTTCTTCTCAAGCAATGTAAAGATCATAGACATACGCTTGCTTTGCCCCTTAGAGAATTTTCTCCTTGCCGATTCTTCCTTATCGTCTGTAACCACTTCATCTAATTTCATGGTTTTCAATAAACTATGATAATTCGAATTTCCTTCAAGTTCATAGTTGTCGTAATTGTGCGAAAAAATATGGTTGTTCGTAAAAATAGCGGTCATGGAGTCTTGTAAGTCGTTGCTAATGGTTAGGCTGGGGTCGTCATTTAACAAAATTTCTCCTTCCGAGGGTTCATACAAGCCCGTTAATAAATTAATGAAAGTGCTTTTTCCTGAGCCATTACCTCCAACAATAAATAGTACTTCTCCCCGATTCACCTCTAGATTGATATTGTCCAGGCTAAAGGTCTTTTCATCGTTCTTGCTGTCATAGACAAAACCCACATTCCTAAATTTGAGGGATTGAAAATCGTGGTCATCATGAGGTGCTTCCAAAGGAGCTCGCGTATCAATTTGAAAGTCGTGCATAAAGGTTTTGATCCGGTTATTGGCCACCAAAAAACGAGTATACATTTGCTGTAAATTGATCAAGTTATTTATGGGGCCCGAAATGAAAAGAATAACCACCACATAGGCAATAACATCTTCTCTTTCCAACAATCCCATTGCCGGAAGCCCAAATAAAATGGCCGCGATAACGACGTAAAGCCCGTACTGACTGATCATATTGATGGACAAAAACACATAGTTCACTCTAAAGTCCAGATCCTCTGAATCGTCTCGATTAGGGCCTAAGTGTTTTTCCATCATGTTCTTTCTCCTTGAGGCACTTAGTTTTAACTCCTTGAATCCTGTAATAAGATCTTCTACATACTTGTAGTAATGCTCATTGTATTTTCGAAGAATGCTAACTTCCTTCGACATGGAGTTCATGACCAAAAAATAACACACAGCCACTAAAACAATGAGTACCAGCACAATAAAAGCCGAACTAACCGAAAGTGTAAACATATAAATTACCCCTAGTATTAGCATGAGTAGAGAACTTACGGTATGTGTCACCGTATATGGCAAACTCGAAAATAATCGCAAATCCTCCATAGCGGTATAAAAACGCTGTGTTCCAAATTTCTCCAAGGTTTTTAAAGGGGCCCGTAAAATTTGGTTGAACAGGTTCTTCTCGTTTTCGTATAATATTCTAAAGGCATATTTATTAAGTCCTTTTTGAAACACTACATTCAGCAAATAGGTATAAAAGACCGTCGCTAAGAAAACTATGATCATGTAATCCTTCAGAAAATTCTCGTTCCCCGAAAGCACATTGTTGATGATATAAATGATTCCGAAGCTCAACAAAGTATTGGGAATCGCGTACAAAAGTAGATAGACAATGTCTATCGGTTTTAGTTTTATCATTTTCTTGTTTTTAAATTGAATTTTTTATTTCGAATGAAACCAAATTAGATATCGCTTAGCTGGTTCTTATGCCCTACTAACGCAGTAAATGGCGCAATACATAATTTGCGATCAGGAAGCGAAAGCTTCTTTTTCATCGAGAAATGATCTATTTTTCCACAGCTTGCTGAAAGGCCGCCAACTGATGTTCTAAATAATTAATGAGTGGCGCTTTGTGCACTTCCTCTTCGTCCCATTTACTTTCAAAATCCTCGATGATGTGATGTGTAGAGACCAAATTAGCGGCTTTATATTCACGTATCACGGGATGCAAAAATGCACTCAAATGGGCATTGTCCGAGTCGTCTTTATGTACCCTTTCAACCGCAAATACATTCGTAGCTTTCTTAAATATTTCGTCGCCATATTCTAAGGTGATCACGAAATACTTTGAGCCGAACTCCATAAAATTGTCGTGTAAATAATGTACAGGAACATCATAGTAATATGTAAATGTTCCGTCCTCATTTATCGCCACCGCATGACCAATAAAGCCAAACTGTTGCCAAATACTGGATGCTCTATTCACATTGGCAATGATCTTATTCCCAATAGCTTCAGAAGATATGGCTTCCCTTGGATCTGAATCCCAAAGTTGATCATTGATCTTTTTATTCAGGATATGATACAAGCATTTACTATTATACCTAAACCCATGAATAAAACCTGAGGTGGACTTTTTATAATCTCGCATCTGAGTAACCGTTCCGGCAAAATATAGGCGATCCACATTGGTGGATTCCCAGCTCGAATTTTGAGATGGAAACTTATCTTTTATGTCTAGTTCGGGAATAATACTTTCATGGAAAATAGACGTGTCAAACTTGAATCCGGTGCAGTTAATCAATTCGTCGTATACCAATTGCTCTACTTCACCATTGGCGTTGTTATAGCCAACTGTGACATAGTATTTATTATCTCTAAATTCAATATCCTGGATATCTCCATTAATCACGGCATTTTGCGATTTCAGTTGATAGGTATCCAAAAAGTTATTATTGATGGCTCGTAGATGCCCCACAAAATGAGATTCCCATGCCAACTGCAATGGGTTGGGGCTTAAACAATGGATTAATGAGGCATAGGGGGTTAGGTAATCGGCTGTTTCAAAGGCGGAGTTCCCTTTTCCCAGAATCAGTACTCGTTTCTCTATGTACTCAGACGCATCCAATGATAGGTCGGAATAATTCTTACAGTAATCAATATTTTTTATCTTCGGAATAAAGGATTTATGTAGCCCTGTTGCCACCACTAAATGTTCACAGTAGTAGGTCTCCCCGTCAGTTTCAATCTCGAAAATATCATTTTTATTAATGAGCTTGACGTTAGTGTTATAGGCTATTTTAAGGTTGTGCACCTTACAATACTCGCTCATGTACTCCACCAGCACATCTGAACTTGGAAAATAGTCTTTAGAAAAGTGCTTAAATAAAACTTCATTGTCATCGCTTAATAACGAATTCCAATCATACCGCATATTGACCTCTGGATCGTCAAAGCCTGTATAAACCTTATTGATAGAAATTAACGTTCCATGAACGGGCATTTTCTTAAAAAATGAACCCGGCGCGTCGTTCTTTTCCAATACCAGATAATCTATGTTATTCTTTTCTAAATAATAAGCCAATTGCACTCCTCCAGGGCCAGCCCCAATGATGATGATCTTTTTTTTCATAATATATCGTTTTAAGTTATTAATAGCTATTGGAAGCACTTTACTTCCTCATGTAAAGCAGCATATCATTTGTACTGCTTGTGAAATTCTATATAGAAATTGAATGTTTTATTCTTGGTAATGGGCTCAGAATACCCATCTGTGACATGTTTTGGCAACTACCAAAGCCCCTATCAAAGAGTATTTTCAATGGGGTCTTTTTAATTCGGGAGCTATTCCGAGGCAACAGATCATTTGTCTGCCCTCAGCTCATGTGATACTTAATAAAAGGTGTGTTTATTTTATAGTGTGAATGATCGCTGTGAAAGTTTTTCAATAAGTTGTCCAACCGTTCGTGGATGGTCATAGATAAAAAAATGACCCCCTTCAAGTGTTTCCGATTGGCAGGATGCCCTGGTAAAGTTCTTCCAATTCTCAATATGTACTTTATACTTTTCTTCTGTGCCCATTAAAGCATAGATAGGCGCTTTAATTTGCATCCCTTCTTCTAAAAAATCATCCGTTTCTAAAAGCTGGAAATCCGCCCTCAGTATGGGACTATAATATTCATAAAGTTCATCGTTTTCCAGTACTTCGTCTGACACCCCACCGATTTCCTTTAACTCAATTTTAAAGTCTTCATCACTCATCGCATGACGTTGATTCGCTTTTATTTCGGCCTGGACTTCAGGGATTCCAGGGCCGGAATTTCCAGAAACTAAAAGACAAGAAGGAATATCCCCTATAGCTTCCATCTTCTTGACTACGGACAGTCCAAGGGTAGCGCCCATACTATGCCCAAAAACAAGATAATCCTGATAACGATTTCTCTTCGCTCTCATTTGCTGAAAATAATCATCTATGGCAGCTTTTTTGTCTGTAATCAGCGTTTGTGTTGAACGTTTGCCTCGTCCGGGCAGTTCCAGAGGTATTACTTCAATTTTAAAATGAACATACTTTTTTAAAAAGTCGAAAGAGTAACAACTCCCGCCTGCAAAATGCAATAAAAAGCATTGCGTTTTATTTTTCATAGTTATGCTTCAATTGGTATCATAAATTTGACGGTTTACTATGTTTAAGAAATTAATTTCCGGCACGTTGCTTTTCATCCTGGTTTCCAACATTCCTTTCATCCACTTTGATCTTTTTGTTACCCGTGCTATAAATGAGTGACAACCTGAAGTATCTATTGTTGGTATTACGGCTGTTAATATTGGTGATACCATTGGTTACCCATGTGGAAGTTAATTTTCTCGAATTAAGGACATCATAAACCCCTGCGGAGACTTGTAGCTTGTTTTTCATCAAACTATATCGAAGTGCCAATTCCAAATTGTAGTTCGAGCTATAATCGTATAAATTCCGTTTGAAAGGAGAATTGATCCAAAAGTTTACCTGAGCTTTTAAGTTTCTGGTAGTATTTAAGGTCATGGTGTTGTAGGTTCCAAAATATACCCGTACTCCATTTTGAGCTGTTAGATCTACACCTTCCGCAAAAAAGTCGGTATCACTTTGAGTAATATAGAGTGCATTTTGACTACTCCACCATTTCACCTTGCTATAATATCCGTAGATAGATACCCCATAATTACGTTGTCTAAAGAAGTTTTGATAGGTGAATTGTTGATCGTTATTGTCTTCACTCACGATTGGAACCTGGCCAAAACCATCATTTTCAACGGTATAAAACAAACTACCTCCAATGGCTCCTTTGTGATCATAAGAAAGTTCGTAATTATCTATAAATGACGGATTCAAAAAAGGGTTTCCTTCGGTAAAATTTACATCCGTTACGAAGATTCTCGCTGGATCCAGATTACTAAAAGATGGTCTGCTTATTCGTCTACCATAACTGGCGGCGACGGTATTATTCTCACTCGCCATAAAAGAAAGGTAAGCCGTTGGAAAGAGCCTAAAGTAGTCGTTTACATTTCGCTGATCCAAGGAGACTGAAAAACCAACAGTTTGGGTATTCTCAGCGCGCAGGCCTAGCTTGGCATTCACTCTTTTTCCGAACGAACGAGAAGCAGACACATAAATCGCTTGATTGTTCTCTTCAAACTCGAAATCGTTAGATAGCATGGGATTAAATACGGGATTACCGGTTATAGTGTTAAAGTTATTGGTTAGGTTATCGGTTCTTGTAAAACTTAGCTTAGCCCCATATTCGATGTTAGCAAACTGAAAGGGGTGTTGCACATCTACCTTGGCGCTGTAGTTCTTAATTTTTTGGTTCGAATTAATTAAGTTGGCAAAATTGATCGTATCGTTAGCATTAGTTAATAGCACTCTAGAGGTAAAATCATAACTGGTTTCAACGTCGTAGTCGAAATAATCTAGATCCAGTGAAAGTTTTCTTCCAAGGGTGTCCAATTTTCTGTTGTAGTGCACATTTATGGAATGACTTGCATTACTATTATCACTAATCCCGACACCCCTATTTCTATTGACCACCGTGCCCCCGTCAAATAGTGTTGCGGTAGAAACAAATCGTGCGCTGGGGTCTGTCAAAGCCCCGAGATACTGTATTCCAATAACGTCCTTTTCAGACAACTTATAGTCAAACAACAAGCGCGCCGATACATTATCTCGTTGACCTTTTTGCTCAAATGTGTTAATGGACGGTCCCGTTGGATATTGAATTTCCAAAGCTTGCTTGTTGAGGGCATCACCCAAAGTTCCGCTAACAGAAAAAAGGAGATCCACCTTGTTTTTTTGATATTTAAAATTATTACCCAATCTATGATAGGCAAAATCGGATTGCGTATAGCTGTAGGAGGTTGAGTTATTCCAGGAATTCGCTCTACCCTTCTTGAATACGATATTGATAAGTCCGCTATTTCCAGCAGCTTCATACTTCGAAGGAGGGTTCGAAATAATCTCTATCTCTTTGATATCATCTGCTGGAATAGAGGACAAAAATGCGGTTAGTTCTTCTCCGGACAGCTGCAACAGCTTGTCATCGATCAAAACGCGCATGGAACTTTTTCCAATCATACTAATGCCTCCTTGCCCAACTACAACGCCCGGAGACATTTGGAGGGCGTTCATGGCATCTCCACCCGTTGTGGCAATATTATCTTCAATATTAAATACCAAACGGTCTGCTTTTCGGGTAAACAACTTTTTGCGACCAACTACGGTAACCTCGGCGAGGTTATATTCTGCAAGTTCCAGAGCCACATCTCCCAGATCCTTGTTTTCTGCAAGATCCAACTGTTGGGTCCAAACCTTATAACCAATATAACTTATCACAACTTTATAAGTGGCCGGAGTAAGTGACACAACAAAACCACCTTCCTCATTTGTTGTGCTTCCTGAGACTACCTGATCGGAGGTATCGTAAACAATAACGTTGGCAAACGCAATGACTTCATTGCTATTATCTTTTACAGTTCCGGTCAATTCTACTTGACTATAGGAAACAAGTGGGAGTATCCAAAAAAGGATGAGGCTTCTAAACTTCATAAGTTTTGATTTAAGTACCGTTAACGGCTGGTTATAATATTTGTAAGGATTGAACTATTCGATAAGTTCTATTTTTGATGTAATGCTAGCTGACCAATTTTGTT
Source organism: Bacteroidota bacterium (assembly GCA_039028295.1). GTDB lineage: Bacteria > Bacteroidota > Bacteroidia > Flavobacteriales > Flavobacteriaceae > Aureisphaera. The sequence continues at coordinate 45,329 of JBCCIJ010000026.1, forward strand.
GAACACCATAAAAAAGAGTGGGGTAAAACAAAGAATCATGCTAATGATTAAAGTAGAAGAATCTATATTTTCTAATATTCCGAAAGTGACCAAAGCGTAAAACAAAAACGCCACTAAGAAAACAATCACTACTGAGTTCGTATTGAATACCGTCACCGGTCTGCTCGACTTCTCAATGTCCAGTTTATCAATAATTTCATTATTAAAATTGGGAGTTGAAATCTCTTCCAAATTTTCCTGAAGTATCTGCTTTATCGTCTCATCTTTCATATGGATATCCTTCTATAGTTAATGTTTCTTTCATTTTGGTACGGGCTCTATGTAAAATCACTTTAACATTCGACTTACTGAATCCGGTAATTTTCATTATTTCATTGATGCTCTTTTGCTTTAAATAGAACAAAGAGATCACCGTGTATTCTTTGGGCTGAAGTGATGCCAACAACTTCTTTATTTCAATATTTTTTGTTTCTGAATAAACTGCTTCATCTGCCGCCGATTCGTGCATGGTTTCCGAAGTACGTTCCGGACTTCGTTGCTGCCTCTTTAATTCTTTAAGGCATTCATGATAGACTATTTTATAAAGCCAGGTTGAGAATTTTGATTCATTTCGAAAGTTTTTGATGGCATTGAGTACAATGATGAACGAATTCTGAACGACATCTTCAGCATCCGCCTTTTGCTTCAAATATTTTAAAGCTATACTGTATGCCATATTTTTGTGATTATTAATCAGCGTATTTATAGCATCTCTATCGCCATTTTTGGCTCTTATGACTACCTCCTCCTGCACAGAAATATTATCTTTTTCTCAGGATGAAATAGAAAAGTAGTGAGCCAAGTCCAAAAAAGAGTAAAGCACTTCCAATGTAACACACCGGATCACTTAGTTCGGTGTAGGAAGCTAATAAGTGTCCAAAGAGTACTCCTAATGCCAGGGAAATGAAAACTATTCCTCTCCCAAGGCTGTTTAACTTCATATACTCAGAAATATCATGAAAATTCGTACTATCTCCTTTCTTGATAAGCTCTACCTTTTCCTTATGCCTATTTCTTATAAACAGAATGATAATAATAGCGACACAGCTAAAGATTACTAAAAAGACCAACTGGCCTGGGATATTTGTCATGGTAAAAAATTTTATAAATTATATAGTTAAGAGATAGAAGGTTCTAAAAGGTTACATAAAAACTGAAAAATCATTTTTAAGAATGTTCAAAAACACTGATAAACGCTACAAACACTTCAAATTAAACTGTTAAAAACTTCCTTTCGCCTAACGTATAAATTACAAATTTTAATTAAACTAAAGCCAACTATGACTTACTTCAATAGCCCACGTATTTTGTCGAGTAAATAATCTAAGCTCCATTGCTTCTTGTTTTTATTGTAAAGTGCATGGGGCATACTGATTCTAATTTTCAAAAGATCTTCATAAGCCATGCAAACAAGGTCGATAGTTGGATAATCATAAACCCTGGCATCTTTCCATATTTTAATTTCCAAATTATCCTCTAATACACCAGAATTTACGTCGGGAAACTCTCTAAAATTGAATGACCCCGATATACTTTGCTCCAAGTCCATTTGATGGTCTCTGTCGAAATCGGCTCTCAATATTTCGTATGGTATTTCCTGATGTTCGCGGATTTCCAGATAATTCATATAAATTTCCCGAACCCTTTCCGTATCAAATACTTTGGACGACCTGGTATAAGGTATAGGCAATAAGTTATCAATCACCCCAAGTATTTGGCCCATATTTTCGCCACCTTGAGTTTGTTCCCGACCGTTCACGGTAACTCCCTGTAAATAGCCACTCACCGCTTCTAACTCCAACAACCATTGCTGATGGGCAGCCATGAAAAATGCATTTACAGGAAGGTTTAAATGAGCCACTAACGCCTTTATCTGCTGTAGTTCTTTTCCCTGAATAAGTATTTCCTGATGCAAGGAATTGGATAGGTCCACAGTGGGCTGCTCATTTTGTTTGAACGTTTCTTCGGGTTTCAATATATGTGCCCAGAATGTCCTCTTATCCACGCCTGCGGGCGAGGTTAGAAATTCGTGCTGCCAACGTATAAATTGGCTTGGACCTTGGTGACTTTTTGTTAGCTCTCCAACGCTAAAGAACTCCTCCAGAGCCGAATTAACCACTCTTGAGGTATAATCGTCCAATAAAGAATGATGAATCGACACTAATAAAGTTCCTTGCTTTTCTTCAGTAGAAGTAATTAAAAGGGCTCTAATAAGTGCTCCTTCGTACAAATTGAAAGCCTCCTCACTATATTGCGCTATGGTACTTTGAGCGGTTTCATAACTAGATGCTACAAACAATTCCAGTTTCACTTCTTCGGAAGCCACTCGTCTTTGTAGGACACTACCACTGGCTTTTTCAAAAGCAACACACAAAAATGGAAAGTCCTTCAAAAACAATCGGAATTTCATTTCAAACGCTTCAGGTGCCAGCGCTGGAATCAATGAACTAAAGACGACGCTGCTCTGTTCTTGTCGTAAAAAACGGTATTGATTTGGCGAAACAACCAGGGTCTCTCCTACCTCCCATTGGTCACTAAACGAGTCAAAAGAAATGGTTTCGATGGTTTCTTTTACTGCCGTTAATTGATGGGCCAACAATGCTATAACAGGCGTATCATATATTTCTCGTATGCTTAAGGTGAAGCCTATTTTCTTCAGCTTACCAATAATTTGCAATATTTTGATGGAGTTAGCACCTACATCGAAAAGATTGTCATTAATCCCTAGCACATGTGTTTTCAAAACCTCCTGACAAACCCCAACAAGTACTTTTTCATTTCTTGTTTGAGGAGCCAGGTATTCGGCACCGCTTTGAATCACTTCACCCTCCATTTCCTGCAATTCCTTTTTATTCACTTTACCACTGGGCAATAAAGGTAATTCCGGCAGAGCCACAAAATGAGCCGGCACCATATAATCGGGAAGCTTGCTTAGCAAATAGGTTCTAAGGCCAGTAGTATCCTGAGCTTCATTTGTCGCTACGTAAGCCACCAGGTCCTGCATTTCGTTTTCGCCATTGCTAAGTAGTACCACTGCATCACTAATATCATCTTTGGTGCGTAAGTGGTGTTCTATTTCGCCTAGTTCAATACGGTGGCCCCTAACTTTAACCTGGTCATCACGCCTTCCAAGGAAGGCCAAGTTTCCATCGGGTAACCACTTTGCCAAATCTCCAGTTCTATAAAGCCTTTCTCCCTCAACAAATGGGTTTTCAACAAACTTTTCTGCTGTTAATTTCGGTAAGTTCAAATACCCACGAGTAACGCCATCACCGGAGATACAAAGCTCTCCCTCAGCACCAAAAGGAACCAACTCTAAAGTGTCTGACAATATGTAGGCCTTTTCATTGGGCAAAGGTTTTCCTATGTTCAATTTTTCTGAAGACTGTATATCTAAACTTGTACTCCACACCGTAGTCTCAGTAGGACCGTATACGTTAATTATCCGAATATCTTTAAAGGCACTTTTGTTATCGAAAAGCGTTATTGGAAAAGGTTCTCCTCCCACTAAAATATGACGTAAGGAGGGTGGTCTGCTGGAAAGTAGTTCTTCTTGCAATTGGGTAAGCCGAGATGGCGTAATTTGCAGTGCTTCTATTTTATTCTGAATTATTCGGGCAACAAACAACTGAGGGTTTAGTAATTCTTCTTCGGAAAAAAGTATTAACTGCTTCCCATGGCAAAGTGCACCGAATATTTCTAAGAACGAAATATCAAAAGTTACATTGGTAGTTGCCGCAACAATATCGAAATTACACCAACCTAAGTGTTCGCAGGAACTATTCAGAAATGAAACGGCGTTGCTGTGCTCCACCATAACTCCTTTAGGCTTTCCTGTAGAACCGGAAGTATAGATTACATAAGCTAATTGATTTGGTTTAGGCACATTCAATACCACTTCGGCAGCAGTAGTATTTGCCTGGAAGTCCTTTAAAAATGTTTTATCGATCATTAATTTACAATCACCATCCTTCAGAATAAAATCAACTCTTTCTTTTGGAAAATCGATGGCAATGGGAACATATGCCGCCCCCGTTTTTAGCACCGCAAGCAAAGAAATAATCAACCATTCATCTCTTTCTAAACACACTCCAATTAGATCCTCAGGTTGAATGTCTTGATAAAATTGGACGTAGTGAGCCAATTGATCGGATTGTTCGTCCAATTCCCGATAGGTGATCTTTTTATCTCCAAATACCAAAGCGACCGCCTTCGGAGTCCTTTCAACCTGTTGTGTGAATAAATCCACCAGGGTATGATCCTTGGGTATTAAAACTTCCGTTTCATTAAAGGATTTTATGATTTTTCCCTTTTCGCTTTCAGGAATAATGGAAGTTCCGCTAACCGATGTATGACCATGATTTAGGTATTGATCTAAGAAATTTTCCATGTATAGCATCAAATCGGCCAATTGGTGATTGGATCGAAGGTTTCGCACTAAGGAGCTGGAAATGACAATTCCGCTTGATGTAAGACTTACGGCACAATCTAAGAACGTATTTCCTTTATCAAAGTCCTTAATAGAAAACTCCACTTCTTGTCGGTCCGCATTGAATGCTTGAAGATCCTCATTTTCGTAAAACTCGGCGAGTTGGTGGAAATCCACATAATTGAACATAACGTCAAAAAACGGATTGCTGGGTGAGTTTTCTTCAACCAAATTGGATATTTGGTATAAAGAGAAGCGGTCTTTCCCTTTCATTTCCTTCATGTCATGTTCAATTAACTGTACATATTCTTCCCACGAATATTGATCGATCAAACTCATATCGAATCTAAACGGAACCGTATTTAGAAAGCATCCTAAAAGACGGTCTCCATCTTCTACGACGGGTCGATTATTGGCCACCAATCCAATGGTCATATCTTTTTCCGAAGAGAATAAATGCAGGGTATAGAGGTATGCCGCAAAAAACAGGGCTTTTGGCGTAATTCCATCGCGTTTACATTTGTCCAAAACCGTGCGATTCATTTCATTAGTAAAGATTTTTGAATAACCTTCTTCAACCCATTTATCTCCAAAGATCTGTAGCCGTTGGTAATCGGACATTTTGCTTTTCCAATATTCAATGTTGTCTTCATTTCTTGTCTCCAGATAATCGGAAATAACGCTATCTCGAATGCTGCACTTAAGCAAGTTAGGACGGAAATTCTTGTTCTGCTCCAATGCATTGTAAATAAGGAAGAGTTCTTCTTTAAAATTATTATCTCCCCAACCATCTATAATAGAATGATGCATTTGCAAGGCAAAAATCATATCCTTCGGACTCATCTTGAAGATATTAATGCGCCAAAGTGGAGCCTCATTAAAATTGAATGGGTGATTTACGATTTCATCGTCCAAAAACTTTTGAATGTGTCCGGCTCTTTCTTCAGGTGCTAAATAATTGATATCCTCAAATCCAATGACAACAGGAACTTTTTTGTGGATGATCTGTACGGGTTTGTCGTATTCGTAAAGATCAAAGGAAGTTCTAAAACACTCATGCTTTTGTGCCATTAATGCCATGGCCTGCCTTAATCGATCTACATCTACAAGCCCAACGTGAAGAGAGACCTGCGTATGATAAACGCCAAATTCTTGATTCTCTCTCATTAGTTTACTGGTAAAAACCATTCCCATCTGGATATCGCTCATAGGATATACATTGGCAATGTTATGCGGGTTTGGATGATTTTCCAATACAGCCAACTCTAGTGCCGAAATCTGTGCCTCAATCTCAAGGGTGAGCTCAAAAGAAGAAAATACCACCTCTTCCGGCTTTAGTATGAATCCTGCCATCCCTGCTACCGTAGGGTTTTCATGAAATTTCGCTAAAGGAAACTTTACATCAAATTGCTTATTCACAATGCTAATAAGCCGAATCATTTTGATGGAATCACCTCCCAACTGGTAGTAATCATCCTGCACGCCAACCTTTCCAAGAGAAAGATGTTCTTGCCAAACACTAACCAATGCCTCCTCCGTTTCATCCCTCGGTGCAACATAGACATGACCAGCAGATAACTCGATACCTTCTGGACTTGGCAGGGCCTTCCTATCTACCTTCCCGTTTTGTGTCATAGGAAATACGTCCAAGGGAACAAATAGGCGAGGAATCATATAGTCAGGTAGTTTATCCTGCAGTTTTTCTTGAATACCAGTACTATCCAACGGTTCTTCCAGCACTATGTAGGCCACTAATTGTTTATCACCACCTTCACTGTCCAGCGCCAACACCACCGATTCTTGAATCTCTGAAATATTTTCTAACTGGAACTCGATACCTCCCAGCTCTACTCGATGTCCACGAATTTTTACTTGATTATCTTTTCTTCCAATAAATTCAACACATCCTTCTTTTGTCCAACGCCCTAGATCACCTGTTTGATACAATAATGTTCCTTTATGATATGGATGCTCAATGAAATTCTCCTTTGTGAGTTGCGACTGATTTAAATATCCTTGAGCCAAACCATTTCCGCCCAAGCAAATTTCTCCTATGATACCAGTGGGAACCAGTTGCTGATGATCATCCAACAATACCACTGAGCTATTAAAAATAGGGTAACCAATAGGATTATTGGCAAAGGCCTTAGTTATTTTATAGGTGAGCGAAAAAGTGGTCCCTTCTGTTGGGCCATAGCAATTAATTAACTCAAGGTCGGGATATGCCTCTCTCAATTTTGTGATGTGTGTTGTGGACAAGCGATCTCCTCCGAACATCACTTTTTTCAAACTTTTAAATAAATTGATATTTGTATCCACCAACTGATTTAACCATGCTGTAGTAAAAAACATGACATTGACCTCTTTAACTTTCATCTCCGTTGCCAATAGCTCAACATCCAACAGCGTATGGCGGGTGGTAATGATGAGGGTAGCCCCGTTCAATAAAGACCCAAAAAACTCGAAGGTACTTGCATCGAAGGAAAAAGACCCCGTGGTAAGCACTGTATCTAAACTGGTAAAATCGTAGTAATTACCAGACTTTACCAAATGAACTATATTCTTATGGTCTATCATCACCCCTTTAGGCGTTCCGGTGGAACCCGAAGTGTACATAATATGAACCAGATCTGAGGTTGTTATTCCTAATTCTAATGGTTGGTCACTATAGGCATCGGCTTCAAACTCCACATCGATCGCCAATATGGTACCTTCAAAATAATCCATGTCGAACATATAATTGGTATCCGTGATCAGTAGATCCATTTCCGAATCTTTAATCATATACTCCTTGCGGTCCGCAGGATATTGAGGTACGATAGGCACATAGGCTCCTCCTGCCTTGAGTACCCCTAAAATTGAAATAATCTGCCATTCATTTCTATCTAACTGAATACCAACAAAATCGCCAATGGATAGATTATAGTCCTCCTTTAAACAGTGAGCCAACCTATTAGACAATTCGTCCAATTGGCGATAGGTATAAGAACGGTCTTCAAAGTTGATTGCTATTCGGTCCGGAGTTTCGGCGACCTGGTCTTTAAATACATCTATTACCGTTCTGTCCATGGGCAGATCAACCTTCGTATCATTGAAATCTTCTAAAATAGTATGCTCCTCTTCCGAAGTAAGATAATCAAGTGATAGAATAGCCGCTTCACTTCGCAGTGTAAACTGTTCGGCCAGTGTATAAAAATGCCTCATTAAACTTTCAACACCGTCGTTATCGTAACGGTTCTCATTGTATTTAAATTCAACCATCATGGACTGTTCAGCAACGGCGATTCTAATGTTGAAATCGTAGTTGGATTGATCAATGATCTCAGACGATTCTACAAGGAGCTGCTCTTCTGTTTCGCTTGGGTTTACAACCTCAGGACTGTCCTGTTTTAAATAATTCTGAAATGACATAATATGGTCGATCAGATCCTTACCAATCTCCGTTTGCGCCTGTATCATGGACAAATTGGTGTAATGATGAGCGTTGTTTTCGATGCCCATCTGATGCATTGATTTCAATAGATCAACCGGCCTGGTAGCATCATCATATTCCACACGAACAGGAACCGTATTGATAAACAAACCAATCATATTTTCTACTCCTGCCAGATTAGAGGGTCGTCCAGAAACTACCGAGCCAAAAACAACATCCTGAGTACAATTATACTTAGAAAGTAACACGCCCCAAATGGCTTGTATAAAGGTGTTTTGAGTAATTTCAAGGTCATTGCATAATTTCTTAACCTTTGCGTACAATTGATCTTTAATAAAGAAGGTTTTCTTGACTTCGGAATATTCCTGAGAAGTTCCATTTTCATTTTTGAAAGGAACCTCAACCGTACTGTTATAACCTTCTAAATATGCTGACCAATAATGTAAAGATGCTTTTTGATCTACTGCTGTAATCCATTTGATATAATTGGCATACGGAGTAGGCTTGGCCAGCGTTACAGGAATGCCGCTCTTTATGCCCTTCAATAGTTGGTAAAAGTCATTGATGAGAATTCCAATACACCAACCATCCATTAATATATGATGATGGCTCCATATAAACTCATAAAAACCACCTCCCAAATCCAGTATTTTTAGTCGCATTTGAGACGTTCCCTTCAAGTCGAATCCCAGTTCCCGATCTTTCACCTTGGTCTGCTCAATATATGCTTCTCGGGCTTCCTGATCTAAACCGGTATCCAATGCTTCATAACTGAAGCTGCTGGCGACTTCTTTATGTACTAGTTGCAGTGGTTCGGAAAATTCATTCACAAAGCTGGTTCTTAAAATGGCATATCGCTCTATCAATTGATCGTATGCCCGTTTTATTTGTTCTACGGAATAAGACGCTGCATTTAGTCTGTATGAGGTCTGTGAAAAATACAAGGACGAGGAAGAGCCTAATAACCAGTGATAGTACATACCCTCTTGCAATGGAGAGAGCGTATAGATGTCTTCTATGTTATGCTGTGCGTTCAGTGCTGTGACTTCGACCATGCTCAAACCTGAAAATGTAAGATCAGAAGGGGTAATATAAGTTTTCTCTTCCGCGCTCAATTCTTGTATGAACTGGGTTAGATGCTCTCGAAAGGCAGTCAGTAAACGTTCGATAGTTTCATTTTTGAACTGAGAATTGGCATACCCAATGGTCATGGTCAACTGACCGGAAACCATCATTCCCGATACGTTCAATGGAATTACCTCGCCATTGCTCTTGTCCATTTCGGGACCAATAGACTCGCTCGCATAATCAAAGGTGGATTGTGAAGATGCTTCGGGACGATCGCCAAAATCACCTAAATAATTAAAAATAATAGACGGGTTCAAGGTTCCAAGACTATCTTCGGTAAGCCACTTCAACATACCATAACTTATACCTTTGTTCGGAATCTTTCTCAGGTCTTCTTTTATTTGAATAAGACATTCCCGTTGCGTTCCGGCTTGAGAAAAGTCCATCACAAAAGGATAGGTGGAAGTAAACCAACCAATAGTTCTACTCACATCTAAATCTTCCATAAATTTTTCTCGACCGTGTCCTTCCATTTCAACGGCCACACGATCCAGCTCAAAAACTTCATGCACCGCCATCCCCAGAGCTGTGAGCAATAGGTCGTTAATTTCAGTTTGATACACTCTATGGACCTTGGTTTGAAGCAGTTCGGTAGTAGCAGTATCCAAGGCAAAAGATCGAGCGGCATCGTGATGTACCACTTCTTCGGCAGTATCCATATCTTGAGGGATCATTGGTACGTTTTCACTACATATCGCTTCCCAGTACAGGCGCTCATCGGCCATTTGAACACCATTAGCATATTCATATTGTAATTGCGCCCAACGTTGGAAAGAATCTGTTTTTAAGGGTAAACTCCAATCATTATCTGTAGTGTAATGATAGTATAGATTCAATAGATCATCCAGGATAATCCTCCAGGAAATACCGTCAATGACCAAATGGTGTATTACAAGGGCTAATCGATCTCCATCGGCCAATCTAAAATGTCCCACTTTTACCAACGGCCCTGTATCCAATTGAATACTGGATTGCAACGCTCCGCCCAATTCCTCAAGGGTTTGAGTTGCATTTTTATCCTCACTAAGATCGTGGTACTGAATTTCATAGGCCTTTGCGCTTATGGGCTTATTCATTTGCTTCACAGCCGCCTCCGAAATGGAATACGTCATTCGCAATGCGTCGTGATGGTTTACCAATGCTTCAATGCTTTGCTCCAGTGCCTTGCTATCAATGGGTTCAGCACTTTTCAACAGCACTGACTGATTGTAGTGGTGCGGAACCTTAACTTTCGGGCTATTAAAAAAGTAATGTTGAATTGGCGTTAGAATTACCTCTCCTTCCACTGCCGACTGATCAATGAGACGTTTATCCGGCACAACACTCTTGGCAAGGTCTTCCAGCACTGGATTACCCATTATTTCTTCTAAGGAAAGGTAATACCCCTTTTGCTTCATACGAGAGACGATCTGAATTGATTTGATAGAATCTCCTCCCAAACTATAAAAGCTGTCCTTAACACTCACTACTTCCTTCCGAAGGACTTCTTGCCAGACTTCAGTTAAAATTTCTTCTTCCAACGTTCGCGGTGCAACATAAGCTACTCCGGTGAACAATTCCATGACCTCAGGGTTAGGAAGTGCCCTTTTATCGACTTTCCCGTTGGGAGTGAGAGGAAGTTCATTCAATTGAACAAAATAGGACGGAATCATATAATCCGCCAATTGCTGTGATAAATGCTCCCTTAAATCATTAGTGTTTTCCTCTTCTTCTGAAACCACATAAGCAACCAATTCGTGGACACCACTTTGATTCTCTTTGGCAATAACCACAGTTTCAATGATGCCTTCTTTTTGCTGAAGTGTACTTTCCACTTCACCCAGTTCAATACGATACCCGCGAATTTTTACCTGATCGTCTATTCTTCCTAAAAACTGAATACTTCCATCTTCTAACCACTTTGCCAAATCACCGGTGCGATACACCTTGCCTTCACCGCTTGGGTCGAAAGGATTCTGAATGAACCGCTCCTGGGTTAATTCTTCCAAATTGAGATAACCTCTCGCCAACTGTGCACCGCCTATTAATAACTCCCCAGCCACACCCATAGGCACCAATTGACCACTATCATTGGTTATATAATACGTTGTATTGGCAATTGGCTTTCCAATAGAATTGACCTCGCCTAAGTTGAAGTTGGCCGCAGAGGACCAAATGGTGGTTTCAGTAGGGCCATATTCATTGAACAATCGGGCATCACTGAATGATAGGATCTCCTCTTTTAAAGCATCAGACATCTTTTCTCCACCAGATATAAGGGTTCGCAATGCACTACGATCCAACTGGCATTCAGCTAATAAAAATTGGTAATAATGATTGGGACAGAATAAAGTGTTTAGCGCTTGACCTTCAAAGGTTCGCTCCATAAATTGAGGGTCATACATATCTTTTTTGGAAACCAATATTAATTTTCCTCCCTTCAACAATGTTCCAAAAATAACGGCATAGGCCACATCAAAAGCCGGAGATATAACCAATAGCGTATTTCCATAGTCTTCATAAAAATTGAATCGCGCCATAGTCGAATTATAAAGCGCATCATGTGCTATCATTACCCCCTTGGGCTTTCCGGTAGAACCAGAGGTGTAAATAACGTAGGCCAGATTTGAAGAAATACTTCGATTTAGATGAGTCGTGGGGTGAATCTCTTTGGATACTTCAAAGTCCTCGATGACGCTGGCATCAATAATCGCCTTGCATTTGCTGTCATTTTGCATATGCTTGATTCTTTCTTCGGGATTATTGGGATCCATAGGCACATAGGTCGCTCCTATTTTGAACACAGAAAGCAACGAAACCACTAACCAATCACTTCGGTCCAACAGCACACCAACAAAATCCTCGGCCTCTACGAGCAAGGCAGACATTAAGTAGTGTCCTAACTTATTAGCCTTGTCATCCAATTCTTTATAGGTAAGCTCCTTTCCATCAAAAGCAATAGCCATCGCATTGGGGGTATTTTTCACCTGATCGTCAAATAGATCAAGAACTGTTCGATGTTCTGGAAAATCTAACTTCGTTTCATTGAAATGGATTAACAACTGCTGCCTTTCCGAAGGAGCTATACATGAAATTTGCTTTAACGGTATTGAGCGGGGTTCCAGTGCTGTTTGCATTAGCGTTCTAAAATTCTCTATAAACCGCTCCAACATCGGGCGTTCGTATATGGCTGTATTATAATTAACCGTGAACTTAAGACCATTACCTACTTCCTTAACGATAATCCCAATATCCAGTTTTGCCCCTTGGTTTTCAACAAATTCAATGGATTCGCTCCAAGCCTCTTCCACCTCCAGGGTTTCGAGCTTATCTTCTTCATTCTGAAAAACAAACATGACATCAAACACCGGGTTTCGATCTGCATAGGTAACTGCTTCCAACTGATCCACCAACTTGTCAAACGGATACATTTGATGTTCTAAGCTTTCTAATGTGGACGTCTTTACTTTGTTATAAAATGACAAGAAATCCTCCTCGGGATCTATTTGATTGCGCAATGCCAACGTATTGATATAGAACCCTATTTGGTTCAGTAAATCTGAGTGGTTACGACCGGATACCGGGCTACCCACTACAATATCTGTGGTTCCCGTGTATTTGAAAAGGAGTACCTTTAAGAGGCTAAGGATCCCCATGTACAGGCTCCCTCCATGTTCTTCAACGAATTCTCCCAAACTCCGGGTTTGTTCCGCCGAAATATAAGTATGTAGTGAGGCACCTTCAAAGGTTTTATTTTTTGGGCGCTGTAGTTCTGTAGGTAAGTTTATAAGCGGGATTTCTCCAGAAAGGTGAGTTAACCAATAGTCTTTATGATCTTGAAATTCAGGAGCATCCAGTTGATTTAATTGCCAATCTGCATAGTCCTTATATTGAATGCCCAACTTAGGTAATGCAGCTTCCTGATCTGCTTCCAATGCTTGATAATAGGATAGAACATCACTGGCCAATAATCCCATAGACCATCCATCGCTAATGATATGATGCATATTGTAATAAAATACATACTTCGTATCGGTTTGCTGAAGTAAAGCAGCACGTAACAACGGTCCTTGCTCCAGGTTGAAAGCGCGTTGGCGATCCAATTGGATGTAATTGCTTATTTTTTCTTCGGAATTGAGGTCGCTGCGGAAATCCTGGAAGTCGATCTTAAAGCCAAGCTCTTCCGGCTCTAAAATCCACTGCCGTATTTCTCCCTGGTCGTTCTCTTTAAAAATGGTACGTAATATTTCGTGACGCTCAATGGTGTTATAAATGGCTTGTTTGAAATGATCGATGTTATAATTTCCTTCCAGAGGAATTTGATAAGGTAAGTGGTATACTTGGGACCCTTTTTCGAACTGGCTTAAAATCCAAAGTCTCAGCTGTCCGTTGGACAAGGCATAGCTTTCGGAGGTTGCCACAGGGTGAATGGGTTTAAATTCCATGGTGTTGGAACTTCTACTCACCTTAAGCATTTTAATTAGTTCCTCCTTATTTTGAGAAATACGGACTTTATCGCCATCGGTGAGACGTTTTGTATCACCAGAGACTATGATTTTATTTTGAGAATCGTCAAGCTTTATTTTTATCTTCTTCTGAGATAAATTCTTAATAATTTCATGTACGACTTGCATAATTATTTCTGTATTAAAAAACTAATTCATTTCCATCACCAAATCCGTCCTCTTCCTGATTGTTCAGAATTTGGAATGATTCAATAAAAGTGGCTAAATAGGATATATTGGGTTGATCATAAACTTCCTGAAATTCAATCTTAAAATCGAATTCCTTTTGCACCATCGATATTAATTTTAGTGCTTTTAGACTGTCACCTCCAAGGACAAAGAAATCGTCCTTTACTCCTATGGGTTGTTTTTGTAGTAATTCCCCCCAAATTTCGACCAGTTGTTGTTCGATCTCATTGCGAGCAGCCACATATTCAATACCACTATCGGTACTCAGACCTTCCGGTGAGGGTAAGGACGGGTAATCTACTTTTCCATTATGGGTCAAGGGAATGCGATCTAAAGGAACAAAATGACCAGGCATCATATAATCGGTCAACCTGGGCTGTAAATAATCTCTTAACTCTAGAGTGGTGTGTGCTACCTTCGAAACAATATAAG
>JBCCIJ010000027.1:0-56680 GCA_039028295.1 Bacteroidota bacterium
CGAAATAGAGGCCATATTTGACGGTTCTGGTGCGAATATCCAAACAAGAGATTCGGCGAAAGGTACTTACACCAGCATTTCCGTAAAGTTACATATGGAATCTGCGGACGCTGTAATTGAAAAATATTTGGAAGTTTCAAAGGTAGAAGGCGTCATTTCCTTATAATTTTAGTATTTTGCATGCGTTATTACTTCTACAAGGCAATTACCCCCTAAAAACACAAATTTGATAGACGATATAGAATACAATACAGAGCGTGAGCATTTGATCATACCTGAATATGGACGACATATCCAGAAAATGGTAGCCCATGCCGTATCTTTAGAAGACAAAGAAGCCAGAAATAAGTGCGCAAAAAGCATTATTTCGGTGATGGGAAACCTAAACCCACATTTACGCGACGTACCCGATTTTCAACATAAACTATGGGATCAACTTTTTATAATTTCCGATTTTAAATTGGATGCAGAAGCTCCCTATCCAAAACCTTCGCGTGAGGAATTGGCTGAGCGTCCAGAGCCGCTTAAATATCCTCAAAACTTCCCTAAGTATCGTTTCTACGGGAATAACATCAAACGGATGATCGATGTTGCTATTGGTTGGGAAGAAGGAGACAAAAAAGATGGATTGGTGCTAACGATTGCCAACCACATGAAAAAATGCTTCTTAAACTGGAACAAAGACACTGTTGAGGACGCTGTAATTTTCAACCATCTATTTGAACTTTCCGGTGGAAGAATTGATCTACGTAGTAGTGGAGAAGGCCTGTCCGATTCACTTCAACTGATGAAAACAAAGCAAAGGTTTTCAAAACAATCGAATAACAAGGGTAAAAACAATAATAATTCTGGTAACAAAGGCAATCGCAATCGCAAGCGTTACTAATATTTCTTCACGAAAGAACATATGGGAACTTTTCAAATTGAAGGCGGTCATTCATTAAAAGGTGAAATTCGCCCGCAAGGCGCCAAAAATGAGGCGTTGCAAATACTATGTGCCGTTTTATTAACTCCGGAAGAAGTGATCATAGAAAACATTCCAGATATACGGGATGTGAATAAATTGATTCAGATCTTAGGAAACTTAGGTGTAAAAACTGAAAAGTTAAGCAAAGGAAAATTTTCGTTCAAAAGCGACACACTCGATTTGGAATATCTGGAATCGGAACTTTTCAAACAAGAAGGAAGTTCATTGCGCGGTTCTATTATGATTGTTGGTCCCTTATTGGCTCGCTTCGGAAAAGGATACATCCCAAGACCGGGCGGCGATAAGATTGGAAGACGACGGTTAGATACCCACTTTGAAGGATTCATCAAATTAGGGGCCACGTTTAGATATAATAAAGAAGACAGATTTTATGGTGTGGAGGCACCCAACGGATTGACGGGCACCCATATGCTATTGGACCAAGCTTCTGTAACAGGAACGGCCAATATTGTGATGGCCGCAGTACTTGCTGAAGGAACTACCACCATATATAATGCCGCTTGTGAACCCTATTTACAACAGCTATGTAAGATGTTGAACGCTATGGGAGCGAACATTAGCGGTGTTGGTTCAAACCTTTTGACCATTGAGGGAGTGAAATCGTTAGGTGGTTGCAATCATCGCATACTTCCGGATATGATCGAAATTGGAAGTTGGATCGGTCTGGCTGCTATGACGAGGAGTGAAATTACCATTAAAGATGTGAGTTGGAAAAATCTCGGCCTTATCCCGGATACGTTTCGCAAATTGGGAATCATTCTTGAGAAAAGGGGAGATGATATTTATGTTCCATCTCAAGAGGGTTATGAAATTCAAGGATATATCGATGGTTCAACGCTTACCGTAGCCGACGCTCCTTGGCCCGGATTTACACCCGACCTGTTAAGCATTGTTTTAGTGGTTTGTACTCAGGCTAAAGGAAGCGTACTTATTCACCAAAAAATGTTCGAAAGTCGTTTGTTCTTCGTGGATAAATTGATAGATATGGGAGCCAGAATTATCTTGTGCGATCCGCATAGAGCTACGGTGATTGGTCATAATTTTGAGTCCGATCTGAAGGCAACCACCATGGTATCTCCAGATATCCGGGCTGGAATCTCACTATTGATCGCAGCACTTTCCGCTAAAGGAACCAGTGTTATTCACAATATTGAACAAATTGATCGCGGTTACGAAAATATCGATGAACGATTAAGAGCTATTGGTGCTAAGATCACTCGCTTAGACTAGCACTTCGCTTACTTGTTTTTGTTGATCTCATCTTGCAATTTTCTTCGCAAGACCTGCTGCTGTTCCAAGTTTTTCTGCCGATGATTTTCAAACTCTATCTCTGTTTCTGCTAACTTTTTATTGGCCGCTCTTGTAATGGCATTGCTATTCTTGAATTTGTAGAATAAGAAAAATACGATAAGTCCCAGAAAACCAATAATGGACCACATCGTGGTTTTGTAGGTCGATTTTTTTATCAGGGAACCAAATAGGTCGATACCATCTTCCTTTTGTTTAGAGACGGTCAATTCGCTTTGTAGGTTGGCCATGTTTTGGGTAGCAGCGGAAATTTCATTTTGTTGCTGTGCTATGGTCGATTCTGCAGCGTCCAGATCGTTTTCAAGTGCCGCTATGCTGTCCTTGACGTTCTTTTTTAGATTGTTTAACTTATAAATTTTTACCACCTTATAATCTTCATAACGGTTCGATTTATCGATAACGTCTACAAATTGATCATCTAAGGTTGGGGAATTTTCTTGGGCAAAAGCGGGCAACGCCAATAGCGAAATGCCTAAAAAAAGGAGGGTAGAAATAACTTTCATAATGTGGGATGGTTTGTTACCACAAAATAACCGTAAAAAAGAATATAAATTGCTACTGAAAGAGCTAAAATTTGTTAAAATTATTCGGCTTCAGCCAACTCTTTTTTCACAACGTAACTCAAAGCTCCGGAAGGGCATTGATTTATTTGCGATATAATTTGACTTGTTTGGGCACCATCAAGGTCAACCCATGGAATGACCGAACTTTTAAAAACAGATGCCAGGCCTTGACAACATTTATCTGCGTGAATACACTTTTTGGGTTCGTAGGTAACGGTAATTTCACCGTTAGTGAATTGATTTTCATGTAGTTCCATAAGCATTTATTTGGGGGTTATGCCAATTGGGGTTACTTCTATTTTGACGATAAATATATACAAATAATCGAATAAACAACAACAATTTACGGAAAAACCGTACAAATACTTTAATTCAAAGCTGCTTTGTAGGTTTCTAAGCAGCGTAACCGTGCGCTACGATGTTCGACCATAGGTTCGGGATATGTTTCCGAATTAAATTCAGGAATCCATTTTCTTATATAGATGCCGTTCTTATCAAATTTCTCTAGTTGGCTCGTTGGATTAAATATTCTGAAATATGGAGCCGCATCCACACCACTTCCAGCTACCCATTGCCAATTGCCAACGTTACTGGCAATTTCATAGTCCAATAACTTTTCGGCGAAATATGCTTCACCCCAACGCCAATCAATCAACAGGTGTTTACAAAGGAAGCTGGCAACTACCATTCGAACACGATTGTGCATTTGCCCCGTTTCGTTTAATTGCCGAATTCCGGCATCAACCATGGGGTAACCGGTTTTTCCTGCTTTCCATAGTTCAAATTCTTCCTTGTTATTTCTCCAAATAATGCGGTCGTATTTCGGTTTGTAAGCGTTATGCGTGGTCTTTGGAAAGTGCCAAAGAATCTGTATAAAAAATTCGCGCCAAATAAGTTGTTGCCAAAAGACTTCATTTTCTTCTGAAATAGCTTGAAGGATCATTTTTCTGATACTGACGGTACCAAAGCGTAAATGAGGACCTAAGTTAGATGTTCCGTCTACACTTGGAAAATTTCGGGTCTCTTCATACTGCCGAATAAGTTTGGTACTTACCTCATACGGAGGTACTTTAATTGAACTTTCTTCAAATCCAATATCGCTTAAAGACAAATTTGGGGCTGCGGTTTGTGATCTTAAATTATCTATATGGTACCGAAAATCATGTGCTTGTAGTGGTTTTTTAGCGCTAAAAAGTGCTTTCCATTTCTTCATATATGGAGTATACACGGCATAAGGGGCCCCGTCGCTTTTAACCACATCGTCTTTCTCAAAAATTACATGGTCCTTAAAAGTGTGGAAACCAATATTTTTTTCTGAAAGGAAGTTGGCAATCTCCTTATCTCGCTGGCGGCCATAAGGCTCATAACTCCTATTGGTGATTACACTTTGTATGTCGAAGCTAAGCAATAATTGCTTCAGAATAAATAATGGTTTGCCATGATACATGGAAAGGCGACCTCCATAAGATTTTAATCGGGCGTCTAGTTCTTGAACTGTCTTATGAATAAAACTAACCCGTGCGTCATCTTTGGGTAACTGTTCAATGATTTCAGTATCAAAAATAAAAATGGGCATTACGGGGTGCATCCCCATAAGCGAAGTGCAAAAACCCACGTTGTCGTCCAATCGCAGGTCTTGTCGGAACCAAAATATATTTAGTTTTTCTTTCATCAACTAGAATTCTCCGAAAAGTTCAATGAGTTTTTTTCTTCTGAATTCAAAAATCTCTTGCAATTTGGGTTTTACCAGTACAGGATGTATCAAACGGCCCAAAAATCCAAAGGGAAGTTTATAATCAACAATATCCTCCATTGCTACACCGCCATCTATTTCTTTAATAAAATGCTTGTGGTGCCAAAGGGAATAGGGACCGTAACGCTGTTCGTCTACAAAATAACTACCATCAACAACATGAGTGATTTCAGTCACCCATTTGGTTTTTATATTCATAACCGGAGTTACCACGTATTGAATGATCTGTCCCGCGTACATGGGACGGTCCGCTCCCGAAAGAATATTAAAACCCATATATGGCGGCGTTATCGTCTTTAAGTTTTCGGGTTTAGACAAAAAATCCCAGGCTTCCTGTTTCGTAATGGGTAATTGTTGCTCGACGTGTAGTGTGTATATTTTCAAAATCGAATTATTTTGACTGTAAAGTTAATTTTGTTTAGTCAATTTATTCTTAAATTAAACAAAACGTTTCGCTTTATAGTAGTTTACAGATAGGAACGGCCACTGTAATGAACGGCTCGATACGGATTTTGAAAAGGAATAACTTATTCCGAATAAATAAATAGGGCCTCATTAACAATCATCATCGCAGCATTGATCATCTTTGACCAATCTACAACTAACCACTGCCAATAACGCTCCAATAACAGGAGCAGCTATATAGAGCCATAAATGTTCCAAATGCCCCGAAACCACTGCGGGTGAAATAGAGCGAGCGGGGTTCATAGAAGCTCCTGTGATAGGGCCTGCAAACATGGCTTCCAGTAAAACAATGCCACCAATAGCGATTCCTGCGATAACACCAATTTCTTTAGATCCGGTAGACACATTAATAATGACAAGCATCAAAAAGAATGTCAATATAATTTCCAAAACAAAGACTTTCATCACCTCAATTTGCGGTAGGGTGGTACCCAAAAGATCATTCTCCGGAAAAAGAAAAAGCAAAATACCGCTAGCAAGAAATGCTCCGGCAATTTGTGAAATACAGTAAGCAGGGACTTCACGCCATGGAAATTTCTTGGCGTAAGCGAATGCAATGGTGACTGCTGGATTTAAATGTGCCCCGCTAATATCACCAAAGGCATAGATCATACCCATAACGATCAATCCGAAAGTAACGGCAATTCCAACATGGGTAACGGTACCTCCTGTAACTTCATTAATAATGATGGCACCTGTACCACAAAAGACCAATCCAAAAGTTCCTATGGCCTCCGCTATGTATCGTTTCGATTTCATACTGCAAAAGTAGTATTGTTTTGTGAATCTATTTTATGGTTTTGTTAACGATTTTCCAGAGGGGCAAGTTGTACCTTCGTAGCTATCAAAATAACCATAAATACTATAGCAATGAAAAAATTAATTCTTTTGGTCAGCGTAGGCCTATTTTCCTTGGGAGCCTTTGCGCAAGTAGACACCCCCGCGCCTAGTCCATTTCAAAAAATTGAACAAACAGTTGGACTAACCGACGTTACTCTTGAGTATTCAAGACCTTCCGTAAAAGGCAGAAAGATCTTTGGCGGATTAGTGCCATTTAACGAAATATGGAGAACTGGAGCCAATGCACGAACCAAAATAAGCTTTAGCGATAAAGTTACTATTGGTGGTAAGGAGTTGGAAGCTGGAACTTATGCCATTTTCACAAAGCCTACTGCGAAGAATTGGCAGGTTTATTTTTATACCGAATATGGCGGAGGTGGTGCCCCTCGAAATTGGGATGCCAGTAAAGTTGCCGCTGAAGTTACCGTTCCGGTATACCCAATGCCAATGTCTGTCGAAACCTTTACCATGACTTTTGACGACTTGAAAAACGACTCGGCCAATTTAGGAATGATTTGGGAAAATGTTTACGTTGCATTACCGATCAAATTTAATACCGATGCTCAGGTAACTGCGAGCATCAAGAGTGTTATGGGTGGCCCTTCTGCTAACGATTACTACGCTTCTGCTGTGTATTATTTGGAGTCTGACAAAGACATCAATAAAGCTAAAATGTGGATCGATAAGGCCATCGAAATGCGTGAGAAGCCTGCCTTTTGGTACCACAGACAACAGTCATTGATCTACGCCAAGTCCGGAGACAAAAAGGGAGCTGTGAAAGCTGCTCAAACTTCTTTAAGCCTTGCGAAGGAAGCAGGTAACAGCGATTATGTGGCATTGAACACGAAGTCGTTGAAAGAGTGGGGTGCTTTATAATTAGTATCTGACCTAAAAATTATCAAACGCCTCATTTTTCTGGGGCGTTTTTTTTATGCCTGGTTTTTAACCCTTAGCCCAATTGGGGTCTTCCGGAGGAGGAGGAGGGGGTGGCACTAATCCGAAGTCCTGATACCATTGGTTCCTTTGAAATTTAGGATCGTTATAAGTGGTCATAAGGAATCTCCACCAATTTTTAATATCTTTTTTATTCTGAAATAAATGATGCGCTACTATTTTTGCCGTCTGAGTCTCAGAATCAAAATCGATTCGCAGTTGCAAGACGAATAAATAGTCGTTTAACCCCCAGTCTGAGTCGGTTTTAATCCATTTAGCGTAGTGAATAGTGAAAATATAGGATTGGATATCCGGATGATAAAAGATGTCTTTTAGGATGTCATATTTATCCTCAGAATCCTCTCCTTTTTTCCATAAAGATATTAGGGTCCTGGCATCTTGAGTGTCTCCTAAAAGTGTATTAAGCGTAACGATTTCGTTATTCTCGATAGCAAATGCAACCTGATCACCATGCTGAAAAGTTTGTATAATGGATGCTTTAGTAATGGTTTGTCCGAAAGTAGAAAAGAGGCCTCCCCAAAAGAAGAGGATAAAACCACTTAATAGCCCGATGGAATACCGCTTACCAATCATACTGTTAAAGAGCAATGGTTTGAGTGCCAGTAACGCTGATACCGCAGTCTTCCATTGTTTTTGTTTTTTCTGAGTTGTTGGTTAACATCTTAATGGATATCACACCCAGGTTGTTCAGTATTTTACCAGCGCTACTGAAATCTCTCGCGTCCTTTTTAAAACCAACCGCTTCGTAGGCATCGGCTTGCTTTACGCCTTTACGTTTATGAGCCACGCTATTAAGTAATGCAAAATGGCCATTTCCTTTGCCCTCTTGATCCAGTAAAATGATAATTCCTTTGCCTTCTCTTTGGATCAGCTCCTGCGAAATATTCATTTGCTCCTGACAGTCACACTCGATACTGTTAAAATAATGACCAAAAATACATGAAGAATGTACCCTACACAGAACGTCTATTGCATCTTTGACCTCACCCATGATCATCGCGATGGATTCCTTTTGTCCGTCATAATATAATACCTCCTTAAATTCGCCGTATTTGGTTTTCAACGTACCCTCGGCCAGCTTGCTAATCATAGATTGAAATTTAGGCCAAGATAAAAATTAAAAGAGTAAAAATTGAAGTGGAATTCGAAACTTTAAAGGAAGCTGATAGGTTAATTTAAGGCTTATGATCCCTTAACCCTTTGCGAGCTTTCTTTGTAATTCTGAAATACGAGCCAGGTGATGATCATCGTGCTCCGCTACGAACAGAAATAAATCCATGGTTCGCATAGGTTGTATTAGGCGAGGGTGAAGGGCATGCCTAAAGATTTCAGTTTCGTTGAGGTTTTTTAGTCGAGCCAGCATTTTAGTTCTATAGTTCGTAAACTCTTCGAGAATGTCCGTCAAGTTTCTCTCATTATGTCCGGCCAGATCGGTTTTTTTATTCTTCAAGTCGGCAGATCTCAGGTATTCGGTTTGCAGTAAAATATCCTCCAGTCTTCCGTACCAAAGTGGCTCTAAATCCAGTAAATGCCCCACATTTTCTTGAATAGACCAGGTGTTATCTGGCTTCGCAATAAGGTCTTTCTTAGGGATAGAAGCCAGTTTATGCTTCAAAAGGACGGCGGTGCCCTCCAAACGTTCAATGATTGCTGGAAATATGTTTTGTTCTGAAGCAAAGTCGAATTTTCTATCGAACCATTTTATTTGTTTCATGAGAAAGATAGTGGGTTGAGATTACTATGGTAAATAATTCATCTAAGATAATAAAATGCACTCACCTAATGCCAAAATCATATACTCAATATGGTAAATCCTATGTGGTCCATTGAACGCTTTTAGCTATTCTTCATCCAATCGTTGAACAAAGTCTTCATCGGCTAAAAGGTTGTCGATGGTATCTTCTAGTTTTTGGATAAGTTGGTCCGGGTTTTTAAAAGTTTTTGGAAAATGATCTTCTTCCCTTAGCTGCTCGAGAAAATCAAACCTGCTAAGAGCTTCTTCTTTGCTTTGGTTTTTTGGAATATCAGCGTCCTTCTCAAAGATTTGAATGAACGGGTGTTTTTCCTCATTAAAACGATTCTTAGCTTGATTAAATTCTTCATTCGAGAACTTACCCACTTTGGAATGTACTAACATCGCGAAAAAATTACAGTCATCAATGGCAAGATTATAATTGTCTTGGGAGCGGAAGTATTTTTCGTACTTAGAGTCTTCCCAAGTCAACAGTTCAATGAAAAATCCCTGTTTCCGCAATGTATTATTTCTTCTGGACAAGGCCGTTTCTATTTTCTCTCGCTCCGGTTTGAGTTCACTCGAAGAGGCAAGAAACATTTTTAAGACTTTAATACCCTGTTTGTCTTGGTTCTCGGGAGTGTCTTCCAATAATAAGGGTTCTCCTTTATTGGTTTTTCTGAACAAGAAACTATTTTCCAATAATTCAAGTACATTTTGGTCATCAAGAGATTTATCACACTCCACCTTAAACTTACCCTTTTGGAGACGGAAGTTAAGGTCTTCAAAATTGAAATAGTGTTGCTCATTTTTTCTCGAGCGACAGCCATTACAAATACAAGGTACTTTTTCGTCAAATTTAATCCCTTTATATTCACTATTTAGCTCTCTAAAAGTTTTCAAAATAACGGTCATCATCCCTTTGCGGTTGGTTCCCTGTGACCGAATGTGTATGGCGTTTCTGCCGTGCAATTTGGATTTAGTGATTTCGGCGTAAGCCTCATTAGGCCATTCCAGTACAACACCATTTCTCCAAACTAAGGTTCGTTCTTCTGCAATATCAATATGTCTGCTTACAATAAACTGGGTAAGTAAGGCTTTGGGAAGAAAGTCGTATGCGATGTACAGTTCTAGATGTTCCGCTTCCGGCCAGGTGTAACTTTCTGGTCTTCCCGCTGGTAAGAGAGGAGGAGTTACATACTCAGATTTCCCAGGCAACTGATATGCTAGTTTGAACTGTTTCATTAGTTCTAGTAATTGTGGTCGCATATCTCTAAAATCTTCATGACTCCAAATTCGCATCAAATCATTTTCATCAAAAAATCCACGCTTTATTTCAGCTACTTCCTTGTCTTCTAGAATTTTATAAACGGCTTCAGTCGCCCATTCATTCTTCAAAATAACAAATTGCTGCAATAAATCACTTTTTTGATAATGTAAACAGTCACCCACGGTATGTAGGACAGAACTTAAAATTAGGGCACTTTTTCGGTCCGGCAAATTATTATCGCTGCATATCTGTAAATACTGTTTCTTGGTTATAAATTGCTCATCTCGACGTTCATTTAATAGGTTACGTATTTTCGCCCAGTTCTTAGGAAAAGAAAACTGAGTATGGGGTAATTCTTGAGCCCAGTATTGAATAGCACTTTCAATTTTTGAAAAATTAGTTTTGGTAAGAAGGTTGCATGTAAGAGCTTCCTTTATAAGGTTTGGAAACTGCTTCTTCCAATGGGTCGGGTCAAAGCTTCCCATTCCAATGCCGTCTTTAAATTCGTTGAGCACTATAACTAAAGGGCTTCCTTCACCAAAAAGGGCAGCTGTTTGAAACCAATCGTCAAAATCCACCGCGGTGTTACCACTTTCAGCCACCATCACATACAGGCTACTTTCGGTGTAAAAAAGTTGGTGTAAGGTTTTGTATTTATCTTGCCCAGCGAAGTCCCAGATATTGAGCTTGAAATCCTTTTCATTCCCAAGAGAAAAGCTGTAATCACCAATAATTATGTCCACTCCTTCTGTACGATCTTTTTCTTCTGGAAGTTCTTTGCCTAATAATCGATTAGCCAAGGATGTTTTGCCTGATCGACCATCTCCTAGTAAAATGAGCTTTGCCTCAAATAACCGCTCTTCACCACTTTCTTCTTTTTGTTGGAAGTATTCCTCGATAGCGTCATTACCTTGCTTGATAATTTCTGGAGGTGGATTGACCCAGGGATTCTCTGAAACCGATATCGCCTTAGTTTGGCCTTCCAATTCCCATATTATAGGCCGGTTTAAATCCAATAAAAACTTTGGAAAGTCACTTAATTGATTGCCATGTAAGGTTAGTATTTTGATATTCTTTAGTTTTTCCAAGCTATTCAAATCAGACAAGTGACTGTAGTGCAGACGGAGTTCATTAAGGCCAGAAAATTGGCTAAGTCCTTTCAAATCTTTTAACTCGTTGCTGCCAAGATTTAATATTTTTAGTCGATCTGGGTTTGGAAGTGTTTCTAGCTCAATTATAGAGGTAATCTGGTTACTAAAGAAATCTAAATCTTCCAGGTTTTTAAGTTTATTAAGCCCCTCTATCTGATTAATTTGGTTAAAACTTACGTCGAGAAACCTTAGCTCAGTTAATCCATCAAAGCCTCTCATTTTTGAAATATTGTTGTGGCCTAGGATAAGCTTTTTTAAATTAGTTAATTCTTCTAGATGCTCAATACGCGAAATGTTATTGTATTCCATACTTAGATTTCTTAGATCTTTCAACTTCGAAATCTGGCTCGGTATTTTTTGTAATTCTAACGATGACAGATCGAGTGTGGTAGCTCCAGTATTGATTGCTTTTCGGATTCTTTTCAATGCTATATTCAAAGACATATAAAGAGTTTTTTTAAATAACGTCGTGCGACCATCCTTTTTTGAACAATGGAACTTGGTCTATTTTAATGGGAGATTACCTTATAATTGGAATTAACCCAAATAATGATGGGGAGAAAATGTTGATAAGGACTAATTTACAAAATTATCGTTCAAAATGGCAGACCATTAAACCATTAAGATGTATACGAGTGGTCACATAAAAATTCACAAAGGACAATAATATTATAAATCCCATTTGGTAAATCGTACATCGTCAATCACAAATCAAAACTCAACAGCTCCAGTAAAATGTAAAAACGCACTAATCAACACAACGGTGCCAATAAAGGTGCCTGTCGTCCAAAGTAAACGTTTTTTAGCACCATCTTTCTTGTTGGACATATCGGTGAAGCATTGCAGGAAAGCGGCCATGTATATCACTGTTACGCAGCCCACAAAGTTGAGCCAGAGGTAGGGAATATTAATATATTCAAATTTGTCACCGAAGTAGAGTGCGATAACCAGAAATTGATTCAATATGGCAGCGATAAAGGTTGCCCGGCCTTTAATGAACTTAATAAAGAAGGCAATTAAAAAGACCCCCAGGATATTTCCGTAGAAAATGGATCCAATAATATTCACCAATTGAATTAAATTCTCAAAGAGTTGAGCGGTACATGCAATTAGAATCGCAATCACTCCCCACATCAAAGTAAACCACTTGCTCATTCGCACGTAATGCCATTCCTCTTTACCCTTATTATTACGTTGATATAGATCGATCGCAGTAGTAGATCCCAGGGCGTTTAGTTCACTGGCTGTGGATGACATAGCAGCGCTTAGAATAACAGCTAATAGCAGTCCTATGAGCCCAATGGGTAGATTGTTCAGTATAAAATGCATAAAGACATAATCCTTGTCATTGGTCTCGGCGCTGGGATTGGCTTGAGCGATTAACGACTTGGCCTCTTCTCGTAAGGCGGTTTCGGAAGCATTTAATGCCTGGATCTCTTCAATAAGAGATTCTTTTTTAACAGGGTCTTCACTTTGGGCGTATTCTAACTGTATGGCTTTGATGTCTCCTTCTAAGAGTAGTTTCTCGTCCTGCAGATCCCGGTACTGTTCGGCGTATTCACTTTTAAGCACATCTTTTTCTGCAGCAGGGTTGAAGTTGAGCGGTGAGCTGTTAAACTGATAAAAAACAAACACCATTACTCCAATTAGAAGGATAAAGAACTGCATGGGAACCTTAAGCATTCCGTTCATGATCATCCCTAACTGACTCTCACGAACCGATTTTCCAGAGAGATATCGTTGTACCTGGCTCTGGTCAGTTCCGAAGTAAGAAAGGGCTAAAAAGCTACCCCCAATGAGGCCGCTCCAAACGGTATATTTATTTTCCAAATTGAAAGAAAAATCGAGAATTTCCATTTTTCCACTTGCTCCGGCCAGTTCTAAGGCGTTGTCAAAAGACACATCAAGCGGGAGATAATTAAGAATGATCAGAAAGGCAATAAATAAACCAGCAAAAATAATGGCCATCTGTTGTTTTTGCGTAATGTTTACGGCTTTGGTACCACCACTAACCGTATACACAATTACCGAAATACCAATAATTATGTTTAGTGTGTATAGGTCCCAACCCAAAATACTGGACAGAATAATGGACGGCGCATAGATAGTAATCCCCGCGGCAAGACCACGCTGAATTAAAAATAGAATAGCAGTGAGCGTCCGTGTTTTAAGATCAAATCTTGTTTCCAAATATTCGTAGGCAGTAAAAACCTTAAGGCGGTGATAGAGGGGAATAAATACTAAACAAATGACCACCACGGCCAATGGTAAACCGAAATAAAATTGGACAAAGCCCATGCCGTCATGAAATGCTTGTCCCGGCGTAGATAGAAAGGTGATGGCGCTGGCCTGCGTCGCCATTACGCTAAGACCAATGGTCCACCAATGTGCATTATTTCCACCCTTGAGATAATCGTTTACCGTTTTGTTTTTACGAGTTTTATATACGCCATAGAGAACGATAAAAAGAAGTACCGTAATAATTACGGCCCAATCAATATTATGAAGTGAGGTGAATCCAGTATCTGGCATCTTAGGAGAAGGATTTCATTAAATAATAGAACAATACTATGTAGCCGGCATTCAGAAGGAGTACCCACGTGTAGCTCTTTTTCCAAATGAATTTTTCCATGATCTCTTCGGTATGCTCTTCTTTTTCCATACTACTTACTATTAAAGTATTACTTAAATTATTTGCTTATGACTTACCCAATGACAACAAGTTAGCAAATAATCTATAGGCTCCTGAAACTCCCGCCGGTAACTCCCGAAAGAAACTCAAACCGGTATACACATAATACCCTTTTCCATGTTTGGCTACTAATAAAGAACCTTGTGTATCTGGATAGTCTTTGTCATGCATCCCCAAAATTGGGGTATACTCAGGGGCCCATTCGCTAGGGAAATACAATCCGCGTTCTTGAACCCAACCATTGAAGTCGGTGGCAGTTATTTTATTAGGGGTGTTTAGTGCTGGATGATCTGGTGCCAGAAGTGTTACATCCGCAAATTCGTCCGTCACTCGGTCTCTGGACAGCTTAATAGGGTAAGGTGAAAATTCTTTGGTGATAAGCCTATGGCTGGTGTTATACTGAAGCAATAAAGTTCCTCCATTCGCAACATAATCATCCAAAATCGATTGTTTGAATTTTAATTCTGAAACCGTATTGTAGGCTCTAATTCCCACTACAACGGCATCAAAATTAACAAGGTTTTCTGTGGTTATTTCGGAAGGAACGATGGTGGTAACCGTATAACCAATCTGCTTCAAACTTTCTGGGATAGCATCTCCTGCGCCATCAATATAACCAATGTTCTCTCCTCTTTTCTCGATAGGAATACGCACTACCTTGGCCTGAGAAGGCATTAATACATTTTGAAACGGGATGTGGTCATAGTCTATGGAAAACAGTTCCTTGTCGTAATAATTATCGCCTACTTGAAGTACGGGCTTAATAAAGCCTTCGCTTTGATCTTTAGGTGGTTTTATTGAAAAAACAACGGTTTGAGAAGCTCCCTTTTCGCCCAATGAAAAGGTATGTTGCGCCGGAGAAACGATCCAACCTTTGGGATGTAATAGATTCACAGTTCCTGTAATGTTCTCTCTTCCCGAAGTAACCACCACCGGAATTTCACGAGCTGCTTCACTCGAAAAGATCAAAACCTTCTCAGGTACTGCCGATGTTGCTTCCGGAAGGACTTCAAAAGGACGGTATACCTCTCCTTTGACCGGATCATTGAATTTGTAAATAATGTTCTTAACAAAGTCAATTTCTGTTCCGGCAATTGAAACATGGAAGTGTACAGGAAATTGATCGGCCTTTACAGGCAGGCCAATAAGCGCTGCATTTTCCACATGATACATACCTAAAGTACCTTTTTTATTCAACCAATAGGGGGTCGAATTTTCAGTTACGTTGAACGTGAATTCGGTACTGGTGATATTTTGTTTTATATTTTCTAAAAGAGGGGTTGGAGCTAATTGAGACGGAAATTGAATGACACTAGAGGTAACCGAATTAAGTTGCATGGGCACATTAGATCGATTGATAGCTTCCAAAGTAACCAGAACATTTCCTTTTGGCGCTATGGTTTGCTGATTGGCGACGGCCTCCAAATAAAGCCCGGAGCAATTTATAATGAGTTCTTTGATCTCTTCGGTCTTAATGGTTCTCCAATGAGGATCTCTAATTTTTTGAATAAGAGCATAGGCCTTAACCAATTGAGGTACACTTGCGGAGGGATCCTTAAAATCGAAATTATCTTCTACGTCACTTAAAATAGCTCCTATGGCAGCACCTTCTTCCAAACGAGTCCAGGTGGTATTAATTCCTTCAAACAGGTCATCTTTATCAGTAGCGGCATCTCCTTTTAAGAGTTCTAAATATTCGGTCTGATTGCCCCTACGTCCCGTATTACCAAATCCTTGCGATTTGTGCATGCTTCTACTGAGAGCTGCAATCTCCCCGTTCGACAGTCCTAAACTGGGGTAGTAGTTTCCTGTTTGCACCCACGTAAGTTCGGGTCTTACCTTCTCAAAATCCTCTCTGCTTCCGTAAGCGCTCCAATAGGAATTAAAAAACAAGCGTTTAGGGCGCCAAACACCAAATTCTTTAGCAGTTTCAGTATAAATGTTCGGGTTGCCTACCAAATCAAAGGCCTCAAAGCTTAACATAGCCGAAGACGTATGGTGTCCATGGTTGGTCCCAGGGGTACGATGATCGAATCTATTAACGAGAATATCGGGTTTAAACTTTCGAATGGCTCTAACTACATCACTCATTACTTCGTCTTTATTCCAAATAGCCAAAGTCTCGTCGGGATGTCTTGAAAACCCAAAGTCATTCGCGCGCGTAAAAAGTTGGCTACCACCATCGGTGTTACGAGCAGCTACTAGTTCCTGAGTGCGAATTACTCCTAAGAGCTCTCTAATTTCCGGTCCGATAAGATTTTGGCCTCCATCACCACGGGTCATAGAAAGATAAGCCGTTCGGGCTTTAAGGTCATTTGAAAGATATGAAATGAGTCTTGTGTTTTCATCATCGGGGTGTGCAGCAATATACATGGCCGAACCCAAAAAATTGAGCTTTTGCAAATCGTGATAGATTTCTGAAGCTGTTGGTTTTTGCGGTTTTTGGGCGAAAGTTGAGGTAAAGGAAACAATGGCAATTAAAAAGAGCAGCGCTAGTTTTTTAAGAATCACAGTGTTGGTTTTTTGATGTGTTTCAAAGATATTGAAAATAGGGAATGCGCTAAATGTCTTGGGATTTCTTTAACACTAGAAACCGAAAATTGGCTTATAAATGCCTTTTTATAGTCCCAAAGAATCGCGCAAACTCGAATATTTATTACTATTCTGACCCCAATAGGCCGATCGCATACGTTTCATTTTTTCTGCTGTGGTCTTAAGGCCGTTTGCATGAGTTTCCTCCCAGCGTTCAATGGTATAGGGGAATTGGCTGCTGAAGTAGATCTTCAACTCTCGATCGAGATCTGTATAAGACAATGAATAACTGGAAATAGAATCGCCCTTCATCAAACTGGCAGTGGCAGTATGTGTTGCAATTTTTTTATGGCTCATTCTAAAATATTCGAAACTGGGAAGGATGCTAAAATTTCCCGTGGGAAGTTCTTCTGGGTTGATTCGGATACGACTCCATAGATCGCTCTCCATCCAACTTTTGGGAAGATCGATTTGTTGATCGGCTTCGCCTTCAAAATAAGAATGGGCCTGAATCTCGAAATTCCTTCTGTTGTTAAGTTGAACATATACTTGACCGCACCATTCTTGCATAGAATGAGTGACTTTAAGGGCATGATCGTTAGTTTGAACAGGGCTAAACGTACTTGTCATGACCGAATAAGGGTAAATACCCGTTAGGTATTTTTTGGTGTTATTTAACTTAAGCACCGGAATATTTTTCTTCCCCGGGTTGTTGGCCTTTACCTGAACTTCTGGTATGAAGTCTTCTGTTACAAAAATATTGACCGAAGTGCCTTCTCGTAACTCACCGTAGCGCTCCTGGATCAATTTATAAGAAGTGATTTCGGCCGTACCGGCGTACCAGTACTTTTTGAAATCCTGGGAAAGGGCTCGGGTTTCCGAAGTGTTCGCTTCCGTTTTTATTTCAGAACGAACCGCCAGAGTGTCTTTTTCGGAAGAATTACAGCTAAAAAGGAAGAGAGAAATAATAGCTGACCAAAGTAAGTGCCAAGGTAACTGCATATTTGAAGGATTTACAGTAAAATTAAGCCATTGTCATCCAAATTACTCTTAAAGAACTGCAAAAATAATTAGCTTTTTTCCGAAAGTTCTAATAGCGTTTTGTATACCAGATGAGTTGGCAGTCCCATTACATTGAAATACGACCCTTCGAGGCGATCAATGGCGATATACCCCAGCCATTCTTGTACGCCATAGCTGCCAGCCTTATCAAAGGGTTGATAGTTGTCCAGGTAATATTCTATTTCCGCTTCCGGGAGTTCTTTGAACCAAACTTTGGTCTTGTCATGGATGGTTTTTTGGTAATTCTTTGAGGTAAAACAAACCGAAGTAATTACTTCATGCATTTGCCCACTAAGCTCAAACAGCATTCGTTTTGCTTCCAAATAGCTGCTGGGTTTGCCAATGGCAACGTTGTCCTTCCAAACAATAGTATCACTGGTAATGATAATATCCGTTTCAGATAAATCATTAAAGACCGAAGCCTTGAGTTGGGATAGATAGTCGGTGATCTCGGCACCTTGGAGGTGGGCATCGTAGACTTCTTCTACTTCCCGAACGTCGATCTTATAATCCAGATCGAGCTCCTTAAAAAATTGTTGACGTCGCGGCGAACCAGATGCCAGGGTAATGCGATGGTTTTTTAGCTTTTCTCTGAGCATATTGAATTATATTTTCTGAAATAAAGACGCTTTTATGGCATCATGCCATTCGTTCTTCAAAATACTTAGAATAATGCTGTCACGTCTACTGGTAGGGCCAGCGCAATTACTGCGTAAAATACCTTCGACAGTGCATCCAATGTTTTTCATGGCTGTGATGCTTCGAGCGTTTTGAGCGTCGGCTCTGAATTCCACCCGTTCCACTCCCATGGTCTCAAAAGCAAACTCCAGCAATAGGTATTTGCAATTTTGGTTTAAACCCGTACGTTGGAAATCTTTTCCGTACCAGGTGTATCCTAGCTGGACCGTATTATGTTCTGGTTGAATATCATAAAATCGGGTGCTTCCCGCATAGGCATTTACTTTTTTATCAAACACAATAAAAGGGTAGGAGTCCTTTTGCTCTTTTTTAGAATGAGCGATCGCCAAATAATGATCGAGATTCTTTTCTCCATTAGCTGGAATGAGGGAATAGTTCCATATTTCGGGCTCATTCAGAGAAAAATTCAATAAATGCTTTCGATCCTCGATGAGCAAGGGTCGCAATAAAACACGTTCATTCTCGAGAACATAATTTTTTGTAGTGTCAAAATTCATGAGGCTCATATCGTTTCAGTAATAAAAAACAGGGATCCAATTCCAGTTATCATTATAATTTTCAGAATAACGGAAAGTCGAGCGAATTGCTTTTTGCTTTCGGCATCCCAGGCTTGGATACAAAAATACAAAAGAGGAGCACATACTAGGAAAATGAGATACGAGATTGTTATGGTTTTAAAATGAGATATGTTTTGGTAAGTATAAAGAAGAATAGCAAACATAGCGACAACACCTAATACAAAAACCATGGAGGCAGCCCGTTTACGTCCAAAAACAATGGCGAGGGTGTTACGTCCTCCATTTCGATCCCCATCGATGTCCTCCAAATCCTTTACAATCTCGCGGATAAGATTGATAAAAAAAGCAAAACCGGCATATAATAAGATAACTCGGGTACACGCTATTTGCAACTCCCGATGGGTGACCTCAATGGCGGGAAAAATATCAAAAAGAACCATCACCAATAAGCTCATTGCAACGAGCAGTGAAATAAGGATATTACCCACCAGCAGCATAGCTTTTAAATGGGTGGCATAGATATAAAGCAAGGCAGAAATAACAATAAAGATAGCGGCAAGCCCAGGGCGCCCCAGTTGATTAGACAGATAAAAGCCGACGGCTACCCCGAGAACATTAAGAATAATATAAAAGTTATAAGCAGCCCGCTCCGGAATCACCCTCCAAACAATCACCTTAGCAGGTTTATTGATGGAATCTACATTAACATCGAATATATCGTTAACCACATTACCCGCCGCTGCAATTAAAACTGTTGCCAAAACCAACAAAGCGAATTGAAGGTCGTCCATAGCGACCAGCACCTCATGCTTTTCAAAAACAACATATTTGATGATCACCTGAACATAGATGATCATCAAGATATTGATAGGTCTTATGAGCTTAAAATAGCCTATGAGTTTGGAAGTCATGGTGCTTTAATTGATCAGTCGTATTTGGCACTAGCATCTCCATTGCTAATCCATTTTCCCTGTACTTTAAGCACTTGTTCTATGACATCACGAACGGCACCTTTGCCGCCTTTTTTATGAGAGATGTATTTGCAGATCACTTTTATTTCGGGCACAGCATCTTGCGGACAGGTGGGCAGACCAACTTGTTTCATCGGAGCGAGATCCGGAATATCATCCCCCATGTATAATACCTGGTCAGACTGGATTCGATGGGTGTTAAAATATTCATTTAAAATTTCGGTTTTATGGTGCGCACCCAAATGAATATCCGTAATTCCTAAGCCTTTCAAACGCTTGCGCACCCCTTCGTTGGTGCCTCCGCTAATAATGCAGACGTTGTATTGGTGATCCACTGCCGTTTTAAGTGCGAAACCGTCTTTAACATTCATGGTGCGAAACATTTCTCCATCGGTGTTCACCAGAATGGAGCCGTCGGTTAGGACTCCATCTACGTCAAAAACAAAGGTGGTAATGTGTTGAAGGTATTCTTTATAGCTTTTTTCCATGATTCTTATTTAATATCGATTGGGTTAAGATGGTATATAATTCGGGTATGGATGGGTCCAAGGTGCCTGACTGTTGTGCATCGTGGAGCAATCGCAGGTGATTTTCTATCGTTTTTTTATCGTTTCGTTTTGCTGGTCCGGTCTGGGCCTGACCGGGGGTTAAGGAGTCCATTTTTTGAGCCGTTTCGAGTATGAGTGGTTTCAGCAGGTCAAAATCAAGGTGGTTTTCAGCAATAATTTCTTCAGAAATATGGTATAGATGATTGGTGAAATTGTTCACAAAGACTGCAGCCAAATGTAGCTTTCGTCGTTGTTCCGAATTTATTTCAACCATCCTTTCAGAAATACTATTTCCTAATTTTTTCAATACAAGAATATCGGAAGGGTTCATTGCTTCAATACAAATGGGGATGGATTTAAAGTCTACGAGTCGGTCTTCAGAAAAAGTTTGCAAAGGATAAAAGACGCCTTTATTATTTTTTTCAGAAAGAAGACTCATAGGAACACTTCCTGAGGTGTGAACCACCAATTTATTGGTAAAAGGTAATTTTTCTGAAAACTCGGAGACCACATCATCAGGCAGGGCTATAATATAAACATCGGCCTCAATTAGATTGGAAAGCGTCGTGGTGCAATTCTTAATAGGAGGGTCACTAATCTCCGAACGATTATATATTTGACCCACAGTCACTTCATTGGAAGTCAAAAAAGCACGCACCAGGTGTTGCGCTACATTTCCATAACCAAGAATTACAATATTCATGAGGCTAAAATACAATTTTATAGAATGGCCCTGAAGCTTCATGGAATTACTAGCCCAATTTTCTTTAACCAGTTTAGTTGTTTCTGAAATAATTAGAATATAGAGGAATTGCAACTATCTCAGCACTACAAACGACTTTCAATTAGACCTAAAAGATGTTCCCAATAATCGATAACTTTAGTAGGTAGCAAAATTTGTTTGAGACATTTTTGAAAAAGTTCAGTTATTATATAAACTAACACATCGAAATCTCACTTTTGAAACACCAAGAATTAATAAAAGCATGCAGACGAAATAATTTAAAGGCGCAAATGCAAGTCTATTTGCTGTATAAGGATATGCTTTACAACGTGAGCCTGAGGATTCTTAAAAATGAGCAGGACGCACAAGATACCGTGCATGATGCCTTTATTAAAGCGTTTCAGAATATACCTAAAGTTGAAAATGAGCTTAACCTGGGTGCCTGGCTAAAACGAATTGTAATCAATTGCTCCTTAGATTTTTTAAGAACTAAAAAGAAAATAGGGTGGTTAGAAGACACCATTACTATTCAACAGCATGAAGAAGGAGAAGAAACAGAGCTGTTTGAAGATGTTTCGCTTACGATTGAAGATGTAAAAAAAGCCCTAATTAATTTAAAAGATAAATACCGAATTATTGTCGTCTTATATCTATTGGAAGACTATACCCATAAGGAAATAGCAGCACAATTGGGTTTGAATGAAAGTACGGTACGTAATCAATACATAAGAGGGAAACAACTTTTAAAAAAACAACTGCAAAACAAATTGGTATCATGAGTTTAGAGAAATTTATTAAAGAACACAAAGGTGCATTTGATGATCAGAAAATGCCTGAACATGCGGATTTAGATTTCCAAACTCGATTAACTGCCGAGTTGCACAATTCCGCTCGGGTTAGACGGTTAAAACTAAGGAGATCCATTGCTATTGCTGCTGGTTTTGCCTTATTGGTGACGTTCGGATTTTTATATAATGAAAATAGAAAAGATCAACTAGAGATTCGAGATAATTTAGTTCTAGCCCTAGATGAAAATCAAACAAATAGTACACAATTAGAGGCTATTTACGAAATAGAAGACCTCTATGAGAATCAGAAGGAAGATGAAAAAATACTGCAGGCTTTCTTTAAAATTTTAGAAGGAGACTCAAATAGCAATTCCAAAATAGCTGTGATTGATGCACTTTTAAAATTTCCGGACAATGCGTTAGTTAGAAATCACATCATTGAAGCCTTAGCGAATGAGAAAGAACCTTTGGTGCAGCTTAAACTTATAAAATCGGTTACCATACTAAGAGAACAACGTGCCAAAGCACCTTTGAGAAAGATTATTGAAAATAACGAATCTTTACCCTTGGTAAAAGGAAATGCGTCGGCCTCTTTAGCCATGTTAAATCAATAAAAAATGAACACAATGAAAAAAATAATGACCATAGTGACTTTACTTTTAATCGCACAAGTAAGTCAGGGACAAGAAGATGAAAAACGAATTAAATTCAATAAAGGAACACTAAAGATATGTTCGACATCCCATTTTAAGATAAGCGGTTATGACGGAGACGAAGTTATCATTAAGAGTCTCAATAATGAAACTCGGTATTTCTATAATTTTAATTACGGTACCCAAAATAAGGTAAAGACAAAGGATTCTGTAACCGTGTCGGGCTATCGTTTTTTGACCAACGTAGGGAAGGAAAAGGAACTTGAAAAAGGTCTGAAGCCGCTTGGAAATAAATTGAATGACCCCAACGAAGGTTATTTGGATATCTCTGAGCATCCGGGAGAATTATGGATTAGAGATTTAGAGAAGTCAAATCAGGACGGCGTGTCCTATAAAATCCTGGGCTTCGTTAATAAATACGAAATCATGATCCCTAACTCCATTAAATTACTTTGGAATACAGAAAATTGTTCCAAGACCAATTCGGACAGTTTTTATGTAACCTCGGGTTCAAAACCATGGGAATTATCCAATTTCAAAGGTGAAGTTGAAATATCCTCCTTGTATAGTTCCATTAACTTAACGGACGTTAGCGGTCCTGTAATTGCCAATACGATTGGCGGGAATATAAAAGTGATCTTCGATAAGGTAGCCCCCACGAGGTTATATTCACTCATTAGTAATAATGGCTATATAGATATAGAATTGCCCACAACGGCCAACCTCAATATTGATGCCATTGGAAGCCGTGTCCTCAGTGATATAGAATTCAAAGTTTTATATGAAACCATAGAAAACGGAAGCAAAACCATGGAGTTGCAATTGAATTCGGGAGGAACTAAAATGGGGCTGGATGCCGCTTCAGGGAGTATTTATATTAGAAAAAATTAATAACCTTTAATTCAGAAGACATGCGAATCCTAACATTTCTAATTGTTTCACTTGTAATTTTCAGCGGTTCGGCGCAGTCCAAAACGAAGCAAGAGTTTTTACAAGAAAGAATTAAAAGAATTGAAAACGGGCTCCAATCTAATTTGCAAATACAATATGGCGATAGTGTGGTTATTAAGCAGTATCACATTGAAGATCGCATGAAGGAGCTAAAAATAACTGGGTTGAGCATTGCCGTTTTGAACAATGGTGTCATAGAGTGGGCCAAGGGTTATGGAATGGCCGATAGCTTGCAAAATCGTAAAGTCACAACCGAAACCTTGTTCCAAGCGGGATCAATTAGCAAAGCCATTGCTGCAACTAGAGCGCTACAACTGGTTGAAGACGGTACGATTGGATTGGATTTGAATGTCAATAACTACTTAAGTGGTTGGACCTTGCCAGATAATGAATTCACCAAAGAAGAGAAAGTCACCACTAGAAGGTTATTAAATCACTCCGCCGGATTAACTGTTCATGGTTTCCCTGGCTACTCCTTCAAAGACACTATTCCAAGCGTGATCGAGGTCTTAAATGGTAAGGGAAATACGGACCCCGTTCGTGTTTTTAGAGAACCAGGTGAAAAAGTGGGTTATTCTGGAGGAGGATATACCGTATTGCAATTAATGATTGCGGATATTGAACAAAGGGATTTTTCTGAGATCATGAATGAAAAAGTGCTTACCCCACTTGGAATGAGATCGAGTACCTACAAAAACCCGTTACCCAAAAAGTATCATGGTCTTGCCGCGGCCGGTTACTATTCTAATGGAGCTCAGGTAGAAGGTAAATGGCATACCTATCCAGAAATGGCTGCCGCTGGACTTTGGACCACACCATCCCAACTTTTGTTATGGGCAAAGGAGATGCAACAAACTCTTCAAACACAAAAGGACGGATTTCTGAAAGTTGAAACGGTCAACGAAATGCTTACGGATTATGGTAATAACCAAGGATTAGGACCCTATGTGGTGGATCATATTTTTGGTCACGGTGGTGCAGATGAAGGATTTCGGTCGGATCTAAGAATTTGGAAAGACCATTCCATCTCTGTGGCGATCATGGTCAATTCGGACAACGGCTCTGCTATCATCTCAGAATTGTTCTTAAGTTTAGCCGAAGAATACCAGTTGCCCGGCATCTATAATAGAGTGCGAAAAGTAAATGAACAAACTAAAAAAGAACTATCACGATTCGTCGGTAGATATAACTTTGAGAAGTACGGCGACGCCGAGATTCGAATAAAAGATAATGGACTGGAATTTAACGGAGCTATTTTCTCTGGAAATGCTGTGTTTTTACTACCCCAAAGCGACACCACTTTTTTTAATAAAAAAACAGGAACCTATTATGAGTTTCAGTTAGAAAAAAATGCGGTTAACGGTGTCGTATTTTCACGATATAAAGCCCAAAAAATCGAATAATAAAACTATCGACAGATTTTTCTCCGAATAATTTCTATTTCACCATTTCGTTCTAATTGCTTGACGGCTCTAATAACCGTTTCTACACGTAAACCGGTAAGATTGGCGATTTGTTGACGTGTGAGACTCACTAAATATTTCGAATTTGGGGATTCCTTCTCTTTCAGGAAATCTACTAGGGTCAAAATACGGTGTTCTGGGCTATGCACAGACATCTCCTTCATAATCATTGCTTTGTATCCAATGCGATGGGATAAATTTGAAGTGAATTTTAAATGTACCTCAAAGTTATCTCGGAGCAGGGCAAAAAGCGCTTGCTTTGGAAGTTTATAGAGGGTCGTTTTTTGTAGGGCAATAGCCGTTGCAGGATAAGGAAAGTCCCCAAATAACGGAGGTTCTCCAAAACTTTCTCCCCGGTAAAATATACCTTGAACAAACTCTTTCCCGTTTTCATTGAGGTTATACATCTTGATGCTTCCTTCTTTTATTTGATAGAAGAAGGAAGCCTTGTTTCCTTCCGAAAAGACCGGGTCATTTTCAGACAACTCTATGCTTTGGGCTTCAAAATCTTCTAATAATTTCTCCGGAATCATTCGTTTATGATTTGCCTCATAAGCGAGGCTGTTTTGAGGGTCTAACTTTGTTCAAAATTAATAAAAACAATCATGAGAAACTTGTCTATATCCCAATTAATACAGGAATTTGATGTCAATCGCTACATGTATATTCCGCTAACAATCATCTTACAAAGTTGCTTGGGGTCGGTAGCCGCCATGTTAATTTTAATGAACGGCACTAACCTGGTTACCGGTATTGAGTTGACACTTTGTGTAACCACCTGTATGTTTTACAATGCTGCATTGTTGGCTCAATTGGAATCGAAGTACGCATTTTGGTTACTCGTGGTTAGTTTAGTCGTAAATAGTCTGTTGGTAATCGTTAACTTAGTCTTCTAATGGAAAGGACCGATATTACTTCAGAAGAAGATGTGCATGTTCTTGTTAGAACTTTCTACGGAAAAGTACGGGAGGATGAATTGTTGGGCCCAATTTTTAATAATGTCATTGAAGATTGGGAAGAACATTTTGAACGCCTCACCAACTTTTGGGTAAGTAACTTGTTCTTCAGTAAAAAATACCACGGGGATCCACTGCAAAAGCATGTTGAAGTGGATGCCGCTCATAACGGGACCATCAATGAAATGCATTTTGGAGTGTGGCTCAATCTCTGGTTCGAAACCATAGATGAGCTGTTTAAAGGAGAGGTGGCTCAAATTGCAAAAAACAGAGCAAGAAATATGAGCACTTTTATACATTTAAAAATGTTTAAGGCTCGGAACCATACGGACCAAAAATAATCCATATACCTTAACAGATTTAAGTAGAAATTCTGGGTCGAATTAACTAAATTTGCGCAAAATTCGTTAGGATGCAAAAGAAACTTGCTTCAATTCTCTTTTCAACTCGTCTCACTGCCGCTTTATTTATCGCTTTTGCCATTGCGATGGCCATTGGAACCTTTTTAGATCGGGCATCAGAGACATCACCTACTCCTTATTCCAGAGAAATGATATATAATGCCTGGTGGTTCGAGGCCATTATGGTGCTTTTTGTGATCAATTTCGTGGGTAACATATTTCGATTCCGATTGTATAAAAAGAAGAAATGGGCCACCTTAATTTTGCACTTGTCTTTCATCCTTATTTTGGTGGGAGCAGGTGTTACTCGTTATATTGGTTATGAAGGCTTAATGCCCATAAGGGAGGGTGCCACTGAGAATACCTTCTTATCTACCGAAACCTATTTGAAGACCTTTATCGATGGAGATTATAAAATTGACGGTGTGGCACAAAGAAGGAGAATTCCTTTGAAAAAATTGGATCTTTCTGAAAGGCTCGATAACAACTTCAGTATAAAAACCGATTATAATAAACAACCCGTTACCATCAACTACAAAGACTTTATCTCAAATGTTAGAGAAGGGTTTATCGCTTCGGAAGATGGGGAAGATTATTTACGCATTGTAGAAAGTGGAGCGGGCCAAGGACATGACCATTGGATAAAAAGGGGAGAAGTAGTAAGCATTCATAATATTTTGATTGCTTTGGACCAACCTACGCCGGGTGCTGTCAATATTTCGATCAATGAAAACGCCTATACCATAGATGCTCCATTTGATGGATTTTATATGAATATGTCGGAAGTTAGAGCGGCTGGTGTAGATCCTACGCAATTACAGGGGGTAGATATGGCGGAGATCATGAAGCGGTTTCAAAAGCCATTTGTAAAGGATAGTCTGCAAAACCTGGCCCTGCGTTCTCTTTACAGTATTGGAGGGATGCAGTTTGTCATTCCTGAACCAGTTTCTAAAGGACGATATGGACCAGTAAAGGTGGCTTGGCCGGAAAAAACAAATCAAGATGTTTTGGTGGTTGATGTTACTTCAATGGGAGAAACGCAAACGGTGGAGCTCTTGGGCGGGAAGTTTGTGACAGCTGATCCTGTTCAAGTAGACATTGCTGGGCTTAAAGTGTTCCTTAGTTACGGAGCTAAAGAATTAAAATTACCTTTTAGTATCACGTTAAACGACTTTATTGCAGACAAATACCCAGGAACCGATAAAGGGTATTCGGCATATCGTAGTAAGCTTACCGTAAATAATAGCGACACCGATTTTTATGATTATGATGTATTCATGAATAACGTCTTGGATCATGGAGGTTTCCGCTTTTTTCAGGCTTCTTTCGATCCAGATGAAAAAGGTACCGTACTGTCCGTAAATCATGACTTTTGGGGAACCTGGATTACTTATATCGGTTATTTTCTACTCTATTTTGGATTAATGGCCATTCTATTTGACCGGAACACTCGATTCTCGGATCTCAAGAAAATGCTGGATAAAGTAAAGGACAAGAAGTCAAAAATGACGACCATTATCGTTATGCTATTTTCTTTGGCAAGCTTTGCTCAAGACGCGAATCATGATAGCAGAGTCACCTTGAAGCAGGTTGATTCGGTAGTTGTGGCCACTGCAGTAAATAAAGAGCATGCCGCAAGGTTTGGCCGACTTGTTGTTCAAGATAACGGTCGAATGAAGCCAATAAACACTTTTGCCAGCGAAATTTTGCGTAAGGTAAGCGGGAAGGATACCTATGGCGAACTAGATGCCAATCAAGTTTTTCTTTCTATGAATGACATTCCGAAATTATGGTTGGAAGTTCCTATCATGAAATTGGATTGGCGAAATGACAGTATTAAACGAATTTTAGGAGTCCCTAAGGAGGCTTCGAAGGCGTCTATCTTCGACTTACTCGACTCCAACATGAAAAATAAACTAGGCCCGTATTTGCAAGAGGCTACTTCTAAAACGAATCCGAATCAGTTTGAGAAGGATTTTATCAAGCTTAATGAGAAATCCTATATTCTTGATGCTACTTTGAGTGGGGGATTATTGAAACTTTTCCCTATTCCTGGCGATCAAAACAACAAATGGATTTCAAGGCCTGAACTGGCTTCAGCTAATATTAAGGGGCAAGATTCGGTTTTTGTCTCGGAAATTCTTTCGGCTTATCGCCTGGCCTTGGATTATGCGAGGAAAACGAATGATTATACCGAAGCGGATAAAGCATTGGATCTAATTATTAATTATCAGCAGAAATATGGCAGCGAGGTCATGCTTTCAGAAAATAAAATAGATGCCGAGATCACCTACAACAAGGTCGATATATTCAATCGTTTATATCATTATTTCGCCATGTTTGGATTTTTTATGTTCAGCTTTATCATTTTTGGCGTTTTTACGGAAAGAAAATTCATTACCTATTCCATTAAGTTTTTTAAGGTGTGTATTTGGGCGTTATTTGTGCTTATGACCCTTGGTCTTGTTGCTCGCTGGTACATTAGTGGTCATGCTCCCTGGAGTGATGCTTACGAAAGCATTATTTATGTAAGTTGGGCAACCGTTTTCTTTGGATTGGCATTTGGGCGTAAAAGTGATCTAACAGTGGCTTCTACAGCATTTGTAGCTTCCATTTTACTATGGGTAGCCAACTTAAATTGGTTAGATCCTTCCATCGCCAACCTGCAGCCCGTTTTGGACAGTTATTGGCTTATGATTCATGTTGCGGTTATTGTGGCCAGCTACGGACCGTTTACGTTGGGGTGGACGTTGGGTGTGACTGCATTGCTGCTAATGGTCTTTACAACTAAAAAGAATAAGCCGAAAATGGATTTGAATATCAAGGAGATTACGATTATCACCGAAATGTCCCTGACCGTAGGATTGGTCATGCTTACTATTGGAAATTTCCTTGGAGGACAGTGGGCGAATGAAAGTTGGGGTAGATATTGGGGATGGGACCCTAAAGAAACCTGGGCGCTCATTAGCATTATGGTGTACGCGTTTGTTATTCATTCTCGTCTGGTTCCAGGACTTCGTGGAAAATGGACGTTTAACGTTTTCGCTGTTGTCGCTTTTGCTTCCATTATGATGACCTATTTTGGGGTGAACTTCTATTTGACGGGTTTACATTCGTACGCAAATGGCGATGCACCGGTTACTCCTAATTTTGTATTCTATCTAACATGTTTTTTAGTGCTGCTATTT
This sequence comes from Bacteroidota bacterium, assembly GCA_039028295.1. GTDB lineage: Bacteria > Bacteroidota > Bacteroidia > Flavobacteriales > Flavobacteriaceae > Aureisphaera. The sequence goes on from JBCCIJ010000027.1 coordinate 29,171, forward strand.
ATAGTTTCCTACATGAGCTACAGAAAACACTACAGAAAAAAAGGATAAGCAAAGTTGCTCATCCTTTTTCGCCATATTAATTATAAAATAGTCAATTAGGTTCTATGGATTCCTAATACGGTAATTATCTTTGATCGTATTGTATTGTGTTGTCCCTTTTTTGAACAACGTTTCAAACGCTTTATTTAGTTATAAATATAGTCGGGTTGTGAATCGACCAATCGATAGTCTTGCTGTATTTGCTCTCCTATCTCAAGTTTCTCATAAAGTTCTTTAGTCAATTCTTCAACGTCGTGCTCCGTTGTTTTAAGCTTTCTCGCTATTTTTGGGTTTTCTTTACCTTCTGAAATATATTGTAATAGCTTAATTTCTAATCCGTCAAGGTCGTAATGCATGATCAGGTTTTCCAAATAAACCTCTTCTACTAACTTTTCCGTTTTGGCGCGAACCGAATGCGCTTCCTGACGTTTCAAGAAAATCCGAAGTTCAGCCTGCCTCAACAAATTTTCTTCTTTAATCGATTGCATACGGAACATGATCGCATAAGTAAGGATGAGCATTTCGGCAATACTGGCCGCTTTAATATGAGTGGTTTGCGTTGATAAAAAGTTAATCCCCAGAGGATTCAGAACAAAAAAGTCGATACAAAACAGTAGGGGAATAAATGAGGCAATTACCAAGAATTTGGCGTAATTCTTTTTACTGAATAAGTAAATTCCTGCCAAAAAGTAGGTTACGAGTATTGTAAATAACACGGCATTGGTGCCCAATAGAAATGCAGGATTGCCATTACCCCAGCCGGCCGCCAACAGAATAGCGGAAATACCAAATAATGAAAAAGTTATGTATTTCAATTTTGGTAAAAATTCGCCCAGATTTAGGTATTTTGAAATAAACAGAGCACCAAATATGGTTGCAATGAAAGAAAACAAAGTTTGATTGTTTAAGAGTAGATCTAGACTTTTTAGCCCTAGAAGGGAGAATAGACCGTCACTAAAGAATAGCAACAAGGACATGCTTGCTAAAGCCAGCGAATAGTATAAAAAGGTTTTTTCTTCAAACAAAAAGAAGCAAACTAAATTTAACAAAACAAGCATAACGGCAAACCCATAATATAACCCCTGTCTGAAGATAGTCTGAGAGTCGATAGAAGCTTCATTTCGAACTACCGAATTCTCGTCGATGGGAGTTCCAAGTGACCCGCTCATAGTTGTATTAAATTTGTAGGAATTTTCTGAAAAACCGAATCCTTCACCAAAATTGCCAAAACTACTGTCATAGTAAAAATTGCCGTCCAAAGGTAGCATATAAAGGGACGAATTTGTAGCACCGTTTAGGTTGTTGAATTCGGGGTTAATTTGATTCCCGAAAGCAGTGTTTTCAATAGATTCGAGGCTTATGCTCTTGGTTGTAATCTCTGCGAAATGCACTTTCTTTTTTGCCTGTGCTTGGAGACAAAATAGGATGGAAAAAAGCATTAAAACTGACTTCATAATAAGTAGGTTTTTGTCATTTGGGTACTTCAATATACAAAAAATATACACTTTACCTAATATTTTTGCATTTCATCGATAAAAACTTATGAAATAGCCCCTTTTGTTATCAGGTAATTCCTACAAATTATATAAAAATTAAGTAAGTTCTAGTTTTTAAGCTGCTGATTGTTCGAGAGTTAAGCGATGATAGTATGGGAAGGACTAATCTTTTGTTTTCTTGTCCTTTAACATAAATTTTTATTTGCTCTCATAAATAATGAAGGAAAACCTTATTGATTAAAGTAAGAGTCACCTACAATTCAAGAAAAATTAGCCAGAGTGTTAAGTTTATTCACCCACCATATCTTCAGGTTTCACCCAAGCATCAAATTCTTCTGCAGTGAGATATCCCAAATTAACAGCTTCTTCCTTAAGGGTGGTACCATTGGTATGGGCTGTATTTGCAATTTCAGCTGCTTTGTAATAGCCTATTTTGGTATTTAGGGCAGTCACCAGCATTAAAGAATTATCCAGCAAGCGCTTGATAACCTCGTTATTTGGAGTAATTCCTCGAGCACAATGCAGATCAAAGGAAACACAGGCATCTCCTATTAACTGGGCGGACTGTAGGAGGTTTGCGGCCATCACTGGCTTAAATACATTCAATTCGTAGTGCCCCTGCATTCCACCTACACCAATGGCGACATCGTTACCCATAACCTGGGCGCAAACCATGGTCAATGCTTCACACTGGGTAGGATTCACTTTACCAGGCATAATGGAAGATCCGGGCTCATTCGCAGGAATAGAAATTTCTCCAATACCGCTGCGAGGACCGCTGGCCAGCATACGAATATCATTAGCAATTTTATTAAGAGAAACAGCTAATTGCTTTAGAGCGCCGTGTGTTTCCACGATGGCATCGTGGGCAGCCAGGGCTTCAAATTTATTTTCCGCAGTAACGAAGGGCAGTTGGGTAAATTCGGCGATATATTCCGAAACTTTTACGGCATATCCTTTTGGAGTGTTTATTCCAGTGCCCACCGCGGTTCCTCCCAAAGCCAATTGCGATAAATGGGCTAAGGTGTTTTCTACAGCCTTGATTCCAAAAGCTAATTGAGCTGCGTAACCACTAAATTCCTGACCCAAGGTTAATGGAGTAGCATCCATTAGGTGGGTACGACCTATTTTTACACAAGTACTAAAGTCTAAAGATTTCTGCTGTAGCGTTTCGTGTAATTGCTTCACGCCGGGAAGTGTTACTTCAACAATCTTTTTGTAAGCTGCGATATGCATTCCCGTTGGGAAGGTATCGTTTGAAGATTGTGATTTATTCACATCGTCGTTGGGTTGCAAGGTTTTTTCACCTTCACCTATGGTCTTTCCGGCAAGTTGGTGGGCTCTATTTGCGATCACTTCATTGGTATTCATATTGCTTTGGGTTCCGCTTCCCGTTTGCCAAATCACCAAAGGAAACTGGTCATCATGCATCCCCGTCAATATTTCATCGCAAACAGCAGCGATCAAATCCCTTTTCTCTTCAGCTAAAACACCTAGATCACAATTGGTATAAGCTGCAGCTTTTTTAAGATAAGCGAAGCCATAGACAACTTCCAATGGCATGGAAGCGGGAGTGCCAATCTTAAAATTATTTCGAGAGCGCTCGGTTTGTGCACCCCAAAGCTTATCGGCGGGAACCTGAACCTCTCCCATGGTATCTTTTTCAATTCTGTAGTCCATAATTGCTGTTTCTGAAATAGGATACAAAATTACTTATTTATGACGTAAGACCGAAGCCCAAAGGCCGAAGTTTTTCCCACTAATGAACAACCTCGCTCCTAAGGGAAATTTTGGGTTAAAATTTTTATCAAAACTGCACTAAATTTTCTAAAATTCATTTTATCTTTGCCAAAACAAAACACGCTGTATATGTTCGATTTCGATCAGTATTTAGGATTTCTTGCATTTTTGACCATACTAACGATTGGTTTTTGGTTAATGATCTTTTTAGTTTCTTTTATTCCTTACTGGATAGGAGGCTACATTGTGGATAGTTTTAAAATGAAGCGTGAAGCAAAATTGAAGGAAAAAGGAGAGGCCTAGAAGGGCATATCCATCAAAATACAAAGGAAGTTCTTTTAGAGCTTCCTTTTTTTATGCCCTGGCTTGTCATTATGGCTAAAACGAAGAGCTTGATCATAATAAAATCTGTTTTTTCCTTATTGATACGGGAAACAACTGCATAAATATTATGTTAGACGTTGGGATTTTCTTTATCCCTCAAAGTCACCATCATCACCGCCACCGCGTTCAGGACGTTGTCGTTGTTTCTTTTGATTCAATCTGTAAGTAAAGGAAAGTGTAAATGAGCGTTCACGCCATTGAAATTCACTAGTGCTTATAAAATTGTCCGTTGTGGTTACAGAATTTCTTTTTCTCGAATTAAGCAGGTCTCTTACATTAAACCCAATGGTGCCTTTGTCTTTTAAAACATCTTTACTAAAGGCAAGATTCAATGAAAAAATACCATCGCTTTCCGTTTGAGCATTATTGCGGGGACCTCGGTAAAAGGCGGTGGTTTGCCAATCTACCTTCGCGGGAAGCGTTACTTTAGAGCTAAACCTGGAAAACCAACTGGTATCCTTATTTCCGTAGTCTACCCCGTTAAAAGCGCCTACTGTTTCGAATTGGAAAAAGTTAAAGCTTCCATTCAATCGCAACCATTTTGCAGGATTGTATAAAACACCAGCTTCAAAGCCAATGCGTTCGTTGGTGGATAAATTAATAGGAATGGTTCTAATAATGGGAATGCCGTTTGACGTTAGCTCTCCCGTTTCTTCCTGGATGCGGGCAAAGGCGTCCGTTTCATATTGATAATACACCGATGAGGTTAGGGTGATTTTTCTCCCCCACTTTTTCAAATATCCAAGGTCAAAAGCACTTGCGTATGCCGGGTCTAAATCCGGGTTTCCCTGAAATACATTGGCTTCACTGGATCTGGAGGGAAAAGGATTGATGAAGAATCCACGGGGTCTATTAATCCTTCTATTGTATCCTAAGGTAATATTTTCCTGTTCGCTCAGTTCATAAACAAGATTTACGGTGGGAAACAACCCCAAATAATCCTTGTCGAAATTGAAATTTAAATCCCCATTGGAAATCACATCTTCTCCCGTGACCTCTCCTTTGAGTGTAGTTGCTTCCATTCGCAGACCTAATAAAAAGGAGAATTTTCCAAACTTATTGCCGTATTGAGAGTATAAGGACTGAATGTTCTGAGTAAAATCAAAAATATTAGAGATACTGTCGTTCCTAATAAAGGGGCCATTAGCTACTAACTGTTCAAGCAATTGATAGTCAGTGACATTGTTTTGATAACGCCCTCTGAAACCAGCTTCAAATTGAGCATTTTCGCCTATAGGGAGTACATAATCTCCTTGCACTAAAAATTCGGTTTCATCTTGAACGCTCAGAATATCTTCTGCCGGAAGCTGCACGACAATAGGAAAGGTATCATTTTCATCAATGAAGGCACTTTCTGTTTCCGAAGAGGTTTCGTATTGGAAATCGATCGTAAGCTTGTGACCATCTTTACTTAAATCGTTTTGATAGTTAAGTGATAACTGGAGATCTTCCGAGTCTTCGCTTTCATTCTCAATTCTGCTTCGAGTAATGGCCAGAAGATTGGCAACGTCAAATTCATTGGTAATATTGGTCGTCATGTCGTCGTCATTTCCTTTTCTATAAAAGCCACTGGCGGTTATGGAAGAAGCGTCTGTTAAAAAGTATTCAAAGCCCAAATTGGTGTTAAATCCTCGTTGCAGGCGATCATAATTTCGTTTTTCTATCACCAAAGGATTTTCAATAGCGTTGGAAAAGTACTGGTTTTCAAAAGTGGCGTTTCCCGGTGTTTCTCGATAACGATACCCTGTCGAATTAAAAATATTGAATTTATTGGTGCGTAAGTTTACATTGGTGGTAACTCCTGCACCCAGTGGATAGTTGAAATTAGTTTGAATAGAGCCGTTCAATCCCAACGTTTTTTCTTTCCGAAGAATAATATTCAAAATTCCCGCTGTTCCTTCTGCATCATATCTGGCCGAAGGAGACGTAATTACTTCCACGCGTTCGATGGCTTCTGCAGGTAGTTGACGCAAGGCATCGGTAGAGCCAAAGCCTGCAATTGCACTAGGTTTTCCGTTGATTAAAATACGCACATTTTCATTGCCTCTGAGCGCGATGGCACCATCCACATCTACAGTGACCGATGGAATATTGTCCAAAGCATCGCTAACTGTGGCTCCACTTGTGGTCAGATCCTTTCCTATGTTGTAAATCTTTTTATCAAGTCGTATCTGTACTTCTGTAGTTTCGGCCCGAACCACTACTTCATCCAAACTTTCTGAATCCAGGGCAAGCGAAATGGTGGGTAATTTGACATCCTCAAAAAGTCGCTGTTCTGTAATTTGCTTGGTCTTGTAAGATATAAACTCAAACTGAACGGTATACAAACCAGCTGGAACCTCAATGCGGTAATTTCCTTTTGGATCGGTAATCCCGCCTGTGGCAATTTTACCGTCCTTTCCAACAAAAGCAATGGTGGCATATTCTAATGGAACGTTCGTGTCTTGTTCCAGTACCTGGCCGGTAATTATAACTTTTGGTCTTTCATTTCCTGACGAGTTACCGCGTTGCGCGAAGACTGAGGTGGTAACCAGTAAAATAAACAGAAAGAAGTTTAGTCGCATTTTTTTGTTTTGCCAATTTAGACTGCGAAATTAGTGGGAGGTTTTAATAGGAGTCCATAAAGTTTTGTTAAAAAAAGGAGTTTAACAGTAGGGACCCAAATAGGGTCAAAGAGCTCTTAATTTTCAGAATTATAAAAGCTCCAAAACTCGTTCTGGAGGCCGTGCAACAATGGCAGTATCACCCTTAACTACAATAGGGCGTTCAATAAGTTGAGGATAGGCTAGCATGGCTTTAATAATACCTTTGTTGGTTAATTTTTTACTTTTGAATTGTTCCTTCCAAATAGTTTCATTCGTGCGCACCAAATCGGCAGGTTTCATTTTGAGAAGCCCAAGTAATGCTGTTAAAGTTTCTTCGGTGAATGGAGTCTGTTTATAGTTAATCACTTTAACGTGGCTTCCAACATCCGTCAAAATATGGTGACAGGCTCTGGATTTACTACAACTGGGATTGTGATATATGGTAATCATTGATGGTTTGTTTATTTTATTCTGAAATGGATATTAAGTTTTGTTGATCCTTTCTCGAATCTCTAGTACAGCAGGGTGCGTTTTAAAAAACAGAAACGTTTCGTAATACCCCAAAAAAGTAATTTTTCCTCCAAAAGGACAAGGTGTTTCCAACCGAACTGTAATTTTTCTGGGTAAAAACCAAACATTCTCCTTAACCGAATTGATCTGAGCCAACGGAATTTGAATTTCTTTTTTGAAATTGGATACATATAAAAAACGATTATCGATCGATACTTTTTTTATGCCATAGAAATGGAGAAGAAATATAAGGGAAAATAGAATTGCCGAAATAAGAAAGGATACAAGACCGGGTAATGCAATGTCAAGACTAAGTAATAGAAAGAACAATCCTGAAAATAGTACCACATAAATTATAGGCAGTACAATTTTATAAAAATAGGTTAGAGAAGTGGATAGTCTTTGCATTTCAGAAACTTTACAATTATTCATTCATCAATGCTCGGATCTCCTGTGTATAGTCATATTGTAGATCTTCATGCAATGTTGTGATTTTCTTCTGAATTAAAACTAATTGGCGCTCATACAGGTTAACCATGGTCAAACTGTTTTTTATGGAGGGCTTAAATTCTTTCAAAGTCTGACAAAAATAGAGGAGAAGCTCCACTTCGGTTTCCTTTACAGAAGAATAGCGTATGTACTTTTTTGTTTCCCGAAGAATCTTTCGAATACTCTTCTTTACGTAATAAAAACTATTGGTGTTTATTTCCGAAAAACCCTTGGTTATATGCTCTTTCACCTGGTTTACGTAGGCGGCTTCATCATCACTTTCAAACAACAAGTAGGTAAGAACTTCCTTGTTTTCCTTCTTAAATCGAGCTAACCGAAGACAGAGTGCTTCCAATTCCTCCGAAGATCGAAATTTCAGTTCTTTTCTTATTTGAGCAACCGTAGCGGGTTTCACCTGGAGTATTCTTGTATTAATTGTTTATTCAAAGAACGTAATAATTTTTGAAGTGGTCTTCATAATTTAACTTTATGCGTTGCAGTTTGTTACATAGAGGTACTAAAAAACCCATCCAACAAAACGGATGGGTTTTGGTCTAAAAAAGTATGGCGCTGTTAACTACTTTAACTTTTACTGCATTTAATCCTTTTCTTCCTTCTTCTCTTTTGAATCCCCATTTTTTAGCAGGTTAAAGGTTTATCCCAAGGGCTAACAATTCCCTTTTCAACGAAGCGGCATCTTTAAAGTGTATTCCTTTAATACCTACCGCTTCACAGCCTTCAATATTTGCCAGGCTATCATCAATAAATACAGCTTTCTTTCTGTCAATTTCATATCGTGAAAGCATCAGCTCATAAATTTCGGGAAATGGTTTTCGGATTCCTTCGTTTCCACTCACCAAAATGCCCTCAAACCATTGAAGCCATGGAAACTTTGCTATTGCCTTGGGCCAGGTCTCACCACTCCAATTGGTTAAGGCCAACACTCGATAATCCGAATGGTCTACCAGACTTTTCAAAAGCTCCAGGGTGTCGTCATGCGCAAAGCCCAGCATTTCTTCCCACCGGCCATAATACATTTTAATTAAGGCCTCATGTTCCGGAAATAGAGCAATGCGTTCTTCGGTAGCTTTGGCCAAAGGATAACCAGCATCCTGATTTACATTCCAATCCCAGGCACAAATAGTATTTAGAAACCAATCCATTTTTTTTCGATCCCCTCTAAATTCTTTCAGATAAACATATTCTGGACTCCAGTCAATTAGAACGCCTCCTAGGTCGAAAATAATCGTGTTGATTTTTTGGTTCATTTGCTGGCTATTTTAATCGCGGGTTAGTCGTTTGATCAGATCCGCATGTTGTGAAAAAAGAGCGGTCAATTCGTCCCGTTTTGGCATATGAAAGTCTTTGAAATCGAATCCGGGAGCCACCGTACAACCCGCAAGAGCGAAACTGTCTTTTTCGGGAACTTCTGCCGCAAACCAATGACCGCCTGGTACCATGTATTGGGGCACTTCTCCTTGAGACAAATCGTTTCCAATGTTTTTATACCAATAATCTCCATTCGGCGCTATCACATGTAACTTGATAGGAGCCCCCATATAAAAGTGCCATTGTTCGTCCTGATGTATTTTATGAAATGCAGAAAAGGTTTCAGAATGTAACAAGAAGTAAATGCTCGTAGCAAAATTCCGTTTCCCATCATAGGGATCGCCCAGCTCCGTTTCAGAAATAGTACCGCTACTTCGATATGTTTCTTTAAAGTAGCCGCCCTCTGGATGAGGGGATAGGTCTAATTGCCGGATAATGGTTTCCATGGTCGTCATAGTGCCGGATTTTATTTCGGAAATAAACTTTTGTCCAGCCCAGGTACAATACGGAGGGCATTTTTGTAGTACACCTTTTTAAGCACATCGTCGGGTAGGTCCAAACCGTACATGGCCCAGAATGCATGGTATTTTTTGTGATAGGGAAAATATTCGTCATCACTTTCCAAAACTCTAAAATAAGTTGGGAATTCTTCAGGCTTCCAACTGTCTTTTCCGAAAAGAATTCGATCTTGATACTTAATGAAGAATGCCCTTGCAAAACGGGGTTGGCGCCCTAATTCAGCTATAATGGCGCCAATGCCCACATTCATATTGGGCATTTCATCGAGCAATTCGCCCAGTCTTCCCAGGTCGTTGGCGAACCATCCCATATGAGCATTGATAAAGGTGGTGTTTGGGTGTTTTTTGAACATGGCATGCTGTTCGGCGATCAACTGTTCCCAGGGGGCGGGATTATTGGCATCTCGTTTTCTACGTGGACGTGTTTTTAATTCCAGCCAACGTTCGTTATCGGCGTCAAATTCATCCCAAAACGGTTTTGGATCGGCGGTGTGAATAAGCACAGGAATCCCCAATTCACCACATTTGGCCCAAATGGGATCTAGCCTTGGGTCATTCACTGCAATCCGATTCCCATCCGTATCTTTATTTCGCAGCCCTAAACTTTTATAAACTTTTAGTCCTCTTGCTCCATTTTCACAATCTTTTGCTAATTGATCGACTGCCTTTTCGGCCCAACCTTCGCTTCCGACGCCCTCAAAGTTCACATTGGCGAAAACAACAAAGCGATTCGGGTAGTGGTCCTTAATGTTTTGAACCGACTTAACCAGGTTCTCACCCGATCGCCCACTTAAATTGACCATGATGCCCATATTTAAGGTATCCATGGCAGCTATTACAGGTGCCAGATCTTGCTCGGCCATGCGGTATTGGTGCCCATGAACATCAATGAAAGGAAATTTGGCTTTTATGATGTTCTCTCCCGGCACGACCAGGGTAGAGGTCGGATTATATTCTTCGAACGTTAAGTCCTGAGCTAAGATGAGGGGAGAAATACTTAAGAAAATGAAGGCGAGTAAGGTGTTTTTCATTGGTTTCGGTTTAAACCTTAAAAGTAAAAATATGAATAGAAGTCAGGAAGTTTTTAGGATGGGTTTAACGTATACACTTACCAACTAGCCATAAGTATTCTTCAGAATTTCGTTGGTTTCTTCCAGCGATTTAAAGACATCGAAGGTTTTTCCTTGTGTACGCTGGGCTCCCATGGCATTTCCATATTGCGCGGCTTTGATCGGGTTATTGGGTTCCTGTAACAAACTAAAGGCAACACCTCCCGCAAAAGAATCTCCACATCCAGTAGTATCTATCACTTCATTTACTTTTACTGAAGGAACCAGAGTTTGCTGCAACTCACCATTTTCCAATGTATAGACCATGACACCTCTAGCATCTAAGGTCACGAATAGTGATTTTAGGCCTTGGGAAAGACAGTGCATGGCAAATTCAGGTAATTTTTCCTCAGAAATCTCATGATTATTCTCAAGTTCATCTCCGGAGTATTCCAATTCGAACCAACTACAGTTGGCTTCTTCCAAATTCATCTTGAGGACATCAATATAAGGCAGCCAAACATCTCGATCAACCCAAAACTTAGTGACACGATCACCATGTGTTGTAAGTGAAGTGGTAGGGCCGTGGGCATCAAATACGATAGAAGCGTTACTATTAGCTTTTATATACTGAAGTGTCTCTAGCGGTACCTCAAAATCGGTTACAGGCACACAGACAAACACATCGCAATCTAACAAGGGAGCCACATCTTTGGACAAAATAGGAGTCATAAAGGCCGTTTGTTTTTCGATGCGTTTGTTTTGGTCGACAAACTTGAGGTGAATAACATCGCCACGATCCGCTGCACTATGAATATGATTGGTTTCAACATTGTTATAAGGAGCGAAGAGCTCCAGAATAGGGGGTAGGTCCTTTTTCCTAACGTGCGTGACCGGTATTACCGTTCCATGATCGCCCAACAAATTGGAAATTGCAATAGCGGTGTGAGTGGCACAGCCATATTTTTTAATAACTTCATTGTGATGAGTGGTAATATGGTCTCTTGGGATAGGACCCAGAACGGCGACTTTAAATTTCTTCATAAATGGCTGGCTTTACGACGCTATTAGGAATGACTAAGGCTCCTATCAAAAGTAGGAACTAAATTTTTCATACCGAAATTAATTTGAAACTACCGCAAATTTCGCAAACCCTCATAAACTATGATGCTTACCGCATTGGCCAAGTTTAAACTTCTTATGTGTTCACTGTGCAGAGGAATTTTGAATAATCGGTCCTTGTTTTCTGTTAGAATTTTTTCGGACAAACCCAAGGATTCCTTTCCGAAAATAAAAAACATCTCATCTTCATAATTAATGGAAAGATAATCTTTGGTAGCGTGACTGGATAGAAAAACCATGGGGCGGTCTTTATGGACTTCAAAAAAGTGGTCGATACTCTCATAAATGGTCATTGAAATATGCTTCCAATAGTCCAAACCAGCTCGTTTTAACCGACTGTCATTTATTTCGAAACCAAAGGGTTTTACTAAATGCAGGTGAGAACCCGATGCAAGACTCAGCCTGCCAATATTTCCAGTATTTGTGGGTATTTCCGGTTCAAAGAGTACGATGTTAAAGGGCATAGAAATGAATTGATCTTGGATTGAAATATACAACAATTGGACCGATCTCATTTGTTGGCAACTGTATTTCCGGAGGCTTAAATACAGTAACACTCTGGAAATTAAAAAAGCACAGATTGAGACAACCTGCACTTTTTTATGGTGTTTATGAAGGTGCTATACCCATCTTTAATTATGCGTTTTGCTTAATTTGCTCCAGTTTTTATCGGCTGCTTTTTTGAGCTTATAATGATCGTTTTCGGCCATCCATAGCTGTTGAGCATCCAATTCTACATTATTCAGAAATAAATAATACTTACCATCTTTGACCATAAACTTATTAGGGTCCACTCGAAACTTTGCGCCCGCATAAACTCCGAAGGCGCAATACCCACCAAATTGCGGTAAATATTTGCCCGGATTTTTGTCAAAAGCCGCCTTCTGTTCCGCAGAGGTGAAATAATAAGTTACTTTTTCATATTCTGATTTGAAATTCTTGTTTCCTCTCTGCGCTAGGCTTAAATCTAAATATGACACGGGACTATATCCCTGTAGTGCGATATTACTATTGTCTATGTTATTAGCCATTTTGTCCTGTGCGAATAAATTGATTCCCGCGAAAAGTGTAAATAACACTAAGACCGATTTTATTGTTTTCATTTTGTTGGATTTAAATTATTTGTAATGTTTATGCTGCGTTGAAGTATTCTTCCTGAATTACCTGTCCGTTATCATTCCAGATTCTTCTAATGATCTCGTGCCAGTAAATTTTGCTCCCATCTTTCATATTGAAGTCGAAGGTGAATTCGGAGGCGGAGACGTTCCCATCCACGATGGAGTGGTGATGGGTGATTCCATTTACCTTTTCAATGGCTCCTGCAAATCCTTCCATTTTGGCAACCATTTCGGCTTTACCATTGGTACCACCGTTTCCATAATCGGAGGTGATCACATTGTCTGCAAAAAATTGTTTTACGGCTTCAACGATAGCACCTTGGCTAACGATAGCGTCGATTTTGTTTACTTGTTCTTTGATATTCATCTTTCTAATTTTTAGTGAATTATTACACCGCAAAGATGAAGCATAACTCAGGTTAAGATGCTACAAAAAAAACGCTAAGAATTGTACTTTTTCAATTTGAATTGTGTGGGAGTATCTCCCGAATAATGCTTAAAGAACCTAGAAAAGTGATTGGCCTCTTCGAACCCTAGGCGCTGTGAGATGATAGAGACCGAATCGCCGTTCAAAAGCATAAGTTTAGCCGTATTGATAAGTTCCAATCGTATTAATTGGCCGAGAGAAGTGTTCATTTTCGATCGCACTTTTTTTGACAAGGTCTTTACCGATAAATTCATCTGGTCTGCATAAAACCCAAGTGACCTTTCTTGTTGATGATGCTCCTTTAAGAGTTCCAGGATATGCTGAGAGAACAGGTCCCTATTTTTAAAATCGAAATTATTTCTAAATTCTTTTGGGGTTTGAAGTGTGGCGTTCTTGAATACACGGTTAAAGTAAGCGGTGTCCTTGAACCCCAATTCGTATGATATTTCCTGAATGTTCTTGTCGGTAAAAGCTATTTCTTTTTGACTTTCTTTGAGCCGCTTGGCGTTCATTAGATTTTTAACAGAAAGCCCCACTTTATTTTTAACTAAGGCCTGAGCGTTATAGCCTCTGTCATTAATTAGCCCCACGAGGTCTGTGCTGGTCAGGCCATTAAAATATTCGGCATCAATGAGGTCTTTGATGTCAAAAATGATTTGATATTCTTCTTTATTTGCCTTGAACGGATTTTGCCAATACCATTGTTTAGAAGAAATGTCAACAATATCCGCCATATGATCTGTGTGCAATGATTCGGCTAAAAAAGTTTTACATTCTTCACACTCCATAAGGTCGATATAGCCTAAGGAAATAAGATGTTTGAATAATACGCGCACTTCCTTATTGTAAAATTTCGTTTCATTCGAAAACTCAATTCTTCTTAACTGAAAATCTCCGGAAAGAAATTTGATATACTGTCCTTTTTCGAGAAAAATGGCCTTTTCCTGCCAATCCACATAGTTTTTAAAGTCAACCTGAATACTGCCCTGTCCCGATAAAATATGAATAAGCGTGTGACTTTTTATAAAGTACACTTCATTCAATTCGGGATAGAGTTTTTCGATGATCAATTTTTAATTTTTTAAATGAACGGTATTGGGGCGATTCTTCATGAGTTTCGAACTTAGGTTAACTTTCCAGAAAACTCCTTAATGTTTTTCAATACTGAATTTAACGGCTCTTTTCCTTCAATCCAGGTATGTATATGCCCAAGATAATTCATTCCAAGATAGGCAGCACTTTCTTTGAAAGGAATAAAGAAGCCTTCTGGCTCCAAAGGTTCGGACCCGCAACTAATTGCAGCCATATTTTTCCCTCGAAGCTTACGCCCGGTCTCCTTATCTATTTTTAAACAATCTGTAATTCGATCAAAGAAAGCTTTCATGGTGCCACTCATGGAGTACCAATAGACGGGGGTGGCAAATATTATTAAATCGTAGGTAACAATTTCCTTCATTAGCATGAGAAAGTCGTCCCCCTGGTTTCTGTTTTGATAGTCGTACTGATTAATTTTGTAATCGCATAAATGGATCACATCACTATTTAATTGTGTTTGTAAAACCTGCACAATTTTACTGGTATTGCCATTATTTCGCGAACTGCCTTGAATTATTATTCTTTTCATTTTTCTACGCAAGGCTTAACGATCTTTAATTTTTATGGTAAGCCAACGTTCCAAGGCAACCACCAGCTTTTCTTTTTCTGAAGCACTCATTGTTTTTATGAGGGCGTTGCCGTGGTGTTTTCCCTCCATAAAAAACCAAAGAGCATCCACTTGATCCGATTTTGGAACGGCAGAGGCGGACCAGGTGTCTAAGGTGCCATAGATGTGAATGATCTTATTTCCTTCCACCGGCAGCCATTTATTTATCCCGTCGAGCAATGCTCCATTAAACGGAACATCCATTTTGTTGGGGGTAAAGGCTGCATGTGGATTTTGGTCTGTTGGTAACTCGGTTAACAGGCCTTTAAATTTGTTGGTTTCAAAACCGTAATATCCAAATTCCGTAGCGGATTGGTAATAATGAGGGGCATACCCTTTGGTGGGTCCGTCTCCAAAAAATGTCATATTCGATACGGAGGTGAAATACTTTACAGCCTCAAAATACGAAACGGATTCGTTCGGAATGGCATCGCAATTATGTCCGTATTGCCAGAACGAAAAAGGGTACTCCATAACGGCAAATTCAAACGCTTTTTCGAAACTGTGATAGGTGTAGCTTGCATTCGCACCCAAGCTGTAGGCCCTAAGAAGCGGTAGAATGTCCTTTCTATTCTTCAGAAGGTATCTTTGAAATTTTTCGATCTTACTTCGACAAGATCTGGTGCCCACCGTGTCTAAAAATGTATAGATACGTTGGTCCTCAAATGCATTGTTTATGGGCCCTACGTAGTTGACACTCACATCTACATCCTTCGGGTAAAAATAACGATAGAATAGGGTAGTCGCGCCTCCTTTACTGCGACCGGTAGCAAGCCATTTATTTGGATAGATCTCCTTAAATATTTCCTTAATACGGTGAAGGTCATTCGTTACTTGTTTCAGTGTTAAATAATCATAATCCAGGGTGTCTGGCACACTTTTACCGAAATAACGGTGTTCAATTAACAGCTGATTTCCTTCAATAAGGTCGGTTAACTCGTTGATTCTGTTTTTTGGACGATCATATCCTTCTGTGATCATTACCGTGGGTTGGTCAAAACCTCGATGCGATAAAAATACGCGCTGTTGAAAGTATCCCTTAGAAGTATCTAAATGATCTATGGGTTGTTTCACACGCAACTCGTAAGTTGATTCAAAATTTTTGGCGGTTTCAATTTTTTTGAAAACAACGTCCGGAAGTTCAATTAAAAGTGTTTCAAGAGCGTCGTTTTGAGCGATCGAAAATTGAAAAAGCACAATAATTAACAATGCGGAGAGTATACTTTTTTTCATAACGGTATATTTTAAGATCAGTCCAGTGCTTATGGAGACTAAGTTAGCAAAAGCCAAATGATTTCGGAAGGAATTTGTGCATGTGTTCAGGATTAGTGGTTTTCTAAAACACAAAACTTTGTCTGGTGTGGGACTGAAAGAAATTAGAATCTCTCCATTGTCTAATTCTTTAAATAGCTACTCAACTCATTCAATATTAATTTTCACAAGCGTGGCGCTCAAGGGTAATCGATTTTAGTTTCAACCAAGCGTCATCTTCAAATGTCTTAGGCGAATATCTAAAAATCAAGACAGCCTTTTTTTGGCGCTCGCAATAATATTGTTCTGCCAGAACATGAAATGTTAAAGGTTTGTTGCTATAACGGGTATCAAAAGTTTTAACCTTGCCTATATATTCAGAGGTATCCCCACCTGCCTCTCTTTTAACAAATAGAGCACTGGTCTGGTGAATTTCTCCTTTGGCATTTTTGCCGGAGCCTATGCCCAAAAGCCCATCGAAATAAAATTGAATGTTTCTTTCGATGTCGTTTTCCGTTAACTCTTTAGTAGCGGTAATGCTCCATGCCCATACGTAGGACCAGAACATCGGACTATCTTGTTTTGACCAACCTTCTGGAAATCTTAGGTCTTCAAAGCCTTCGAATTTAATTTCTTGAGCGAATCCTATGGGAAATTCGATAATTTCTTTTATCCAAGTACTGTCCGCTTTTAGTAAATTTAGCTGCTCTTTTTCTTGCCCGAATGCTCCAATGGATAGACACAGTAGGCTAATAGTTATAACGAAATTTTTCATTGCTTTTTTTATTTCTTCAGAATAATAGGGTGTTTTTTTTGATGGCTTTTAATTTTTACTAAAACTAAATAGAGCATAAATTGAGAGTGTCAAAAAAATGTAAAAGAAATGTCAACTATTGCAAAAAGTCCTGAAATTGTATGTTCTTTGTTAGACTTATGAGCAAGAGAACATTTTATCTATTAGGAGTTTTAACCGTCTTGATTTTTTTTACCTGGAGTTTTTCAGATTCAAACGAGGATAAAGATGAATTTTCAGAAAAGGTAAAAATTTCTTTGAGAGACGTTGGAAATCAGTTGTTACTTAGTCATCAGGACTCTACATCTTTAGTATTGCCTGTTATTCAAATTGCACCATCAAAATATGTACTTGCATTTGAGCCGCCGCTCTCTTTTGAACCTGGCAGTTTGGTATCTATTGTGGATAAAAGCTTTCGCACTTCCAATCTTCCGACCGACTATCGTGTTGAGGTTATTCAGTGCACAGATCATGAAGTGGCCTACAGCTATGAAAAGAACGCCAGGGAAGAGAAGACCATTGTGCCTTGCGGAGGACGATTTTTACCTGAAAACTGCTACAGGATCGAGGTAAGGTT
This sequence comes from Bacteroidota bacterium, assembly GCA_039028295.1. Classification (GTDB taxonomy): domain Bacteria; phylum Bacteroidota; class Bacteroidia; order Flavobacteriales; family Flavobacteriaceae; genus Aureisphaera. The sequence goes on from JBCCIJ010000027.1 coordinate 46,300, forward strand.
TGTTGGGCAAAAAGCTTCTTTTTTTAGCGTTCAAAACATAGGATACCTTTTAATTGTGATCGTTTTTTTACTGTTGGTGTTCTTTTACATAAAAAGTAGAAAAACCAGATTGTTGTCGGAAAACGACCCAAAACATTCGTCCATTGGTAGCTTCCGGTTTTATCCTGAACAAAATAAATTAGTGAAAGAAGCCATGGAGATAAGCCTTTCGAAGAAAGAGTGCGAACTGCTTGAGATTTTCGTAGCGAATCCCAATCAAATTGTCAAGAGAGACGAATTGACAAAAAAAGTATGGGAAGACAATGGCGTTATTGTAGGTAGAAGCTTAGACACCTATATCTCAAAACTTCGAAAGAAATTGAAGGATGACACTTCTATAAAATTGACCAATGTCCATGGTGTTGGCTATAAGTTAGAGATACACTCCAATAATTAACTCAATCCCCACTTGCAAAGTGACCCTTTTTTGCGTTCCTGTGATCAATCCTTACTTTGGCAGGCCTTACACCTCTATTCAATAGAAAAATAACGGGCGGATATCACCCTGTATAGAATTAACCACTTTTGTTAGATCCATCATCATTGTTGTCCTTTTTGTTTCCTTGTTGCATCAATGTGGTTCCAATTCCAGCACCAATAGCTACTCCCAGAGCAATCCATAATCCCAGGTTGTCCGTTGCAACTCCTATGGCCGTTCCAATTCCAGCACCTAATGCAATGGCTACGCCTAATCTGCTTCCTTTTTTCATAGTATAAGCGGTTAGTAAAATAATATTATAAACAATTAGTTGGACGGCAAATTTTGATAATCTGCTGATGAACAAACTGAAACCAAACCAACAAATCCAAAAATTAGATGAGGTAGGTTAGTAACAAACCGAAACCAGCTAGGGCAAGCGCTGCGTAAGTTGCTTTTTTCCATATTGGTTTTATCGTTTCACTTTTGTAAAGGCCGAAGATTCCAACAGGAAGCCAAAACAACAACAAAGTGCCCACCATCTGTGGGTCGTTATACCATTTAGCTTTGGTTTTCATTTTTTTATATTAGATTCATTTCTGAATGAACTCTAAGATAGCACATATTTTCGACATAAGATTTTAGAGCCGGTAAAATTTGGCGGCTTGTTCCGAACGGCGTGGACGGCTATGTCTATTAATCGTCTATTCTTGATCCCACAGTTTCTTGTCCCCCCTGAGATAAGGTCAGACTTTCAACTTTACCTGCTTCATTTCTATTAAAGGTGATTTGAGCTACTACTACTTTTAAATAAAATACATTTTCAGACTTAGGATAAATATCAAATTGACCTTGCCCAGTGGCCTGGACCTTCATTTGACTCCCTTCTTTAGAAACAGTAATTATGAATCCGGGTGCCAGTTCATACTTGCCTACATAGCTTTGCAAAATGGAATCATCGATATTAATTTCTTTGATTAGTTTATCACTACTAACACCTAGCTCTTTCAACGCTTTAATGCCTCCCTCGTTACCTGGGTTTAATTCCACAGATTTGCTATAGTTTTTGATTGCATTTTCCTTATCACCGCTTTTTAGGAGTGCTTCTCCATAACTGTCATATACGTTTGAAGAATTTGGATAAGCCTGAACGTTTATTTTAAAAACCGCTAGTGCCTTTTCAATTTCTTCCTTTCCTAAAAACGTATATCCCAGATTATTTAGTTCACTTTCTCCAAAATCATAGTCATTCGGTTGATTTTTCTTTAATTCCCAATAGGTCTTCGTGGCTGATTCGACATCTTCAACTTCCATGACGCTCTTTAGCTTCGTCCCTATGGAAGGTTTTGGATTGTTTAAAGCTGCCGTTGGTTGCAATAAGTGAACTCCAATATCGTTTACACCGGCGGTCGAGTTCGACAGCACTACGACGCCTTTATCACCTCCCTTAATAAAACCGCTAAAAGTGCGATAACCTCCTGTGCCTCCGTTATGCCAAATAATTTCCATTCCATCCCGCTCCATAGTGTGCCAGCCCAATCCCACAATGGAACTAGTGTTTTCACTTCTTGAATTCTTATGTGACAATTGCATAGCCGGATATAAATTGCTTTTTTTCAGCCCCATGTTGGCGGCTAGATATTTAAGCATGTCTACGGCAGAGGACCTAATGGCACCAGCTCCGGCAACCGTGGGTAAATCCCAGTTTTCCACTTCAATACCACCGCTATGCCCCATGGCAAGGTTTTTTTTCATCTGAGGTGTAAAAGCAACTCGGGTGTTTTCCATTCCTAACGGTTTGGCAATAACTTCTACCATTAACTCCTCATACGTAAGCTTTCGCTTAGCAGCTAATACATATCCTAACAAGCCTACGGCATAATTGGAGTATTCATATTCCGAACCAATGTCTCGGGTAAGTTCATAGCCATTAAGGAAATCATATAATTGCCGTTCAGAGTAATCCGCATAGGGATTAGCGGGATTGCTCATGGTCATATTATCGGGCAATCTGGGTAGTGATGAGGTGTGATTGGATAGATGAAATAATTTTATGGATTCCCCATTTCTCGTAGGAGCAGTAACGCCTTCAGGCAAAAGGCTTTGTAATGCGTCATCTAAATTTAAATCGCCTTTAACAACCATATCGGCTAATAGTAATCCCGTAAATGTTTTAGAAATGGAACCAATTTCGAAAATAGAATTTTCATCTACAAGCTCGTTAGTCTTCAATGATTTTACTCCATAGCTATAATAAGTAATACCCTTTGAGCTTATCACACCCACAACTATTCCTGTGTTGATCGCATTATCAACCCGAAATTTGATGTTATCCTTTACTTCTTCGGAAATAATGTTGTCTTGCGCTTGGCAAAAAGAGGCGCTACCTGCCCACAGAGTGATTAATGCTACGATGTAAAATTTCATGGTACTGCGTTTTATAGTTTAAATTACGATAGACTCAATACTCGCCCGGAAGTCAAACGGGATCTGATCCTGCTTTTGACTTTAGCGCTGATGCCAGGAGTTGTCCAAACCAGCAAGGAAACCAAGCAAGGGAGCAGGGCAAACCAAGCCCAGCAACATCTATCAAGGTGAATGCTTAAACTATAAAGTTACAATTTTAAATCTTAGCTTAGGGGGGTTGTGATACTTTAGACCTTGTAAGTGACGGTGCTATTTCAAGTTTAAATATTTATCAAACAGAAAACATTTGCTATCCCTAGTACAACTTCAAATAAAATTCCTTGAATGATTTGATTGCTGGGTTTTCCATCAGCTTTTAAACTGATTAGTCTACCGATGGCAAAACCTAAAAAAATGAGGGAAGCCACAACATGAGAGGTAAAGGTTAGTTTTCCAATAAAGGTTCCGAGTAAAATAATGATTCCTGCGCACAGCATTACTGCACTAACACCTCTCATTTCATTTAATAAGCTGGCATCATTTTCTAATTTGATTCCGGAATTCTTTAAATAGGTTTTTATAGGGTTACTCAACCTCATTATACCTACAAACACAAGCAATAGGCTTGATAACGACAAGATTACGATACTGATAATTTCCAATTTTCTTTGCTTTTAATTAATACTATTGCAAAGGTAAATTGGTGTAGTGACAGCGGTGTGTCAAGGGTACTATTGATTTTTTACATATTTTTCGAAATATTCTTTTATGGTCATGTTGTGAGGACCAAATGTTTCGTTTTCAGTAATAAGTTTTTCAATGAAATCTATTCTGAAGTGTCTAAAATCATGTCGTAACCTGCAAAAGGCGATGAGCAGAAAATCTCCGTGAATACTGTAGATAGCAAAAGGTTCAATTGTTCTGGAGGTTCGCTTATTTTCAGAAGAAAGGTAATTCATCCTTAAGATCTTATTTTGGGTAATAGCCAATTGTATCTGCATTAGGTTGTTACTTGTTCTTTCTTCATTATTGTTCCCGCTAAAGTAAATTCTGTCTGCCAACAAATCTGCATTTCCCTTTTGAGCATATTTCAAAATGGCTTTAATTTTTTCCATGGCACCGGAAACGTTTTCAACCAATGACAAGTCTTTGTTTTTGATAGCCAATTGTTCCATAGTGATCAAAGCGTTAGCTTCATCCTCTGTAAAAAGAACTGGTGGAAGATGATAGCCTTCCATTATAGCATAGCCTTTACCTTCTTCGGTTACAATTGGTATTCCCGATCTTTCAAGTGTGCGAATATCTCGATAAATGGTTCTTACACTTACGTTATGCTTTTCAGCAAGTTGTTTTGCGGTAATAATCCTCTTGGACTGCAGTTGGGTGAGAATAGCAGTTAATCTCGAAAGTCTGGGTTTCTCTTTTTCTTCCATTTAGGTTTGTTCTGCTCGCGAATAACGTGCTGTATGGCATTTTATGGTGATTAAATACAGTGTTATTGAATTGCTTATAAGAAACTTAATCGTAATATTTTGCATACGCATCGGCCACATCTTTGACGTTAGATTTTTTGAATTCTTTATTTTCTATTCGCTCAACGAATTCAGGATTATCTTTAAAATAGATCGCCATGGCCTTCCGTACCATTCCATTGGTGAATCCTTTTCCGCTCACTATTGATGCTTCATTTTCATTAGGTTTTTTTAAGAGAAAATAAATAGTATACCAGAATGAATTGGAACCGGTTATAGATGTCATTCTACCTTTTTTATCTAGTTTATACCTCTGAGCCAATGAATATTCCTTCAATACAGTGTTCGAGTGAATTAGAAGCATCCAATGCTTGTTTTTTTTAGATTTTTTGTGCTCCTTTCCAAAGGATTTAAATAAATGCACCACCTTATTATTTTCGAATAAAAATTGTGACCCTGTTTTCGAAGTGTATAATATCTGAGACACACTTTCGTGACTCAATTTTTGTAGTTGCCCTTTATTACTTGACTTAAACTCTATATTCCCGTCCAACAACTGATTAGAAGGTAGTTTGGCCAGGCCTTCCTTGATCTCACCGTCTGCCATCAGAAGTTTGGCTTGAAAATATTGTGCGTGCGTATAAAATGAGCTTAACAATAGAATTAGTAAGAGTTTTTTCATAATGTTTATTTGAAATTTTATTTAAATGACAACTGTACTTTTATTTATTAATTAATACAGGCAGTTTGTATATGATCTGGAGGTGTGTTTAAACACCTAATTTAGTAATTACAGATTGAATAGAAAATCGTTGGGATCTTTCGCAAGTAGGCCGCACAGCAAATTAGTTTTATAGGTTATTGGTATTATTCGGCTTAAGCAATTAATTACGCACGTTGTTTCTGTACGTTTTATTCAGTTAATATTTCGTTCAGAATGAAATTCAGATTTTCTCTTCCAATCTCACTTAATCCTCCGTATTTCATATTCGGTGTAAATGGTTCCGATTCTGTCATTCTGCAACCTTCCAAACACAACCAGACCTTTCCGATTTCCTTATTCTCTTTGTTATAAAATCTTAAAATATATTCCGACTCCGATAAACTCCAAGTAGTCTCTGACCAATTGAAGTTGCTTGGATTATTGAAAAATGTAATTAAATCAGCCTTATTCAATTCAGACAGTGTTTTTGAAGTCAAACGACTCGTTAAAAAGTTATTTTTAAACAACTTTATTTTCGCAGTGTATGCTCTTGGGAATTTATATTTTCCGAATCCAAAATGTGCTTTGAAAACATTTCTATGGTCTTGATATTCGTCATAATGGTCTTTCCATTCAAAAACTTTTTGTTCGTCAATCGGCGTGTGCTCGGAATAAAATTGTCTTCTGTCAGCAATATCCCAAATTATTACGAATCCCATTATTGTTAAAATTCCGATTACTAATAGTATTTTTTTTAGGATTTTCAATTTGTGACAGTTTTCTCAAATATGTGGTAAAAAGCAATAGGTCTCTATATTCGTCCTTCCAGTTGATCAATTAACGCTAGTTCTTTAGCTCTTTCAAGGCCAGTTCCGGTTTCATCAGTCCCAAACTTTATATGTTCATCCATATCTTGTTTAAACCAATTCATACGATCCTCCAAAGTGATTTCGAAGGGTGTAAACTCAAATCCAGTTTGAAGCAGTTTCTTATTACTTATCTGCATGAATGCATCCTCAGACAGCGGTGTCCATAGCGGTAAGTCACTAAAGGCCGCGACATTATTTAAAGTCAAGAAGTCTTCACTAGCCCAAATGAGTTTTGTTTTAGAGTTGAATTGCTTTTTTGCACCTTCCAGAAAATCTTTCCATAATAGTGGATTTTTCCCGGGCCCTGTACAATTATAAACGCCCATAAATTTGCTTTCCGCGGCACTAATGGCAAACTTCCCTATATCCTTGACATCAATAAACTGCAGATGATCTAAGCCCGATCCTGGAGCAATAATGGCTTCATCGCGATTCAGTTTTATACACCAGTATAAAATGCCCATAGCCGGGTCTCTCCAACCCGTTATTGGCCCTCCTCTTAATATGGTATGGTTGTGTCTGAACCGTTCTTTCACAAATAACTCGGAAGCTAATTTTTCCTCAGAGTAACCCCATTCATTTTTGTCCAAATCAAGACTAACGACATCATGGTCTTCATTGAGCCCAACCGGTTCATAGTTATTATACACGGCTATGCTCGAAATAAAAATGTAATGTTTGGCATTATTTTTAAGCGAAGACGTGGCTTCATCCACCAATTTTGACTTTTGCGGCCAGACATCAATGACAACATCCCATTCTATATCCTGTAATGGTTTATAGGCATCTATGCCAAGTTCCCGATCCCCTTTAATTAGATCCAGGTTCGGAAATAATGTTGGATTGGTAATCCCCCTGTTAAATAGCGTAACTGAATGCCTATTTCGCAATGCCGCATTAACAATAGACGGTCCCACGAAATAGGTTCCACCCAAAACGAGTATTTTTAGTCGTTTTTCAGAGGAGCAAGAAAGCAACGGGCTCATGCTTAATAAAACACCTGCTGAAACTGATTTTTTTATAAACGTTCTTCTTTTCATTTTGTTCAATTTTACTTTTGCTTAACGATTTTAAGTATAAAAAACCCTCTTTTTGTGCAGACCGATTTTGCCGTTATAATATGTAATTACTAAAAGCAGGTAGTACTCAAATATAGCGAAAGTTGGCGTATTTCTTTATATATATTGTTGTTAACTAACTGCTAAGGGATAGATTAATTTTCACATTTAATTAAACCACACCGCATACCTTTGTCTTCTCAATTCGAGCGCAAGTCTTTCCTCCATTTTTAGCGCCTCGGATCTCGTTGTTATCGGCTCAATATGATTGTATAGACTAGGTCTTAAATACAGGCCGTATTTTTCGACTATGTTTGACGAAAGCTTATGACCTTTTTTATTTCTGTAACCCGTCTTATGTTGTAGAAATCTTTCTTTTGGAGTTTTACTGGTCATTCCAACATAGAGGCATTGTAAAACTCCATTAAATTGTGGATTTGCGACCCTAAATCGGGTATTTTCGGAAAATACTCGTTTGGACAATTCTATAACATATATTTGATACTGAACTTTATTAGGCATTATGCTTTGTTATAAGTTTTTTATCACACCAATACCAGACAGCATCTTCACTTCCGGGTTCATAGGGAGCAAGTTTCTCGAATTCCATTCCAACTTTTTCCATCACCCTAATCGATGCCTTATTTTCTTTTAGCGCAATGGCAATTATTCTTCTTAATTTGAGCGAATCAAATCCGTAATTTAAAATGGCCCGAGATGCTTCGGTTGCTATCCCTAACCCCCAATATTCGGGCATAAATCTGTAACCAAGATCAATTTCATCAAATTCTGGTAGATATGCCAATCCTGCCCAGCCGACAAATTGGTTTTCGCTTTTTAAAATAGTAGCCCATCTACCAAATCCATATTTTTTATAGTCAACAACTCTTGTCTCTATGGCCCGTTTCATTTCTTCTATAGATTTTACCACAGGTTCTCCCGTATACTTTTGAACCGCGGGGTTGGAATGCAGTTTAAATAATGCCTCCTTGTCATCAAGAGTAATTTCTCTTAACAATAACCTTTCTGTTTCTATTAAAGTTTTCATTATTTAGTTTATAACGGCTTCGCATATCACTTGAGGCACACCCTCAAATCAACTTTTAGTTTATTAAGGGCGGGGGTTTTTAAAGGTAGGAATTGAAATTTGCTTAACCAACGTTGCCAATTAAAGATAAACGCAGTTACCAGTTTTTTACTCATAGACAATTCCAAAATTTCTAAAAGTTATCCACCAAGCTTTGTCTTTATCTTCCAATCTGTTAATATGAAGGATTCTGTATTTCTTGTCTAGTGTTATTTCACAATAAGCCTTCTTGTTGGGTAGCACTAGTTTAAGTTTAGTTTCTTTGGTGTTTTTGTCAAACTTATAAATTCGACTATCGGTATAACTGATCGATTCGTTTGTATTGAAGACCACTGTTTCGGTAAGACGGTCATTGATGTAAATTTCAACCGTATCATTATCAAAGCAACAGTCAAAATTTACCTGAATTTCTTCTCCAATTTTAATTTTTGGGGTGTAGGATTCGTCGGTTTTGTCATTGTCATATTGATATTTCACTTTTTCTTGAGTACCCATACTGTCTTTGGTTTGTCCCAAAAAAGACGCACTGATCAGCGTGATGCAAAATACCGCCAGAACTTTTTTAGTTAATATTTTCATCTACAACAATTTTAAGTTCTTCATAGGATTATGGAACAGAAATAGCTACGATCGCGTCTATCAGAAAATGAACAATGATCAATATTTCTAACCGTCTATATTTTTGGAAAAAATAACCAAAGATCATTCCAACAATAAAGTATTGCACTAACAAAAACCATGGAAGAAACGCAATACCATGCAACGCCATGAAAGCCCCTGAAGTAATAACTAAAGGTAATAATTTGTTTTTAAATACCTTCTCAAGTACAGAGATCCCATAACCTCTAAATATTACTTCTTCACAAATACCCGCCGTAAGAGAGAGAAAAACAAATGCTAGCCTTTCCAAATTCGAAACGGGACCAATACGGCCTAAAACAACAGACTCTGAAGGAATCGACTCATAAAGGTATAATGGTGCAAAGTATGAAAGTATGCAAATTACAATGAACGAAATGATGAGTAAATAACGCTTCTTTCTCAAGAATGCAGTATTAATGTTTAAGTACACACTCATATTCGAAGATGTAACGCGATAGATCAAAAGAAAGGCAATCCATTCTAGAATTAGAATAGATGAAAAAAATGTCCAGAAATGGGGGCGTTGTAGATCTGGAAAAATAGAACTCACCGGAACTCTAAAGATTCCCAAACCCCATAAAAGAGGAATAACAAAAAGCGTAATTAATAAAATGAATAAATAGTTCTTAGGTACTATTGAAGGCAGATTGTTTTGCTTTTGAAACCTCGACATAATGATCAGATTTAAATGTTGAGCCTAAAATAGAGCCTTTGCAAATCAATATCTTCTTTTCTTATAAGATGTAAACGATTTAATTTTAACTGACGCTATTAATTTGTTGAAAACGATATTGACTTGGGGTGAGATTTGTATAATTTTTAAAAACCCTAATAAAATTACTCTGATTTGAAAAACCTGAATCTAAAGCAACAGAAAGAATTGTTTTCTCCTTTTGAAGATCATTCCTCAGCATATTTTTGGCATGGTCAATTCGTAAAGAGTTCATCATTGCATTGTAAGTCGTGTTCATTTTTTGGTTTAAGAATTGAGACAGCTGGTGTGTATTCACATCTAGCATTTTAGCTAATTCGGCTATTTTGATTTCCGGGTTTAGATATGATTTCTCTTCTTTCAAAAAAGAGATGAGGGTTTTGTCCAGTTTAATAGACACTCTTTTATTGAGTGTTGATCTATGGTAGGTGCCAAAGCTTTTTTCAAAAAAGAAAGGATTCTTAATTAAATGAAAAGTCGTTAAAAAAATGGTAGCCAGCAATGAACTTATAAATATTAAGATAAAAATATGCTCATAGTTGTTAGAAATGATAAAGGATATATATACCATGATGTAGGCAACGATGATCATATTCATGATGAGCATCAGTCGGTATACCCATTGCAAATTGCTCTGAATGGATTTATTGTTTTTAAGCAGTTTTCTTACCTTAAGATCTTTAAAGATCAAAGTATTATAAAAGAGAAATTGAAGGATGTTCACTACAGAATATAACACGTAGTGTCCAGTAACCTTTTGATGATTAATATATAGACGTTCCAATATTTCGATCTTAGTTTCTGCATTTTGAAGAAAAAGAGGCAATAAAGTAATAAGAGAAAGGAGAAATGGAAGCGTATGAATAAGCAAATCAACCTTTTTGAGTCCAAGTAGAGCCAATGAAGCACCGCTATCTCAGCACGACGCTTCTGGCATCAGCCGTTGCGCTTGCTGGCGCTGTCGATAACTTCGAC
>JBCCIJ010000028.1:0-55936 GCA_039028295.1 Bacteroidota bacterium
GGGTCACACGAGTATCTTGTTTCTTTGCAAATTGAGCACCACTCTTCTCGGCATCTACAATCATACTCCGCAATTTATATATCTTAAAATGCCTACCGTTTCTGCCCACACGTACCTGAGTATAAAAAAACGGTCCTCGGTTGGCGAACACATTACCGATAATTATAAAAGGCGAAATAAGAAGTCCAAAGAGAAGCCCGATCACCGAAAAAAGTAAATCCAAAATACGATGAAAAAAGAGATATAGCTTATTCTGATTACTCCTGCTAAATGGGAAATACCGATAAAAATCCTTGTCTACATGCTGTACGGGTACTCGATGGGTAATCTCTTCATAGACTTGAGTATATTCCCTAATGGGCACTCCATTTTCAAGCAAGGAAATTAATTGATTATACAAATAAACAGTGATACCGTCATCTTGAGAAGTAGCCACGACAATCTCAGAAATGGTCTTCTCCTCTACGGTCTTGGCAACATTGGTAAGAGCAAACTCTTCAAGATTACTCCCCTCAAAAGGCTCATAATCTTCGGTATCTGTATTAATAAAACCTACTACCCTATAGTTGGGATCAGATTTTTGTAAAGATCTGATAATTTCATCAATCTGTGGGGCATTAGCTATTAGCAGCACGCGCTTAAAGAAACGCGGAGCAGAGATTAAGACGATATAAGCATAGCGCCATACGAACAGTGCAAGGTTGATAGAGATGTAGAAATAGACAATCTGCAATCTGTTTTCGGGTAATTCAGGGGTAAAAAATGGCGTCAACAGATAGATCAGCACGGTTACCGAGGAAGTCAAAATTACATTTTGCACCACAATCTCAAACCGACTTGCTTTTTGTAGGTTGTACAATTCAAAAATAGTCGCAAAAATGGTAAGGTATAATGCTAGAACGATGGACCAAACCCAGTGCTGCGAATTAATCACGAAATAGTCAAAATCGAATACAGTTCCCACCAGATATAGCAGCCCCAGGACAAAGGCGATATCAAAAATACGCAATAGCACTTTGCGCTCCGAAATATCAAAATGAATATTGGATTTCTGGGACATTAGGTTAGTTTTGACCCCTTAAAAGTAGGTATTTATTTATTGCTTTAAAAGGGTGAGCCAATGTTGTTTTACATTTTCCCAATCGAAACCTTCAGCTTTCTTGCGACCGTTGACCGAAAGCGCCTGTGTCAAATCATGATCAGCGCAAAGTTCATCAATAGCCTTTGCAAAAGCCGACACATCATTGTTTGAAACCAATAGCCCATCTTTGCGATCTTCAATTAAATAGGGAATTCCTCCCACGTTTGTACTTACAATTGGAAGCCCAAGTGCCATGGCTTCTATAAGACTCACAGGGGTGTTATCGAAATTAGTGGTATTTATAAAAATATCGAAGTCGGTAGATTTTTCGCGCCACACCTCTTTGGAAAGTTTTCCTGTAAATATTACCGGCAAGTCTTGCTGCAGCGCGTAATCTTTACATCTTTGCAGCGAACCGTCCTTTTCTGGACCCACCATGCAAAGGGTAACATTGGGATAGCGTGTCTTTAAATTTTCAACCAACTTTAGCGCAAGCATGGGATGGTAAATTTCTGCAAAGGAACGCACCCATAATAATCTTGGACCTATTGAATTCCGAAGTGAAAAAGAGTAATCATTAATGGCTATAGTGTTGGGTATATAATTAACTTTATCATACCCCTCCGCTTTGAACGCATCGACTAAGTATGGAGATGGTGCAACGTTCGTTGCCGCGCCATGAAACAACTTGAATGAAAGGGATCTGTTATTCCGAAGGCGTTCCGGAAGATTCCCACCATGTAAAATAGGAATATACGGACATCCAAACAACCGACACAAATTGGCGACTGCCACGGCATAGTAAAAGTTTTGAGTGCTATAGGTGTCTATGAGCACTGCTTCTACCTTTCTGCCCTTGGAAAGGACCCCGAAAATCATGTCCAACAAACGGAGTATCTTATTCTTTTTTGAAGAATAAGTATATACCTCGAAGCCAACGGTCCGCAATTGGGCCGATAAAGTTTCAATAGTAGTGACCGTGGTCCCACTACCCCGTAAGTTGTTGCCTATGTATAGTAGCTTTCTTGCGTTCACGTACAATTGTTAATATAGCCAATCCATATACGAATGCTGGGGCCACCAGCCTCATGGAAGAGTGATTTATAGTTAAAAACCAAAAGACGACAAATGAGAATAAAAACAAATTGGATCTGTTCTTAAATCGGACGATCAATGGATTAAACAGTAAAACTGCCAAGGCCATTAAACCAAATAATCCATGTTCGGAAAGAATACGACTCACCTCGTTATGGGAGGCAGATTCCCTCCCTGTTTGTTCCAATCGATATTCCTTAATTTTTCCAACACCGATCCCGGTCAGGGGAAATTTGTAAAAAGCTTCCAATTCAGAATTAAACAATTCAGCTCTTCCCGTTGTTAGATCTTGTTTTGCCCTACCTGAGGCATCTTCATTGGCATATCGTTTGTCAATTAGTCCTCCTGTTGAAAGGGACGACCAAATCCAAACCATTAACACCACGCCTGCAATTGTAAGAACTTTAGGCAATGACTGGACCCGTACTTTAGCATCGGAGTATTTCAGATATACCAGAAAAAAAACACTGATACAAATGAGCGAGGTAATTACGCCTCCACGCGAAAATGTCACAATGGCTCGATAGGCCACAAGACCAAGTAAAGAAACATCAATGACGTTAAGTAGCCTACTTTTATACATAAAAAGTCGGCTAAACAGAATGATGATACCCAATCCTAAAATAGTCGATACTTGATTGGGGCCAAAACCTCCTGAGGCTTCGAAATTGGATTGAGTTCCCGTCACCACGTCTCGAATACTAGGCGTAAACAAATATAAATATATCGTCGTGGTAACAATAGGCAGTAAAAGTGCCAATAAAATGTGTTGCAAGCGTTCACTGGATATTCTACGATCATAGCAGTAGAGCGCAGAAATACCCAGGCAAACCGGGCCGCTCAAATTTGAAGCCAACGCCTTTATGACACTGGTCTCATAGTCGAGGTTCATGGCCGAAAAAAAGATTCCCGGAATGAGAAATACGATATAAAACAGATAGGGCCAGGAATTTCTATTGAAACCACGATAAAACATTCCAATAACTAAAAAGCCCATTACCGCATATTTGGCAAATTCATAAGAAATAGCCCCTCCTGTCATTCTAGCAAAAACTTCGATCCCAGTCATGTAGGCCGCTGCGATTAATACTTCATCATTTCGGTTATTATTTGAAAAGATCCTAATAACGAAGTAAGCCACGATAGCTAATAACAAAAACATGGAAATAAATTCGAAGGCATACACGGCGAAGGCAAAACCGCAATGCAGCAGCAGCAATTGGATATACGTTATTTTCCTAACTCCTTTAATAAGCGCTTTTTTTATAAATATTAATTAGTTGAGGTAAAACCCCTTCAACCGAATAGTTCTTTCGAATATGTTTACTGAACAAAGCAGCATCAGAGAGTCGTTTTTCCCCATCTTTCATATAACTCCCAAGGGCATGGGCCAACGCCTCCGAATCATTGGGTGGCACCACCCGCCCAAAACCGGCCATCACCTGTTCACACTGCCCAACTTTGGTAGTCACTACTGCTAGCCCAGCGGCACCGTACTCCAACAGGGCCATAGGAAGGCCTTCACTATCAGAGGCCAAAACACCAATACTCGATGTACATAAAAGTGAATTCACTTCCTTTTGTTGTCCCAAAAATACGACCTTATTTTGCAAACCCGTCACCCGAATTACTTCACTCAGTTTTTTAGAATATTCATCTAAAAAATTCTTCCCTACCAAAACCAACTTCCATTCTGAGAATTGTTGATGTATCTTTTCAAATGCTCGAATTAAATTAAGGTGGTTTTTAGGAGTTTTCAAATTGGCTAAACAGACAATAGACTGCTCCCTCGTCAGTCTTTCTTGAGCAGCATTAAAGCTTACAAAATTCGGGAGATAAAATACCTGAGACGGAATTAACTTCTGAAGACACCAGGATTTTAGATCTTCATTCACTGTAATAATGGCAGCAAAAAATAAGGAGCATATATATAGTATCCGGTTTTTCCATCTGGAAGTCTGTACTCGGCTGCCCAAATGGGTATGCCAAATTAGTTTTATTCTCGGATAGAATATTTTCACCAGGGTTGCCATAAAATACGAGGTAGTATGTGCATGAACTACGTCGATTTTATGAAGTTTTAAATAAGCTCGCAATCTAAATACTGCTCTCAAATCTAAAGTGGATTTCTTTGCAATAAAACTAAACTCCACCTCCCTAAGCAGCTCATCTTTGAGGATACCTTCGGACCGGGTAACGCATAAATAGGAACCCTTTATTTCCTTTGATAGTGCATTGGCGAAGGTCACTGCCATACGTTCGGCACCTCCTGCATCAAGCGAATCTATAAGTTGCATTACCTTCATTATAGGAACCTTTGAATTTCTTCCTCAAACTTGTCTAACGTATATTGTTGCGACCATTGCTGTGCATTTTTAGACATTTCTACAAGACTTCTTTCTTCGGAAATTTTTTCTGAAAGCATGGAAATATCTTGTTCTAAATTCATCTGTATCAATATCCCGCGATTTCCTTTATCCAACATCCAAGGTACGCATGAAATTTCAGTTGCAATGGGAACGCAGCCCCAAAACATGGCTTCGGCAACCACTTTTGGCCACCCTTCCGACTGGGAAGGCAGGATTAGAAAGTGGCTATTCTTATAACACTCCTCTACAAAAGCAGCAGTTTGATTGCCGTGTAACATAGCGAGATGTTCTAGCGAATGATCTTTTATGTATTGCTCTAAACTTGCCCGTTCAGCACCATCACCAAAATACGCTAACTGACATCTCAAACCCTTTTGAGCCAACCCAGCGACCAACCGAAGTGCATATAGCGGGCGCTTCCCCGGAGAAAGGCTTCCCACAAACATAAACTTTAGTGGTTCCGAAAAAAGCCGATCCCTAACACCTTCGACCTTATTTTCAGGATAGGATGCGGTAAAAAATGCCTTTACATTCTTGCTTTGTTCTGGCCATTCTCCATAAGCTAATACCTTCATATTTCGAGTTAAAAAAGTATTGGACAGTATCCATTTTTGCCATCGATAGCTACGTGGCTGCCTGGAGTTGGGATCCCAGTTTCCAGCATATTTAGCCGTTTTCGGTTTCTTCGGAAATAAAATTTGCACCCAACATCCTATGAGCCCCATGTTCCCTGGGCAACGTAGATGAATATGGTCCGCCAGACGCATGGCCTTCCAGACTTGAAATATCAAAATGGGTAACAACAGAAGACTTCTTATAACCTGAAATATTGAGATGAGAGAAACAGCCGGCACTTTCAGCAATCGTATCTTCTTATGTGTATATTCCAAATGAATCTTGGAGGTCTCACCATAAGTGACCGGAGCTACAACGATAAGCTCGGACGCAAAGGTTCCCCATATATTCATCTCGCGAACATAGGCACTATAGCCAAAATAAGTTTTCCCTTTCGGAATATGCGCTACGTGAGTAATAATTGCTAGCTTCATTGAATTTACAAGATAATCGTTCTTACAAAATAATGTATTGCAAAAAAGGATTAAACGCATTCAAGGCGATAGATCGAGACAGTTTGGAGCGCATATTCAGATGCTCATTAGGAATACAGATCCAATTTCTGTTTGACTTTACTTTAAAATTTGACGGGTCTACTTGTTCGATACCTGTTCGATTTATGTAAAAAGAAGTATATCCCATCTCTCTAAGTTGCTCAAAGAACAATTCGACCGATATACCTGCTCGTTCTTTCAAAAATCTTGCGTTTACCTCTAAAATAAGGAAGGGATTGGTTCGAGCAATAAAGTTACCGGCTCCTTCAAGCACCTGTGGTTCGAAACCTTCTACATCTGCGATGATAGCGGCACAGGCATTCACTTCATGCAAATGTTCATCCAGGGTGACCACATCAAACTTCTGCGTTTTCGTATGTTCGTCAGCAGTAATATGGCCAGAACCTGAGCTATTCTCCGCAGGGATTTTAAAATGCGCCTCACCCTTTTTATCGGCAACAAGCAGATCATACACCTTTAAATGCTCTAATTTATTGTGTTCCTTAATAGTCAGCAAGCTTTTAAAATTGACCGGCAAGGGTTCATAGGCATGCACCTTATGGTTTGGGTTGATGTCGGCAAATGAAATGGTTTCGGTTCCAATGTTAGCTCCCACTTCAACCAAATCTCCCTTTTTAAACTTCAGAATGGTCTTAGCGAGCACAATGTTTCGCCAATCAAAATAACCATGGATAAGAAACTTGAAAGCATGGAAATCGCTTGTATTTCCTTTCAGGTAACTTCCGGTAAAAGCCCTTCGCGTAAAATCTATGGCCAACTTTTCCGCTTTCGGTATTGAAATAAGTTTTTCCCGCAATTGCTGGGACACAATGGGGGGAAAAAAGGAACATATAAATTTGACGCGCTTAATTCTATTCATGGGTTAGCTACTCAATTTATTTGCAAGATACGTGCTTAGTTTATCAACTACTCCATGCAATTCAAAAGTATTTAAAAATCTCTGACGCGCACTTTTTCCTAGCTCCAAAACGAGATCCATATCCTCGTTCAAGGATCGCATAGCCTTGACTAGGTCATCAACATCACCCGGATTCACCAATAGACCATCTTTACCATCCCGAATAATTTCTTTGATTCCTCCGGTATGGGATCCAATGACGGGAGTTTGCACGGAGAAAGCTTCGATAACCACAAATCCGAAACCTTCGGATAACGAAGGAACTACAACATACCTCGCCTTGGAAAATGCTACGAGTACTTCTGCACGTGGTATAGACCCCATAAAAGTAATGTGCTCTTTTAAGCCTAATTCTTCTGCCCTACTTTCGTATTTTTTTACTTCTGAAGCGTTCCCGCCCATTAGCTTTAAATGCAGCTGCGGACCCTTCGTTTTCACTTTGGCAAAGGCTTGCAAAAGGACAGGAATACCTTTATTCTCGCTCAATCGTCCTGCATATACGATTAGGTTTGGATTACGATCGTTTTGAATGTTAGGGTTCTCAACCGCATTATAGGTAACAAATATTTTTTTATTAGCCACACCAAAAGTAGCTATTAAATCTTCTTTCGTTGCTTTGGAATTCGTCATTAACTCGGTAGCCATTTTGAATACCCATCGCTTTCTGAACAGTTTGAAACCACTGGATCGAAAATGACTTGAAATGGTTCGGTGCGTTGCTATTCGATGGGGAACACCTTTGAAAAATCCACCGAGTAGAAACATATTATTGGCACCAAAAGTAGAAAGCATTAGTTTGGGCCGATATTTGGTAATCTGCCGTTTCAAAAACAAAAAATCCTTCCACTTTGTAGGTCTAACAGAAGGCCAATAAAGAAGTTCAACATTTTCTGAAGCAAAGGATAAAGGCCTCTTTTTGTCTGAAAAGATAACCACCTTATGTTCTTTTCCCAATTGTTGCGCCAATTCGGAAAAGAAAATGGAAACGGAAGAGTTGCCTACCGAATACGCCAAGAAAATACACTCCTTCATCGCTTCTTATTAATTAGATCATCCATTGGTTTGCTTAAACGCATCTCCTACAATATAGATTCCTTTTTTCGCAATAGCACATTGATACTACCGGCAGTAAGTTCCTCTTCGGTAAAATGAGCAAAATCATTATGAATTTCAAGTTTTTTGAATTTATCATAAGATTCGCTTGGGTTTTTGCAAGCATTAGACTCTACATGGATCACTTCAAAATGTTCTTTAAAAATAGCAAGATACTGTGGAAGACGCAATCGATTGTGGTAATCAAATTTAGTCTGTATAGCATTCCATTCCTCTTCACTGAATCTCAAAAAGTCATATAGGGATAAGGAAGAATCGCTATAAGCTCTATGATCGCTGGGTGAAATCAAATGCAATACACAACCACCAACCGGTAGTTGTTCGTAAAAACGCTGGTGCAATTTTTTTAAAATATCCGGTGGGACATGTTCCAAGACAAAACGAGAGATAATGATATCTGCTTCATCTAAAACTCCTTCTTCTATTCGTGTCTTTGGAAAATAACGAACCGATTCTGGCAAACTATATTTTCCCTGCGGGCGCCATTCTTTTTGGTCGAATAACTCCTTAAAATGAGGATTTAATTTTTCAATTTTAGATGTGTTATAATGTTCATTTACATCATAGGTGTCTACTCTTTTTGCGT
Organism: Bacteroidota bacterium; assembly: GCA_039028295.1. Lineage (GTDB taxonomy): Bacteria > Bacteroidota > Bacteroidia > Flavobacteriales > Flavobacteriaceae > Aureisphaera. Next base: position 8,273 of record JBCCIJ010000028.1, read on the forward strand.
TTCCTTTGGTCAACAATAGATAGGGTAATATGGGTAGCCAACCCGAGCCCAACTCAACGCAGACCTTATTTTCGAAACTCATTTGCTGGGATCTTAAAATTCGACTGGCCACTTGAAATGATCGCTCTGCAGCCCGTAGTTTGACCTCGAGCTTCCCTTTATTGGCTAAACCTTGAATTTTATAATAGACCGACATTCCCAAGCGTGGAGGTAGCCATTCTAACGTTTTAAATAAAATCGTTTTTTGTCGATGGGAAGGTTTCAAAAGTTTTAATAAGGCCATTAATTTTCAATTAAGCTTTGGTAAAATTGCACGTTGCTCTTCAAAATGGTATTGGCATCAAATCTGGTCTTTACCCATTTCGATGCTGTTTCGCCCAATGCGGCTGCTTCATTTGGGTGCTCTATACACCATATCATTTTTTCAGCAATATCACTTGGTTTGTGCACATCACATAGAAGCCCAGTCTTTTGATGTGTTACCGTTTCCGGGCCCGGCCCATATTTTGAAAAAATAACAGGCTTACCCAAAAGCATAGCCTCAATGGAGACCAAACCTTGTGTCTCCATATGAGAAGGAAATACACAAAAGGCCGCTTCGGCGTACTTTTCATCTAACTCTCCACGTGAAATACTCCCGTGGAAATTTACGTTTTCAAAATAGGAGTCGTCGTATTTTTCAGTTAGCATTTGATGGTAAGAGCTTCCGTCTGGATAGAACCATTCTCTTCCGAATATATCTAAAATCTTATCTGGATATTTCTGGCGAACCAGCTTAAAAGCCTCTATCAACTGTCGTACTCCTTTCTTTTCACAAACGGTTCCGGCAAATAAGATATGGTCCTTTTTTATCATGACCAAAGGCGTTTGTTTGGAAGTATCCAAGGGAAGGTTAATAATCGCCGTAGGCCTATTGCCGTAGGACAAATATTTGGAAGTGTGATCTTTTACATATTGCGAAATAGCTATAAACCCATCTGCTTTCGTAAATGATCTCTTCTCCAACCAGCCTTTTCTCCAATTAATTTGACGCTTTTCAGCTTCAGAAAAAAAATGATGTCCTCCGTGTAAGCGAATCACTTTCTTAGCCGGATGGCTTTTAGCGAGTAAAGCCAAACCACCTTCTGCAGCTTCAATAATGGTAATAGGATCTTCCTTATGGAGTTGTTTTAGTTTTTTGTTGATTTGATACGCATTGTATACAAAATTGGGCAAGAACCCGTTATTTTTTGGCAGTCGGTAAATTTGAATTCCTTCATCATGCATTTTCAATTCCTCTTTCCCTGTACCCGGTCCAACTACACTAACCTTATGACCAGCTTCCATCAATGAACGTCCAAATGTTTGAATAAAGGTCCCTACACCACCTGAGGTCCATAAGGGATATTCACCAGAAAGGAATACGATGTGCATTATACCAATTCTTTAATAATGTTATCGGAGGCTGTGTCAACATGATTCACCACAATTTTGAACCAATCCTCTATTTCAGTTTTTGGACTACGAATGACCTCTGCCATGAGTTCGGAAATTTCTTCTTTGCTGTTCAACCAATATACCGCTTTTTTAGACGGCATGCTTCTAAAGTGCTGGTAGCGATAAATAGTATCTACCGACCAATTCTTGTCAGGTACATGGTCGTAATTTATATAAATACAAGGCTTCCCGAACATTCCAAAATCAAAGGCCATGGTTGATCCAACGTTTAGTACGACGTCGCAATAATGCGCCAGACTCACCAATAACTTTACGTCTTCGTACACTGGATAAACTGCAGTCCAGACTTTGCTATTGAAGTTCCACAAAGGCGGAATTTCAACAATGAGGTCCGGAAATTTCTTTATGACCCAATCGTACCTACCTGATAGATCCACTGGGCAACGTCTAAAGATAATTTGGTACTGTTCTCTTTCTTTGGATAAGCCATGGGCCAGATCGTACAGATAATGAGGGTCGTAAGGTGAGGTTTTTACATCATCTCCAGAAAAGCAGATCAATTTCTTTTGGGCATCTAAACCGTAAGTTTCATAAAATTTGGAGGGTTCAATGATATTTTCAGGGTCATTATAAAATTCGAATTGAGGCGTTCCAGTGATCACCACTTTCTCAGAAGCTATTTCGGGATACATTCGTTCTAACTCTGTCTTCATATATTGAGACCACACTAAATATTTATCGGCTCTAAGCGCCAGCCTTGCCTTGGGGATATTATCCCAGGAATAGATAACAGTAGTAGTGGCTATACCCAAATCCTTTGCCGCCATGAAAACGGTAGGGGCCTTTAGCGCTCTTTGGTGCGTGCAAAAAACCAGATCAGGACCAACTTGTTGTAAAAGCTTCTGCACCTCCTTGAAGAACGGATTGTGCTTTAGCGCTTGGTCGTATTTCTGTTCCAATTCCAAGATGCTCTTATAATCCTTAAATCTTTTGGCTGCCCGTGAGACCAAGGCGTAGAATACCTTTAATTTTAAGGTTGCGTGCTTTTTTTTCCGAAAAGCTAAAATGGTTGGATTCGATTCGTTTTTTGCGTTGTAATTGAGACGAGCTGCGTGAATTAATTCCCGCAAAAACTTCTCTTTAACACGCTCTTTGTACTTAGGAATAGTAAGGTAAGCATCCACCTTGACCGTGCTGTCCAATTGCGAAAGCGTATCGTCGTCGAAATTATGAAACAGGGTTATATGTGACGAAATGTTACCAAAAACCTTGGAATACAAATAGTTTTTGATTCCTGTGCCGTCTGGAGTAAAGAGTAGAATTCGCTTTTTGTTTTCCACTTATTTATAGCTTTGTAATCATTCCATACATCCCATACCAACTCAACAAAGTAATTACAACATAGTTGGAGTCGATAAGCAACCTATGAACTTTTCTTTTCTCAATGAGGTTGTAAAAGTAAACAATGGCCGCAACAAAAACAGGGCCTAACCAACGCAATTCAACATACGAAATGATGATCAAAGCAAAAACACAGGCCATTACCAAAACCGCCGTAGGAATGAAAATATCATGGCTTAATTTTCGATCTTTAAGAAATCTTGATAGAAATATCACCAACACCAGAGGAAGAATAAGACCTAACTGTCTGCCACCGTAAAGTACGATATATACAAGATCCTTAAAAAATTCCTTAATGGTCATCGATGGATTAAACATTAAAGCCTCGGACATTGTTCTAGGCAATGATTGATCGCCATTAGTTTCTAAATACTGCTGAGTTTGTTTCCAATTGGGGTGGTTAAAATTGGCCAGTTTGCCTTCGTTTACCAATAGTTGAGCATGATATTGGCGTTGTACCCATGTGGCCGTAGTTGTTTTCGGTGGTAACTTTTTATCATAGGAGAGCGCGTGATTGGCACTTAATGATGGGATGTTCAAGACTGTAAAAATCACAATCATTGCGCTCGGAATTAAGAGAGATCGAAGCGCCCCTTTCTTGTTTTTCAAAATAAAATAGACCGCTAACAATATAACAGGTGCATAAACAACTATAAGCTCTCTTGTAAAAAAAGAGATCACCAAAGCGCCTCCCCACCAAGCTAAAGAAGACTTGCCGGTAGCCGAAAGTACAGACTGCGTTTCGGCTATAAAAATAACCAAACAAATAATGAACAAAGCGTCATTGGTTCCAGCTAAAAAATAACCGACCGTGCTATAAAAAAAGAACAACAGGGCATAAAAATTAAAGCTCGTAAAACCCCGAACTTTATAAAAATACAAGATGAGCCCTCCAAACAACAATACATTAACCAAACGCAATGCAATATATGGTTCGACCCATTGTGATATGGGATAAGCAAGTATCATATATGGAATGGAAATTCCTTTTTGAATGGCAGCCGACCAACCCGAGCTTGCTATGAGCTGTAAATCACTTAAAAAAAGAGCTTCGTCTCCACCACCTGCTTGTTTGCTCAAAAAATAGTACAAGGCCAACAACAGATATACGATTGTCGATATCCTAAAAATAAATATTAGGTACTTACTTTTCATAAGCGCTTAAAATATGGATTACTTCTTCGGTCTCAAGTTCATAAAACATGGGCAATCGCAATAAAGTATTTGTATAGCGATCACTGCTTGGTAGTTCTCTTCCGTCATGCTTATCAGAAAAAAACTGGCTTTTATGCAAGCTCAAGTAGTGAAAAACCGAGAGTATATCATGTTGTTTCAAATGGGCGATAATAGCTTTGCGTTGCGCTTCGTCTTCACACAACATATAGAACATATGACCATTATTAGTAGCAAAATCCGGTATTGTGGCAAGACCAACATTATTTCGCTGCGCCCAAGATTGTAATTCTTTCTGATAAAGATTATGAACTGCTATTCTGGTGGTTTGTATGTCATCTATTTGTTCCAGTTGGGCATATAAATAAGCCGCATTGAGCTCACTTGGTAAAAAGGAAGACCCAATATCTACCCATCCATACTTATCGATTTCCCCTCTAAAAAATGCGCTTCGGTTAGTTCCTTTCTCCCAGATGATCTCCGCACGTTCTTTAAAGCGAGCATCGTTAATAATGAGCAGACCACCTTCTCCGCATTGAATGTTCTTAGTTTCATGAAAAGAAAAGGTAGCAAAATGTCCAAAAGACCCTAAGGGCTTTCCCTTATAAAAACTATGCACAGCCTGGGCGGCGTCCTCCACCACAAATAGATCGTTCTTTTGGGCCAGATCCATAATTACATCCATATCACAGGCTACCCCTGCATAATGCACTACCACAATGGCTTTCGTTTTCACAGTAATTAATGAAGTGATCTCTTTTTCGTCAATTCCCGGGTGGTCCTTTCGGGAATCGGCAAAGACAACTTTAGCGCCACGAAGCACAAATGCGTTAGCGGTGGATACAAACGTATAAGAAGGCATAATTACTTCATCACCCGGAGCTATATCCAGCAGTAAGGCTGCCATTTCCAGGGCATCGGTGCAACTTGTGGTTAGGAGTACTTTTTCAAATCCGTAGCGTTTCTCAAAAAAGTCATGGCACTTTTTGGTGTAATATCCATTCCCGGAAATCTTTCCGCGGGCCACAGCATCCTCAATATAGGTCAGTTCTTTTCCGGAAATATAAGGTTTATTAAAAGGGATCACGCCAATAGTGTTTTAGGTAGGTTGTTTTGATAGGTGAATATCCGAGTTTCTTATAAAAATTGCAAGCTCCTTCATTCTTAAGTTGGGTGGGAATTTGCAAAGTAGTAATTCCTGCCGCTACTAATTGAGACTCCACTCCTTTTATTAATTGTGTTCCAATCCCCTGACCTTGCCGTTCTCGGCTAGTGGCAATTAGTCCAATAACGGCCTTCGTGCCCTTGATCTGATATGTCACAAAACCACAAATCTCTTCGTCTGCCTGATACACCAAAAAACCATCGGCGAAGGTTTTGTTCATTGAATTATCAATCCAAGTACGGTATAATTTTCTGAAATGAGCCTCCGTAAAAAGTGGATCCATTGAAAATCGACTGTACTTTCCACTTTCAAACGCCAAATCGTAGAGGTCCTCCAACTTGAATTCAGTATTGAAAACATCAGAAATTCCAGGGGAAAGACGCGTATTAGTGGTCAATTCACTTTTTTCAAAAACTATTTTAATTTCTGAATACGTACCGCTATACTTCGGTAAATCGATTACTATTTCTTTGGAAGATCTTACATAAATTAGATCGAAAGCTTCAGGAATAACAAACATCGTGTTATCCTTTTCGAGCTGTAGTTCACCGATCTTTAAGTTGAAGAAAGCCGAATCCCATGAAAGTGGCCTCACGTTCATAAGCTGTCTTTAATGATATAGGTAGGCCGGTCTTTCACATTTTCGAAAATCTTTCCTATGTAAAGTCCCACCGTCCCCAATACAAAAATTATGATACCGGAAAGGAACCAAATAGAAAGAATAACCGAGGTATACCCAGCCACTTCAATGACTCCAATATACCATCTGTAAAGGAGTATCAACGAAAACAGCAGTGCCAAGAAAGTGATTAAAAGGCCCAGTTTAATAGCTAACCGCAGCGGTTTGTCCGAATAAGACAACACAATATCTAACGAAAGGTTCAACAGTTTTTTAAAATTGTAACTGGAAGTACCCTCGGCACGCTCCGAATGTTTTACCTCAACGCCTGTCTGTTTATAACCTACCCACTTGATCATAGATGGAAAGTACCTATTTTTTTCAGGTAGCGCGTTAATCGTATCGATGACCTCTCTTTTATAAATTCCAAAATTGGCGACTCTGGGATCATATTTTACTCCAGAAAGATAACTCAGTACACGATAGAAGCTTCGAGAGAAAAATCGTTTGAAAAAAGAGTCCTTTCTTGCAGTTCGACGCGCTAAAACAACGTCATAGCCCTCCAAAGCTTTAGCGTATAATTTTTCAATTTCTTCTGGCACGTCCTGAAGATCACAATCCATTACGACCACCCAATCCCCGGTAGCATGGGCCAATCCTGCCGAAATAGCGTAATGTTGTCCAAAGTTCCGACTGAAATTAATTCCTCTCACCGAAGGAATCTCTTGATGGATCTTTTTGATCACAGACCACGAATCATCCGGACTGGCATCGTTGACCAGCAATAATTCCATGGACAACTCCAATTTCTCCACAACCGTTTTCACGCGTCGAGCTAGTTCTTCAATAGTAGCTTGTCCATAATAGACGGGCACTACAATCGATATTTTTTGCGCCTTCTCCATGGATTAAAAGTACAGTTTTTTATAGATTTCTTCCGCTTTCGTCCAGTCTTCAGGAGTATCAATATTAACGGCTCGCTCTTCATCCAATTGCATATGCGAAATGGTGGTTCCAAAGAAGGAATTCTGTTTCATGATTACTTCCGATTTTGTCAGGTAAATGGCTCCGTCTCTAATAAAAGCATCCGGCAGATCTTGCCTTCGTTTTATAATCTCCGTTTCCCCGGTTGCAATCCTTAGATAATCATTAGTCGCTTCAAAAACCCAATGCGGATTGAATTGATGGGGTACTTTCTGTACTGAAATAAGACTGTCCGCTCCACCCGATTTAAATGTTGAAATGGCCGTGTCAATATCTTCCGAAGTACGAAAAGGTGTCGTCACTTGTAGCAAACAAACCGCGTCGTAATGATTGCCTCGTTCCGCCAGGGTCTCTAAGGCATGTTGTACTACTTCTAAAGAACCTGCTGTATCACTTGCCAGATGTTGAGGGCGTTGAAAGGCAACGGTAGCTCCCATTTGCTCCGCCAAATTCATAAGTGTAGTATCTTCTGAAGAAAAAACAACGGCATCCAATAATTTTGCTCCCAGAGCCGCTTCGATGGTGTATTGCAATAATGGTTTTCCTCCAAGTTCCTTTCGGTTCTTATTTGGAATTCCTTTACTACCTCCTCTCGCTGGTATGAGCCCAAGTATCTTCATTAATACGTAATCGTTTTATGAAAGCGAAGTTCAATTTCTGCCAGAATATCAGCAATCTTTTTTCCACTATTGCCATCTCCGTAAATAGAGCTCTTTTCATTTCGAGGATGGTCCAATTGCGATTGTAAGGCTTTTTTTATTTCAGATTTTTCGTAGGACACGTCCAACACATTATGACCCCGTAGTCGTTTGTTTTGACGTGTTCCAATGTTCACCACTGGCACGCCTAAAAAAGAACATTCGCGAATTCCAACACTGCTATTACCAATCAAACATTTGCTATTTATAAGCAATTTCAGGAAATCATCGGGCTCCATATTCTTGAAAAACCGAATGTTTTTGGGGTTGTGCTTTTCTCTATAGGATCTAATTCCATTGGAAGTGCCGTCTGCTCCGGCATCTACATTGGGCCAAAACCAAAAGGTAGGCACGTGCATTTCATCTATCACCTCCAGCGTTTTTATGACATCGGCTTTGGCTTCGTGATATTCAGTGGTCACGGGATGTTGCATAACCACTACATAGTCATCATTTGCTGAGAATTCGGCTCCTACACCTCCGTATTTTTCAAAGGGATCAAAATTGAGGCCTGGGGAAATCAAGGTGTCTGCCGCCAAGTCTATGGACGGACATCCCGTATTAAAAACAAAGGCTTCGTCTTCTCCCATTTTAACAACCCGAGTCTTGGCATCTTCCGAAGTAACAAAATGAATGTCGGCCAATTTTGTATTGGCATGTCTTACTTTTTCATCAATATTACCCGTTACCTCACCCCCTTGTAAATGAATTAAGGGAATGTTTTGATAGGCCGCAGCAATAGAAGTTGCAATGGTTTCAAATCGGTCTGCGATAGTTAAAACCGCATCGGGTTGCAAGTTGTAGAAAACATTGGCTAGCTCCATCACTCCAAGCCCTGTGGTTTTGGCCATGGCGGTTTTGTTTTCCCCTTCCAACACCATAAAAACCTTCTCATTAATAGTAAAGCCGTCTTTCTCGATAAAATTGACAGCATTGCCATAGCGATCCAATAGGGCGGAACCGGCGACCACCAATTGAAGCTCCAATTTAGGATGGTCCTTTATGGCCAGAAGTGCGGTTTTAACCCTGCTGTACGAAGGCCTGGCTGTTATTACAGCACATATTTTTCGTTGATTACTCATATTACTCTATGGTTTCCTCGGTTAAAAAATCCCATTGTTTTGCATCTTTCTTTAAGGTCTTACCAATAACGGTTTCATATTGGCTGGCGTCTATTCCATACCCTTTCGGTTTTTTAGCTTCTAAATCCTGAAATGTAAGTACATGACCTTTGGATAAGTCTTTGTTCACCGCTAAGGACTTTTCAAAAATATTCTTTAATTCGGTAAATCTTGAATTATCCGATTTGTCTATAGCATGCTGAAGAGCCGTTGAAATTGAGCGAATTCCATCAACCAAGCTTTTTGCTTCTTCCATCGTTAAAGAGGAGGTTACATCGGGGCCAAACTCGTCTCGACTGATCACCACATGAAATTCGATAATTTCTGCGCCCAGAGCTACTGCGGCGATTCCAGTAGCCACACTGGCAGAGTGATCTGAAAAACCTACGGGCACTTCATAACGGACCTTTAACTCCTGTATTACATTCAAACCGAAGTCCTCCGGCTGGGTGGGATAACTCGTGGTACATTGCAAAATAGAAAATTGAGCATCGTGTCGCTTCAGAAAATGTACTGTAGCATCCAATTCTTCAAAGGAGCTCATCCCACTGGAAATAATAATGGGTTTTCCAGTTGCTATGACTTTCTTCAGTAATAAAAAATTATTGACTTCTCCACTGCCTATTTTGTATTGTTCCACTCCTGCCTTTTCCAGAACATCCACCGCTCTATTACTAAATGGACTGCTGATGAAAGTGAGCCCGAGGTTTTTACACTTGTGCCCGATAACATTCCATTGCTCTTGTGAAAATTCCATGCGCTTCCAGTAGTCAAATCGTGTCGCATCCTGGTCTGAAAATTTTACTCGAAACGGCTCGTGAATGCTACTTTCTGCCGCTGCAATATGCGTTTGAAATTTAATGGCGTCTACTCCGGTTTTAGACACTGCATCCATATATTCGCATAGCTTTTCGAAGCTTCCGTTATGTGCTTGTCCTATTTCGGCTATGGTTGTGATCAAATTGGGCTGGTTTGTATTCAAAGTTAAGATTAATTAATAAGACCTATTCTGCCTTAGCGCTAATTTCTTTCCGAATCGTATCCTCTATATTCATTTTATCGAAGAAACTAATACTGGTTTGCTTCTCCCCGGCTCAGACCTTTTCTTCTTAAAAAGCGATTCCAAAATAATTTCTTGGTTAAAATACGCTCAAAAAACACTCTTTTCATCTTATAAAGCAACCAATTCCGCTTTATGTCTGTTAATTTGGGCAGGGAAATTTCTGAATCATTGGATTCTGGTAATTGTTGTAGCGCCTCGCGCATCCATGGTTCTGCGATATTTCCCATATGAAAAGCAAGATTATCCTGCGTGGAAAGTCGCCAGTAACCTTTTTTGATCACGGGAGCGTCCAGAAACTCTCTCACACTCTTTCCGCCCAATTTGTATTTGGAATATCGTTCTTTTATATTCTTAAAAACTGTACCTCTGAAGGTGGCGACAAAGTGTCCTCCGCCAACAACGGCATTTGTTTTTTTACCTGTAAGTGTTAGTATATTATTGAGGTGTGCTTCATTATAAAATTCCGGGTTCTCAATACTATCCGCAAAACTCTTGAGCGCATCCTTATTTAAGGGTTTCTTGAAACTCATTTTGGAAGAAAACCAATAATACATAATGGTATCAAAAGTTCCAAATTTTAAGAGTTTGGCGTTGGGTGTAGGTGTGACAAATCCGGTTTTGGGGAATTCTTCAAAAACATCGTAGGTACTTTTCTGCCAACCGTCCTTGAAAAGAACATCTGCGTCTGTAACAGTGACTAACGGAAATTGATGCCCTGACACCCCTTTGAATACTGCGTTCACTTTCCCAATATTATGGGTATGGATTAACTCATGGATTTGTTCTAATTCGAGGAGCGTATTTAAGTATTTCACTATTCCATCATGGCTTCCGTTGTTTACAATGGTGAAATAGGTTTGTTTATGAGAAGTTCTAAACAACGATTCCAGGGATAGTTTTAACACTTCAAAACTATGTTCAAAAAAACCTTCTTCGTTGGGAATATAAATAGGCACAACCACCTGATGATACTGCTGTATCTCTCCTTCTATTTTATCTTTTTGAGGATTTAATCCTTTACGCATACTTACAATGTTATAAATAAAGGTAACTGTTGGTTGCTCAAATTTAGTAATAAGTTGAGAACTCTGAATTTACCCTTAAAACACTTTCTTCAAAAACAATCGGAGGTGGTGTACATTCAAAAACCATAGGGGTTTCATCTTCCACAGGTTTCTAAAAGCAATACCCTTTCCCAATTTCCAGTAATTGAGTTGCATTCTAATTAGATTGTTCTTTAAGGCTTTATATTTTAACGCATCTACAATTCCTTGTTGCCTCTTCTTCCTAATCATATCGAACAAGAACAGCGGAGCGTGTACATACTTTTTATTCTGGCTCGAAATATTGGCATCATGCTTTCGATATAGCACCAACGGTTCATCTACATAATAGAACTTGGTGTGAAATGAGCACCTCGTCCAATACTCTCTATCTTCTAAAGCCGGGGGAATTTCTTCGTTAAAAAAGCCAACTTCCTTCGCCAATTCCGACCGTAGCAAAGGCGTAGGCATCATTAGTGTCCAGTTGCCCGCCATTCTTCCGCTTACATCACCGTGTTTCACATCCAAACTTCCTGGCCTTCCTATGATCGTATCCTTTGGTTCGCCCTTTTCATCAATAATTTGACAGGGGCCATGGACCAAGCCAAATTCTTTATGTTCTTCTAAAATGGCCACTTGTTTTTCCAGCTTTTTCGGCAACCAGATATCATCATCATCCACCCAGGCAATAAAGGTTCCACTTGCATTTCTAAGCCCAGTGTTTCTAGGTGTTGCGGGACCGCCGCTATTCTGAATACGAATATATTTAAGTCCGTCATAATGGGCACAAAGCTTCTCGTTATCGTCTCCGGGGCTCCCATCATCTACCACAATAATTTCGACAGGGCTATACGTTTGAGCCGCAATGCTGTCGAGCGTGAGTTTTAGGTAACTCGTACGATTATAAGTTGGAACAATTACGCTTACCAACGGCCTTTCGTCCATAGTTTTTTGAGTTTTTGCTTGATGCGAATAGCAATGCCTTTTGCTGTTTTTTCCTTTTGTTTTTTTAGCTCTTGTTCCAGTGACAGCCTTTTCTTCATTTCTTCATAAAAAACTCCGTAATTGGCTTTAAACATACGTTCATCCTCCTCCTTTTTCTGCTTTCGATGGGACTCATTATTACTAATTCCATCCAGGTTAAAAAAGGAAAGAAAATATGGGACATGTACAAACTGAAACTCGCCACTCAAATAACATTTGATAAAAAAATCTCTATCGCCTCCCATTTTATAACTTTCGTCGTAAGTTCCCATGCGTTCGAATACCTCTTTTTTAAAAAAAGTACTTTGATGCGGCAACGAAGTCTTCATAAAATAAGCTGGGTATAGTTGATCTGGATAGACTTTTGCCCCCTGTTCAAATTTATAGTCTCCATAGATAATATCACCTTTGAAAGAAGGATGAGAAATAAAATCCTGCAGCGCCGTTTTTCCAGTTAAGAGATCTCCACTGTTCAGAAATAATAAGAAATCCCCCTGTGCTACGGCAATTCCCTTATTCATAGCATTGTAGATTCCGCTGTCTTTTTCACTTACCCAATAGGCAAGTCGACCCGCTCTTTGTTTAATTAATTCAGCACTTCCATCGTTCGATCCGCCGTCGATAACAATATATTCGAATTCTGAAAAACCTTGCTCCAGCACCGAATTCATAGTACGCTCCAAGCCAGCGGCATCGTTGTAATTGATCGTAATAATGGAAAGGAAGGGTTTCTTCATATCATGGAGTTATATACCATTGATACATTTTACGTAGTCCTAATTCCAAATCCACCTTGGCGGTCCATCCCAGGGCATTTATTTTGGAAACATCGGTCAATTTCTTCATGGTGCCATCCGGTTTTTGATGGTTAAAGACAAATCCGCCTCGATAGCCAATAATCTCTTTCAATAGATCCGCGAGTTCGGCCACACTTACGTCACTACCCGTTCCAATATTGAGATGTGTATTTCTTACTTCTGTTGTCCCATTAGAGGAAGTGGGAGCATCGTGGTTACGCATAATAAAGGTGCATGCTTCCGCCATGTCCTCCACCCACAGAAATTCTCGCATGGGTTTTCCGGAACCCCATATTTCAACTACAACCGAATGACTCTTTCTAATTCCAAAATGAGACAAAACATCCAATATTTTCTCTTTGGAAGCGAGACCATCTACCCCATTAATGGGTCTTGCGTTGAGATCCTGTCGTAAGGTATTCCAATCCGTATTCTCCAGGGCCTTTCCCAAGTGAATTTTTCTCAGTAAGGCCGGAAGAACGTGTGCTTTCTCCAAATTGAAATTATCATTAGGGCCATATAAATTGGTTGGCATGGCCGAAATAAAATTGGTGCCATATTGCAAATTATAGCTCTCACAGGTTTTAATTCCGGCTATTTTAGCGATGGCATAAGGTTCATTGGTATATTCCAAAATATCGGTTAGGAGGTAATCCTCTTTAATGGGCTGTGGTGCATTTTTTGGATAAATACAAGTGCTTCCCAAAAACAGCAGTTTTTTAACCCCATGAACATAACTTTGATGAATCACATGATTTTGAATCATTAGATTATCATAAATAAACTCACCACGATACGTATTGTTTGCTCCAATTCCTCCCACTTTTGCCGCTGCGAGAAAAACATATTCGGGCTTTTCAGTTTTAAAAAATAAAGCCACCGCATGACCATCTCTAAGGTCCAATTGGGTGCTGGTTTTCAATATGAAATTATGATACCCTTCACTTTTTAACTGCTGTAAAATAGCACTACCTACGAGTCCTCGATGACCGGCAACATATATTTTTGCGTCCTTATTCATGGATTATTCAAAGTAGTTTGGAGCCGTGTATCCGCCTTCTTTCAAATAGTGTTCTTTCTGCATCAATTTGATGTCGCTTTCCATCATTTCCTTAACGAGATCCTCCAATTCATATTCGGGAACCCAGCCAAGTTTCTCTTTGGCTTTCGTAGCATCTCCTACCAATAAGTCAACCTCGGTAGGTCTAAAATAATTGGAATCTACTTCCAATATTTCTTTTCCAATTTCCAGGGAGAATCGCTTGTCACTGACCTTTTCGATATAGGCCTTTTCGTCTGCGCCAGTACCCTCAAAACGTAAGGTGACGCCTATTTGGGCAAAGGCCATTTTTATGAAGTCACGCACGGTGGTGGTAACACCTGTCGCAATCACCCAATCTTCCGGTTTCTCAGCTTGCAATATCATCCACATCATCCGAACATAGTCCTTAGCGTGTCCCCAATCGCGCTTTGCATCCAAATTACCGATATAAAACTTGTCTTGCATCCCCAAGGCAATTTTAGCGGTCGCCCGAGTAATCTTTCTGGTCACGAAGGTTTCACCTCTCACAGGAGATTCATGATTGAATAAAATACCGTTGCTGGCAAAAATTCCATAGGCCTCGCGATAGTTAACAGTGGCCCAATAGGCATACAATTTTGCAACTCCGTAGGGGCTTCTTGGATAAAAAGGGGTGTTTTCTGTTTGGGGCACTTCTTGCACCTTTCCGTATAACTCCGAAGTGGATGCCTGATAGATCTTCGTTTTTTCTTCTAGCCCTAAAAATCGAACAGCTTCCAAAATTCGCAGTGCGCCTATGCCATCTGCGTTGGCAGTATACTCTGGTATTTGAAAAGAAACCTGTACATGGCTCATCGCCGCCAGGTTATAAATTTCGTCCGGCCTAATTTCATTAATGAGACGGATTAAATTGGTGCTGTCCGTCATGTCGCCAAAATGTAGAATAAAATTTCGGTTCGACACGTGTGGATCCTGATACAAATGATCTATCCTATCTGTATTGAAAAGAGAGGCTCTGCGTTTAAGCCCATGGACGGTATATCCTTTTTTCAGTAAAAATTCACTCAGATAAGCTCCGTCCTGTCCTGTAATTCCTGTTATAAATGCAACTTTCATTCGCTTTATTAATAGATAGAAATGATTCTAAATGTGTCTTTCAAAATGTCAAGATGCAATAACATCGATTCAAAAAAACATTAAATCCGATGTCATTATCTTTCTGTTCAAATATATGGTTTTTACCTTATTTCGGGCCCATTCTCGTGATGGAAAACCATTGAATTTTACCAATAACACCCATCTTCAACTTTACGAAAATTGGCAGGTCTTTCGCTAATAGATGGTCTTACCCAATGCTCATTTATCAAATGTGACAGGTCAAACTCCTCTTCCCATCGTTTACCAATTATGCCAAATAGAATTTGAGTAACTCCCCCCAAATGAACACTCTTCTTTCCCAAACTCTTAATGAAGCTTGCTAATGGGAATCCGTAGGCACCACACCCCAAAATAGCAATATCGAAGTCTATTTTTTCTAAATCCCTGCGCATAAATTCCAAGGCTTCAAACCAGTCTTTATAAGGATACGCTTCATGATTTCCGGCAATAGACTGCACGGGTTTGTAAGTGATTAAATCAAATTCAGGAAGAAGGTTCTGGTCGGTAAAAACGAGTTCTCTCTTTTGATATTGAGCTTCAATGCTTTCCGTAAAAGGATGAATAACCAAGACCTTTTTCCCTTTCAATGCCTTGGTCCAGGGATTGGAATGAACGAAGGGCTTCAAATCTTTAAGCCGAACCGTTTGCACTTCCTCAAGTTCGGTTGCCAGCTTGTTTTCATTTTCAAGCCACGAACCGAGTATGTCAAGGTTCTTTGTTTCCTGCAACATCATTTCTGAAAATTTAGAAAGCAGTTCAGGAGTGACAGGGAAAAATCCGGCATTATTCCCCATGGTTGAGGTTACGCTCTCCGGCCAGTCCAACGCATTAATTTCCCCGACCACAAACTGCCTATAGCGGTGCATCCGAGATTGGCTGTGAATTTTGTAAAATCGAATGCAATCCAATTCAACACTACCAAAACGAGCAATCATGCAGGGCTCGTCATGCATTAATCTATCATAAATGAGCTGCGAAGCTTCTTCCCCGCTAAAATCTGGGGCCCTTGTGGTAAAAAATGACTTTTTCCGCGAGCCAAACATCATACGATGCAACTTTCTAAAACCCTTTAATATGTTGAAAGCAAGACCCTTCATGATTTATTTAACGATTGATACACCCGCAGATAATTGTTGGCTAAAGTTTTAAAATTAAATTTGTCTTCCGCAAATTCCCTAATGGTTTCTGAACGAAAAAGCGCCTTATCACGAAAAGCACTTTCTATAACCCTCCTTAGACTATCTTGGTTCATTTCCAATGCAAATTTACCACTTACATCTTCAACAATGTATTCGGCCATGCCTCCGGTTTTAAAACTAATTATGGGAGTACCACAGGCAAAGGATTCGAGCATGGTATTGGGTAAATTGTCTTCGATACTAGGCAAGACAAAGAAATTGGCCATGGAATAGCACTTCGACATTTGATCACTATTTTCAACATAACCGAAGTTAATAACGGTTACCGAAGGGTTATCAAGGGTAATAGTACCCTTACCGATGGTCAAAAGGGTTACCGGAATGGAAACTTTTTGCAACGCATTAATTAGTAAGTCTGATCCTTTTCGCCGGGTCGTCAGGTTATCGGCCGTAAATAGCAATACAAAAGCGTCTTCAGGAATTTGGTGTTCTTTTCTAACTTCCTGAATGGGTTTTGGACTAAATTTGACCAGATCGATGCCATTAGGAATTACTTTGAAGGGTAATTCTTTAGAAAAAAAACCGCTTGCGACCGCAGCGTCCTTGAGCCAAGTTGACGGACTTACCATTACTGCGCTGGTAAGCTGTTGGATAACGGTTTGCTTCAACCTTTTAACTTCTTGATCCAAACTACCAATAACGGCTTCGTTATATGCCTCATCATGTTGGTAATGAAAAATACCTTGAAAGGGGTTTCGATCGTGAAAAGTCCAGACCAGCGGTTTTTCATTCCCATTAAAAAAGGTCGGGTAATCCAGGATTCCTCCCATCCAATGAAAATGAATCACATCTGCCGTTTTTACTAGCGGATGATCCTCCAAAGCATAAACGCTAAACGGCAAGGACGACACCTCATAAGACATTTGGTCCTTTTTAGAATGAAATTCTTCTTTTAGTTTTGCATAGCGATCAAAACCGACAAGGTACCGAACCTTATGCCTCAAACGATCCCATAGCGTTGGTTTACGGTATTCGAAAAAAGAGGATTCAAGAATTTGTCCGTCATAGTTTATCGTAAGATCTTTAGACACAAATGCACATTCATTTCCATCTTCCCGTAGAGAATTATGGAGACGCAAAGCCGCTATCCCGGCTCCTCCCTTTGATGAACATGTAATGTTAACGATCTTCATAGTCCTATTTCCGTATCAGGCGATGATAAATTTTTCTTGCAAACTCCTTAAAATATCTTTTAAAATAACTACCCGGGTATCCGTAGAAGACAAAATCGATTACTACCGTCCAAAGACTAAGGCAGAGATGCTTCAACGTGACATCCACTGGAGCTTTCCATGAATGGTCCCATAAATGTACGGCATAACTATTCAGGCTAATGTAGTTTTTATAGTCTTCGTCCTTATTTTCATAGGTGAGTGCATAGAAATAATCTGGTTCGAATATCTTCTCGTTTTCCAATAAGTTTTGCTCGTTGACCAGAGGGCTAAAAGTGTGTGTTATTACAGGAAGCGAAAATTGATTGAACGGAGTATGATCATAGAAGTCTTTCATCTTTTCGAAAAAACGATGATTCGGATGCCCTCCGAAGAGACCATAGGCGGCCCTTCCTTTCACCTCGTTTCCTGTAAAAAAATTAAGCGCTAAAAGAGGATCTAGTGGTTTCAACAGAAGCATGTCTAAATCTAAATAAATACCGCCAAACTCAAATAGAGCTTGCGCTCTTATACAATCGGCCACAAAGGCATACTTTTTCTTACGATAAGCATTACGATAGAACTTATTTTGATACTTTTTGGTATTATGCTCCGTCCATTCCATGAACTCATAATCTGGGCAATATTGTTTCCAACTCGTGATACATTCTTGTGCCACGGTGCTCTTCTTATTTGGTCCAAACCAGCAATAATGAATTATTTTTGGAATCATAGTTATAGCGACATTAACGCTTGCACTGTTCTCTATTCTTTCGTTTTAGTTCCAAAGAACAGGCTCAAAAACTTCAATACTCGAATGACCACTCTCCTACCCGTTTTAGACTGCTGTATTTTCCGAAGTAATTTCAGGTCTTTGCGCTCCTCTCGGATTCGTTGCTTGGTCATTTCCTGATAGTCCTGATAGAACCCCGGAAAGTGCTTTTGCAAAACAATGGCCCTTTCTTTTTTAATGAGTTTATTATTCTTTGGGTCGTTGGACATTCCGTCCAGATCAAATTTTGAAATAACCGCATCTAAATGTTCATACGATATCCCTGTCTTAAATACCGCGAATAAAAAGAATTCCCAATCGGAAACGATCCTATAATCTTCAGAATAATAGAATAGTCGCTCAAATAACGTCCTCTTTATGAAAGAACCGGGATGGGGTAAAGATCGCTTCAAAAAATAACTGAACCGAAGTTGCTTCGGATAGTTTCTCACAAATGAATCATTATTTGAATGAAACATAAGGTTCCCGTAATAGATGTCCTTGTTACCTTGAATCTTTTCGCCTACCCATTTCAGCACTTCAGCATTATAAAGTGTATCGCCGCTATTTAAAAATAACAAATAGTCTCCATTTGCCTTTCTTATTCCTTTATTCATAGCTTGGTAAACACCGGTATCGGGTTCACTAATCCAAAGTGAAAGTTGAGATTGATATTGCTTAATGATTTCGACACTATCATCCGTAGAGGCCCCGTCCACAACAATATATTCCAGTCCATCATAGTTTTGTTCTAAAACGCTTTCGATCGTTTGCCGAAGTCCTGCTCCATTGTTATAATTGACGGTTATTACGGTTATTTTTAGCATGTCTAAGTTCAACTTATTTGGTGCATAAAATCATGGTATTACCCTCTAATTTTGTTTCTTCCTCTACCTTAAGGAGATTGCTGGAATCTTCGCGATGGGTGTTTAATTTTTTTATTGAAAAACCTTTTACTTTCAAGAAGGCTATAATTTCCTGGTAGTTGGTATCGAAGAAGTCGATCAAATTATTCACATGAATCTCCACCAACAAGGTTAGCTTGGCATTTTCTAATAAGGTGGACATGCCCTGTAATACTTTCCATTCGGCTCCTTCTACATCAATTTTAATAAAGTCTGGCACCACTCCATGCTTTTCAATATAATCGTCTATTCGAATAGCTTGAACTTCAATACCAGATTCGGATGAATTGATGACCAAACTCGGATTTGGATTATCCATTACCGGAATTGTTTCCAGGCCGTTCTGATTAGAAACTGCCATATTATTTATGATGATGTTCTCAAAATTATTGATGGCCGAATTTTGTTCAATTAGAGTAATGCATTTAGGGTCAACTTCAAAAACGTGCACACTTCCGTTGGATGCTAAAGAAGCAGCCAAACAGCTGAAATAACCTAAATGTCCACCAATATCAAGTACCACGCTGTCCTTTTCAATATAATCAATAAAAACATCGGTGGCAGCGGGCTCATGGATATTTCCATCAGCATATCGGGGAAGAAACCATCTTTTAGAATACGGGTCTTTTAAGTCGTAGGTAACCTCAACTCCCTTTCTGTTCAGCACCCAGGTAAAAATGTGCTGATACTTTTGAGCATGGGCTTGCTCCGCACTAAGATTTCTTTTGAACAAAGATCTGGCGGGCTTTAAAAGTCCTACAGATTTCAATATGCTTTTTACCGTTTTTTTCATTTCATCCATTTAAACATTCTAAACTCTTGCATATTTAGGCTCTTAATTTTTCTCCTCATTGGCCTTTCGATCCATAAATAGCTCAAGGTTGAAAAGAAAATTAACACTGCCAATTTGATATAAAAACTTGCTTCACTGGATTTTTCGATAGACAAATACTTATTCAGTCGATAGTCGGTTACCAAACTCCAAATTGGGAACTGTAATATATAAATTCCGTAGCTAATTTCGCCTAAAAAAATGAGTGGCTTAGTTTTGAATATTTGCGAAATAAAACCTGAATTTAACGACAGCAAATAGATGAATGGAACAAAGAAAATGGCGAATAAGCCATTGTGAAAGTTTAAGCCTACATCATATTTAAAGGCGAAATACATGAGTACCATTGTTCCCAAAATAGCCAGATCATAATTTCGCGGTTTTCTTGCCTTGTTCCGAACAAAAAGAATACCTGCAAGGTTACCTATTAGGAACTCGTTCAAGTGCAAAGCTGGAAGGTAATAAAAGAACCTTTCCATGAACAGCGAAGTATCTGCAATAGCCCAATGAAAAACGATCTGACTTACCAACCAAAACAACAAAATACCCCAGATCAATCGTTTTAGGTTTATTTTGCTATAGATCTTGTTGAAAAAGTAAGGGAATAGGACATAAAAGAACAGCTCCACAGATAAGGACCAACCTGTAAATGTAAACGTCAAAGCCTTCCCGGGAACCCAGGCTTGAACGAGAAATAGATTGAGTACGAAATCTACAAAAGAGAGGTTGTCCAAAAGCCAATAACAAACCACACATAGCCCTATAGCAAACAAATACAGGGGATATATTCTGGCAAATCTATTTTTTAAATACTGAATGGGGCTGATCCTAATTTTGTGATGATAGGCTATAACCATTACAAAACCGGATAAAATATAAAAGTAGCTAACGCCTATATTGGCTTGTTGGAAAATGAAAGAAACAGCATCGTTCGTAAATAAGAAGGTTTCACGTCCGTAGTGAAAAATTACAATAGAGATGGCCGCTACAAAACGCGTAAAGGTGAGTTGATCTATTCGAAGACTATTCATAGCTCCCTTTCGCGTTAACTAAATGCTTGTTCCATTTCAAATTTTCTTTGTTTTAAAGTATATTGCGTTCAAAATTATGATAAAAAAGTACATTCCTAAAGGAATAATCAAACTCATTCCTCGATCTATGAAAAAATACATTCATGGGTCGTATGGGAAGAGCCGTTGGAATGGTAATGCACGGGTATTTTGTCTTTCCATGCAAAAAACGGGCACCACCTCTGTTGGTGATTTTTTTGCGCATTTTGGATATCCGGTAGCTCGTTGGAAGCATTCTTGGGAAAATCATTGGACCAAAATGTGGTACGACGGAAATTATGAAGGGATCTTTGATACCAAAGAGTTTAAACACAGACAAGTTTTTGAAGATGACCCGTGGTGGTGTCCGGAATTCTACAAGGTATTATACCATAGGTTTCCTAATTCGAAGTTTATTTTGATGGTTCGAGATGAAAATAAGTGGTTTCAATCTATGTTGAAACATTCGAAAGGAAAAACGCTTGGAAATACGCGGATTCATTGTAAACTGTATAGAAGGGAGCAAGAGTTTTACAACCACATGGAAAACGACCCCAACTTTAAACCGTCCACCGATTTTTTGGATAACCTTATGAGTTTGGAAGGAATGGACGAACATTATAAATCCATTTATCGTATTCGCAATAAAGAAATACAGCTTTTCTTCGAAAACAAGGACAAGAATCGTTTTATTTGCCTCTCTTTGGAGGATTCAGAAAAATGGAAAAAATTGGGAGCATTTATGGGAATTGAAGTTCCAGATGGGTTTGAAGTGCACTCCAACGAATCGAGCAAAAGAGACCAAAATAAGTAAGTAAAACCACCGACCATTAGGCTTCAGAGCAATGATATCTAAGGAAAAGGAATTTATATTTATCCATAATTTTAAGACAGGCGGCACAAGTATTGAAAAAAAACTCGGCTTGTTTGAGACCTTGGCTAGAGATGTTCAAGACCATCGTACTATAAAAGACATGGAACTACTCACCCAGCGTAAAAGGTATTTAAGAAATAGTCTTTATTCAATAAAAGTAGGAAAGCCCAGATCGGTGCTCCGTAATGTGAAATTGTTCCTGTCTCCAGAATTGACCTTAGCAGAATATAATCGCTACTATAAATTTACATTTGTTCGCAATACCTGGGCTCGTGTCTATTCCTGGTATGCCAATGTGATCAAAGACGAGATTTTAAGAACTTCCATCGGCGTGACAGACCCAAACTGTTCTTTTGAAGATTTTTTAAATTCCAATATGGATCATAAAACATTCTCTCAGTTGTACTTCATTACAGATACGAAAGGAAATGTACCCATGGACTTTATTGGTCGTTTTGAAAACCTCCAGGAAGATTTCAACAAAGTTTGTGAACGGCTGCATATAGAAGACTCCGAATTGCCTAAATTATTGGTTCGGAAATACGGTCACTATAGGGATAATTACACCGAAAGAACCAAAGATCTTGTTTATGACTTATATCGGGAAGAAATCAACTATTTTGGATTTGAATTTGAAATGTAATTTCGCCTAAACCAGCACTTTTATTAAGTAACTATGATCTCGGAAAAATACAAATGTATCTTTATTCACATTCCAAAAACGGCAGGGACCAGTATTGAAAATAAGCTAGGGCACTTCGTTGAACTAAGTCATAACATACAGGACCACCGCATCCTTTCTGAAATAGAGTTACATACGGATACGAAACGCAATCTTAGAAAAATTGCATATGTAATTAAAAGGGGAAAATGGAGTAGAATAATTCCTGCTGTAAAGAACTATTTTAAACCGGTAATTTCCCGAAAGACCTACGATTCTTATTTTAAATTTGCGGTGGTGAGAAACTCCTGGTCCCGCATGTTCTCGTATTATCAAATGACCCTTCGAAATAGTAGTTATACAGAAGACCCAAACGACAAAGAGCATTTTTTGTCATTCAAAAATTATTTGTTACATCATGTGGACCACAAGTTTATGTCCCAGATGCGCTATATAAAGGACCGAGACGGAAAGATCCCTTTAGATTATATTATTCGCTTCGAAAAGGTCCAGCAAGGCTTTGACTTTGTAGGATCCAAAATTGGTTTGGAAGACACAGAGCTGCCCAAGCTGTTAATGTGGAAGCAGAAAGATTATACCGAATATTACGATGACCAAACCATAGAAATAGTTCGCCAACTTTTTAAGGAAGAAATTGATTATTTCAAATTTGAATATGGAGCATGAAACGCTTCAATTATAACGATGGGCCGAACTCAACTATCGCCTATTTTATGGTGTATTTTTCAACCATAGCCGAGAAATTTTCGGCAAATTTCATTTTATCCTTTTGGTAGTCAATAGCAACAACTTTTGGAGGTTGCATTTCAAATTGTGCTAAAATTTCAGCAAGCTCAGCCGGGTTATTAGGGTCAAAAAACCGCACGTTTTGATCAATTTGTTCTAAATGAACGGGGATCTTAGACAAAACAATGAATTGATTTAACGCCTTGGCATCTTCCACCACGGTACTCCAACCTTCAAAAGTAGACGGTTGTACCATCGCAATCGCGTTTCGCATCAAACACAACTGATCTTTGCGATCAATGAAGCCAAGAAAACGACAATATTTTTCCAAAGCATACTCCTTTACATAGTCTTTCAATTGGGCCACATAATCCCTATTTCGATAATCATTCTCGTTACCCGAAAAAGCCACAACCACTTCCCTATTTTGGTTTTTCAGTTGGAAGAGCGCTTCTAAAATAACTTTGTGATTTTTATGGGCCCAAAATTGATTGGGGGCAAAAAAGTAGTGGTCAGGTAAATCGTATTTCTCTTTCAATGCATTAAGGTTCACATCCTCAAAATGCTCAATAGAAACTGCAAATGGCAGCACAATTTTATCTAATTGAGCCTTAGGATACAGCGTTTCAAAATGACCTAAGGCGTCTTTACTGCTGAGGACTACAGCATCTCCCGCACAAATAACCTTTCTTTGAAATTCTTTTCTGTTCTTTATTTCTTCTTCTGAAAAATACTGTGGTAGAAACTCCTCTTGAAAATCTGGAATCCAGTTTATCTTTTTTAATCTCTCATTACCCAACGCCCCTTTTTGCCTGGGGTACAAGAAGTCGATGACTGGTTTTTTAGGCTTCTTTTTAATGAGCTTGGTATTCGAAACTGCCAATGAAATTTTATTGATCAGTCGCTCTATTATAAAATATTTAACTGGCGCAAAGGGGTATTGAAAATACTCTAGAAACGGATACCCGGTATCTTGAACCACACGATCAAAGTTTTCTTTGGTATCAGAAATTAAAACCACATGGGGCTGTTGATGTTGGGGAAGTAATTTTAAAGCATGAATGATATTCAATATATAATAGGCCCCAGCAATCCATTCTTCGTTATAAGAAAAAACGAGTCCTACTCTAGTTCTTTGCCTGCGTTTGCTGGTTTTTGAATTTGTTTTGGACATGGGGTTTACACCAATTTTGAAAATCGAATTCTTCAGTTAAATATTAAAACAGTTAAGTGGACGATAAAAAACAGAAGTACACCAACTATATGAATTAATGGGGCCCAGCCCCCAAAAATCTAAGCGTTTAAAGCCATTATTCACTAAAAATTGATATCCCTCATCATAGACGTCCCGATCCGAATTGTCCCAAATAATAATTCCGTCCTGCTTTAGAGCCGATAGCGAATTTTTAGCGCATTCAATTCGTTTTCTGCCATCAATAATTATAATATCGAAGGTATCTTTAAAATGATTAATATGTGTTTCATAAGTCCCTGTATCGAGCGGCTTGTGGTGATAACTAATGTTGGCATACTTTGAAAAAGGGTCTTTCATCTTTTCGTACCATTTCAGATCGTGTTCTAAAGAAACTACGTCTTTCACTCTATTGGCAAACCACTGTGTAGAATTACCGCTTCCAAATTCGAAAACATTATGGGAGGCTTTTATGTTACCTTCTATAAAATGAATACTTGAGTAGGTGAACCACGGTAATGGATTTCCTGCTTCATCAACGGGAAGTCCATACCGCACACTATCCATCCAGCCTTCCTTCTTCAAATAGTCTAACTTTAAAGTAAGAACGCTATCCAACACTTTTTTATCTCCCTTCGAATTTTCTTTACCAAGGACTTGAACTTGAAAATAGCGTTTAACCCTTGATAGATTTTTACTAAAACTCATGAACTAAGACATTAAGGTATCCAACCAATTAATATATGAAGTTATTCCTTTTTCCGTGGTTACAACCGGACTAAAACCAAGCGATTGTAATTTACTTATATCTGCGCACCAATTAATAGGATCACCTTTTCGCGTTTTTCCGATAAAAGTGAATGATGTGTCCTGGGCCAATTCAGAATAAAAAATAGAAACAACATCTTTAATTACCACCTCCTTACCGAGTGCAATGTTAATCGCTTCTCCATTAAAATCGCCATGCTTCATCACCTTATCAACCGCATCTACCAGGTCCGTGATATGGATAAAATCTCTTGACTCTTCGCCAGTTCCCCAGAGTTCAATAGGCGCATTTGCCTGGCTCTTTTTATATAGGTCCCAGAACAATTGTTTTTGTAAACCCGGTCCATAGGCCGAAAACACACGCAAAGAAAAAGTTTGAATTCCGAAATTTTCGTAAAACTCGGTACAGATCTCTTCGGCCATTTTTTTATGATTGCCATAGGGTGAAATCGGGTTTAATGGGTGATTTTCATCTATAGGCAGGTAGGTAGGGTTTCCGTAAACGGCAGCGCTGGAAAAATTGATGTATTTACAGCCTGGATTATACTGTCTAATGGCATCCAACTGTTTGAAGACCTGGGCCACATTCAATTCAAAATCACGCAATGGGTTTTTGATGGAATCAGGCACGCTCGCCGCACCTGCACAGTTAATACAAATGTCAAATGGCTCACTCGACATCACCTCGTTATAATTGGCGTTGGTTGCATCTATCAGAAAGTATCTGGGAGTGACATAGTCTGATACCACATCGCATTCCCATACCTCGTGCTCTTTGCTAAAAAAAGAGACGCAATGGCTTCCTATAAACCCCTTTGAACCTATAATTAATATTTTCATCTTTTTATCGCTACGTATGAATACATTCGACCAGGTATGCTGCGTTCGTCCAACATGGTATTTCGATCTATTTTTTTAAACCATTTGTAGAGCGGAATCAGGAATGGAAAATTAGCCAGAATTCCAATTCGTTTTTTCATTTTAGATTTCAACTTATTATTGCCTAAAGCTACTAATTTCTCAACTTCTAATGCGGTCGTGGGAAAGTAATTAATAATACTGTCATAGTATTTGAATTCTTTTTCTACAGAAGCACCTGCAGCGGTCATTGCCATTTTATACTCCTCCGCACTAAAGGCGTTCTCACCGCCATAATAGCTTTGTAGTGGATGCGTCTTTAAAAACCATTGCTTATCCTTTTCATCAAAAACGACATGGTCTCTAACGGTAAGTAATAACCCTCCTGGTTTCAAGATTCTCACGCATTCGTTAATGAACCTGAGCAAATCGTTAGCGTGGTGCATAGCCTGACGTACATAAACAATGTCAAATGAGTTATCTGGTAATTCAATGTCCTCTGCAAAGGCATTATATACGGTTAAATTGTCCAACGCATGTTTATCCTTTAAAATGCGAATGGCGCCCGCACCAACAGTATCGCTTTTATCAGGTTCGATGGAGATAACTTCATACCCTTTGCGCGCAAAATTGACCGCACTAATTCCGTTACCACTTCCAATATCTACCAATGTTTTTGCTTTTGGCTGATACTGCCTGATTAATCCCAATGTCTCTTCAAATTCCTCACTTTCCGCAAATCGCTGAACATTGAGATCCAGGTCTGCTTCAAAATAGGCCAATCGGACTAGATCTTGAAACTCAGGTTTTTTACGTATTTCTTGAATGGTTTCTTCCCAGGTCATTTAGTGATCGTTTTTCACAAACTTTATACAACAAACACTTCTACAATGTGCCGCTCCATCATCCTGCTTGCCAACACCAGTATGTGGATTAAAGGACTCTATATCCTGACAATCCATCTGTTCACAAAACACCCAACCACTGGTAAGGTATCTAAAAAAGGTCAGGCTAGTCTCTCCCTTGTTATCAAATAGATGGGTAATACGAGATAACATTTCATCATCAAACTGTTGAAAAAATCCGTGATTCTCAAATTTTCCAAACGGGAAGGTTAATAGCAAGGTTCCCCCGGGTTTAAGAATTCTAATCATTTCTTGAATCGCTTTTACATACTCAAAGGATTTTTCGTTTGCATCTTCATTATGGGCTATATCATACCCATAAATTGAATTATCCATATCAATATGCTCAATGGTGGACTGGGATACCACATAATCAAATGAATCATCTTTAAGATACATATCTCTTAAATCTCCATAGATATAGGATATTTTGTTCTTATAAAAACAACTACGCTCAGGTTCAAACGTAAAAATGGTGAGGTCTTTATTTTTAATTGTGGGGTGATTTACGATAAAATCAAAGTTAAAAGTAGATCCGCCGTCGAGCAACTTACAATGGTCTTTCGGTAAATTACTAAAAATCCATGGGTATTCGACCACCCGTTCGTCGAGTCTCAATCCAAAGTCATTCAAAGTTTCAGAAGCACTAAACGCCCTTAGCAAGTCATCATTTTGAAGGCTATCTTTTATAAATTGTTCTTTGTATGGAACATAACCAGGAGACCATGGAACGCGTCCGCCTTGAAGGTAATTTTCCCGATCAGAACGCCTTTTTGCTTCCTTTTTAGCCTGCAATTTTTTGCGTTGGTATCGATTTAAATATTGTGTTATTCTACTCAACATGCACTAACTTTTTAACAACTTTTGCAGGGTTTCCAGCGACGACAACGAACTCGGGAACATTCTCAGTAACTACCGCTCCTGCAGCAACAATTGAGCCTCTACCTATGGACATCCCCTTCAAGATAATGGCTCCAAAACTAATCCAAACATCATCATCAATATAAATGGGGGCTGTATCAATATTGCCCTTTTCATTCCAATGTCCATTGGCAATCAAATCCTTATATCGATTACTGCGCTCCTTAAAATCTAACTCATGGGAGTTGGTATCAATAACGTTCACATTATGAGAAATAAGTACATTATTTCCAATAGTTACCTCATCACCAGACCAGATGCGGGATCCTTCTCCAATATAACAATTGTCGCCAATGGAAATACTACCCCCATACTTGAACAATAACAATTCACCTCTAATATGTGTATTATTACCTACTATAATTTTATTTGGGTCATTTTGTATATTATGTACTTTAGATTCTGCATAAAGTTTGGAGTTAGTTCCTAAGGTAACGGAAGTCTCTGCGATCTTAGTGGTTTGAGCATTTCTTTTCGCTTCCTCCCGCGCAATGACGTCCAATAAGTCCTGCTTATTGATACATTTTAATATAAATCTTGATATTAATTTTCTCATGGTATCAGAAATTAATTGAAATAAGATCCACGGGCTTCTCCTTATTTTGGGAGAATGAAAAGCATCGTTTATTACTCCGACCTAAATTTCTTAATAATTTTTACAATAAAGCCCTTAAATCTGTTTTTTTGCACCTTTCCACCCTTCTTATTTTCGCCCACATTAGTGGAGAAAAAATGAAGCATTTGTTTGTTCAAAACGAGATCCATGGTCTCCTTTTCCGTTACAGGTATTAAATCTGTTGCCAGTACCTGATCAAAATCGACTTCTTCACAATGTTCTCCGGAACCATCAAACCCATTATTAAAAACCAAAGACCGGGTAGGGAAAAGGCCGAGTCCATTCCGAAGAAAAACAGAATAGTACCATCGAATTGCCCAAGAATTTTTGTTGTCCAACATGTTGGTATAGTCGTATCCTCCAAAGTTAAATCGCGATTGGATATAGCGATCGGACTTAATTAACTCCTTGTTAGGAGGCTCCGATTCAAAATGAGCCCAACGATCTTTCCAAGTTGCCCAACCCCAGGAACTGGTGCCCAATGGTGATAAAAACACATCAGAGGCATTTGTTTCCAACGGGAACTGAAATCCATTCACAGAAAACACTTCTTTACGATCATTATAGACCTCTAATCCGTCATTGCAAAACGTTAAAAAGTAGGGAGAAGTAATTAAATCGTCTTCCAAAACGATTACTTTACCGTGTTCATTTACTATTTGTGATATCCCGTCAATGACATTGTTGGCCAATCCCATATTAGATGTTCGAAGCACGGTATGGACTTTTCCGCACCATGATTTTTCACCGACCACTTTTCGGGTTTCTTGAATTGCTTCTAAAATTTCTTCGGAAGCGTCCGCAGCGGGTCCATCGGCGAACACATACAATTCAGATTCGCCTGCAAGTTTATTTCGCATTAAAGCCTCCAGCGTCTGGCGCGTATGCCAAGGCCGGTTATAGACAAATAAAACTATGGGCGCGAACTTATTCATCGTTATTCACAAAAAATAAGGTGTTGAACGTTTTAGCGAAAAAGCTATACTCATGGGCCTTCAAATAACTATATATTGGATCATCGTTTACTATAGCCTCAATATTTTCATTCAGTACTTCTAATAAAATTACACGAGGACGATAGGTGTTTATATTTATGGACTTTAACACCTCAAAATCTAATCCTTCCACATCGATCGAAATGAAATCGATTTCTTTATTCTTCGGAAGATATTCCTCCAAAACACTTTGAAGGGTACAGGTTTTGATCATTTTGGTCTCCACAATTTTAAAATTCCGCAGACCATCTTTCTTTTTGGCCTCCTTTTCTGAAAAGGTATTTAAGGCAGGTTCGTTAAAGATATAAAACGGTAGTTCCATTTCTGTTTGCGCAATGGCTTTCTCGAGATTGATATCTTTAGGGCGTTGTGTTTTAAAGGCCTCCATGGACCCTGGCAAGGCGTCAATATTAATTCCAACCCATCCTTTTCGATAAAATTTATAGGTATTAGAATAGCGGGTGGGATGATGTGCTCCAACATCTACAAAATAACCATTGGATTTGCCTTTAAATATCTTGTCCAAGATAATGTCTTCTCCTTCCTGGGAATAGTAGACTTCACCCACTTGAATGTCTGGATGTTTGCCTCGTATTCCTAGTTTTTTAAGTAACTTCTTTAACTTGGTTAGCATCACAATATTAATTTTTACTCCAATGATGATCAATAAGCACTCCGCTATGAGATTTAGGATTAATACGTCCTGTTCCGAAATAATCTCCGTCAATCACCGTGAAACCAAACGCCTTAATTACCCAATCCGTCACTTGATTATCTTGCTTTATAGTAACGTTACAGTCATAAGTTCCTTCAGAAAAAGGGAGTCTATCTATGACGCAACTGAAACTTACTTCCGAATTTGATTCAGACAAATTAAACAAATCATGTGTAACATCACTCACAAAGGTGGACAATAAAGTACCATTCGATCTTGTCACGGAAAAAGCGATGGCTACTTTTTTTAATTCGCCTTCCTTCTTTTGGCATTCAAATTTAATTACCACCTTAGATCCAGTGATGACCGTATCCACTTCATTTCCTGAAGCATCTTCAATACCTACCCGCATCAATTTTATAAAACCATTGCCTTTGCGGTCCGTGCGTTCGTTTAATTTAGCCTTTAATTGATCCCTCCCCGTTTGTAGATAACGTTGAATACCTTCATCTACATCTAAAGTGTCCAATATCACCTTCCCGTGCTCAATGAGTAGGATTCGATTGCAGAGTTTTTGAACGCTAGCCATATTGTGGCTTACAAATAGCACTGTTCGACCCTGTCCAGAGCTAATTTCCTGCATTTTTCCAATGGCTCTTTTCTGAAATTCTGCATCTCCTACTGCCAGCACCTCATCTATTACCAAAATATCAGGCTCTAAGTGAGCGGCAACGGCAAATGCCAAGCGTACCGTCATTCCACTGCTATAGCGTTTTGTAGGAGTGTCAATGTATAACTCGCAACCGGAAAACTCGATGATCTCATCGATCTTAGAAGCAATTTCGGCCTTGGTCATCCCCAAAATAGCTCCATTCAAATAGATATTTTCGCGTCCTGTAAGCTCAGGATGAAACCCGGTCCCAACTTCCAACAAAGAAGCAATGCGTCCTTTACTCTTGATAACGCCTGTGGTTGGGCTGGTCACTTGTGAAAGTAGTTTAAGCAATGTAGATTTTCCAGCTCCATTTTTTCCGATAATACCCAACACTTCTCCTTGTTGTACTTCGAAATTAATATCCTGTAAGGCCCAAACGTAGTCCTCTGTTGCCTTCGCCGTTCGGTCATTTACAGCTCCAATTTTTAAATAGGGATCCTCCTTACCTCGAATTCGGTACCAAAACCGATTGAAGTCATGCAAAATAGACCCTGTACCTACTAAACCCAGTCGGTATTGTTTGCTAATATTTTCTGCTTTTAATATAATGCTCATTATACAGTGTCAATAAAGGTTTTCTCTGTTCGATTAAACAACATGAGCCCCAGTAAAAATATAAGAATTCCGGCCAATGTAATTACCCCTAGCACACTCCAGTCAAAAGATAGCGTATCTCCCCCAAAAAGAGCGTATCTAAATCCTTCCACCATATGAGCAATTGGGTTATACTCGACCACCCAGGCGTAAGAGGGAACTTTAGTGGTGACTTCAGACATGGGATAAGGTACCGCCGATAAATACATGACCAGCTGCATGGAAAACGTAAGTAATATGGATAAATCCCGATATTTGGTCGTAAACGTGGATATAATCATCCCAATTCCTAATCCATAGATGGCCATCAACGCCAAATACAAAGGAAACAAAAAGGTATACCAACCCAATCCAATTTGTGCCCCATCCAGCACATAGTAAACATAGAATCCAGTAAGAATGATCATTTGAATTCCAAATTTAACCAGATTAGAGATCACCTTTGAGAGCGGAACAATAAATCTCGGAAAATAAACTTTTCCAAACATACTGGCATTCGCTCTAAAAGTACTTGCCGTTCCCGTAAGGCAAATTTTAAAGTAGTTCCAAATAGTAATCCCAGCCAGGTTGAATAAAAAAGAAGGAATAAAGCCCGTATCAATGCTTGCAATTCTATTGAAGATGAGCGTAAAAACTACAGAAGTAAATAAGGGCTGAATAAAGAACCATAATGGTCCCAAAACGGTTTGCTTATAGACGGTCACAACATCGCGCTTCACGAATAAAAACAGTAAGTCTCGATACCGCCAAATCTCTTTAAAATTTAAGCTAAGAAACTTTCGCTTTGATGATATTTCAAAAAGCCATGATTCGTCTTTACTCATTGCTTCGAAATTTATCCCAGGTTATTTGAAGTCCGTCCGGTACCGAATACAATGGATGGTACCCAAGCAACCTTCTTGCTTTTTCTATATTGGCTAATGAATCCTGTACATCACCAACACGCGGTGGGCCATAGTTGGCCGCCAATGCTGTATGGGATATTTCGTTCAATTGCTGCCATAGGAAATTTAAATCGATCCGCTCGCCAAAGGCTATATTGAAAACTTCATTTACAGCTTCGTCACCTGCAAAAAAAGCCCTTACATTGGCCTGCACCGCATTCTCTACAAAAGTAAAATCTCGTGTTTGGCTGCCGTCCCCATTGATCGTGGGAGCTGCTTCATCCTTTAAAGCTTGCATAAATAATGGAATAACAGCAGCATAAGCCCCTTTCGGACTCTGTTTGGGGCCAAATACGTTGAAATACCGAAGTCCAATAGTTGGTGTTTTATAGGTTTTATAAAAAACATCGGCGTATAACTCGTTCACTAATTTGGTGACGGCATAAGGAGACAAAGGTTTCCCTATATTTTCCTCTTGCTTAGGCAGTGCTTTGCTGTCTCCATAGGTTGAACTAGACGCCGCATACACAAGACGTTTCACTGTTGCGCTTTCGTTTTGAGCCACCAGCATATTTAAAAAGCCCGATACGTTTACCTGGTTAGATGTTACCGGGTCGTCGATAGAACGTGGCACGGATCCCAAGGCTGCTTGGTGCGACACATAATCTATCCCCTGCATCGCTTTTTTACAGGTTTCCAAATCTCGAATATCGCCTTCCATCAATTCGAAATTGGGGTGGGACAAAAATTCAGATAAATTGCTTTTGAAACCGGTGGCAAAGTTATCGAGCACTCTCACCTTTCCGGCCGAATGATGTAATAAGTATTCAACTAAATTGGAACCAATAAAACCAGCCCCTCCAGTGATCAGGAAGCTCAACTTTGATAGGTCTTGTTTGTGATAAGGAGTTTGGTACATTTATAATCTTCCGTCTATTAAATTTTGATTCAAAAACGCTTTTACGTCAAATACCACGGCCTTTTCGCTCAAGTGATCTTCAACTTTTAAATCTTTAAATTCTGAATGAGCTACAGTCAATATTACCGCATCATAATGCTGCTTTAAATTATTTCTTTCAGTCACCAAAGGCAACCCAAATTCACGTTCCACTTCTGCCGCATTGGCCCATGGGTCATGTACATCGATATTGAGATGATATTTTTCCAGTTCTGAAATCACATCGATCACCTTGCTATTTCTAATATCGGGACAATTCTCTTTAAATGTAATTCCCAATATCAATACATTACCATGCTTCACTTTGCATTCTTTCTGAATCATAAGGCGTACTACTTCCTGGGCGACATAATTACCCATACCATCATTCATGCGTCTTCCTGCTAAAATAATCTCAGGATTGTATCCTTCTTCCATGGCCTTTTGTGCCAAATAATACGGATCCACTCCTATGCAATGTCCTCCTACCAGACCAGGTGTAAATTTCAGGAAATTCCATTTGGTTCCGGCAGCTTCTAAAACGGCTTGCGTATCGATTTCCAATAGTCGAAAGATCTTAGAAAGCTCATTCACAAAGGCAATATTAATATCGCGCTGTGAATTTTCAATAACCTTTGCCGCTTCAGCAACTTTTATGGACGGTGCAAGATGCGTTCCCGCGGTAATAATAGACGCATATAGCTTGTCGATATAAGCAGCGGCTTCTTCGGTAGAACCAGAAGTTACCTTTAATATTTTTGTCACCGTATGCTCTTTATCGCCTGGATTGATGCGCTCCGGGGAGTACCCTGCAAAAAAATGAGTGTTGAATGAAAGCCCGGAAACCTGCTCTAAAATGGGCACGCATATATCTTCCGTCACACCGGGATACACTGTAGACTCATAAATAACCACATCTCCATTTTTCAACACTTTACCTACCGTTTCACTTGCTTTCTGCAAGGGTGTAAGTACAGGTTGGTTATATTTATTGGTGGGGGTAGGTACCGTTACGATAAAAACATCTGCCGTGGCTAACTGCTCCGCATCATAGGTAATCTCTATTCCGAACTGCTGATCATCTAATGCCTTTTGAAGGGCTTCGGAAGTTACTTCCAATGTGCGATCGTCTGCATTTTGCAATTGCGCCACACGTTCTTTATTAATATCAAAGCCAATAACTTTATATTTTTCGGCAAAGGCTACTGCCAATGGGAGTCCTACATAACCTAAGCCAATAATGGCAATTGTTGGATTTTCTTTCATATTCCTTTCCCATAAAATGGGTCTCTAAATTAATTAAACACTGAAGTCCATAGATATTTGATGTCCTTACTTAAACTCCATTGCGCAACATATGCTTTGTTTATTTTCACTTTATCCGGCCAAATTATACTGTCATTATATTCCAGTGGATTTTCTTGTTTCAATAATAACCTGTCCTCATTTTTATATTTTAAAGTTGCCGGGCCGGTAATTCCTGGTTTTACGCTTAGTACTATCCGATCTTCACCTTCCAGCATATCGGCATAACCCGGAACATCCGGTCTTGGTCCCACCCAACTCATATCACCTTTAAGCACATTAAAAATTTGCGGTAGTTCGTCTAATTTGGTTTGACGAAGCCATCTTCCAAATACCGTCTCACTATCCGTAATTGCTACAATGTCCAAATGATCTACGCCTTTTAAAGTACGTATTTTATAAAGGTTAAAACCGTTTCCTAAATGGCCCACTCTTTTTTGGACAAACAAACCGTTTTTTCCCGTATTGAAACTTGCAATTACAAGCAGCAAAATTAATGGAATAATAACAAAAGGTAGTATGATTATCGAAATTGATAGATCAAAAATTCTCTTGATAATGAATTGCCTTCGTGTGAGCATGTGGTCAAGATTACCTTTGTACCGTTAAAACTATCTTTTCTTTCTTCGGAACAAATTACTTATTCTCTGAAATAACGTTGGCCTCACATCGTCCTCATGATACCCCTGGCCATAACCGTAGCCGTAACCATAGCCATATCCGTAACCATATCCGTAGCCGTAACCGTACTTGGCCTTTCCTTCGAAAAAGTTAAGTACAAAACTGATATTGGAAATTTCTCCTTTCTTATATTTTTCATTAATGAGCCCAAACATGCCTCTCTTAGTATAGTTTTGACGAACCATATAAATAGTTGCATCTGCAAACTTTAAGAGTTCTAGCGAATCGGAAACCAGTCCTAAAGGTGGAGAGTCCAAGACAATATAATCGTATTCCTGCTTCAGTTTATGAATCAATTCTTCCATGCGCTCATTCATAAGCAGTTCTGAGGGATTAGGAGGAATGGGACCAGCGGTGATCACATCGAGAGAATCGATCATGGTCTTTTGAACGATCTCATTCATATTGGCATTCCCAATGAGGTAGTTCACTACACCCATTTCATTATTGATATCGAAATCTCCAAAAATTTTCGGTTTTCTCAAATCGAGACCAATGAGCACGGTTCTTTTGTTACTTAAAGCAAATACTGAAGCAATATTTATGGAACAAAACGTTTTACCTTCACCACTAATGGAAGAGGTAACCAGCACCGTTTTACTGCCCTCAACACCTTGTTTTTTGTATATAAACTGAAGGCTGGATCGTAAACCCCGGAAAGCTTCGGCTATTGCCGATTTCGGTTTCTCTATAACCGCCAAATTATTTTCCAGTCGGCTCTTTCCAATCACACCTAACATCGGAATCTTGGAAAGTCTGGCGACTTCATTGGGTGTATGTATTCTGGTATCAAAGAAAACGCGAGCCAGGGCAAATAGGAAAGGAATAAGAAATCCAAAAAGAGCTGCCATCACATAATTGAGTTGTGTATTGGGGCCAATTTTGCCTCCCCCAGTGTCCTTTGCCGGGTCGATTACCAGTACATCACTAACGTTAGCTGCTTTTACCAATCCTGCTTCGCTTCTTTTGGAACGGAAAAGGTCGTAAGTAGATTGGGTTAAGTTATATTTTCTTTCAATTTTGAGTAATTCCTGTTGCTCCTTTGGCAACTTTCGGATATCCGCTTCATAGCGGCCAATTTCACCATAAATTCGTTGCAGTTCTGTATTTTTAAGTCCTTTGGTCGAAGTAATGTTCTCTAATAACACCCGCTTTAATGCATCGATCTGTCTATCAATATCATCAAAAACAGGAGCCCCGTCCTGATAGGAATACTGTAATTTGCTTCGCTCTTGGGCTTTGACAACAATTTGGGATACTGCCAAACCAATACTGCTTTCACTAATACCAGCTACAGAAGGTGCTGGCACATCGCGATAATCGGTTCTATTTATTAGATAATTTTCGAGGGTTTTGTAATAATCCAGCTCTCGGGTTACTGCTTCCTTTCGCTGATCAAGATTACTCAATTTGGCGTTGAGTTCCAGCCCTTCAGACTCCAAATTGAAAATAGCGTTCTCGTCCTTGAAGCTGTTCAATTCACCTTCAACGTCCAATAATTCTTTCGACTTTATTTGCAGGCTACTATCTATAAAAGCAATGGTTTTGGTGGCAAATAAGTTCTTTCGTTCCAACATCCCTTCACTTAATACCAGTACCGAAGTATTTAAATAATCAACAATTTTTGCTTTGTTGTTTCCATTCTTTCGCATCCTTAAAACCGAAGATCCTTTGGATTCTGGCGCCACGCTAATTGCGAGATTGCGTTTAACGGCCCCGTCAAAGTTTACAAAATTGAAGTAGTAAGGAATTCCAGGCCTAACGGCTACTTTTGGAGCGCCATTCAAAACTCCACTAAAAAAAGGTAAAACCACAGGATCCCCTAATTTATAATCTCGGGAGAACTCTTGAGCCTCAAAAAATTGGATGATTTGATTTTTCTTTTCATTATAATATTGAAGCCTTTTGTTACCGGCATTCTCAAAAGTAATGCTCAAATTATAGGTGACCGTATCTTTAAAAACTACCTTGAATTGCTGTCCCAGAAGTTGTGGATAGGCGGTGTCCACCTCAATCATAAAAGGAGTTTGTTTGTAGGCATCCACTTGTTGATACTTAGCATCCCTCCAATAATTTAAATAGTACTGTAATCGCTCAACCACCTTCTCATTGTGGCTTCTTGACTTAAGGGTAATAAGTGCAGTATTCACCTTATCGGTGGTACCTCCCCAATTAAAAGTTAAACTCGTATTACTCGTAAAAAAAGGGTTTTGATCATCTTTGATAGAAACCATGTTACCAATTTGATAAACCGGTAATTTTCGAATATTGACATAATACGCAATACCAAAGGTGATGGCAAAGGAAATGATAAACAATGGCCAGTAACTCAATAGTTTAAAGAGAAACCCCTTAAAATCGAAAGTAGATTGCACCTCACTTATCTCAAACTCTTCGCCCATAATCTATAGTCTTGTAAAAAGTAAAATAACTCCAGTAAGTGCCGTAACGATACTCAATATGGTCGTAAAAGATTGCAGCCCCGTAGTTCCAAACCCAATCGATTTTTGCGGCAACGGATTAATAATGATCAAATCGTTGGGCTGAATGAAATAATAAGGAGAACTCATGGCATCAATCGAAGTAAGATCTATGTGGTGTACTTTCTGGCCCAAAGGATACTGTCTAATTATAATCACATTGGTTTTATCCCCGGTAACCGGAATGTCTCCACTATTTCCAATGGCTTCCATAATAGTGGCCTGATCTCTTGGAATGATATTGGATCCAGATCGACCAATCTCCCCGTTAATGGTATAACGTATTCCTGCTAACTTTACAGTCACAAAAATATTGGCTTCCTTTTTAAAGTATTTCTCCAGTAACAGGGCCTCTATTCTCTCTCTAATTTCATCAACAGTGAGCCCCAGAACGGCCACCTCACCCAAGGTTGGAATACGAATATTACCATGGGTATCCACCTTAAAACCATCATAATATAGGCGTTCTTCACTCGTAGCATTTGGGTTGGATTCACTCACAGGATTAAAAATGTTCACCAGCTCATCATCCAAGGCTTTCACCCTTATACTCATAAGGTCATTAATCTGAACACGATACGGTTCTGGTCTCTTCTGAATAGGAATCAAACTGTCCACTTTCTGTTCGCCATCTTCTTGCAAATAAGTAAGTTGTTTTTGAGAAATACAAGAAGAAAGACAGATGGCTATACCAAAAAAATACAATAGGTGCTTTAACTTCATAGTAGGACTAGCTTGTAATTCAACAAATATAACGTAAGCTATGTAATAATGAAATATATTTTCTTATTACTGACCAAAATCCCTTTATTTTGCAGCAAATACTAAAAATGAATTATCTCTCGGTCGAACAAATCTCAAAATCATATGGCGAACGAGTGTTGTTTCGCGATATTTCCTTTGGAATTAACCAGGGCCAAAAAATAGGTTTCGTGGCCAAAAACGGTACCGGAAAAACATCCTTGCTTAACATCCTTTCTGGTGATGACTCCCCAGACGAAGGTCGTGTAGTATACCGAAAGAATCTTAGCGTTGCTTTTCTCTCACAAGAACCCAACTTAAACCCAGATCTCACGGTTGAAGAGAGCATTTTTTCTTCTGAAAACCCTATTCTTAAAGTAATTTCAACTTACGAAAAAGCCCTACTCAACCCAAACGATTCTGAAGCCTATCAACAAGCTTTTGACGCTATGGATGCGCATCAGGCTTGGGACTTCGAAACGGTATACAAACAAATTCTATCCAAACTTAAACTGAACGATCTCGCTCAAAAGGTATCCAACCTCAGTGGAGGGCAAAAAAAGCGACTCGCTTTGACCAATGCGTTGCTGGCACAACCAGACTTATTAGTTATGGACGAACCTACCAACCATCTGGACCTCGAAATGATCGAATGGCTGGAGGCATTTTTTGCTAAGGAGCATATGACGCTCTTCATGGTGACCCACGATCGCTACTTTTTAGAACGTGTCTGTAACGAGATCGTTGAGTTGGACGAAGGAAACTTGTACAGTTATAAAGGTAATTACAGCTATTATCTGGAAAAAAGGGACGCCCGAATTGAAAACTTCGAAACCGAAACTGCCAAGGCGAAACAACTTTATAAAAAAGAACTTAATTGGATGCGAAGACAGCCCAAAGCACGCACCACTAAAAGTAAATCCCGCATAGACGATTTTAGCAAAATCAAAGACCGAGCCCATCAACGTCGCAAAGATCATGAAATGGAATTAGAGCTCAATATGGAGCGTATGGGTACCAAGGTGGTTGAACTGCATGGTATTTCCAAATCGTATGGAGATCTAAATCTATTTCAAAAATTTGAATATAACTTCCTTCGCGGTGAACGACTCGGAATTATTGGGAAGAACGGGACGGGAAAGTCTACCTTTCTCAATATTATAACCGGAAGCACTACTCCAGACACAGGTAAAGTGGTCATAGGGGACACTGTAAAATTTGGCTACTATACCCAAAAGGGAATTCCCATAAAAGAAGGACAAAAAGTAATTGATGTTGTCCGAGAGTATGGCGACTATATTCCACTTAAAAAAGGAAGACAGATCTCTGCCCAACAACTGCTCGAGCGCTTTATGTTTGATCGCAAAAAACAATACGATTTTGTAGACAAACTAAGCGGCGGAGAGCGCAAACGATTGTATTTATGCACCGTACTCATACGAAATCCAAATTTCCTCATTCTAGATGAACCTACGAACGATCTGGACATTGTTACCTTAAATGTACTGGAAAGTTTTCTATTGGATTTCCCAGGCTGTCTGATCGTTGTTTCACACGACCGTTACTTTATGGATAAAATTGTAGATCATTTATTTGTTTTTCGCGGTGAGGGTGTTATCGATGATTTCCCCGGAAACTATTCGGACTTCAGAGCATATGAAGACAGTGTTCCAAAAAATGTGACCGAAGAGACCCAAAGCAAACCTAAGAACGAATGGAAAAAAGATAGTTCTAAGGCCAAACTAAGCTATAACGAACAGAAAGAACATCAAAAGCTAGAACGAGAAATCGCAAAATTAGAAAGAGAACGAGAAGCGCTACAAAACAAATTCGCTACGGAGAATTGGGAGGCAGACGAAATCAATAAACAATCCATTAAATTGCAGGAGATTATTGACGCCTTAGAAACCAAGGAAGAACGCTGGTTCGAATTATCGGCAAAATTAGAAGACTAATACGTTGGCCATCTCAAAGGCTATGGGGAAATTTTTGACTGATTATTGCATATTTCCGCCAAACAAAACCTGATAAATGATATACTGGTGCTGTACCAAATAAAATCATACTTAAAGTTCCTTTTACGTTCCACCAATCAACATGGAGTACATTCTCCTTTTGTTTTTGATTTGGTAACACGATGTTTTTATGACACCACCAGCTACCCTGAATATGTAATTCTGAAGAGACACCGCCAAAACCTACTGGACAGCACCGAAACCATTGAGGTAAAAGACTTCGGGGCCGGCTCTAGAGTATTCAAAGGAAATA
Organism: Bacteroidota bacterium; assembly: GCA_039028295.1. Lineage (GTDB taxonomy): Bacteria > Bacteroidota > Bacteroidia > Flavobacteriales > Flavobacteriaceae > Aureisphaera. Next base: position 48,642 of record JBCCIJ010000028.1, read on the forward strand.
TCCGAAAGGTCTGGGCCATTGCTCGAAATGCGGGAGTAACCGCAAAGAGACAACGATTATTATTTCGTCTGGCGCACTATTTCAAGCCCGAAAACATATTAGAAATGGGTACTTCGCTGGGACTGGGCACCATCGCACTGGGTTTAGGAAATGCAGGGGCTAAGGTGGTCACCGTTGAGGGTTGTCCTCAAACTTCTGAGAAAGCAAAGGCACTATTCCAACAATTTAAGCTCGACCAAATCAACTTGCACAATGAAACTTTTGAGACTTTCTTGGAAAGAGATGATCAAAAATACGATTTGGTTTATATCGATGGAAACCACGATAAAGAACGTACCCTTCGGTATTTCCAATTGCTTTTGCAGCGGGTGCAAAATGGTTCTGTTCTTATATTTGACGATATTTATTGGAGCAAGGCCATGACCGAAGCCTGGCAAGAAATAAAAGCACACCCAAAGGTAACTGTGAGCATAGACACCTTTCAATGGGGCATGGTTTTCTTCAGAAAAGAGCAGAAAAAAGAACATTTCTACCTAAGAATGTAACATGCAGATGATCCATGCGTCTTATGCTAAAAACTACTATATTGTAGCCTATAAAACCGAGCAAAACGAATGAGTTTAGTCATAAAGATCCGGAATATCATTAGGGACTTTCCCCTGGGACAAGAAATTGTACATGTGCTTAAAGGCATTGATCTGGACATTGAAAAAGGAGACTATGTGGCGCTAATGGGGCCTTCGGGATCTGGAAAATCCACTCTTATGAACTTATTGGGTTGTTTGGATACGCCTACAGGAGGGAGCTATGAACTGAACGGACAGGATGTAAGCAGCATGAGTGATGATCAACTTGCTGAAATACGAAATAAAGAAATTGGTTTTGTATTTCAAACCTTTAACTTACTTCCACGAACAACCGCCTTGGATAACGTGGCACTTCCCATGATCTATGCGGGAGCCTCAAAAAAAATGCGCACCACCCGTGCCCAAGAAGTACTTACAGACGTTGGCCTGGCGGATAGAATGGATCACAAACCCAATCAGCTTTCAGGAGGGCAACGACAAAGGGTGGCAGTTGGAAGAGCCCTTATTAATAAGCCATCCATCATTTTGGCCGATGAACCAACTGGTAATTTAGATTCGAAAACTTCGGACGAGATCATGAAACTTATTGACGAAATTCATGCTGCCGGTAATACCGTTATTTTAGTAACGCACGAAGAAGAAATTGCCGAACGAGCACACCGCGTTATTCGATTGCGCGACGGAATGATTGAAAGCGATGTTCGGAATAAATAGCGAACTCAATTCTGAAGAAAATAGCTGCGTAATTTAGCTTCCTAAGCTACCCGAATTCCGCTTTGAAACATTTGGTAATTCTGACCTTCTCTATTATCTTCGTACGATGGAGTCTTCCTTGTTTTCTAACACCTATCTACTTATCGCAGGAGGTATTGCGCTATTGCTATTGCTCTATTTTTGGAACAAAGCAAATGCCAATCGTAACCGCAAACGCAGTCGTAGAAGTTTCAGAAAAAATTATTACGAGCGCAAAAAAGAAATGGAAAAAGAAAAAGAATGAAAGTATATACTAAAACGGGTGATAAAGGCACCACAGCATTGTTTGGAGGTACACGGGTAGCGAAGCATCATATTCGAATTGAAAGTTACGGTACTGTTGATGAATTGAACTCTCATATCGGATTAATACGTGATCAACCGATGGATGCTGGTATTCAGGAGGTATTAATTCATATTCAGGACAAGTTATTTACGGTTGGAGCTATTCTGGCAACGGATCCAGAAAAAGCAACTCTTAAAAGCGGTAAAGAGCGTTTGAATATTCCTAAAATTGAACCTCAGGATATAGCCTTGCTTGAAAACCAAATGGATCAAATGGATGCCCACTTACCACCCATGACGCACTTTGTATTGCCTGGAGGTCACACCACCGTGTCATATTGTCACATTGCCCGCTGTGTTTGCCGTCGTGCCGAGCGTTTAGCTACACTTTTGCACGAATCTGAGCCTACAGATGAGCATGTTTTAATGTACCTCAATAGACTTTCTGACTATCTCTTTGTGCTGGCACGGAAATTGTCCAAAGACTTGCAAGCAAATGAGATAAAATGGGTTCCAAAAAAATTATAACTCAAAAATCTTAATTTTGTAAATAACTGTTTTACAGTTATTTAAAAACGTTCTTTAAAATTCAGCAGAAATAATTCTTTTTTTTCTTGACTTTTTCAGTTAAAAAATTATTTTTGCAAAAAATTAAACCTTTAATTCTGCTATGTACTGGACATTAGAATTGGCATCTTATTTAAGTGATGCACCCTGGCCTGCCACCAAAGACGAATTGATCGATTACGCTATTAGAACTGGAGCTCCTTTGGAGGTTGTTGAAAACCTTCAGGCTATTGAAGATGAGGGCGATTCGTATGATTCGATTGAAGAAATTTGGCCTGATTATCCGACAGATGATGATTATCTGTGGAATGAAGATGAATATTAGTTTTTATGCTCTCATAAGAGTAAATCAACTTTAAATAATAACCGAAAAAGTCTCAACTCATTGAGGCTTTTTTTTGCTCAAAACGCAACCATTAAAAACCGTTAAACCACTTGTCTATCTGGTTTTTTTACTTTTTTTTTGTGTTGCCGAACTAAGAGAGATTTTCTCTTGTACCGAGCCTTAAACCGAAATTAAAACCATGGGACTTTTAGACAACGTATTAAAAGTATTTGTTGGAGATAAATCCAAAAAAGATATAGGCGATATTCAACCCTTCGTCGACAAAATTAAAACGCACGAAGCCACGATCGCCGGTCTTTCCATAGATGAGTTGCGAGCGAAGTCCGATTTCTTTAGAAATATCATTCGAGAGGATCAAAAAGAGGTTCAAGATCAAATTGATGCTTTGGAAGCTCAAACCGATGCAGAAGAGGACATTGATAAGAAGGAAGATATATACAATAAAATAGATAGCCTGAAACAGGAACGCTATGAAATTGAAAGAAAATCACTCGATAACATTCTCCCTGAGGCCTTTGCTGTGATTAAGGAAACAGCAAGACGATTTACGGATAACAAAACCCTTACGACAACGGCGACGGCTTATGACAGAGAGCTCTCTGGAAGCAAGGATTATGTAACGCTTGACGGGGATAAAGCTATTTGGAAAAATTCTTGGGATGCAGCTGGTAAGGAGGTAACCTGGGACATGGTACATTATGATGTTCAGTTAGTGGGTGGGGTTGCACTCCACCAGGGAAAAGTGGCAGAGATGCATACGGGAGAAGGAAAAACATTAGTAGCTACCCTACCTGTATACCTTAATGCTTTGGCTGGAAACGGAGTACATTTGGTCACCGTAAATGATTATCTGGCAAGACGAGATAGCGCATGGATGGCTCCAATTTTCGAATTCCATGGGTTGACCGTGGATTGCATCGATAACCATAGACCGAACAGCGAGGAGCGCAGAAACGCCTATAACGCAGACATCACTTATGGAACCAATAACGAATTTGGGTTCGATTACCTTCGGGATAATATGTCACATGCCCCTAAGGATCTGGTGCAACGTCCACACCATTACGCTATTGTAGATGAAGTTGATAGTGTATTAATTGATGATGCGCGTACACCGTTGATTATATCGGGGCCCGTACCAGAGGGAGATCGCCACGAATTTAATGAGCTAAAACCGAAGATTGCAGAATTAGTTAACATTCAAAGAAAATATTTGACCGGAGTTTTATCCGATGCAAAACGTCTTATCAAAGAAGGAGATCATAAAGAAGGTGGCTTTCAGTTGTTGAGAGTCTATCGAGGGTTACCCAAAAATAAAGCGCTTATTAAGTTTCTTTCAGAGGAAGGTGTTAAACAAATTCTTCAGAAAACTGAAAACATTTACATGGCCGACAACAATCGGGAAATGCCGAAAGTTGATGCCGAACTCTATTTTGTAATAGACGAAAAGACCAATCAAGTAGACCTTTCGGACAAAGGAGTTGACTACTTATCCGGAACCGAGGACCCCAACTTCTTCGTGATGCCGGAAATTGGAACTGAAATCGCAAAAATTGAAAGCAAGGGTCTTACCCCGGAAGAGGAAGCAAAATTAAAAGAGGAGTTGTTTCGCGATTTTGGAGTGAAGAGTGAACGCATTCACACCATGAGCCAGCTATTGAAAGCCTACACCATGTTCGAAAAAGACGATCAATATGTGGTAATGGAGAATAAGGTGATGATCGTTGATGAGCAGACGGGGCGTATAATGGATGGGCGTCGTTATAGCGATGGATTGCACCAGGCGATTGAAGCCAAGGAAAATGTGAAGATTGAAGCCATGACGCAGACCTTTGCAACGGTAACTCTTCAAAATTACTTCAGAATGTATCGGAAATTGGCAGGGATGACCGGTACGGCCGTGACTGAAGCAGGCGAATTATGGGAGATCTATAAATTGGATGTGGTAGAAATTCCAACCAATCGTCCTATTGCGAGACATGATCGCGAAGACAAAATTTATAAAACCAAGCGTGAAAAATACAACGCTGTCATTGACGAAGTTACCGAATTGTCACAAGCTGGACGTCCAGTTTTAATTGGTACTACTTCAGTAGAAATTTCCGAATTGTTAAGTCGAATGTTGAGCATTCGCAACGTACACCATAACGTTTTGAATGCGAAACTGCACAAAAAGGAGGCAGATATTGTAGCTGAAGCAGGTGATGCAGGGGTAGTAACCATTGCAACCAACATGGCCGGTCGTGGTACGGATATTAAATTAACCGATGCCGTGAAGGAAGCTGGAGGACTTGCTATTATAGGTACAGAACGACATGATTCACGTCGAGTGGATAGACAGTTACGCGGTCGTAGTGGTCGTCAGGGAGACCCCGGTAGTTCTCAGTTTTACGTGTCTTTGGAAGATAATTTAATGCGCCTGTTTGGTAGTGAGCGAATTGCCAAAATGATGGATAGAATGGGATTGAAAGAAGGCGAAGTAATTCAGCATTCTATGATTTCCAAATCGATCGAACGAGCGCAGAAAAAGGTGGAAGAGAATAACTTCGGAATTAGAAAACGATTGCTTGAATATGACGATGTGATGAATGCACAACGTGAAGTGGTCTACAAGCGTCGTTACCATGCACTATTTGGAGAACGTCTCCGCGTAGATGTAGCCAATATGATTTACGATACGGCGGAAATCATTGCCGAAACCAATAAAGGAGCAGATGATTATAAGAACTTCGAGTTCGAATTGATTCGTTATTTCTCGATGAGCTCTCCCGTTTCTGAAAACGAATTTAAAGACCAAACCGTGCAGGATATAGCCGGTAAAATTTACAAAGCGGCATTGGATCACTATCAAGAAAAAATGGTTCGTAATGCAGATTTGGCTTATCCGGTTATTAAAAATGTATACGAAACCCAAAAGGATCAGTACAAACGAATTTTAGTTCCGTTTACAGATGGGGTCAAGACCTTGAACGTGGCCACTGACCTGGAGGCTGCTTACGAAACGCAAGGAAAGCAGCTCATCGCCGATTTCGAAAAGAACATTTCCCTGGCCATTATTGACGATGCCTGGAAAACCCATCTTCGCAAGATGGATGAATTAAAGCAATCGGTTCAATTGGCGGTTCATGAACAGAAAGATCCACTATTAATTTATAAGTTTGAGGCTTTTGAATTATTCAAAGCAATGATTGAAAAGGTGAACAAAGATGTGCTTTCTTTCTTATTCAAGGGGGAACTTCCTCAGGAAAATCAACAACAAATACGTGAGGCACAGCAAACACGCCCGAAACAAAAATTAAACGAGCAGAAGGACGAAATTCAGAATCTGGATGAACGCTCAGCCGAAGCACGAGCGGCTGGAAATACCCAACGACAACGTCAGCAGGTAACTGAAACAATTGTACGTGAACAACCCAAAATTGGCCGTAACGACAAAGTCACCATTAAAAATGTAATGAGTGGTGAAAACAAAACCTTAAAATATAAACAAGCCATCCCGTTAATTAATAAAGGGGAGTGGGTGCTTACGGAGCAGTAACGCACTTAATTTTATCATCCTAGACTATAAAGTCTTGATTTAGAGGCAGCTTTTTTGTACTTTCAATAAAAAATTTGAAAGATGAAAAAGCTGTTTTTTTTATGCGCTGTAGGACTTCTAATGTCTTGTAGCTCCGATGATACGCCAGAAATTATAGAAACAGAGGTGGATCTATTAATAGACCACTATAAGACCACTTCCTTTTTACATGGGACCGCCTTTGTCGTTTCTGAAATCGGAACAGACGAGTCTTTTGCAGTACCATTTATTGAAAGTTTTGAATTTGAACCTGGATTCCGTTATCAAGCGCGAGCCATGCGAAGAACAACCATCAACGAAGGTGCTAATGAAGGTCTGGATAGCTATCGACTTATTTCCATCCAAGCGCAGGACACGATTCCTCCAAATACCACATTTAGAGTTCCTTTGGCACAATTTGTTAACGGATTTGGATATGTAAAATGGGTAGTGGGTAATGCAGAAACGGGTTACGTGTTGAGCAATGAAATTCCGATTGAATGCCGTGAATTTTGTGGGGAATTAATCAATAAGTTTACAATTGAAGATAATGTGACAGGCGAATTCCAACATGGGCCAGAAGGATCTTACATCCTTCTAGCGTTATACTAATTGATAAACTTCCTTTTCAGAAAAGGTATTTGTACCAAGAAAAGAGTTAAAAATCCAATGGCATATAACATGGGCTTTGATACCTGCAGGTTTTCAAATGGATTTTGAAGCGACGGTAAACCGGACCAATCTAACGCTTTAAACAAAGGGGCTTCCCCTGCTGGTAATAGATATACGACCGCAAGGATTGCCACAAATAATCCCGCCACCAGGCTCCATCCTTTACCAGAAATAAGGGGGCGATATACTTTTTGTTTCGTTGTACTGGCTTCAATGACTTCCATTACATTATGAACAAAGTCAAGAGACGGCTGTTCAATGCCTGCCTCTTCAACCCATTCTGTGGTTAGTTTTTCGATTTCTCTAGGCGAATTTTCCATTGGTATTCGATATTTCAGGCAAAATTAAATGCTGCAATAAAGTAAACATTTTTTTTCGACTTCGATGTAATTTAACTTTTATATTTTCTTCTGAAATATCGAATACCAATGGAAAATTCGCCTAGAGAAATCGAAAAACTAACCACAGAATGGGTTGAAGAGGCAGGCATTGAACAGCCGTCTCTTGACTTTGTTCATAATGTAATGGA
>JBCCIJ010000029.1:0-52209 GCA_039028295.1 Bacteroidota bacterium
CTCCCAGAATACAGCACCACCACCGCTTGTAACACCATTGATAAATTCGATCCAGTACGTAGTTGTTGTACCTGCCTGACCGGGTAACATTTGTGGTGTAATGTCTAACACCATTTCAGAAATATCAAATCCGAAGTTAGTTCCTAAGAACGTTTGAGACGTTGGAACAACTCCTAATTCAGTACCAATGACCGCACCTGGTAATCCACCAGCATCCTCGCGATAGTTAATATCAACAGCATCGATAGTTTCTCCATTTACGTGGAAGCTATTGTATACAATTTGAGTCAATTCAAAATCTGTATCGGCTGGAACTGTAAAGTCATTCGCAGCAGCAAATGGGCTACCCGCAGCATATGAAAGTCCGTTCTCGAAAGCGTTACTCGTAACAGTTTCGTTACAAGGAGCACCACCTCCGCCTCCAATTGGAGTACAGATACCGTCCATTACAGCAACACCATCCAATAGCGGATCGAAAATAGTATATACACCAGCATTTGAAGTTGCAGATGCATTACCATTTACCATATTGGCAGAAATCTCCCAGAATACAGCACCACCACCGCTTGTAACACCATTGATAAATTCGATCCAGTACGTAGTTGTAGTACCTGCTTGACCGGGTAACATTTGTGGTGTAATGTCTAACACCATTTCAGAAATATCAAATCCGAAGTTAGTTCCTAAGAACGTTTGAGACGTTGGAACAACTCCTAATTCAGTACCAATGATCGCACCTGGTAATCCACCAGCATCCTCGCGATAGTTAATATCAACAGCATCGATAGTTTCTCCATTTACGTGGAAGCTATTGTATACAATTTGAGTCAGTTCAAAATCCGTATCAGCTGGAACTGTAAAGTCATTGGCAGCAGCAAATGGGCTACCAGCAGCATATGAAAGTCCATTCTCGAAAGCGTTACTTGTAACAGTTTCGCTACAAGGACCTCCGCCTCCGCCTCCAATTGGAGTACAGTCTGCGTTAAAGGTATATACACCGTCTAATAATGGGTCAAAAATAGTATACACACCAGCATTTGAAGTAGCAGATGCATTACCATTCACTGCGTTCGCAGAGATTTCCCAGAAAACAGCGCCACCACCGCTTGTAACACCATTGATAAATTCGATCCAGTACGTAGTTGTTGTACCTGCCTGACCGGGTAACATTTGTGGTGTAATGTCTAATACAATTTCAGAAATATCAAATCCGAAGTTAGTTCCTAAGAACGTTTGAGATGTTGGAACAACTCCTAATTCAGTACCAATGATCGCACCTGGTAATCCACCAGCATCCTCGCGATAGTTAATATCAACAGCATCAATAGTTTCTCCATTTACGTGGAAGCTATTGTATACGATTTGCTGTAATTCAAGGTCTTCGTCAGCCGCCACGGTAATGTCATTAGCAGCAGCAAATGGGCTACCTGCAGCATACGAAAGTCCATTCTCAAATGCATTACTCGTGTTCATTTCTGAACAGGGAGCAAGCATATGACTTGGCGTTACCACAACATTTGCATTGTCAACCCCAAAAGAACTCACAGCAGCTAACGAATTATCCGAATTCGTTGGCACGAGCAGTGGAGAGATTTCGACCTCAGCGGCCTGTACAAAAGTAGGGTTGTTAGGCCCCAAATTATTTGACAGAATATCCGAGCCTGTATTGGTCTGGGTATTCTGAAAAGCAGCTCTCGTTTGAGGATATGTCGGATTGTTATCCCCTCCCAGAGAACTTACCGATGATTGACTAAAGCCAATCGAACACACCAAGAGTGCGAACAATAAAGTAAATTTTCTCATAATTTATTTAAATAGATTAGTTAATAAGTCTTAAAAATATCCAAAAAAAAGGGAATTACAAAAGAATTTTACCCACAAGATTTTTTATTCATGAAATACGTTTTTTTTATCGACGAAAAGCAAAAAAACCTGCTATCAAGCAGGTTTTCAAAAAATATGTAAATATTAGGTCTACTCTTTCATAAAGGTTTCCATGACTTCATTGCTTACGCCCATGTTTGAAAACCCTCCATCGTTGTATAAATTTTGTAAAGTGACTCTCTTGGTCAAATCGCTGAAAAGTGAAACCGTATAGTTGGCACAATCAATGGCTGTGGCATTTCCTAAAGGAGACATTTTATCGGCATAGGCAATAAAACCATCAAAACCCTTAACACCTTGACCAGCAGTTGTAGGGGTTGGTGATTGCGAAATAGTATTGACACGCACATTTTTATCTCTTCCGAAGAAATAACCAAAACTACGAGCAATAGACTCTAAATAGGCCTTATTGTCCGCCATATCGTTATAATCCGGGAATACTCTTTGCGCCGCCATATAAGTGAGGGCTACAATACTTCCCCACTCATTCATCGCATCCTTTTTGTATAAAACCTGCATGGTCTTGTGAAATGACAAAGCCGAAACGTCCCAACCTTTTTCCGTCCATTCATATTTTTGATCTGTATATGCTTTTCCCTTTCGAACGTTCACCGACATTCCGATAGAATGCAATACAAAATCTAATTTACCTCCTAAAATCTCTACGGCCTGTTCCACCAAATTCTCCAGATCTTCAATGCTAGTGGCATCGGCGGGAATGATTTGTGCTCCTACTTTTTCTGCCAAAGTATTAATCTGTCCCATTCGCATAGCGATAGGCGCATTCGTTAAAACGATACTACCTCCTTCCTCATGCACCCGCTCTGCCGTTTTCCAGGCAATGGAATGCTCGTCCAAGGCTCCAAAAATAATTCCTCGTTTCCCTTTTAGTAAATTGTATGACATAGTATTTATTGATTAGTTTATTGAGTTGTTGACTTAATTATAATTTGAATTCACATCCCTTAAAATGGAATGGCAAAGATACGTTTAATTCAATAATTGTTTGGCATGTGCAATGGCCGAATCACTAACAGAACTTCCTCCAATCATTTGCGCAATTTCAATAATACGTTCTTCTTCCGTCAAGTCTTTGATCTGCGTAGTGGTCGTCAAATTTTCCTGAGCCTTAAATACTCTTTTATGGTAATCTCCCTTAGCGGCAATTTGAGGCAAGTGTGTAATACTAAGCACCTGCATATTGGCGCTCATCTCGCTCATAATTTCTGCCATTTTATGAGCAATCTCTCCGGAAACACCTGTATCTATCTCATCAAAAATGAGCGTTGGCAATTTCTTATAGCGAGTGAGAACGGCTTTTACGGCTAGCATTATTCTACTCATTTCTCCTCCTGAGGCCACCTTTTGCAATGGCCCTAGTGCCATTCCCTTATTGGCCGTAAAAAGCAATTCTAGCATGGTATTCCCATTCTTTCTGAACTCGTCCACTTGGGTAAGATCGAACTGAAACTGAGCGTCAGATAGACCAAGGCCCTTTAAGAAAACTTCCAGTTTGCGCTTCAAAACCGGAACCGCTTTTTCTCTATTTTTAGTGAGCTGAAGTGCAAGCTCTAAAGTGGCCTCCTTCTTTTTCTCCAGGTCGTACGTAAGCAATTCTATGCGCTCACCGATATTCGAAGAACTTTCAATTTTCACAGCCAAATCGGCTTCAATAGCAACTAATTCTTCTACGGTTGCAACGGTATGTTTTTGTTGTAAATTATAAAGATTTTGAAGCCTTTCATTTACCTCCATCAACAACTTAGGATTTGCATCCAGATTTTCAACAGTTCCGTGTATTTCTTCTGAAATGTCCTCTAATTCTATCATGACGCTATTCAATCGATCCCAGAGCGTGGCATATTCAGAAGAAAAACGCCGGATACGGCCTAAAAGGGTTCTCGCCTCACTAACTGAAGTCAAAACCCCTGTATGATCCTCCGCCAGCAGACGGCTTATTTGCGCAAAAGATTCTTGAATTTCTTCGGTATTATTCAATTTTTCGAAAGTCTCTTCCAACTCCTGTTGGTTCAAAGACTTCAACCGTGCCTGGGTCAATTCAGCATACAAAAAACTATGATAATCCAGGTCTTTCGCCGCTTGTTCCTTTTCTGAAATTAATTGATCAAGTTCAGTGACGGCCGCTTTATAGAGCGCTAAACTCGTCGCGTATTGCTTCAATAAAACATCGTTTCCAGCCAAGGCATCGATCACCTCCATTTGGTATGTCTCGGTGGCCAGGGTCTGAGTATCGTTTTGACTATGAACATCGATCAGACGTTCCCCCAAAGTTTGCATTTGCTGTAAAGTAACCGGAGTATCGTTGACAAAGGCTCGAGATTTTCCACTAGGTAAAATTTCCCTGCGTAAAATACTTATGGCCTCATAGTCCAAATCATTGGCTTCAAAAACTTCTTTCAAGCCATAACTTCCTATGGCAAATTCGGCCTCGATGATACATTTATTAGTCGTATCCTTCATCACTTTTAAATCGGCTCGCTTTCCTAAAACCAATCCCAAGGCGCCGAGTAAAATAGATTTTCCTGCACCTGTTTCACCAGTAATGATGGTCAATCCTGCATTAAAATCAACCTGAATATCTTCAATAAGTGCATAATTTTTTATGGTGAGGGATGTAATCACAAGAAAGAAATTAGATGGTTTTGTTGTATAAAAAACTCCCTCTAAAATAAGGGAGTTTTATGGTAACTACAAAAAAGCAGCTTATAATTTTATCTTACTCCAATTGGCTCGACGCGTAGGGGCTATTCTGTTTAAGTTATCCAGCAAGGTATTGATATCCACACGGCTACCTCCGGTAAAAATGGCTTCAATTTCATCAGATTTTGCATCGAAGAATGTTCGTAATAAATAGGAATTGGGACGTCTATCATTAACCTTCTTTAAACTTGAAATAGCCTGAATTATATTATTCTTGGCTTGTGTTTGATTGACACCGTCCATTTTATCCAATCCAAAACGATGGTACGTATATAACGCGGCGTGATACTCTTGATATACGTTGCTTATCATAGCGTCATTGTAGCGAAATCGAGATTGAGTTCCGTCCGTTGCTTTCCAGCCGGCAAAATTACTTGAAGCGGCCGTATTTACAATTTGTTTGGCAACATCAAAATATTCGGCTCCGCCATTGAGGGCAAAAGTGTCTGCGTCCAACCCAATCACGGTATAAACATGGTAGGCCAAAACAGAAACTAAATTTGAATCGAAGTTATTGATATTGAAGACCAAAGGTTGAAACTCACTATAATCAAAACTGAATTGTCTATCGTTATAATTGTACACCGGTGAATCGTAAAGAGAACCATAAACGGGTCTAGAAGATTGTATCTGTAGTGTTCCGGTAAAAGCCGTCGATTCGAAACTTTGAATGATCAAAGTGAAGTTACAGTCAATTCGCTCCTGGGTTTTTACGGTTTGATTGGTCCAAACTGTATTGTTCAAAAATTCGGTCAGCTCGGTCTGCAGCGTTCTAAAAACCTGATAATTGGGCTGCCCGGTCTGTTCGGCATCTATAGTTACAGTGGCGTTAAGCTCTTGCGCTTGCACTCCAACTGTTGAAATTAATAATAGCACTAAAAATAAAATTCTACGCATCTAGTTGAATTATAATGTGTTGTAAAATATCGTCGGCAACTTCTTGCTTACTCTTAACTTCAAAAGGAATCACTTTATTGTCACGGGTAATAAAAGTTACCTTATTCGTATCGGTTCCAAATCCGGCACCTTGGTCATTTAGCGAATTTAATACAATTAAATCTAAATTCTTTTTCTGAAGTTTTGTTTTTGCATTTTCCAGTTCGTTTTGCGTCTCTAAGGCAAATCCTACTAAAAATTGTCGTTGCTTTAGCTTTCCTAAAGAGGCTAGTATGTCATCCGTTTTCTCAAGCTGGATGGTCAGTTCGCTATCCTTCTTTTTAATTTTTTGATTGGCAATAGTTGCGGGACGATAATCTGCTACGGCCGCGCTCAAAATGGCTACATCACTAGTTCCAAATACCTTATGGGCTGCGTCGTACATTTCTTTGGCAGAGGTTACTCTAACCAACTCAACAAACGGGTCGTTCATTTCAAGGCTGGTCGGCCCAGAAACTAAAGTAACAGAGGCTCCTAATCGAGCAGCTACCTTGGCAATGGCATATCCCATTTTTCCGCTAGAATGATTCCCAATAAATCGCACTGGATCCATTGCCTCATAGGTAGGGCCAGCCGTAATGAGAAATTGCTTGCCCCTCAATGGAAGTTTTGCAGCAATATCCTTTTCAACAAAACTTACAATAGTTTCGGGTTCGGCCATTCTACCTTTCCCGACGAGCCCACTCGCAAGCTCTCCATGTTCGGCAGATATCATTATATTCTGAAAGGAGACCAGCTTCTCAAAGGTGGCGATGGTAGATGGATGTTTGTACATATCCAAATCCATTGCCGGAGCAAAATAAACAGGACACTTGGCAGAAAGATAGGTAGCAACTAATAAATTGTCACTATTGCCCTGCGCCATTTTAGAGAGCGTGTTGGCCGTAGCCGGTGCGATAATAAACAAATCGGCCCAAAGGCCCAACTCAACATGGTTGTTCCATTGGGCATTTTCATCCTCTTCGTTCGTAAATGAAGTTAGTACTTCATTCTTTGAAAGTGTGGAAAGTGTTAAAGGCGTAACAAATTCTTTGGCCGATGGTGTCATTACCACTCGAACCTCAGCCCCCTTTTTGATCAGTAACCGAACTAAAAAGGCACTCTTATAAGCGGCAATACCAGCGGTAACACCGAGTAGTACTTTTTTACCGCTTAGTACAGACATGGCTTATTTTTCGATTTCTTCGTCCTGGGTATTACGATAGTAGATCTTATTCTCCAACCACTCCTGAACAGCAAGCGCATGCGGCTTCGGTAATTTTTCATAAAACTTAGAAACTTCGATCTGTTCTTTGTTCTCAAAAATTTCCTCCAAGCTGTCATTGTAGGTTGCGAACTCATCCAACTTCTCTAAAAGCTCCTTTTTAATATCACCATTAATCTGATTGGCTCTTTTAGAAATAATAGAAATGGCCTCATAGATGTTGTTGGTAGGCTCATCGATCAAGTTCTTATCAATAGTCGTAGTATTGATAGGTGCTTCAGAATTCTTAATATCACTCATAATTCTTAATTAATTGCTGTTTCTTTTTGCGATAGTCGCTTCTCAATATCTTGCAAGATTTCGTCCGCATCTACCTTCAAGTCACTTTCACTGTAGTATTTTACAAAGCTATCGTAATATTTTTTAGCAGCGTTCAAACGATCTTCCACTTTGGAAGGAACACTGTTTATAGCCAACAAATATTGGGCTTTAAAGCGACCAAAAAAGGCATCTTTACGATACTTCGAACCAGGATGGTCTGCAATAAAATTATCGTAAGCTCCAATGGCCGGGCCAAAGGTTCCTAACGACTCGGCCGTATCCAAATATTGATCTGCTATTTCAATATCCTTCTTTTCTAATTTTTCACGAAGCTCTTTCACCAAGGCATTGGCTTCCAACCTTCTTTCTGAATTAGGATATTTATTAATGTAACCCTGTAGTTTCTCCAGAGCCACGTTAGTTTCTTTTTGATCTAATGAGTATCGAGGAGACAACTGATAATAGCTTTTTGCCGATTTGTAAGAAGCTACCTCAATACTATCACTGTTTGGATAGGAAGTTTCGAAACGCTCAAATTGATAACCGGACAAGAAATAATCCTCCAATAGGTAAAACGTATTGGCATATTTAAACATAAGCTCTTCGGCCTGAGGTTTACCACGATAGGCAGGAACCAATTGCTCCATTAGCTTTAGTGATTTTTTTAATTTACCCGCATCATACAGCGAATCCATTGCGGCATATTTCTTTGCCGTATCGTCAGAACGCAATAGCATTTGATATTCCCCGCAGGAAGTTAGCAAAAGGGCTGCAAATACAAATAAAAGGCTTGTTCTCATAGATTTAAAAAACATCGTGCAAAAGTAGTGAATTATACGTGATTACAAAAACTTATTATGTAGCTAAAATATTGCAACTGGTGCCCGTTCTCTTCCCAATTCAGAAAACTTTAACGCGTTAAGCTTCATATATATTTAAAATGTCTCTGTAAAGGTATCGATCTTGGCTCTCAAATTGGAACTAACATTCACGAGTGGAAGACGGACGGCATCTCCACAAAGCCCTAATTTATTGGCAACCGCCTTAATCCCTGCCGGATTGCCTTCAGCAAAAATATAATCGATTATAGATGTAAAGCGATATTGAATTTGGTAGGCCTCATCTACCTTTCTTTCCAGTCCCATACGAATCATATTGGAAAATTGTTCTGGAAAACCTTGCGCAATGACCGAAATAACTCCAGAACCGCCAGCCAAGGTCATAGGTAAGGCTATCATGTCATCACCGCTTATCACCATAAAATCTGTAGGTGTCTCAGCAATCATACGCATCGCCTGTACGATATCGCCAGCTGCTTCTTTAATGGCAACGATCTGGTCAAAATCATTGGCTAAACGAACCACCGTCTCGGGCAACATATTGCTAGCAGTTCGACCTGGAACGTTATATAAAATCATTGGAAGGGGTACCGCATTTGCAATGGCAGCAAAATGTTGATAGATCCCTTCTTGGGTAGGTTTATTATAAGCCGGAGAAACGGAAAGAATAGCCGTAAATGGGGTAAGGTCTCGCTCGTTAATTTCCTCAATAACGGCTTGGGTATTGCTACCACCAATTCCCAAAACCAGGGGTAAGCGGTCGTTATTTGCAGCTACGACCGTATCAATCACCAACTGTTTTTCGGGTTTGCTCAAGGTCACGCTTTCGCCTGTAGTACCAAGTACCACGAGGTAATCAATACCATTGTCGATCTGAAAATTCACCACACGCTTTAAGCCTTCTACGTCTATCGTATCGGCCGAAGTAAGGGGTGTGATCAATGCTACGCCTGTGCCTCTGAGTTCTTTCATTTTGTAATTGCTAGTTTTTGTTTTTAATCAATCATTAGATCGAATCAATTCATTCCTTTCAAATTTCACGAGAAGTTCATTTTTATCCAACTTCACTATGGTCATGGTACTCTTAATAGTACCACCCCAGTATTCATATTCCAGGGCTACTTCCTTCTTCGAACTTGCAGTCCATGTTCCGGGAAAGTTGGCATAGGTAATGGGTGGTGTTCCGCACCAACCCGCATTCTGTCTCACTACCATGGTCCCATCCCGCATAAACTCCATACCTCCTTTATCCTCTTTAAGCTGAGCATGACTCTTATATAAAATACCCTGATCGTTAGAATCGACAAAAACCCATTTTTTAATGAGCGTTTCCTTTTTATCGCTTTCAACCGCATTAAAGGCACCAGTGACCGGAAGGATCAAAAGTATTAGTAAATAGCTAAAAAATTTCATAATAACAGTTTTAAAGTTCTGTTCTCAACTATTCAAATAGCGTACCATTCTCTCTTCAATTCAAACTTCATTTATTTATTAGGGTCTTAGCTTCAGTACTATATT
Source organism: Bacteroidota bacterium (assembly GCA_039028295.1). Lineage (GTDB taxonomy): Bacteria > Bacteroidota > Bacteroidia > Flavobacteriales > Flavobacteriaceae > Aureisphaera. Next base: position 9,424 of record JBCCIJ010000029.1, read on the forward strand.
TTTTTCAATACGGCCAAATACTTTTTCAATTCGCTTTTAAAAATTTCAGTATCGTCATGCTTTACATCAATTAATAAATCGAACAACCGATCATCCGATCCGGCAAAACCTACTTTGAATTTTGCCTTACTTTGAGCGATCAAGGCATCTAAAAATTCGTTCTTTCCTTCATAATAACCCACTAAAACATCAAACTCCCGATCCAAAAATTCACTGGCATTCTGGTTCTGCATTTCTCCTTTCCAGTTAAAATCTTTGCATTGCACCTGATTTTGACGCAGGGAGGGCAACTTTTTTTTCACTTCAATAAAAGAAAACACTTTTACATCCTTCGGAATTAAGCCGAACTCGCCATAAAAATCATAGAACGTATCCAAATCTTGAAACCGCTTCTCGTCCACTAGAAAACCTAAGGTTTTAAGCGGGGCGTTCAACTTGGACAAATCGCGTTTTGCCAAATTCCTTTCGGTCAATTTTTGCAGCGATCTACGTTTTAATTTATCAAACATGGGTGAGGTAAGCTTGCCATACAAAAATACACGTTCTGCCTATTATTTCTGAAGGTTTATGAAATCATTTGTAAAAAATCGTCTTCCGATATAATGGGAATACCTAGATCCTCCGCTTTGGTTCGCTTGCTTGGGCCCATATTATCGCCGGCCACAACAAATCCGGTCTTACCCGAGATGCTTCCTGAAACTTTTCCGCCATTGTCCTCAATGAGTTTTTTGAGCTCCGTACGCGACACCTTTTGAAACACTCCCGAAACCACAAAGGACTTACCCTGCAGCGTGTCTGTTTGATTGGCCATTTGTTCTTCAGACATTTGTAATTGCACACCGACCACCTTCAAACGCTCTACTGTTGTTTTATTTTCTTCGGAAGCGAAAAAGGCGACCAAACTTTGGGCGATCCTACCCCCTATTTCGTCCACTAAAACCAGAGTTTCCTCCGTGGCAATCATTAGCGCATCGATGCTTTTGAAATGTTTGGCCAGTTTCTTCGCAACGGTCTCACCCACATATCGAATTCCCAATGCAAACAAAACGCGTTCGAACGGAATTTGCTTGGAAGCTTCGATCCCATTCACAAGGTTCTCCGCACTTTTCTGAGCCATTCGCTCCAGTGGAATTACCTGTTCAATGGTGAGTTCGTATAGATCGGCATAATTGTTAATCAGTCCATTTTCCACCAATAGCGCCACGGTCTCACCTCCTAATCCTTCAATATCCATAGCTTTTCGAGAGATGTAATGCTGAATGCGCCCAATGATCTGCGTCGGGCAGCCTTCGGTATTTGGACAATAATGTTGTGCCTCGCCCTCGGTTCGAACCAATGGTGTTTCGCATTCGGGACAATGGGTAATATAGCTCGTGGGCTTCGAACTTGATGGTCGTTGGGATAGGTCCACTCCCATGATCTTCGGAATAATTTCTCCTCCTTTTTCTACATAAACCGTATCGCCTTCTCTAATGTCCAACTTTTCAATTTGATCTGCATTATGGAGTGAAGCACGCTTGACGATGGTTCCAGCCAACAAAACGGGCTCCAGATTGGCCACTGGAGTAATGGCTCCTGTACGCCCCACCTGATAGGTGATCTCATTGAGCAAGGTAGCAACCTGTTCGGCTTTGAACTTGTATGCCATGGCCCATCGTGGCGCTTTTGCCGTATAGCCTAATTCTTCCTGCTGCTGTAAATTATTCACTTTAATTACAACACCATCTGTTTCATAGGGTAAATCGTGACGGTGTGTATCCCAGTAATTGACAAACTCCAACACCTCATCGATGCTATTGGCTACTTTTGCCACATCGGGAACTTTAAATCCCCATTCTCGCGCTTTCTCTAAATTTTCATATTGCGTAACAAGCCCTAATCGTTCTCCTTTAATACTATAAAGCAAGCACTCTAATGGGCGTTTAGCTACCTCGGCACTATCTTGCAATTTTAGACTGCCAGAGGCGGTATTCCTCGGGTTTCTATAGGGTTCTTCACCTGCTTCAATGCGTTCTTCGTTCATTTTATTGAAGCCCGCAAAAGGCAAAATGATCTCTCCTCGGATTTCAAATTTAGGAGGATAATCACCTTTTAATTGAAGTGGCACGGATTTGATGGTCTTCACATTGGTGGTCACATTATCTCCCTGGAATCCATCACCTCGGGTAACGGCTCGAAGCAGTTTTCCATCTTCATAGGTCAAACTCATGGAAGCTCCGTCATATTTGAGTTCACAAGTATAGGTCACTTCGCCGTCAACCAATTTTTTGATACGTTTTTCCCAGTCTTCCAGATCTTCTTTGGAGTAACTATTGTCTAAAGAATACATACGATAGGTATGGGCAATGGTTTCAAAATTCTTGGTCACCTGGCCGCCAACTCGTAAAGTAGGAGAATTGTCATCATGAAATTGCGGGTGAGCTGCTTCCAGCGCTTGCAGTTCTTTCAGCTTTATATCAAATTCGTAATCGCTTATGACAGGGTTATCGAGAACATAGTAGTTGTAATTATGCGCTCTTAATTCTTCGCGGAGTTGGGTGATTTGCTGTTCAGGATTCATTCAACAAATATAAAAATTGATTCTTCTTTCACACAGCTTCTTTTTCAGAATATAGCACCAATAAAAAGAGGCAATCCTTGCGGATTGCCTCTCTCGTCTAACACAATTAAACGTTACTCCTTAATAAAGCGCTTGGTTACTGCAATTCCGTTAGAAACGAATCTAACAAAATACATACCTGACGCATACTGAGAAACATCTATACTTAAATTAGCTGAATTGTTCTCTACTTTGTACAATAGTTTACCAGAAGTTGAGAAAATAACGATCTCATCATAAGTTCCTTCCAAAATATCTATGTTAAGCATAGCATTGGTTGGATTAGGATAGATTTTGATATTGCTATTTGAAGCTCGGTTGAATGATTGTAAACGAGTAATGTTATCATTCACTACTGGTTGTGCCGAAGGCGCTCTAACATTATCACCAGAGATAATCACCTGATCAAAATAAATCTGGTCATTATTCACACTAGCATCATTTCTAAAACGGAACCTGTTTGCTGTGGTAAAGTTATACGAACTGGCATCCAAAACAATAGTATCCGTAAAGAAGGCATTGTTGTTGAAATCAATTCCTCTAGCATAGTCTCCAATGATCTCATAGCTAGATCCATTCCAGAATTCCACAAAGAAATTTTCTCCAAATTCCATTCCTCTTGAATAGGTATGGAACTCAATGGTCACTTGTGAATTACTGCTCAAATCTAAGAATGGAGATTGTGCATTGGAAGAATTACTATTATCTCGAATCCGGATGGAATAGCTTCCTTCATAAGCCCTGTTGGCATTGTTAAATCGAACACAGTCGCTACCTCCATCAATCCAACCATCAAGGCCAGTTTCAAAGTAATAGGCTGCAATCTCGCCAGGGCCACCGCCGCCACCCGTGGTAGTAGCATTCGCTGTATTACTTAAACCTGAACTGTTCCCAGCTGCATCAAATGCGCTTACGTTAAACGCATAGGATGTGTTGGAAGCCAAACCAGTCACCGTAGCTGCAGTACCTACAACGGTTCCAATGCTACTGCCATCTACATACACTTCGTATCCGGTTACACCTACATTATCGGAAGATGCGTTCCAAGAAATATCAACCGTCGTATCGGTCGCATTAGAAGCTGTTAAGCTGGTTGGAATGGTTGGTGCCTGTGTATCTCCACCTCCACCGGTTCCAAGATTAACCGTATAATCTTCCACTTCACCATAAGTAAAGGTTTCACAAGACGTTGGAATACCATTATACTTCATAGAAACTCTCATTCGAACCGAGTTTAAAGAAGTCCCACTAGGTACCGTAAAGGTTCCGCTGTTAGGTGTATTCGTATTTGCAGCGGCAGACCACACTAATTCGCCTGCATCGTCAAAATCCTGATTGTCATTATAATCGATCCAAACGGCATATGCTTCAGGGTAAATAGTTCCAGTCCACGTAGGCGTTACCGTTACGGTATAACTCTGTCCTTCGTTCAAATTGGTTGAAATTGCAGTAAAGTCAGAATAAAATGTAGGACCCGATGCGTTATCAATTGTATTGAGTTCTACTCTACTAATATATTCATCACTTGTATTGGTACTCTGAGAATCACAATATGCAGGTGGAGGACCATCAAGCGTTGTAAAAGAGGTACTCGCACTTCCAGATACATTTCCTGCCGCATCCTGAGCGTTTACTGTAGCATTGTAATTGGTCAAAGCAGAAAGACCTGTCACTACAAAGCTCGTAGATGTAGAGGTTCCTACCTGAGTACCGTTGATCGAAATATTATAAAGTGCAACACCTACATTATCTGTAGACGCTGTCCAATTGAGAGTAGCTCCTGTATCGGTAATATTGCTTGCTGTCAAATTCGTTGGGTCGGTAGGTGCTTCTGTATCTGGTGGTCCCGTTTCAATGGCAAATTTACCAACTACGCCTCCTCTACTTCCGTTTACATATTCGTTGATAAACCAGAAAGAGGAATCATCGGAGGGGTCTACATCAATTTTACTATAGTCTCCGTAACGAGTTCCGGGTATGTTTGAAGTTCCGTTAGCAATTAATTCTTCAGCAGAAGTCATAGTTCCTAATGGATCTGAACTTTGTCGACCTGTAAAATAGGAACTCACACGCACGGTAGAAGAAGTAGAAGGTCCCGACATAGAGGTATATCCCATCCCTATATTACCTGCACCATCCATGGCCAAACTTGCATTCCAGGCATGTCTTCCGTCCGGTGCGGTATAGGTTCCTTCCTGGTACAACGACCAAGGCTGATTGTCTCCACTTTGACGGAATTCCATCCATCGTATCGCAGCCAGTTCTCCGTTAGATGCATCGGCATCCACCACAAAATTAAATACAGCGGAATTGTGAGAACCATATTTTCTAAACTGCGCTTGATTCATAATCGTGGCTTGCAAAGCATCAATTCCCGGACCGCCTCCAGGTTGTGTTAAGTTGGAAAAACTTCCATTATCAAACACACTAATAAAAGGAGTAACCGTAATTTGCTGTGCCGAGGAAATAGTGGAATTACCCGTATTTACCCAATCTACGTCGATGGTCCACACTTTAATATGATCTGATGAAACTCCAGACCAGGCATCATCCTGCAAATACACAACTGTAGCGCCTCCAGCAGCAGGTAAGTTATTATTGGTTACATTTAAAACCTGAGGACTAAAAAATCCGCTGGTCACCAAGCCAGGTAGGTTAAAGCCAAGAATCTGAGCGCCAGGACTACCCGCTAGCATAGCCGCTCTTTCCAAGGCCCAAACTTTATTAGATCCGCCTGTATTTTCAGTAATGTAGTAACCATCACTCCAAACAGATAATTTTTGATAATCCTGAACTGCAGCAATGGTATATACGAACCAATTAGCAGTTAAAGGGTTTGAACCATCCGATACGGCAATTTGTGCACCCGCGGTGGTGCTCAAAAAAGTAACTACCCAGCGGTCCGCTGCGTTATCATATGAAACGGTTAGATCGCAGCATCCACCATTGGGAAAGATAGCAGGGTTAGGCGAGGTTTCGCCCAATAATTGGTTTCCAGATTTATCGTAGATCATAAATCCTGTGTTGAATACTACAAAAACGTGATTGGGACCAATGGCCAAGGATGGGTCCGTAGGTTGTGAGTTAGAGGTATATGTATCGAATACTAAGCTGGCCGGCGCTCTGTTCACGCTTTGCTCGCTTTCGCTGCGATATCGAACGAAATAATCGTCCTCGGTTTGGGGATCTTGTCCCGAAACAATTTGATTAGCAATAGACCTTTTGTCTTTCGCTTCCCTTGGGGTGTTGTCGGGAGCAACAAGATCGCCAGGTCTTGACATCATGGAGGTGACATACTCAACAGATGAGGCCTCTCCATAATAAACTGGATTTTGCGGAGTGTTGTTTTGCGCCTGCAGTACAAACGTAAATCCAGAAAATAATAAAATCAGTGATAATAGAACTTTTTTCATAATTCTTGTTGGTTTAAATTCTTAAATAATTGTTGTTGATTCGTTTCAAGCTACAAACAAATTATTTAGATTCGAAATCGTTTTCGTAAAAAAGGTACGGCAAAACCAAAATACGTGGTTTAACCGTACCTAATTCATAATAATGGGTAGAAATAAGGTTAATCTTCAATGAAAATTTTACGAACTATAGCAGCAAATAATCCGCCTGCAATAGGTGCTACAATGAACAACCAAAGTTGACTTAGGGCTGCACCCTGAGCGAACAAGGCCGGGCCTAAACTACGAGCTGGATTTACAGAGGTGCCTGTGATAGGAATAGCGACCAAATGAATAAGCACTAAAGAAACACCAATGGCCAAACCTGCCATTTGAGGGGAAGCATTCTTTGCGGTAGTTCCAAAGATCACCATTAGGAATAAAAAGGTAAAGACAAATTCGGCGATAAGCGCTGCTTTCATATCATAAGCCCCTAAATAACCGTCTCCCCATCCGTTGCTTCCAAGACCCCATTCGGGCATGGTGAAGCCAGCGGTTCCGGTTGCCAGTAAATACAAGACTCCAGCGCCCAGGATCGCTCCTAGACATTGGGAAATTACATATCCCACAGTATCCTTTCCAGAAAGTTTACCTGCCGCCAACATGGCGATTGAAATAGCCGGATTAATATGACAACCCGAAATGGGACCAATGGTGTAAGCCATAGCTACAACGGCCAGACCAAATGCCAAAGAAATCCCTAAAAGTCCAATTCCTTCCGGGCCCACTCCTGAAATTCCTGAAATAGTGGCTGCTCCACAACCGAATAATACCAATGCAAAGGTTCCTAGTCCCTCTGCGAAATACTTTTTTGTTGCACTCATATATATGTTTTTTGATGGTTAATACACCTCAATGTAACCCATTTCGAAGAGTTCAAAAACCAAATGTTAAAAAAAGGAAGTAAATAGTTAATAACTTGACCTTTATGTCCGCTTCGGACTTAACCACTTGGGAATTTGTGGCACCTTAAAGTTTTCCATTTTTTCAAGTAAGTTCTCAGCAGAGGTATCTACCAATAGAAGTTCATAATTGTCCATTTTCAAAAAACCCTTGCGCACCATGGTTTCTAAAAGTAATAGTAAATGATCGTAAAAGCCATTAACATTGAGAAGGCCAATAGGTTTTGTATGCAAACCTAATTGAAGCCAGGTAATAATCTCGAACAATTCCTCCAGGGTTCCGAAACCGCCTGGCAAGACAATAAATCCGTCACTTATTTCCTGCATTTTAAGCTTTCGCTGATGCATATTTTGTGTTGTAATGATCTCGGTTAGTCCTAAGTGCACCACTTCTTTTTTCTTTAAGAACTGAGGAATAATTCCAATAACGGTACCTTTTTGATCCAACATCGTTTGTGCCAGTGTACCCATAACCCCAATCTTCGCTGCTCCATATACCAAGGTTATTTCCTTTTGGGAAAACAACTCACCCAATGCGACGGTAGCAGCCGTGATCTGGTCATCATTACCATCACTACTTCCACAGAATACACATATTTTACTTAATTTTCTCAAATTGGTTTTATGAGTTTTGGTATCCTCAAAAAAAGGAGAACCACCGTAGCCGGTCCTATTCAAACCATCTGCACGAAAGCATTCGTTCCTTACCGAAAATATCCTTCTTAACCTCAATCTTCGAAAATCCAATAGTGGCAAGTAACTCAGCTAGTTCCTTACTAAGATACTCATTAATTTCGAAGAAAAGGTACCCCCCAGGAGTTAAATGCCGTTTCGCCAGCTGCGCAATCTTCTTATAAAATTGCAACGGATTTGCACTACTCACGAACAAAGCACTTTCGGGTTCGAATGAAAGCACATTGGGTTGCATCATTTTTTTTTCCAGTTCACGCACGTAGGGTGGATTGGAAACAATAAGGTCGTAAGTTCGCGGTAATGAAGTTGCCTTCAGTATATCCAATTCAAAAAAAGTAACCGCTGTTTGATGAGCTTGAGCATTGTGTCGAGCCACTTCAAGCGCCGGTTTTGAGAAATCGAGTGCAGACATATTAATATGAGCTAGGCTTTTTGCCAGCGCAATGGCAATACAACCAGAGCCCGTACCTACATCCAAAAAATGAGCAGGCCCTCCTTCAGAAACGGTTTCGTATTCATCCACAATCCACTGGACCAACTCTTCCGTTTCAGGTCTCGGAATGAGCGTTGCCGGAGTCACTTTAAAGAGAAGGTCATAAAATTCGGTTTGTCCAATGACATACTGAACAGGTTCAAAACGTTTCAATCTTAATAAAGCCTCTTGAAATCGTTGGCAGTTTTCTTCGGAAATGAGCTCGGCCGCATTCAATACCGTGTCGAGTCTGGAGTAACTCAGAAAATGTTCAGAAAGAATGGTAAAAAAAGACTGCACCTCTTCCGAAGCATATAAACCCGAAAGCTCTGAAGTGAAGTTTGTTTTTAATTCTTTTAACTGCAAAATTTTTAGATGTAAATAATGAATGGCTCTGACCGCTCCAACTAAAGTTTCTTAAGCATTCGAACGCCGCATGAAAAATGCCCTGTATCACCCAATGGGCCATCCAAAGTCTGAAAGTTATACCTTTTATACAGTCGCTGAGCAGCCTCCATATAGGAAGCAGTTTCAAGATAACATTGAGTGAAACCCATAGCTACGGCACTTTGCAAACAAGTTTCGATCATTCTGGCACCCAAACCTCGCCCTCGTCCGGACGGTAGAAAATACATTTTCTGAAGTTCGCAAACATCGTGTTGATAATTTTCTAAAGGAGCGATACCCCCGCCTCCAATAATCATATCTTTTTCTTCCGCTACATAATATTGCGCTCTTGGTCCTTGATAGGTCTCGTACATCATATCTAAGGTCACATCTTCATAGGCCGTTCCCTCGGTAGGTTCTCCAAAATCCTCAAATACAGTTCGAATGATTTTGGCTATGTGGGGGTTGTCCTTTTGTTCAATGGGGCGTATGGTTATATTCATAAATAGCAGCTGGGTTAAAGCCATTCTTTAACGAATACTACAATTCATTAAAATGGTACAATTGATTTCAAAATTAAGGATATTTAATTAGACTACTTTGTTCTTATTACTGAAAGATTCCTTGTATTTTTACCTTGATGAATGTGCACAAAAAATACATGCAACGCTGCATCCAATTAGCTCAAAACGGATTGGGAACTACCTATCCAAATCCGTTGGTGGGCAGTGTGATCGTTTTAAACGATGAGATCATTGGAGAAGGCTGGCATTTGCAGGCAGGACAGGCTCATGCGGAGGTAAATGCCATACAAAGTGTCACCGACCAAAGCCGGTTAAGCGAAGCCACTATTTATGTGAATTTAGAGCCTTGCAGTCATTTTGGAAAAACACCACCATGCGCCCATTTAATTATTCAAAAAGGAATAAAAAAAGTAGTTGTTGGTAGTAAAGATCCAAATCCGAAGGTCTCTGGTAAAGGAATTCAAAAACTAATGGAAGCTGGATGTGAGGTAATTCAGGGAGTGCTGGAATACGATTGCGATCAATTAAACAAAAGGTTTTTTAGCTATCACTCAAAAAAGAGACCCTATATCTTCTTAAAATGGGCACAGACCACCAATGGTTTTATAGCACCGTTGACCAGAGATAGCCAAAATCCCGTCTGGATCACGGAATCGTATGCGAGGCAACTAACACATAAACTTAGGGCACAAGAACAGGCCATATTGGTTGGAGCCAATACAGTGGTAGCAGACAATCCAAGTTTAACCACTCGAAATTGGGAGGGTCCTTCACCCGTGAGAGTTGTTCTGGACCCCAATTTAAAAATTGAAAAAAACTCCCAGGTATATGATCAAGAGGTAAAAACCATTATCATTACTTCGCAACCTATCGAAAATCAATCTCATCTCATTTTTGAACCCATCGATTTTTCTAAAAATGTCGGACTACAGATTTGCGATGTATTGATCAAACACCAATTACAAAGCGTGATCATAGAGGGGGGTGCCCAAACACTTCAGACATTTATTGATGAAGAGTTGTGGGACGAGGCCTTGGTATTTACTGGAAATACTACCTTTGAATCTGGCATTGAAGCCCCGAAATTAAAGCGAGATTTGGTTTCAGAAGAATTAATAGGCCCGGATAAGCTAACCCATTATAAAAACACCACTCATTGATCTATCTACTTTTTAGTGTATTGGCCTCCACGACCATCTTCGTGATCTTTAAACTCTTTGGCCGATTTAAAATCAACATTTTACATGCCATTGTGGTGAATTATATCATGGCTTGCCTAAGCGGGCTAATTGCTTTTGATGGCACCATTGACCTTCCAAATATGTTACAATTGGATTGGTTTTATTACGCCATAGCTTTGGGAGCCTTGTTTATTATTGTATTCAATTTAATGGCATTGACTACCCAAAGAAGTGGGTTGTCTGTTGTTTCGGTCGCTACCAAAATGAGCTTGATCATCCCGATTATTTTTGGACTACTTTATTATAAGGAACACTTGGGTGTTTTAAAATTTATAGGAATTCTGTTGGCGCTTATTGCCGTGTATCTGGCATCGGTTAAAGAAGGTTCGAGGGTTTCTATTGAAAAAAACACTATCGTGCTCCCCTTGTTGGTTTTTCTGGGTAGCGGGGTTATTGACACCAGCATCAAATTTTTAGAGGATGCCTTTGTGTCCAAAAACGATGTCCCTTTATTTTCTTCCACTATTTTTGGGGCGGCGGCTATTTTGGGCATACTAGTATTGCTGGTCAAAATTTTTCAGGGGAAATTTAAGTTAGAATTAAAGAATATCATTGCCGGAATTGCCTTAGGCGTTCCCAATTATTTTTCGGTATTCTTTTTAGTGAAAGCACTGCGCAGTGGTCTTTTAGATAGTTCGGGTATTTTCACCATCAACAATGTTCTTATCGTTGTCCTATCCACGGTATTAGGTATTTTACTTTTTAAAGAAAAGTTGGGACGTAAAAATTGGTTGGGTATTGATCTCGCATTATTTAGCTTGTTTTTCTTCGCATTAGCTCATATGCAATGAATTCTGAAAAAGATACATACCAAACCATTATAAAGGCCTCGGATGAAAGTCTGTTTAAAGATAGAGGCAGTAAGTTTTATGGTTATGCCTTTCCGGTTACTTCCGAAGAAGAAATTAAAACCCAAATTGAAAATCTGAAAAAGCAACATCATACGGCTCGTCATTGGTGTTACGCCTGGCAATTAGGCATGGAATACGATACGTATCGAGCGAACGATGACGGCGAACCTTCCAATAGTGCCGGTATGCCCATTTATGGACAATTGCAATCCTTCGATGTTACTAATGTCCTGGTCGTAGTGGTTCGCTATTTTGGCGGAACCAAACTCGGTGTTGGTGGACTCGTTCAAGCCTACAAAACAGCAGCCCAAATGGCTCTGGAAAATAGCACTATCATCCAAAAAACCATTAACGTACACTTTTTACTCAAATTTGATTATCCCGAAATGAATGTCGTGATGCGTATTATTAAGGACGAAAAGATCAAAATAGTGAAGCAACAAATGGAATTAAGTTGTGAATTAGAAATAGCGGTACGAAAAAAAGATTGCGAACGCATTTTTAATTTATTTGACACTACCTACAAAGTAGAAATTAAAAAAATTAAAGTGTAATTGCAGTAAATTGCACTAGACTAATAACTAACAATCGTTAGGTTTTATTTCAATTTTTCGAGGAGATATTCTGGAGCTTTAATGAGCTTATTGGTCATTGAATTTACAAAAACTAATGTGGTAGAGGCAGTTACCAAAAGTTCACCCTTCTCATTATGTATTTCATAATCGAATTCAATTTTAAAAGTAGGAATTTTCCTTAACGTTGTGATAACACTAATGACATCATCATAGCGGGCGGGAAGTTTGTAATTGATATTTAAATTGGTTACCGGTAGGATCACATTATTCTCTTCCATCCATTTATAGGAAAAGCCCAATTCACGGAGCCATTCTGTCCTTCCCTGCTCCAAAAACTGAGCGTAGTTTCCATAATAAACCACACCCATTTGATCGGTTTCGCCGTAGCGAACTCTTAATTTGGTCGTATTTTCTTTCACAAAAAATTGGGATAAAAAGGGGCAACTTTTTCACAAGTCGGATTCCTATACAGTATGAGAAAAAAAAATAACAAAATCAATACCCAAACCATTTTTTTTTTCACTTATTTGTTCACATATTTGCATAGTTAAGAAAACGTTATGGAACATCCATTTTCTCTCTTTTTTTGACAACACGAATTAACTAACTAAACTTCTAACAACCACTATGAGTAAAACTGCCGAAACGGTTTGGAGCAAATGTTTGTCCTTTATTGAAGATAATATCTCAACACAAGCGTATAAAACATGGTTCGAGCCAATTAAAGCAGTGAAACTTACTGATACCGCTTTGAGCATTCAAGTACCCAGTAAGTTTTTTTATGAGTGGCTCGAAGAGCATTATGTAAAGTTATTGAAAGTTGCATTGACCAAAGAGTTAGGCAACACGGCGAAGTTGGTGTATATCATTAAAATGGAAAACACCTACGGAAACAAACAACCTTTTACGGAGAGAATCCCAAGCTCTAATAGGAGCCAGGTAAAATCGCAAGAAGTAGACGTTCCTTTAAAGAACAAAAGTCCCGAGCTTAAAAATCCATTCGTAATACCCGGAATTCGTAACGTAAAGATTGAGTCTCAACTTAATCCTAACTACAGTTTTGATAATTTCCTCGAAGGCGAATCCAATAGACTGGCTCGATCTGCCGGTTTAGCAGTCGCCAATAAACCGGGAGGAACTTCATTCAACCCGCTACTTGTTTTTGGAGGTGTTGGATTGGGTAAAACCCATTTGGCCCACGCCATAGGAGTTGATATTAAAGAAAAATATCCCGAAAAGACCGTTTTATATATTTCTGCGGAAAAGTTTACACAACAGTATATTGAAAGTGTAAAGAAGAACAATCGAAATGATTTTATTCACTTTTATCAAATTATTGACGTTTTAATCGTAGATGACATCCAGTTGCTTTCCGGTAAGGCTGGAACCCAAGATGTTTTCTTTCATATTTTCAATCACTTACACCAAAATGGCAAACAGGTTATCTTAACCAGTGATAAAGCACCGGTGGATATGATAGATATTGAACAACGACTGTTGTCTCGTTTTAAATGGGGGCTTTCTGCAGAGTTGAACCATCCAGATTACGACACCCGCGTCGCTATTATTCAGAATAAATTATACCGTGACGGCGTTGAGATGCCCGAAGATATCGTTGAATTTTTAGCTAATAATATTAAAACGAACATTCGGGAACTCGAAGGAGCTATTATCTCGTTGATTGCTCACTCTTCTTTCAATAAACGTGAGATCACCATTGATCTGGCCAAGAAGATTGTGGACAACTACGTTAAACATACCAAACGAGAGGTGTCTATCGATTATATTCAGAAGGTGGTTAGTGAATATTTCCAGATGGATGTGGAAACATTACAATCCAAAACACGGAAAAGACATATCGTACAAGCGCGACAATTGGCCATGTTCTTTGCTAAAAAATTTACCAAGGCATCATTGGCGTCTATTGGTTCCCAAATTGGACAAAGAGATCACGCAACGGTATTACATGCCTGTAAAACGGTAGACAATCTATCGAGTACGGATAAGCAATTCCGTAAATACGTTGAAGACCTCAACAAAAAACTTACTTTATAAAAAAAACCTGCGTGAAGCAGGATTTTTTTTACCTCATCCTCTTAGCAATAAATAGCCATGTTTGTTGTAAATCTTTGTCAGACGCCATAGTTTTGCATGCCATGTCCTTATTAAATTGAACAATAAATGAAAGTTAAGATATTAATGGTCTGCCTGGGTAATATTTGCCGTTCCCCACTAGCAGAAGGGATCTTGAAATCTAAGATAGATAACTCCTTGTTTCAAGTAGATTCGGCTGGCACCGGAGGCTGGCATGTGGGTAATCCGCCGGATCCACGCAGTGTAGCGGTAGCCCGAGCGCATGGTTTGGACATAACCGACCAACGCGGCAAAAAGTTTTCTGCTTACGACTTTGAAATTTATGATCACATTTTTGTAATGGATAATTCTAATTATAATGATGTGGTGCGTCTGGCACAATCCGATTCAGAAAAACAAAAAGTGCAATTGATCCTTGATGAAATATTTCCCGGTGAAAATGTAGATGTTCCAGACCCCTATTACGGAGGAGACCAAGGTTTCGAAAATGTTTTTAGGATGTTGGATGAAGCTTGTGAGAATATTGTGAGACGGCTATAACATAACTTTAGTCAGGTTTTTAGTATTTTAGTAAAAACTTAAAACGATGAAAAAGATTTGCTCCACAATTTTTACCCTACTATTAACCACTGCCCTATTTTCACAAACCATAACCCTTGAACTCTTCGGAACCGGTTTCTCAAACCCTGTTGATATGAAACACGCAGGTGATGAGCGTTTGTTTATCGTTGAACAAGGTGGTTTGATTAAAATTTTAAATTCGGACGGAACCACAAATGCCACTCCCTTTCTGGATATTGCCAGCGCTGTATCCGGGGGTAGCGAACAAGGATTATTAGGCCTTGCTTTCCATCCGGATTATGCCACTAATGGCTTTTTCTATGTCCAGTATACAGACAATAGTGGTGATACCCAGATTTCCAGATTCTCCGTAAGTGGAGGCAATCCGGACGTAGCCGACCCAGGCTCTGAATTCCCGATCATAGATTATGCCCAACCATTTCCCAATCATAATGGCGGTAGTCTTAATTTTGGTCCCGACGGTTTCCTATATATTGGATCCGGTGATGGTGGAAGCGGCGGTGACCCAGGTAACAGAGCACAAAACACGGCTCTTTTGCTAGGAAAATTACTTCGCATTGACGTGGATAATCCCGGCGGTGGAAATAACTATGGAATCCCGGCAGACAACCCGTTTGAGGGAAGTCCGAACGACGCCGAAGAGATATGGGCTTATGGATTGAGAAATCCCTGGAAGTTTACCTTTGATCGAGATACCGGTGATGTTTGGATTGCCGATGTGGGTCAAAATGCTATAGAAGAAATTAATAAGGCAGGTGGTACCGAAGCAGGACTCAACTACGGTTGGCGTTGCTATGAAGGAAATAGCCCTTTTAACACCACCAATTGCCCAGACCCAAGCGAACTTACCTTCCCTATCGCAGAATACCCCCATTCATCCGGATTTTCAATTACCGGAGGTTATGTATACAGAGGTACCATATATAACAATATGACAGGATATTATTTTGCGGCCGACTTCGGTACCGGACTCATCGTCTCTGTAAGTCCTTCAGGCGACTTCAATAATCTTGGAACCTTTGGAGGTAGTTGGGCTTCTTTTGGAGAAGATGTTGCCGGAGAACTTTATATTGCCAATTACAACGGTCAAATATCAAAGATCAAAGGTGAAATACTTTCTGTTGATACTGCGGAAACCTTAGCTCCGCGTTTGTTTCCAAACCCTGCCAATGATAAAGTGACCATTCAATTGGAGCAAGGAGCCTTGCAAGAGGTTACCGTCATGGATATGAAAGGAAGTATTCTTTTTACTGAAAAAAACGTTGCAAATTCAACCTTAGAGGTATCGACCAACGCGCTTGCGCAAGGTATGTATTTGGTAAAGATTACTTCTGAAAATGGAACAGCAATTAAGAAATTGTTGGTTCAATAAATTATTAATTACCCTTCTTAATTATATGGGCAGCCGTCCTATTTCAAATCAATATTGAATTTGACTTAGGGCGGCTCTATTTGTTTTATTAACTTAGACTTCTGTATTGGAAAATTACTTCCAATCTAAAACCAATTTAAGTTATGGATCAACCCTTCGGCAAATTATATCTTATTCCATGTACGCTGGGTGAAACTGCACCGCTGGAAGTATTACCTCTTTTGGTTAAAAAAGCTGTGGAAGAGATTGACTATTACATTGCCGAGCATGAAAAAAATGCACGCGCTTTTATTAAGAGCATTGTTCCTCGTAAACCTCAACCCGATTTACAGTTTTCTATCATTAACAAGTTTACCGATAACAGCGAGATCCCAAACATGCTTCAACCCTGTTTAAATGGTTTAGATGTTGGTGTAATAAGTGATGCTGGTTGTCCGGGAATTGCCGATCCCGGTGCCAATGTGGTAGCAGAAGCACATCGATTAGGCGTAAAAGTAGTCCCCTTAGTAGGTCCTTCCTCAATTTTACTGGCTATGATGGCTAGCGGGTTTAACGGACAGAATTTTGCCTTTAATGGATATCTGCCTATTGATAAACGAGAACGACGTTTGGAGATTAAGCGATTAGAGCGACTTTCGGCAGATATTGATCAATCCCAACTATTTATTGAAACTCCCTACCGCAATAATCAAATGCTGGAGAGTCTTATCAGTGTACTCCAACCCCAAACCAATTTATGCGTTGCTTGTGATATTACATTACCCACCGAATACATTCTCACACAAACTGCAGCCGAATGGAAACATACGAAGGTGGATCTCAATAAAAGACCTGCATTGTTTATTGTTCAGAAATAAAAAAAGAAAGAATCTTAAAGTACTCGCGGTTTCTTGTTGGCTACGATCAAAGACGTATCATATCCCGAAAACTTCTTCAAATAATAACGAATTGAAGTACCAAAAGCATCTTGAAATTGAATAGCTCCACCACTACGTAAATACTTTTTTACATTTCCAGCTCCGGCAAGATGAGCAGCTGCCAAAATACCTGACTCCGTAATTTTAACGCCATTCATATAACGTCCCACGTAACGTCCAATGTCCTTTCGAAGTATCCATTTATTTCGAGAAGTATTAGCGGCAAACGCCTCTTCCTGAAGCCTGGAATCGTTAATAAAAGACTGGGTGTTATAAATACCTATCATTTTTAAGGTAGACTTCCCAAACTGGTATTTCCCCATATAGCCGTATTCATTAATAACAGAATAACGTCCTTGAGATTCTTTAAAGCCCAAAGCTTCTTTAAACCCTACATAGGTTTTACCCAAAAACAATTGGAAATGATCAGCATCGTCTTCGGCCACAACCTCATCTTCATTGGGCACATAATAGCATACAGCCTCTTCATTAAAAATATAACGAGACAAATCCACTCCATTTTTGGATGAGAATCCTGTAGTTACTAAAGCAGCAATCAGGATTAAAAAATTGATTCGCAAAAAGTTACGTTTCATTTGAGTTAAAATTTTGAACGCCAAACCCGCGTTCTAATTTCAGCATGCAAAAGTACGATATATTTCACATATTTTCAGTGAAACTTGTTAAAGTTTGTTAAAAGTGCAAACTATAACGTTATAGTGGCACATTTATTAACAATAATGCAATAAATATAGTCTAAAATAAGAATGCCATAGCAAAACTGTTAATAAAGTAGTTAACCATGTTATTAACAAGAATTTACTTACCAATTTGATCAATTTTGTAGTAAAAATCTATGGGTTTTCCTGTGGTTTAGCCGTAATTAAAAGAAAATTTGGTTCAATTTTTATATGAAAAAAGACGATCTACCTATTTATTCCCTGGCTATCGATCCAACGAACATAGTCTCGTCGGTTGCGATTGTGTTGGGATAAAGACTTGGCAAACTTATGGTATCCAAAATTCTCTACATTAACTACCATATATAGGTATTCGTGCTTTTCATAGCCCAATACCGCGTCTATTGAAGAAATATCAGGCATAGTAATGGGCCCTGGAGGTACTCCTAAGTTTTTATATGTATTGTACTTCGATTCAATCTCCAGGTCTTTATATAAAACTCGCTTAATGACCTGACCAAAATCGTTCTCCGCCAACTTTTTGGCATATATAATAGTAGGATCCGCCTGTAGCGGCATTCCTTTTTTTATTCT
Source organism: Bacteroidota bacterium (assembly GCA_039028295.1). Classification (GTDB taxonomy): domain Bacteria; phylum Bacteroidota; class Bacteroidia; order Flavobacteriales; family Flavobacteriaceae; genus Aureisphaera. Next base: position 27,356 of record JBCCIJ010000029.1, read on the forward strand.
ATTTACATAAAGACCCGCCACTCTTGGACGCTCATCTACTTTTGCCGTTTCCTTTTGTACGATGGCCGCAAGAGACATTACCTCATCTCGAGTTAGCGCCAAATCCTTTGCTTTTTGCTTTCGGTCAGAGTTCCAAAAACTATTATATTCTGTTAGCATCTTTTCTCGAAAACTTTGGGGAGAAGTGTTCCAATAGACCTCGTACGTATTCGGAATATACATCCCAATGGCGGTAGCAGATGAAAAGCCAGCCGCCTCAAGGAAATCGGCATCTCTCATGGCCGTTAGAAAAGAAAGGCTATCTCCTTCTAATTGATTGGCTACTTGTCCAGCCAAATTCTCTAAACGTTCCTGATTATTGAACTTAATCCTTATGGGCACATTTCCGGTTCGGATACTATTAATAATATCATTGTTGTTCATTCCTTTTTTGATAACGAAATGGCCAGCCTTAATATTAGAAATATACCCCTTTCGTTCAGCTACAGTGGTGAAGGTTTCTGTGCTTTTCAGCAAAGGCTCTAATTCCTCCAACACCTCGCTAAAAGTAGCATTCTCTGCAATATAAATATGGGCTTCTTCATTGTTAAAAGCGGTGTTGGGCACCAATATATTCTGATAGACATAATAGGCAAAGCCTCCCATCACCAGCACTCCAATGAGCGCAACGATCATTATAATCTTCTTAATGTTCTTCATTGAAATACTGATAAAATAGTTCGTTCTTATAGGTTCCAGCCGCTCTGATCCAGTCTTTTTTCACCCCTTGTTCTTTATATCCAAGTTTTTCAAAAAGTGTTATGCTAGCTGTATTATCTTCAGTAATATTCGCATATAATTGATGTACTCCCAAATGTGTAAAGCTATAATCCATCAACAATTGTAGCGATTGAGCGGCATATCCTTTTTGGCGATCCTTTTCAGAAAAAATTACTACTCCCACCCCAATGCGTCCATGCTTTGGCTCAAAATCAAAAAGATCTATAAATCCGATCGTGGCGTTATTCTCAAAAGTGCAGATGACCATCCGCAACTGTTTTACTTCATAAATATCGCGTAAGGCATTTTCCAAATACTGCTTTAAGACATACTTCGAGTAGGGAGTCACCGTATTGCTAACTTCCCACAACGTCTCATCGTTCTCCAACTTGTATAAAAAGTCGAGATCGTTTGGCTCCAAAGCTCTTAAATAAACATCTTTACCTTTAAGTGTCATCATGACCAAATTCCTTTAAATACTTGTTTTGTTGGTCCCATTAAGTACACGTTTGTATACCTGAAGTTTTCCTTAACGAAAGAAACCCGCAAATCTCCTCCTGGTGTTTTTAACCCGATCGTTTCGGAAGTTGCTTTACCAATGGCATGCATGGCAATGGCAACGGCCGTAACACCAGTCCCACAGGATAACGTTTCATCTTCCACTCCTCGCTCATAAGTTCGCACCGAAAAAACATCATTTCCTTCCCCCGCTACAAAATTAACGTTGGCTCCGGCCTTTCCGTATTGGAGGTTCCGTATTTTTTTTCCTTCGGAATAGACATCAAATAGCTCCAAATCGGGCACTAGGGCTACATGGTGTGGAGATCCGGTATCTAGAAAAACAAAATCTTCCGCTATCGAAATATCCGAAACATCATTCATTTTAAGTCGTACCTCAGTTCCGTCAATAGTCGCAGCGTGCATCCCATCAACGGCTTCAAAAATCGCTTCCGAAGAAATAATACCTAAAAACTTAGCAAAATGTACAATACATCTTCCACCGTTCCCGCACATGGAACTCAAATTTCCATCCGCATTAAAGTAAACCATCTTGAAATGGGCACTAGCATGGTCTTCCAATAATATGAGCCCATCTGCCCCAACACCAAATTTCCGATCGCACATGTTCGCCACTAGTTCAGTGTTATTCTTATCAAAACCCATTTCACGATTATCTATAAAGATAAAATCGTTTCCGGTTCCCTGATATTTGTAAAATTCAATTTGCATAGATGTGCAAAGGTATAAAAACCACGCGCTTTTGGAGGGACAAAAAACGTGTTAAATACGAGTTAAAACTGAAACTATTTAACAATACTGAAGTCATTTAATTGTTACATTTAATAATCTAAATAATTTCTTACTTATGAAACAAACGGTTCGTTTATTTGCAGTGGCACTCGTAGCCGGGGCCATCACATTGGGAGGTTACAAACTTTTTGTAGAAGACACTACGCAGACGGCAGTAGTGCAGCATGAAGAAACTCCCTCTTTTATTCCAACTAATTTTACTGGTTTTGAAGCAGCTAATTCTGGTTTAGACTTTACAGAGGCCGCCGAAAAAACGGTGAATGCAGTCGTTCACGTTAAGAACACGACCGAAGGTAAAAACCCAACCAGCTTACGCGATTTTTTTAGAGGTGCTCCCAGAACAATGGTGGGAAGTGGAAGTGGTGTGATCATTAGTCCGGATGGTTACATTATTACCAACAATCACGTGATTGAGAATTCGTCCGAACTTCAAGTTATATTGAATAACAACAAAACATACATTGCCGAACTGATCGGTACCGACCCGAAAACCGATATTGCTTTAATTAAAATTGACCCCGATGATGAATTACCCTTTGTTCCTTTCGCCGATTCTAATTCAGTGAAAATTGGAGAATGGGTACTGGCGGTGGGAAATCCGTTTAAACTTACCTCAACCGTAACAGCCGGTATTGTAAGTGCCAAATCGAGAGATCTGGACGAGACCGATGGTAATTCACAATCCTTTATTCAAACCGATGCTGCTGTAAATCGCGGAAACAGTGGAGGTGCCTTGGTGAACACCCAGGGGCAACTGGTTGGGATTAATACCGCCATTACTAGTGAAACTGGCTCCTATGTGGGTTATTCCTTTGCCGTCCCTTCTAATACAGCTCGAAAAATTGTGGAGGACATTATGGAATATGGCGGTGTACAACGAGGAATTTTAGGAATTACAGGTGGAAGTCTCAACGCCGAAAGTGCCAACTATTATGGAGTGAGTGAAACTGAAGGTGTTTATGTAAATGGCATTGAAACTGGAAGCGGTGCCGATAAAGGAGGTATTGAAAAAGGAGATATCATTAAAAATATTGATGGTCAAAAAATTGCCAAATTTTCAGACCTTGCAGGTTATTTGGGTTCTAAACGACCTAACGATGTCGTTGATGTTACCGTGCTTCGAAATGGAAAAAAACGGGTCATTCCAGTAACTCTTGTGAAGATTGTTACCTATGAGATCGAAGAACTCGGACTGGAAGTTCGGAACACCAATGCAGCGCAATTAAGGGCTTTTGGCCTGTCACATGGGGTAATTATTTCGGATGCCGTACGAAGAGATATGAAACAATTTGGCCTTGAAGGAGCCGTGATCACCGGATTGAATGATCAACCTGTAAAAAATATTGACGACCTCAAACGTATCCTGGCAAGCCGCGATTATGATGATGCCATCAAGTTGACCTTCATGACGCAAAACAAAGAATTAAACACTTTTATCTTCAAATAACCAGGTAGTTTATTTGAAGGGAATAGCCCGTCAGAATTTATTTTTTGACGGGCTATTTATTTTTATCAATATGGGCTACGAAAACGTTTTAGTTATGTATTTTTGCAAAAAATTTAAACCCTGATTACCTGAAAAGGTAGTAACCCTAAATATTGCAACTATGAGTTTTGATGAAGTTTATGAAAAAGAACTTTCTTTCCAAACCGATCGCCGAAAAGCAACGGTCGAATTTATTAAAATCGTTAGTGACCTTTGGTACGACAAGTCGATAGAATTGGTGCTTTTCCGCAACCAGTTGATCGATCGAAATGTAAGCGAAATACTAAACTTGCATGAGTACGCAGGTGAATTTGTTCAAAAACCGATTTCTATTTTCGATTCGGTTGAAATTGCACAAGCTATCATGACGCTTAACCTTCCTCCGGCCAAATTGGACATTGGAAAACTAACTTACGAGTATCATCTTGAAGATAATAATTATCAAGATGCGATGGCCTTTGTTAGTGCTAAGCTAAAAGGAGCTAAAGATCGAAAAAACATTGTTCCTAAGGATGTGGTGCTTTACGGTTTTGGACGTATTGGACGCTTATTGGCCCGGGAGTTAATGTCCAGGACCGGTATGGGAAACCAAATGCGCTTGCGAGCTATTGTCACTCGAGGTAAAATTGACCAAACGGTATTAGAAAAAAGAGCTTCCCTTTTACAATACGATTCGGTTCACGGGGACTTTCCCGGAACGGTCGGTGTAGACGTAAAAAACAGTGCGCTCGTTATTAACGGAACTACCGTTCATATCATCTCGGCCAACGCACCGGAAGATATAGACTACACCTCTTACGGAATTGAAGATGCTTTAATCATTGACAATACAGGTGCATTTAGAGATGAAGAGGCCTTGAGTCGCCACTTAGCGGCAAAAGGAGCCGGCAAAGTTCTGTTAACTGCTCCCGGAAAAGGAATTCCAAATATTGTACATGGTGTAAACCACATAGAAAACGATCCTAACTCCATGGATATATTCTCTGCTGCCTCTTGTACAACCAACGCAATTACACCCGTATTAAAGGCTATTGAAGATAGCTTAGGGGTAGTACAAGGACATTTAGAGACCATTCATGCCTATACCAATGACCAAAATTTAGTGGATAACATGCACAAGAAATACCGAAGAGGTAGAGCTGCAGCATTAAATATGGTAATTACAGAAACCGGTGCGGGTAAAGCAGTAAGCAAAGCCCTTCCCTCATTCGAAGGAAAACTAACATCAAATGCCATTCGGGTTCCTGTGCCTAACGGCTCTTTGGCCATTTTGAAATTAGAATTGGAAACTCCCACCTCAGTCGATGGATTAAATGGTATCATGAAAAAGTATGCTCTGGAAGGAGATTTGGTAGAACAAATTAAATACAGCCTAAATAACGAGTTAGTTTCTAGCGATATTGTTGGTTCTTCTGCGCCATCCATTTACGATAGCAATGCAACCATAGTAACGGCGGATGGAAAGAATGCGGTAATCTATGTTTGGTATGACAACGAATATGGTTACAGCCATCAGGTAATTAGACTGGCCAAATATATTTCTCAGGTAAGACGCTTTACCTATTACTAGGCATTTACCCGATCTAAAAAAGCAAACCCCAGAGAGTCGTCCCTGGGGTTTTTTATTTCTTCGGAATTATATAATGTGGTGCTACGGTTTTATGAACTCAGCTTTTCTTCAAATTCAGGGCAATCCAAACGAATGTCCACATCCATCAAATCCCGTTCAAGTAGATTGCAATAACTTGTTCCTCCGTTTTTCTGATAAAACTTACAACCAAAACAAGTACGTTGTACCGTTAAAATTCCATTTCTATTCAACTTGTAGATGAGTTCACTTAACGATTTAAAAATACCTTCCAGATCGGCAGTATCAAAGTTGCCTAACGGTTGCTTTAACGGATTAGCAAAATCCTTCGTTTGCGCCACGATTTCCTCGCCATGTGAGGATAAATGAATGCTATAGCTACGACTATCAGCAGAGGAATAATCCTTCAATAACATTTGTTTCTTGACCAAAATTTTAACCGCATCACTAATCGTTGGTTTCGTCACGTTGAACTCCTTGGCCAAATGACTAACATTGCAAAGTTCGCTTTTATGGTAAGCAATGAAGATAAGTATTTGAATTTGTATAGGGCTTAGTCCAACCCGCTTCGCTTTTTCCCAAAGTAGCCTTTTAAAAACTTCAGAAATACGCTCCAATCCAGTAACAATTTTACTGGAAATATCGCGCTCTTGCTGATTCGGGTCAAAAATACTTGTATCCATATTAAAAGCCTGCCGAGGAAAGTTCGACAGGCTAAGTTAGTCATCCTAATTAAATTAATTACAATTTTCCATTTCAATAATGGCATATCCCTTTTCGCCTATCTCGGCCATCATTTCTTCAGTGGCCTGATCTATATGACAAAAAGTACATTCTCTAGCCGTTAACTGTTTTGTTTGAAAAGGCTTAGCTTCCAGATAGTGCAAACCAAAATTAAAAACGGTTTGCTCATCGGTTAGTTCACTTGGCACCAAAATGTCAAAATGCATTGTGGTGCCATCTAATCTTTTTACATAGGTGTCCCAAACTGAAATTTTCATCTATTTTACTTTATAAGGTAATGATAAATCTCCACTGGCCACACTGTAAACCTCATAAACTCCAAGCATCGGTAATTGCCCATTGCTGGTATTTACTTTCATAAATGCAGCTACCCCGTCGTAATTAAAATTGGTTTGATGACTCATTCTGTAATCGGGAACGACTACCGTAATTTTGTTTCCCATGGTTGTGACTGGAAAACCAGGAGAATCCATATACATTGGCATTCCAGGATTAGTGGGAGGTAGAACAACACTCTCGTTGGCTTTCATAAACTGCTTTACTGAAAGCCCACCTTTCACCCTTTGATCTTGGACCAAAACCACCCAATGTGGATGCCAAACGATACCATCATTGTTGAATATTCTATCGTTATTTTCATCCCACAACGGAGTGTCATCAAAATCCGGATGGGATGTGAGCGCTAAGGCCACTATTCCTTCAGTTTGACCAAACCCAACATCGGTGGATTGTAAACTTGTGGGAAATACATAACCCAAAACTGGCGCTCCATCAAGTTGTCCCGCTGCCGATGGCGTGGTATTTCCGGCTTCACCATTGACGGTCATTTCCCAAACAGTGATACCTAACTCTGCTCTATGACTTACCTCAACGCTCTTAATTTGGAAGTTATCATTCTTGTAATTTTTCTCCTGTGCCCGCCCCATGGATACCATTAACAATAGAGCAACTGACACTATGATTTGCACTGATTTCATAATTCTATGATTTTTAAATTAGGATTCCTAACTATTTAAATTAAAAAAATTAGCCACGAACGTCAGCCATGGACGCACCAAAATTGATATGTAAAGTATTTCCATTTGGAGTTACCAAGGCAGGGACCGACTTTACACCGGCGGTTTCAGCCTCCAAAATTCTCGCTCGATCTTCACCTATATGGACCACTTCGACGTTCTCTGCTCCTATCAAATTGACGATGTCTTGTTCTGCACTTACACAAACTGGGCAACCAGCGTGATAAAAAATTGATTTACTCATTGTACTATAAATTTAAGTTTTTGCATTATTGCGGTTCAAATATAGTTAGGATTCCTTACTTTATAAAACAAAATCAACAAAACTTTTAATTCTAAGAAATACAATCCAGAATTAGAACGTAATTAAGTGGTCAAATCACCTGATTTTAAAGGCAGTGGTGTAGTTTTAAGTTATTCATCCAATACGGCAACAATCCGTAGCGGTCCTCCACTCCCATCCTTAATTTTCATAGGAAGTGCTATAATTTGGAAACCGATGGCAGGCAATTTATAAAGATCCTTTAAATTTTCAAATGCTGAAATATTTTCACCCAGCAGGGTTACATGGCTTTCAAAAAGTTGAGATTGTCCGTAATCAATACTAGGCGTATCAATTCCTATGGCGTTTATGTTTCTATTCTGAACAAGCCAGATCGCTGCTTCTGGAGAAAGCCCGGGAAAGTGTAAGTCTTTAACGGCTTCTGGCCCACGTTTGTCTGTCCCCAAATATTTAACTTTATCCGGATAGTATTTCGAAAAACAAGTCTCCAACAGGACAATACTCCCATCTGGGATAAGTATTCCCTGTTCTTTTTCCCACTCAACAAAATCTTCAATACTTATGAGGTAATCGGGATTGGATAACGATCTCTCGGAAACATCTACCTTAATAGCAGATCCAATAAGCTTTTCGAGTGGAATTTGATCTGTGGACTGCCCTTCTTTCGAAAAATGAATGGGTGCATCAATATGTGTACCGCCATGTTCGGCAGTAGCAAAATTGTTGGCGGCATAAAAATATCCGTTCTCTGTTTCTCCTTTAGCAACAACATCCAATTCAAATTCCTTAGCAGTCACCCAGTAGACAGTTTCTTCTGAAAAAGAATGGGTTAGGTCAATGATAGTTCCCGTAAATTCGACTTGCTGTACTTCTTGGGGTTCACCTCCTGTATCGACCGAGTTATCTTTACAACTCGCTAAACTTAAAAGGGCTATTAACATATAAAAAAGAACTCTATTCATAATGAAAAAGCTATTTAATTAAATCTATTTTTTTGGCTCACAATGTACTTTTCAAGGCTAGGTTCCAATTCTTCTTTCATGTTCAATCTGTCGTAGAAGATCACGGGAAGGTCTTTAATGTCAAAAGGCAGTTCGGTGCCCTCTTTGGCGGTAATAATAACGGGACGATTAATTCCTCTTGCGTAACCAATTTCATAAAATACGTTAGGGCTCTTTTCACTAACATCCGCAATGACGAAATCAGAATTCTGTATTCCTTCCAGTATTCGAGAAGTGATGGGAGTTAGATTTGGGTCGTGGTCCGTTCGAATGGCTACAAAATCCTGACTTTCGCATATTCGCGAGAAGGTTTCGAAAACGTCGTCGTATTCATCTTTAAAAGACATAATCGTAAAGACCGTATTAGAGCGTTCCAGGTCTTCACAAAATGAAACTACAAGATCGGCTAGGTAGTCCGCATCCTTGGTAAACTGATTGAGGTTGGCATACGAAAGTTTTCCTGATAAAAAACTCGCATATTTATTTTCAAAATACGGGCGTTCATATTTATTAAGGTCATACCCAGCGCCTCCAAACATTCCGATTCCCAAAATTGGTTTCTGCGCCATCCGAGCAAAATTAGCTGCCTTTAAGGTGCCTTCACTTCCTCCAATAAAAATGGTCACGTCGGCCATATTAATTTGTTCCGGAATATCGAGACCCACGCTTTGCATTTCCCAATCTTTCAATTCAGAAATAAAAATTCGACCCACCTCATGAATCTGTTTTTCCTCCTCCCCTTCTAAAATATAACTATGAATGTAATCCTGCGTGTTCCTGCCTTCCTTTTGCAGCCATGCCGCTGCCGACTCCGCAATCATTTTATCTAAAGAACCCCGGCATCCATTTAAAAGGAGATGTCCTCTTTCCACAATAAGTTCACCCAAACGATTTACAAATTGATCACAAACCTCTGCGTTCTTTTCAATCTCGCGAAGCGAGCCGCCTACAAATATTTTCATTGTTCTTTATGATTATGCATTGCTAGTCTATACGATAAGGTCCAAATTAAAGTCCCCAACCATCTCTGTACTCTCGTTTTACCCATGCATTTGCATATTCGTAGTTGGTTACTTTCATGGCTTCTCCATCCCATTTAATGGTCCGACGTCCTGGGTAATTGTACGGATCCCAATCGCCAGATTTTTTACCCTCTTTGAATACTTTCTGTTGGAAAGATTTGAGCGCCAGGTTCCCCATCAAAACGGCTTCTGTGAGTGGACCTCCGTATGAAAACGGTGAAGAGGTAGTGCTTCCTTTAAGACAGGCATCTACAAATTCGCCGCCATGGCTTGTTTTAACTCTGGCGATAGTTTGAGGAGGAGGTGTAAAATCCTTCATGCGTTCGGCGGGAAGTAATCTCGGGTTCCCTGAATAGGTATCGGTTACCATAATACCTTCATTTCCATAGAAGATACTACCGCCGCCATTGCCTCCAGGGCTTTCACCATCGGCTAGTTCAGGGGGTAGGTCTGGCATGATTCCACCGTCATACCAATTGAGAGAAAGATCACCATGTACTTTAGTGTCAAATTTCAACCGTACGATGGACGATGGTGGGCAGGTACCTTTATAATCGGCTTCAACGAAGTCACCAGACCAAATGGTTGTGCAGCTTGCTTCCGCTTCATAAGGAAACTGTAATCCTAATGTCTTAAATGGAGTTTCCATAATATGGCATCCCATATCACCCATGGCTCCTGTTCCAAAATCCCAAAACCCTCTCCATTTAAAGGGAAGGTAATTCTCATTATAACCTCGCATTGCGGCAGGACCTAACCATAAGTCCCAATCTAAATTATCGGGAACGGGTTGTTTTTCAGTAATACTTTTAAAACCTTGTGGCCAAACGGGTCTATTGGTCCAGCAATCCACGCGATGTACTTTTCCTATGACTCCGGCATTGATCCATTCTTGAGCTAACCGAATCCCTTCACTCGAAGCCCCTTGATTTCCCATTTGAGTAACAATTCCTTTTTCGGCCGCTATCTTAGCCATTAATCGGGCCTCATATATATTATGAGTAAGTGGCTTCTCAACATAGGCATGTTTTTTTTCATTCATAAAAGGAAGCGCAATTACAGCATGTGTATGATCTGGCGTCGCTACTGAAATGGCATCAATATCATTCAAATGATTATCGTATAATTTTCTAAAATCCCGATATTGTTTGGCACCAGCATGAGCGCTATAGCTTCGAGCAGCCATCTTATCGTCTACATCACAAAGTGCAACAAACTTAACTTTGCCAGTGGCAAACAGTTCGTTAACCACACCTGCACCTCGGCCTCCAACGCCAATGGCCCCAACATACAGGGTATCACTCGGTGGAATATGATTACCCCCTAAGACAAAACTGGGAACAATAGTAAAGGCAGCACTCGCAGCAGCAGATTTTTTAATAAAAGAACGACGTTTCATACAATATTAGATTTAGATTGCTCTCTAAAGATATAAAAAGCTATGCACTATTTTAAATCCAATTTTATATCGAATTTTTCCTATCTTTAAATAAGGCAATTTATGTCTTGTATCTCATTTTACCACTACATTATCAAACTCAATAGATCATGCAACTTATTACCGCTTCCGAAGAGAATCTAGAACAACTCGCTCCACTTTTCGACGGGTATCGAATGTTTTATAAACAACCGTCAAACCTCCAGGCGGCTAATGAATTTCTCGCCGATCGGTTTCGGAAAAAAGATTCCGTTGTATTTATAGCCATGGATGAAAAGGGGGGTGCCCTTGGATTTACGCAACTCTATCCTATGTTTTCATCGGTCTCTATGCAACGCTCGTATGTTTTAAACGATTTATTTGTTTCTGAATTAGCCCGTGGACAAGGCGTTGGGGAAGCCTTAATGGAACGCGCCAAGCAGTTTGCCCGAGCCACAGGAAGTAAAGGACTTACACTGGAGACCGCCATTGATAATCCGGCACAAAAACTGTATCAGCGCTTAGGTTGGGTGAAAGACACTGAAGTAAATCATTACACTTGGGAGACATAATCTGCCGTAAATCTTGTATTTTTACATTCTAAACACAGCACTATGGATCATTTGACCAAACTAGAAGAAATGCTGGATCAGGCAAATCTTGAGATTAAAAACGGGAAGTACGAAAGCGCCTCCAATATTCTTGAAAAAATCATAGACATCGACCCTAATTTTGGGAAGGCTTATAACCATCTTGGGTATTTATATGAAGTAAAATTCAAAGAATACGAAAAAGGAGAAACACTCTATAAATTATGTATAGAGAAATCTCCCATGTATCCAAGTGTATATTACAACTATGCCATTTTACTTTCTACTTTAAACAAATGGGATGCCTTAAAGGAACTGTTGGACAAGGCTTCCAATATTCCTGGTATTACCAAGGCGACTATTCATAATGAATATGCGATTATGTATGAGCAACAAGGCATGTTGGACGAGGCCATTGAAAACTATAAATTGGCAGGAATGAATACCCTGGATAAGGCCGTGTTAGACCGAGCGAAAACCTCCATTGAACGCTGTAAAGCGAAAAAGGACTTTATTTAATGCGTATTGACATTATAACAGTATTGCCCGAACTTCTGAAAAGTCCTTTTGAAGCATCTATTCTGAAAAGAGCTATTGAAAAAGGATTAGTAGAAATACATTTTCACAACCTTCGGGATTTTAGCACCAACAATTATAAGCAGATAGACGACTATCAGTTTGGTGGTGGTGCTGGAATGGTCATGATGATTGAACCCATTGATAAGTGTATTTCGGGATTAAAGAAAGAACGAGACTACGCCGAAGTTATTTATATGACTCCCGATGGTGTTACTCTAGACCAAGGAATAGCCAATGAATTGTCTTTGAAAGAAAACATTATTATTCTTTGCGGTCACTATAAAGGAGTGGACCAACGCGCTCGCGACCTTTTTGTGACCCGTGAGATTTCCATCGGAGATTTTGTTTTAAGCGGTGGAGAATTGGCTGCCGCCGTAGTCTGCGATGCTGTTATTAGACTTATCCCTGGAGTTTTAGGAAATGAAACCAGTGCTTTGACCGACTCGTTTCAAGATAACTTACTGGCTCCACCCATCTATACGCGTCCTGCAGAATACAAGGGTCTAAAGGTTCCCGATGTATTGCTAAGCGGTCATACGGCCAAAATTGAGGAATGGCGAGAAGATCAAGCCATAAAAAGAACGGAAGAACGCCGTCCGGATTTGTTGGAAAATTAACCACTCACAGCCAACTTCAAAAAGATCGACCTTAAGTATATAGCAATTCAAAAATGAGTGGACTCCCTTAAATCCGGATTTAATAAGCACTGTAACAGTTTTTTAACTCCTTTGTCTTTAAACAAACAACCAAAGTCATGGGCCTTAAAACTGTACGTAGCATCTGTCAAAATTGCCTTCCTTTTCTATTTACTTTTCCTATGCTGTATCTGGCGGCTTCCTGTGAAAAAGAAAGAACTGTGGACCGCATATTTGCAAATACCAAACGAGCTTCGATCCAAGTTGAAAACCAAAAACGCTCCAGAGGTTGGACTATAGCACCAGAAGTAAACCCAGACATCTTTCCGCTGGAAATGGAAAAAGGAGAGCGTCTTGATGTCACATTTATGACCGACATGGATACGATCACCTATAATTTAGGTGAGGGAGAAACGAAAGATCTTCTCGTAATTTTAAAGGATGGAGATACGGCCTATACTCGATTTCAGTCTGTTCCCCCAAAAGCCATTTTCACCAACGATTATATAAACAAAAATAGAAGGCGCTCCTCTGTGGAAGTTGTCGAGGCTCAGGAATTGTTGCAGGTGATTTTCGCCATTACCGAAACCGGGCTTAAAGACACCAATTCTTTGATTATTAATCACGACTCTACCGACTATTACCTGGATGTTATCAAGGAATTCTTACCACACAAAAAAGAGCCTATTGTAACCATCATGGACAGTCTTTTGAAGAAAAGACAATACATCAGGCTAAAGGCCAATGCCTGTTCTTTTTATTTTAATGAAGATGGTGTTCTTAAAAAATCTAAAACATACGATCGAATGACTGGTTCTTTCAATCCGCTTGACCGGTACCTACCTTTATTGAATGACTTTGCGGTAAAGTCCAATTTTCGAGATTTCTATGATAAAAATAGACGCATATACGATTCGTTGATTACCTGGCACAAAACTGCTGTGCCTACAATGCGACAATGGGATTGGTTGGAGCAACAATTTCCAGATCATAGGTACGACAATTATTGGATCACTTTTTCTCCTCTGGTTAAGGGAAATCACTCGACAGTTCGGTTTAACCATAATGGTTTCAAGCAAGCCGTCATGTTTACCAGACCTCCATATAGGGTCAAAGGAGTGAGTAAAGAGATTTCGGAAGGCCTTATTACCCGGAATGTATTTACAGAAATTGATCATAACTACGTGAATCCGGAAACCGACAAATATATGAAACAAGTGAATGAGTTCTTTAAAGATCGAGATCTATGGACTTCTGGAAAAGAATCAAGTGGTTATAACTCTCCCTATACTATCTTTAACGAATACATGACCTGGTCTGTTTACTTGCTCTTTTGCTATGATCAATTTGATTCGGAAGATTTCAAATTGATTAACGAAAGAATCGTTAGCTACATAGTTAACAGACGAGGGTTTTCACGTTTTGATGACTTCCATGGAACCTTGCTGGGGCTTTACTCCAGGCGAACCCCCGGCACTACGGTAGCCGACTTATATATTCCCTTGTTGGAATGGGCAGCTACGTACCGTCCTGATGTTCCACCACTGGTTAATTAACGTATAGACCGGTATATCGTTTTTTAATCCATATCAAGATAGACTTTAACCTTAGCATTTGTTGAAAAATGCGTTGCGAAAAGAGTATCTTTAGTTCCGATAATCTGGTTAGTAAAACCACCAGCAAAGTGCAATCGTTTATTAAAAAGAATGTCTTGGAGGAACATTTGTTAAAGATTGAAAGTCACAAAGTGCCGCAACTAAATACCAAGGAGCGATTGCAGGATTACGCCGTGGGAGTCTTTAGAAATATGCAATCGCGCAAAGGAGTTAAGAATGCCATTAAAAAAGGACTGATCTACGTGAACGCAGAAGTAGGGTATACAGGAGATTGGATCAGCGGTGGGGAAACCATCGAGCTATACCAAAACAAGGCATTCAATAGGCCCGCTTTGGATTTCAAGTTGGAGGTACTTTATGAAGACGAACATCTGGCGATAATTTATAAACCGGCAGGGGTTCTGGTTAGCGGCAACAAGCGTTTTACTATTGAAAACGCATTGACTTTCAATTTGGCCCAAAGTACCCAGGATGATGCTCTTTCCAGACCAGAACCCATTCACAGACTTGATTACCCCACCAGCGGAGCGCTACTGATCGGCAAAACGGTGCGAGCGGTCATTGCACTGAATTTAAAATTTGAGCATCGGAGCATTGCCAAAACCTATGCGGCCGTCACCATTGGCGACATGAATACAGCCGGGACCATAGAAACACCTATTGATGGGAAACCCTCAAAATCGGAATACAAAAAATTAATTTCTATTTCTTCGGAAAAATATAATGTACTGAATTTAATGGTGTTGCATCCACACACAGGAAGAAGGCATCAACTAAGAAAGCATTTATCGCAACTGGGGCATCCTATTTTTGGTGATGCCGTTTACGGTAAAAAAGGGCTCATTCTGAAAGGAAAAGGATTGTTCCTTCATGCCGTTCAACTGCAATTTGAGCATCCGGTTACGGAAGAATTCATTAAGGTAGTAGCCCCGCTTCCTAAGAAGTTTACCAAACTATTTCCAAAAGCAAACACCGCGTTAGGGATAGAATAGGCTACCGTGTAGCCATGAAAGCCCGACCCTACGAAGCGGTAAAGAGCGCAGCGAATTGGAGTGAAGGAGGGAAACGCCCAAATAATCATGGGTTGAAGCAGATAAAAAAGCCATTAAACCCTTGCCAGATAATGAAAAACAGTTATTTTTGCACACGATTTACATCAACCTCTGGCGATAGACGTGAATGTTGGTATAGACTAATCAGAAAATAAGTAAACATGGAAGAGTTAGTTAAATTTGTTCAGGACGAATTTGTAACCAAAAACGAATTTCCAAAATTTGGAGCGGGTGATACCATTACAGTGTATTATGAAATCCGTGAAGGAGAAAAAACAAGAACTCAGTTTTTTAGAGGCGTTGTTATTCAGGTAAAAGGAACGGGATTAACCCAAACTTTTACCATTAGAAAAATGTCGGGTACGATTGGAGTGGAAAGAATTTTCCCACTTAACTTACCGGCCCTACAAAAAATTGAAGTGAATAAAAGAGGTAGTGTACGAAGAAAACGTATCTATTACTTCAGAGGGCTTACTGGTAAGAAAGCCCGAATTAGAGAAAAAAGAGCGTAAGTCAAGTGCTCACATCAATAAAAAAGCGACTCCAACCGGGGTCGCTTTTTTTATTGACAATTGTTAATAACCTAGGTTTATAAGTTGTTAACTCTTAATAGCTTATAAAATTTGGATTTCTCAACTCTTCGTGTAATTTAGTCCTATCAAAACGGGTTAACCCGCAGCGATTATCAAAACAGGGCAACCTGTAGAGATACGTCAAAGCAAGGCAACTTGTAGCGACACGTCAAAACAAGGTAACTTGTAGCGACACGTCAAAACAGGGCAACCTGCAGAGACACATCAAAGCAAGGCAACTTGCGGCGATACATCAAAGCAAGGCAACTTGCGGCGATACATCAAAGCAAGGCAACTTGCGGCGATACATCAAAGCAAGGCAACTTGCGGCGATACATCAAAACAGGGCAACCTGTGGAGATAAAAATAAAGTAACGTTCTTTATTTGACTTTCTGGAATTGTTTGAAACGGCAACCAACACTGCAAAGTGTAAAGACCATTAGAGGAAAGAAAGTTAGGACATTGATCAAGAAGATAGATTGGTTATTATCAATAGATTCGAAGATCAGCGTTCGTTGAAACAAATCACGATTGCAAGGGTTTAATAAACTTGCCTCGATCCGCCCTAGGTGGATGATCGGTAACGATATGTTTCACAAGAAGCCATGACAAAGTGTTTACGCACCCTGTTATGGCTTTTCTTGTTTTTAGTAATCTCTAAGGGACAAAGAAGGATAAATTGTCTCCTTCCTAACTTTCAAACACTTGTTCAATTCACTATATTTGCCACCCTAATTTGCTGAAACATTCACCCGGTGAATTTCTCTAAACAGCATATGAAATTCTAACGAAACGCACACTATGACGAAAATTGCAAAGATCATTTACACTCAAACAGACGAAGCTCCAGCACTAGCCACTCGTTCCCTACTGCCTATTGTGGCAGCATTTACCTCCCCAAGTAATATCGCCATTGAAACTCGCGATATTTCATTAGCGGGTCGTATTATCGCCAATTTTTCAGAGTTTTTAACGGAAAACCAACGTGCGAACGACGCGCTTTCCGAATTGGGTGATCTTGCCAAACAACCTGAAGCTAACATCATAAAGCTTCCCAACATAAGTGCTTCAATCCCTCAACTTTCTGCGGCTATTTCCGAATTGCAGGCTAAAGGTTTTGCCGTTCCAGACTATCCGGAAGAACCACAAAATGAGAGCGAACAAAAAATTAAAGCCACTTACGACAAAATTAAAGGTAGTGCTGTAAATCCCGTCCTCCGAGAGGGAAATAGTGATCGTCGTGCACCCAAGGCAGTAAAAAATTACGCCAAGAAAAATCCGCACAGTATGGGAGCCTGGAGTGCATCGTCAAAGTCGCATGTAGCGACCATGGCCTCAGGAGATTTTAGGCACAACGAACAGTCGGTAACCATTCAAAATGCCGGAGATGTAAAAGTGATTCTAAACGACAATGCCGGTAACGAAATTGTTTTAAAGGAATCTATACCTGTCTTGGCCGGTGAAATTATTGATGCCAGCACCTTGAGTAAAAAGGCTCTTTTATCCTTCTTAGAAAGGCAAATTAAAGATGCCAAAGAACAAGGTGTATTGTTTTCTTTACACATGAAAGCCACAATGATGAAGGTAAGTGATCCTATCATTTTTGGGCATGTTGTGCGTGTTTTCTTTGCCGATTTGTTTGAAAAATACCAGGACGTCTTTGAAGAAATTGGGGTTGATGTGAATAACGGTTTTGGAGATCTCGTTGGAAAGTTAGCCGAACTCCCTTCCGAAAAAAAGAAAGAAATTGAAACCGCCATTGAAAAAGCTTTTGAAAACGGCCCCGATCTGGCCATGGTGAATAGCGATAAAGGAATTACTAACTTGCATGTTCCGAGTGATGTCATTATTGACGCCTCCATGCCAGCAATGATCCGTACCTCGGGACAAATGTGGAATGGTGACGGCAAATTACAAGATACCAAAGCCGTAATTCCGGATAGCAGTTATGCCGGAATCTATGACGTAACCTTCAACTTCTGCAAAGAACATGGTGCCTTTGACCCCACTACCATGGGAACGGTTCCTAATGTAGGATTGATGGCTCAAAAAGCAGAGGAGTATGGATCTCACGATAAAACTTTTGAAATTCCTGCGAATGGAGTTGTAAAAGTAATTGATAAAAACGGAACTACTTTGATGGAGCATTCTGTGATGCAAGGAGATATATGGCGTATGTGCCAGGTGAAGGATGCACCTATTCAAGACTGGGTGAAACTTGCTGTTAGTCGAGCTCGCGCCACTGGGTGGCCCACTGTTTTCTGGTTGGATGAAGATCGCGCTCATGACGCCCAAATTATCGCAAAAGTAAATCAGTACTTACCCGATCATGATACCAGCGGTCTTGAAATTAAGATACTTTCTCCAGAGGCTGCCACGGCCTTTACCTTGCAACGTGTAAAGACAGGTGAAAACACGATATCGGTGACCGGAAATGTATTGCGCGATTATTTGACCGATCTATTCCCGATTTTAGAATTGGGAACCAGCGCAAAGATGTTATCTATTGTCCCCTTGATGAATGGAGGTGGACTATTTGAAACTGGTGCCGGTGGATCCGCGCCAAAACATGTTCAGCAGTTCAATACGGAAGGGCATTTACGATGGGATTCCTTAGGTGAATTTTTAGCACTGGCCGTTTCATTAGACCATCTGGGTACTAAATATAACAATCCGAAGGCCATTGTCCTGGGCGAAACACTCGATGATGCCACAGAAAAACTATTGGAAAACAAAAAAGGCCCTTCACGAAAGGTGAACGAACTGGATAACCGAGGGAGCCATTTCTACCTGGCCTTGTATTGGGCTGAAGCATTAGCCCGTCAGGATAAAGATGAAGTACTCAAAAACAGATTCAGTCCTATTGCCAAGGCATTGCAAGAAAATGAAACTCAAATTATTGCTGAATTAAACGACGCTCAAGGCTCACCAGTAGATATTGGAGGATACTACTTCCCTACCGAAGATTTGGTCGCAAAACAAATGAGACCAAGTTCGACCTTTAATAGTATACTCTCGACGATACAATAAACTCTTGATATGTAAACTAAGTTCAGCCTTATTGACAATGTTAATTTTAAAAACCTTCTATTCCAGAAGGTTTTTTTATCGTAATTTCATACGTATTTTTAATAAAAGTTCGATTTGAAAAAGCTCTTCCTAGTCATTTTGTTCTTCGGAACCTATCTCACAACGGCACAAGAAAAATATACACTTAACGGCACCATAAAAGAAACCGCAACGGGAGAAACCCTAATTGGAGTAAACGTAATTATTCCAGAGTTGCAAACAGGAACCACCACCAATGAATATGGCTTCTACTCCATAACACTTCCCGAAGGAGAGTACGAGGTGGTCTTCAGTAGTTTAGGTTTCACTCCAAAGAGAATGACCCTATTGCTCAATGTAGATATCACCCAGAACATGGGATTGGAAAACGATACGGAACAATTGGATGAAGTTGTCATTCGTGCCGATGTGGAACGCGCTAGTATTAGAGCCCCGCAAATGAGTGTAAATACCCTGAAAGCAAGTACGATCAAATCTATCCCAGTATTATTAGGAGAAGCCGACGTTGTAAAAGCACTTCTGCTCCTCCCAGGGGTGACCAATGCGGGTGAAGGAGCTTCGGGTTTTAATGTACGAGGCGGTGCCGCAGACCAAAACCTAATCCTCTTGGACGAAGCGACCATTTTTAATTCTTCGCATCTATTCGGTTTCTTTTCAGTCTTTAATCCGGATGCTATCAAAGACGTAAAACTCTTTAAAGGTGGTATTCCCGCTAGATATGGTGGTAGAGTATCCTCCGTACTTGAGATATTTCAGAAAGAAGGAAATAGTAAGGAATTGAAACTTAGTGGCGGCATAGGTGCAGTGGCGAGCCGATTACTTGCTGAAGGGCCTATTGTAAAAGATCAAGGAGCCTTTTTGGTTGGCGGTCGAGCCTCTTATGCTCATCTTTTCTTGCCTCTATTCGACATTGATAACAAAGCCTATTTCTACGATTTAAATACAAAATTGAATTATAGGATTAACGAAAAAAACAACATTTTTCTCTCAGGTTACTTCGGAAGAGACCTTTTCAGTATTAATGACAGCTTTGTAAACACTTATGGAAATGCGGTGGGTAATTTTAGATGGAATCATATTTTTTCGGATAAATTGTTCTCGAACCTTTCTTTAATCTATTCAGATTATTTTTATGGCCTGGAACTGGATTTTGTTGGGTTTGAATGGGAATCTGGTATCCAAAATTTCAACTTAAAATATGACCTGAAACACTATCTCACGGATAAACTTCAAATAAACTATGGCGTCAACAACATATATTATAGTTTCAATCCTGGCAAAATAAAACCGAATAGCCCCGATTCAGGAATCATTGAAGAACAACTCATAAAAAAGTATGCCAATGAGTTTGCAGCGTATGTAGATGTGGAGCATAAGATCACTTCCAATTTAAGTGTTGAATACGGTCTAAGGCTAAGTCATTTTATTCGTTTTGGACAGGATGAGATTAATATTTACGAAAACCAAAATCCGGTCGTTTTCGACCCTTTCCTCCTCATTTACCAAGAAGCCGAACCTCTTGAAACCGTAGCATCCAGCCGAAGTGACCAGTTGGCTTCCTTCACAAATTTTGAACCCAGACTATCCATGGCCTATTCTTTTAATGAAGATGCCTCAATAAAGGCTAGTTATACACGCTTATCTCAATATTTGCACCTCTTATCCAATACTAGTTCCCCTACTCCGCTTGACGTTTGGACTCCGAGTGGACCATACGTAGAACCTCAATTATTAGATCAGTATGCCTTCGGATTTTTTAAGAACCTAAGAGACCGAGATTTCACCCTGGAAACCGAAATATTCTATAAAGAAATTCAGAATCGAATAGATTATATAGATGGCGCCAATCTAATAGCTAACAACGCTATTGAACAAGTAATTTTGAACGGAGAAGCCAGAGCTTATGGTTTGGAAGTTCTTCTACGGAAGAACACCGGAAGGCTGCAAGGTTGGCTGGCCTATACCTTATCGAAGTCGGAGCAACGCACTCCCGGCAGAACCCCTAGCGAAATTGGAATTAACAACGGCGAATGGTACAATACGGCCTACGATAAACCGCACGACATTTCTGTCTATGCCAACTATGAGTTTAATGACAAATGGAGTTTCAATTCAAATTTTGTTTTTCAAACCGGACGGCCAACGAACTATCCCATTGGACAGTTCGAATTTCAAGAATTGGTAATTCCCTATTTTGGACTAAGAAATATTGAGCGATTACCTAGCTACCATCGTATTGATATTTCAGCCACATTAAAACCAGCCAAAAATAAAGGTAGATCTTGGCAATCGGAATGGGTTTTTAGTATCTATAATGTGTACAATAGAAGAAACGCAGCTTCTATTAATTTCAGACAAAATGAAGATACTGGAGTAAACGAAGCCATTAGAACTTCTATTTTCGGGATTGTCCCATCAGTAACCTATAACTTTAAATTTTAGACATGAATTGGGTGGGTTTTAGCATAGGATCATTACTGGCACTTGCAACACTAAGTGCTTGCGAAGATGTTGTGGAGGTAGCGGTACCTAACGAACCTCCAAGGCTTATCATTGATGCACTCATACGCGTAGACACCTCACAAGCCGTTACCCTTGTTCAGGTAAAAGTGAAAGAGACCAGCTCCTTTTTTGAGTCGGTCGTTCCAGCCAATTTAACCCAAATCACCCTTTTCGATTTGGAACAAAATGCGGCTTCCGTCTTAATTGAAGCCCCTCCGGGCTCGGGAATCTATGCTACCGAAATGAGTACGGCCACTTTGGTAAATGGAGATGAGTTCTTTCTACAAATTGATTTTGAAAATGAATTTTTCGTAGCTTATGCTGAATTTGTACCCACAGTGCCTATCGATTCCCTGGAAAACGGCGATGGATTTATTGGTGATAAAAACGACACAGAAGTCATCGTTACTTTTTCAGATGATCCGGAACGGAATGATTACAATCTCTTTGACTTCGATTTTGGAAATTATTTGGTGACTGATGATGAATTCTATCAAGGACAGACTTTTTCATTCTCCTATTATTATGACGAAGAATTAAACGAAGGCGACGAAGTGGAAATAAGTATCATGGGCGTAGATCGGGACTTTGCAAATTATATGAATAAATTAATAGAACAAAGCGAAGGAGATTTTGGCCCCTTTGAAACCCCTTCTATCACGGTGCGTGGAAATTTTATTAACGCAACCACTATCGATAACGAAAACAACTTCGACAATACCAATACCATAGATAATTTTGCTCTGGGGTATTTCGCTATTGTTCAGGAGTATAAAGAAACACTAATTATAGATTGAATTATAGAATTATGAAAAGATGTGTTTATCTGTTTAGCATTGTTGCAATTTTAACCTTCATGACCTCTTGTGAAGATGTAGTGGAGGTAGATCTTCCCACTGAGGCGCCCAGACTCATCATAGATGCACTCATACGAGTAGACACCCTACAAACCACAACGCTTGTAACGGTGAAAGTAAGCCAAACCAATTCGTTTTTCGAATCACTTCCTCCTGCCAATTTGCAGCAGATCACATTGGTAAATTTGGACTTTCCAATAGGCGGGACAGACCCGCCGGTACTCAACGAAGAACAACCGGGGTCGGGTATTTACACCAATATATTTCCAACGGAATACCTAACACGGGGACGCCTCTTTTTGCAAGTGGATTTTGAAGATGAATTTTTTGTTGCCAATGCTCAATTTGTTCCAACGGTTCCTATGGATTCTATAGAAATTGGAGAAGGAACGCTGTTTGGCGAGGACGACACCGAAATTATCGTGACGTTCACAGATGATCCAAATAGAGACGATTTCAATCTTTTCGATTTCGATTTTGGAAACTTTCTGGTTACCGAAGACGAATTTTATCAAGGTCAGGAATTTTCATTCTCCTACTTCTACGATGAAATTCTCGTAGCAGGAGACGAACTAGAGATAAGCATTATGGGAGCCGATGAAGATTTCGCAAAATATATGAATAAGCTCATCGAACAAAGTGAAGGAGATTTTGGCCCTTTTGAAACACCTTCCATTACCGTAAGAGGTAATTTTATTAACGCCACAAATATTGATAATGACGGGACCTTCGACAATACCAACGACATCAACAATTTTGCTTTAGGGTACTTTGCCGTGGTTCAGGAATTCAAGCAAACCGTGGTTATTGAATAGTCCGGTTCCTTAGCGCGCTCCTCGTTTGCAATGCGTTCGAGTTTTCCAAAAGGCAGTGTACAAAATCATTTTAGTCTTCAAAATTTAGGGTTTTATCCGTACTTTTGAAGAGAACAAACACGCGGCCTTGACCTTTTCAAAAACGACAGAGCAAAACTCGAATTACAACCAATTAGAACGGATGTCGATCTCGGAAATACTCCGTAATATTAATTCCGAAGACAAAACAGTTCCGTTAGCAATTGAAAAAGCTTTACCCAGTATTGAAAAACTTACTCAAATAGTTTCTGAAAAACTTAATAATAAGGGTCGTCTATTTTACATAGGTGCCGGCACCAGTGGACGACTGGGAATTGTAGATGCCAGTGAATGCCCACCTAGCTTTGGCGTACCTCATGGTTTGGTGGTAGGTCTAATGGCGGGTGGAGATAGCGCCATTCGCAAGGCAGTAGAGTTTGCCGAGGATTCAAAAGAACAGGGTTGGGAGGATTTGCAAGCACACGCCATAACTAAAAAAGATGTAGTGATTGGTATTGCCGCTTCAGGTACTACCCCATATGTAATTGGCGCTTTAGAAAAATGCAATGAAGCAGGCATCGCAACAGGATGTATCACCTGCAACGCGAATAGCCCATTGGCCAATACAGCTCAGTTTCCTGTGGTGGCTGTTGTAGGTCCCGAATTTGTAACGGGAAGCACCCGTATGAAAGCCGGAACTGCTCAAAAATTAATTTTAAATATGATCTCGACCACGGCGATGATTCAAATGGGAAAGGTTAAGGGCAATAAAATGGTCGATATGCAATTAAGCAATAATAAATTGGTGGACCGCGGCACTCGCATGATCATGGATGAATTGGAAATTAAAGAAGACGAGGCGGCGTTTTTACTTGAAAAACATGGCAGTGTTCGCCTTGCCGTTGATGCCTATCGAAATGAAAGAAACTAATCAAAAACACACAGACAAACAACTATTAATCAAGGGGTTAAAGCGACTTGCCATTGCTTTACCGTTGCTAGTACTCACCACCTATATTCTTACATTTGCCTTCTTAAATAAGGATACTATCCCGCTCTATGTTTTTCTCACCCTGGGAATAATTGCCATGGGAGGAACCATTTTTCTTCTTTTCAGCGGAATTAAAACAATTATGAAATCTTTATTTAACTAAAGTAGTAATACATTCCAGCAAAAATTCCGATCAATACTACTATAGTAAGAATGTTGAAAGTGAAAGCATTTTTAAAACGTTCCTTTGGGTGATCCAGTTCACTCATCTTCCGTTTACCCAGATACCGACAATAGCGTACCAAAGCCCCCATAAACGCAGTCTGACTGAGACGAAACTCATGTCCATCATTGAGCTGGCGATGATACCGATCTTCGAGAATCTTCTTTTCTTCTTCTGTCATACTTCTATTAGTATGTTAAGATTTTAAGTTGTTACTTGAAAAAGTGTGATGGTGGTGGTTGCTCAATATTTTGGGCAAGTCTTCGCTCCTTGGGTCGCTACGACCGCGCTATCCTTGCTATCTTTTTGTGCAAAGGTGAGGCACAAAAAGGATATACACTCTATCGCTCTTGCAAAAAAGAGTTAGTTCTGGGAATATAATAAAGATGTTGGTTGACTTATGGGCATAAAAAAAGCTCCTTTATATACTTTATAATGGAACTCTAATACAACGTCTTAGGGCTATAGAACAGCAAAACCTATTTAGATCACTGTAAATTATGTCTAACAGGCTGGTTTTGCTACCACCAAAATCGTGGAAAAGTTGCTTTGGTTGACTTATGGGCATAAAAAAAGCTCCTTTATATTGCTATAAAGGAGCTCTAAGAAGGCGGCGACCTACTTTTCCACAATTGTAGTATCATCGGCGCAAACGGGCTTAACTTCTCTGTTCGGAATGGTAAGAGGTGAGCCCCGTCGCTATAACC
>JBCCIJ010000030.1:0-52032 GCA_039028295.1 Bacteroidota bacterium
GGTTATAGCGACGGGGCTCACCTCTTACCATTCCGAACAGAGAAGTTAAGCCCGTTTGCGCCGATGATACTACAATTGTGGAAAAGTAGGTCGCCGCCTTCTTAGAGCTCCTTTATAGCAATATAAAGGAGCTTTTTTTATACATAAACTTCACATCACCTATTGGAGTTCCAACCGACAATGACTAGATCATATTACCCGCGCTATATAAAGGCTTTCCATTTCGTTTTGTAACGGAAAGAATGTTTATTAGTCTCATAGTCGTATGGTCACTAATTGGAAATAATGACTCCGGAGGAGAAAAAGAAATATTATGAGGAAGTCTCAAAGTTCCCTGCTGCCAACGCATCCGAATGGTTAGGGGCAATATTCCGCTATGGTTTAAATTTTGGAAAACGAAAGTTTAGCACCTTTTTCACACCCGAAGAATATCGAAAAAATGCCATTATTGGGAACTTATTAAAATTTGTGATTTTGATTTCAATCATTGGTGTTGGCCTTTGGTTCTATGCTTAACCCTTTTTTGCAAGAGCGATAGAGTGTATATCCTTTTTGTGCCTCACCTTTGCACAAAAAGATAGCAAGGATAGCGCGGTCGTAGCGACCCAAGGAGCGAAGACTTGCCCAAAATATTGACTAACAATTTCCATAATACGAAAATCGTTATAAGCTAGTTTTATTGGCTTGACGAAACCTTTTTGTTCTTGAAAAATGTACATTTGTTGACACCTTATATTTCAAGTTTAAAGGAAGTCCGATATATGTCCAGAAAGAACAAAAGAGCCATTTTATTGACCTTGAGAGCACTTTTTGTGGTCATTTTGGTGTTCTTTATGGTTAGAGCGTATGGCCTTAAGGGTAACAATTTGGAACGAATGGTGCTAATTCCTGCAGGTACATTCACTGCTTTTGAGAAAGATCACCTTCAGGAAAGCCCGGATACCATACGTATCGATTCTTTTTTTATGGATAGACATCCGGTAACGGTGGCACAATTTCGAACTTTTATTGACGAAACAAATTACGTGACCAGTGCCGAAACTTATGGTGATGCCGGTGTATTTGACTACGAACTGGGACAGTGGGTGTTTCGGGAGGGAGCAACATGGTTGTATCCGTTGGGCCCGGATGGCCCTAAGGCTAAGGATGATCATCCCGTTACTCAGGTTTCCTGGTATGATGCCATGGCCTATTGTGAATGGGCGGGATTTAGATTACCTACGGAGCGGGAATGGGAATATGCAGCCAGAAATGCGGGAAAAATTGAGCATGCCATCTATCCATGGAATAGTAATAATGTGATGGAATATGGCAAATTTAAAGCAAACTTCTGGCAAGGAGCTTTTCCTTTGTATAATAGTAAAAAGGATGGTTATAAATACACTTCTCCAGTGGGGGTCTTTGGTGAGACTCCTTTAGGTCTTCAGGATATGGCTGGAAATGTATGGGAGTGGTGCAGTGATTGGAAGGAGCTGTCTCATTCTGCAGCGCATAAAATACTACCACCCACTAATACGGAGAAGGTACAACGCGGAGGGTCCTTTTTATGTGACACCAAAATATGCCACGGTTTTAGGGTGATGGCGAATAGCAGCTCCACCCCGGAAACCTCATTGATGAATGTAGGTTTTAGATGTGTGAAAAATGGGACGCCTTAAAAATAGTTATGTATTCTAAGAGAGAAGAATTTTGGAACACAATTACCCATGCCGTTGGTATTCCTCTGGGGATTATTGGACTTGTTCTATTGTTATGGAATGACACTCATAAAACCGAGTATAGCAACATGAGCATCTGGTTTTACGGATGCTCTATTATTTTGCTTTATAGTGCATCCACCTTGTATCATGCGGTACCTCATACCTCCTGGAAGCCATTGCTGCGAAAAATTGACCACATTAGTATCTATTTTCTAATTGCCGGTACTTATACACCAGTATCCTTAATTTCTTTGTATAACGGATCGGGCTGGTGGTTTTTTTGGACCGTTTGGGGTATTACCGCCTTTGGGACACTCTTAAAACTATTTTTTACCGGTAAATTTGAAGTTTTTTCTCTGGTGCTCTATTTGGTAATGGGTTGGCTCATTGTATTTGATTATAGCAATGTAGTAGCGCTACATTCCTCTTTGGGTTTAAGCCTTCTGGCACTTGGCGGTGCTTGCTATACTCTTGGAATTGTATTTTATGTGGTAGAAAGAATCCCGATGAATCATGCCATTTGGCACGTTTTTGTATTGGCTGGAAGTATATTCCATTTCCTTTTTATCCTTTGGGACGTGGTCTGAAAATTAAATGAAATAAGCAATTCCGATACCTAAGACAATGGCCACTAGTTTGGCCAAGTTGAATTTATGATCCTTACTGCTCTCAAATAAAATAGTAGTGGAAACATGAAGGAAAACCCCAATCGCAACTGCATTAATTGCCGTTTCATGTTCGTTTAGGATAGTTACCTTTGTAGACAAAAGGCTGCCCAAAGGAGTCATTAAAGCAAACAAAAAAAGGAAACTCAATGAGGTTAACTTTCCGTAATTCGCGTTGAAAAAGAAAAGGCTAAGTATAATGGCTATGGGTATCTTGTGAACGATCACCCCAATAAGCATTATGGAATTATCTGTTACAGGAAAGCCCTCCAGTAGCGCGTGAATAGACAAACTAATTAATAACAACCAAGGAAAGCCCTTGCTTTCCGAATCCATGTGTACGTGCCCGTGTTCGGCTCCATTGGAAAAAAAGTCGAGTACTATTTGCAGTAATATACCGCACATAATATACAATCCAATTTGCTTTGAAGGATTTTCAAATACTTCCGGTAACATTTCAAAAATAGTTACCGACAGCAAAAATGCTCCACTAAAGGCTAAAAATATGGGCATTTCCAAGATGCCTCTTTTCTTTAAGAAAATTGCGACGATATAGCCAATAGCCACGGCAGCAAAAAGTGCGAAATAGTTCATTAATTGAAAATAAGGATTAGTCGTTCCGAAGAGGCAGCATCGAACGGGCTTAGTCTGTAATCGCCAAAACAGTGCTTTAATACTACACCTGCCTGAGAAAAGTACTGCTGAAAATCGTTGAGCGTTAAAGCCTTTACTTTTTCGGTAAAGTTATAGGGTATACCATCGTCTTCAAAATGGATGTCTTTGATAATATGACCGTCTTGAATATATTTTTTAATGTTAAAACTAATATGCTCTACTACTTTAACTTCAGAAGAAATTAAATTTTTAATTACAATTTCGGCATTCAAAAAATCAATGACGCCGTAACCACCTGACTTTAATTCTGCCTTAATTGCCTTAATCGTTCGGAGGTTATCTTCTTCTGCTTCGAAATAACCGAAACTCGTAAACAAATTAAAAACAGCATCAAACTTCTTTGGATACGGAACGCACATATCGTGCTCTTTAAAATGTAAAGTCTGATTTTCAAACTGCTTGGCATGCGCAATGCTCGAAGAGGACAGATCTACACCAATGACGTCATAGCCTAACTCATTTAAATATACCGAATGCCGCCCTTTGCCGCAGGCTAGGTCCAAAATTTCAGATTTTTCAGGGAGCTGTAAAAATGCCGTGAGATGATTCATAAAGTCGCGTGCCTCCTTTTGATCTCTATCCTTATATAATATATGATAGTAAGGAGTGTCGAACCATGAAGAGTACCAGTAACGTCCAATTTCTTTTTGCATCCTATTAATTGCTTTGCGGCGCTAAAATAGGCTATTTTTGCATTACTGAAAAGGGACTTTTTATGGGAAAGAATTATAAAATGCTGGCCAAGACATTATTTGGGTTAGAAGACCTATTGGCGGACGAACTTCGCAAATTAGGGGCGTCCGCTATAGAAAAAGGAACAAGAAACGTTACTTTCGAAGGGGATTTGGGGTTTATGTATAAAGCCAACCTTTGTTGTCGCACAGCTATAAAAATTCTAAAACCTATTACCGCTTTTAATGTTTTTACCGAAGAAGACCTATATAAAAAAGTATATGCGATACCATGGGAGGATTATTTAGATTCTAACGGTTCACTGGCCGTAGATGCTACCGTATTTTCCCGAAAGTTTACCCATTCTATGTATGTGGCTCTTAAAACTAAGGATGCCATTGTTGATCGATTCCGCGACAAGGTGGGAGAACGTCCTGATGTAGATTTGGATCACCCAACATTGCGCATTAATGTTCATATAGATCGAAACATTTGTACCATTTCCCTGGATAGTTCGGGGGAGTCCTTGCATAAAAGGGGGTATAAGGTTGAGAACACCTTTGCACCCATCAATGAGGTCTTGGCGGCAGGAATGATCATGCTTGCAGGCTGGAATGGTCAATGCGATCTTTTGGACCCCATGTGCGGGGGTGGCACTATTTTGACCGAAGCCGCCATGATCGCCTGTAATATTCCTCCCAACTTAAATAGAGATGAGTTTGGTTTTGAAACCTGGAAAGACTTTGATCCCGACCTCTATGAACTTATTGAAGCCTCGGCTTTGAAAAAGATAAAGGATTTCCATTTTAAGATCTATGGTTATGACAAAGACGCCTTATCGACTCGCAAGGCTAAGGCCAACGTAAAAAGTGCCAATTTGGATGATTTTATTGAAATTCAGTCTGAAGATTTCTTCACAACAAAGAAACAAGGAGATCGCTATTTGTTCTTAGTTTTTAATCCTCCGTATGACGAGCGACTCTCTTTGATTAATGTTGAAGAGTTCTATGGCAATATAGGTACCACCTTAAAGCATGGGTATCCTGGTTCTCAGGCATGGATGATCACTTCTAATATGGAGGCCTTAAAGAGTGTTGGATTGCGACCTTCCCGGCGTATTAAACTTTATAATGGTAAACTAGAGGCTAAATTAGTACGCTACGACATGTATGAGGGCAGTAAAAAGGCCAAAAAGCAAAAAAAACAAGGGTAATTGAAATTATTCTTCAGAAGCAGTTGGTTGTTTTGTTTTTTTAATAATGGGTATCAAGTACGAAATGGTATAGCCATAACCCACACCAAAATCACTAAAATCATAGGTTCGATTGAATCCCGGGATGATGAGATTGTCAAAATTATCTGGCTTATCTTCACCAAGCTGTCGTTTTAACTGAACGTTAATTCCCAAATACAAATTATTAAAAACCTCTGCTTTTACCCCAACCTGCAGTTCTACCCAACTCGCGGTGAGTCCTGAAAATTCTTGGTTTGTCGTCACAAATTCGGTGGGAAAAGTGGAATTGGTAGTAAAAATGCTATAACCGGTTAATTCTTGGGAGAAACTTGCCAGGCCATAGCGGAGCCCCGCAGTGATTAAATTGTCCATTCCCAACCAGTTTCTGTAAGCGTTGAAATCGGCTCCTAATTTAATATAAGATCCTTTGGTCGTGGCCTGCAAATTGTCTTCATTCCAATCTCTTGTTTCATTTCCTAATTCGGCCGCGGCGTAAAATCGATCTGAAAAACGAAGGTCCCCAGAGACCTCAAAACCCGTATAACCCTTCTCAAAAGCGGTTCGAGCCAATTTGGAAAGATCCACGCCCACCCGTATACCGTATTTTTCTATTCGCTTTGGAATGGTATCGGTAGTGGTTTCATTGTCCTGTGCCATCAATGAAGATGGCAAGAGCAGCATACTAATGAAAAATAGTAAGATGTGCTTCTGTTTCATCTTCAACGGTAGTTTTTAATAGGGTTAAATCCTGAATCCAATTATTGGAACCTGTTTCGGGTTCCAGATCAACTTCAAGGTCATTATAGATGGTCTTGAAA
Source organism: Bacteroidota bacterium (assembly GCA_039028295.1). Taxonomy (GTDB): domain Bacteria; phylum Bacteroidota; class Bacteroidia; order Flavobacteriales; family Flavobacteriaceae; genus Aureisphaera. Next base: position 5,765 of record JBCCIJ010000030.1, read on the forward strand.
GCACATGCTCTATTTACGTAGATGTCTTCTGTGCTATATCTGAAAGTTATGATGTCGTTATTTACTGTGGTATCATCGTTGCTATTGGCAATAAATTGAAAGGAAGACACGGTTGCAAGGGTATTTAATGGAATGCCTACTAAGGTGTCTGATTCCCCGAGATAGACTTCCAGGGTATCTGCATCGTTAATCAGTACCCTTAGCGCCGAGACGGTCTTGGACTGTGTACGATCAGTAATATCTTTAAATTGAATCTGTAAGAGGGGAGTAGTTGCGGTTTCTTCAGGACAAATATCGTCGCGCGTACATCCAGCAAACACTAGTAATAGGGTATAAAAAAAGACAATTTTCTTTAACATGATTTGCTTAAGCTCTTTTTTCCAAAAGTACAACATTTTCCACATGATGGGTTTGTGGGAACATATCTACAGGTTGGACCTTTTTTACTGAATAATACGGATCTAACAAGGCCAAATCTCTCGCTTGTGTTGCGCTATTACAGCTCACATAAACGATTTTTTTCGGATGTAAAGTGATGAGTTGTGCTACCACATCTTTGTGCATTCCATCCCTTGGCGGATCGGTTATAATAACATCCGGCGTTCCATTTGCTTCAATAAACTGTTGGTTAAATACATTTTTCATATCACCTACAAAAAACCGAACGTTGTCAATTCCATTTAATTGCGCATTTTCCTTGGCGGCTTCAATAGCATCGGGTACCGACTCGATTCCAACCACTTCTTTGGCGCTCTTGGCAACAAACTGAGCAATAGTTCCTGTTCCGGTGTAAAGATCGTAAACCAACTCATGGCCGGATAGTCCTGCAAAATCTCGAGTGACCTTGTATAATTCGTAGGCTTGCTCACTGTTGGTTTGATAGAAAGACTTGGCGTTTATTTTAAATTTGAGCCCTTCCATTTCTTCAAAGATATGGTCTCTTCCGAAGAAACAAATAACGTCCTGATCGTAGATGGTGTCATTGCCTTTAGAATTAATGACATATTGCAATGAGGTGATCTCCGGAAATTCAGACTGTATGGCTTCCAGTAAGTGTTCTCTTTGCTCCTTAGCCTCCTGGTAAAACTGAACCAATACCATGAGTTCTCCAATACTGGTCGTTCGTATCATTAATGTTCGAAGCAGGCCTTCTTGTTTTCTTGTGTTGAAAAAAGGGATCGCCAGCTTTTCGGCTTGTTGTTTGACAAAATTTCGAATGGCATTGCTAGGATTGCGCTGCAAATGACATTTATTAATGTCTAAAATCTTGTCCCACATGCCTGGAATATGAAACCCCAGGGCGTTTCGGTCCTTTATGGTTTCATCACTTTGAATTTGTTCCAGCGTAAGCCATTTACTATCGCTAAAGGAAAATTCCATTTTATTGCGATAAAAATATTGTTTTTCGGATCCGAGAATGGGGGAGAGCTCGGGTAATTCTAAATGGCCAATTCGTCTTAAATTATTCTCAACTTCTTTCTGCTTGAAGTGGAGTTGGTGTTCGTATCCCATATGTTGCCATTTACAGCCACCGCAGGTTCCGAAGTACTCACAAACAGGTTCTACACGTTTTTCAGAAAATTTTGAAAAAGAAATGGCAACGCCTTCGTAATAAGACTTACGCTTTTTATGAGTTTGTACCGTTGCAATATCACCAGGAACGGCATTATTAATAAAAACAACCCTTCCATCGCCAGCCTTTGCCACCGCTTTGCCTTTTGCTCCTGCATCGATCACTTCCAGATTTTCCAGAATTACTCTTTTGTTTTTTCTCGCCATAAGCGCAAAAATAAGAATAGCAGTAGATATAGAGATTATTTATTGTGGTAATCTTATCTTAAGAATAAAAAAATGAACCTTTTTATAAATAGTACGTCTCTATAGTAAGAACGCTAATGAACAACCCAGAAAAAATATTTGATGCCCTACTGGTGAAAGAATGTCAATCGGCCAGTACCAAAGCTCTCACGCTGTTAGTAAAGCGGTGGCATGGAAAATTATGTAAACAGGCGTACTGGTATACAAAGGACGCGGCGGTAGCTAAAGATATAGTTCAGGACAGTTGGAGCGTTATTTTGAAGCGCTTAAATACGCTTAAAGACCCATATAGCTTTGGGAGCTGGGCGACACGAATTGTAGTTAGAAAGTCCATTGACTGGCTCCGAAAACAGAAAACAGAAAGGAATCAATTAAAATCATATCATGAAAGTACTACTATATCTCGCATGGATGTTGACGATGTTACTCCTCACGACCAACATACCCTATTAAGAAAGGCAATTATGGACCTTTCAGAGGAGCAACAGCTGGTGTTGCACATGTTTTATCTACATGAGCAATCCTTACAGGAAATAAGTGCACTGTTGGGCATTCCCAAAGGCACGGTTAAATCACGTTTGTTCACAGCACGTGAAAAGTTAAAACAATTACTAAAAAATAGAAATTATGAAAAATAACATGGAAGAAATAGATCAATTAATAAAGGAGTCGCTAACCCAGGAAGAAGCACAGTTTTATGACGAATTGGATGAGCAGAACCTACTGGAAATGGTTACAGGTCTTTTTACCACAAGACACCGTTGGATTATGATTCTAATGAATATTGTGATGGTGATTAGTTTTGTATTCTTTATTTATTGCGCCATTCAATTTTTTAATACTGAAGAAACCAATGCATTGATAAAATGGGCCATAGGAGGTACTTTTTGCATGATGATCGTTGGTTTGCTTAAGCTTTTCTCTTGGATGCAGATGGATAAAAACGCCATTTTGCGAGAGTTAAAGCGCCTAGAGTTGCAAGTGGCTTCATTGTCTGGAAAATTGTAAGATTTTTTTCGAATCAATATTAATATTTACTAATTTTGTCACTCAAGGATGATTTCTCTCCTCCGCTGAATTTTCGATACTTCGAAGGAATAAAGGTACAGTAGGAATTTTTATTTTCTCATTTATTAAAATTTTAAGACTATGTCAGTAGCACAACAAACGCTATCGCAACAGGCGATTGATCTAGAGAACAAATTCGGAGCCCACAATTATCATCCACTACCCGTTGTTTTGAGCAAAGGGGAAGGTGTATTTGTTTGGGATGTTGAAGGAAAAAAGTATTATGATTTTCTTTCGGCCTATTCGGCGGTTAATCAAGGACATTGCCACCCGCGCATTGTAGACGCAATGACGTCGCAAGCAAAAACTTTATCACTTACCTCTCGCGCGTTTCACAACGACATGTTAGGGAAATACGAGGAGTACGCCAGTAACTATTTTAATTTCGATAAGTTGTTACCCATGAACACGGGTGCAGAAGCGGTTGAAACTGCGTTAAAGATATGCCGTCGTTGGGCTTATGAAAAGAAAGGAATTGATGAAAATCAAGCTCAAATTGTAGTCTGTACGAACAATTTTCATGGGCGCACCACAACCATTATTTCTTTTTCAAACGATCCGGTGGCTCGTGAGAATTTTGGACCGTACACGCAAGGATTTATTAAGGTGGCCTATGATAATTTAACTGAATTAGAGGCTGCCTTGGAAGAAAACAGCAATATCGCTGGCTTTTTGGTGGAGCCCATTCAGGGAGAAGCTGGAGTATATGTTCCTCAAGAAGGCTATTTACAGCGAGCAAAGGCGCTTTGTGAAAAATACAATGTTTTGTTCATTGCCGATGAGGTACAAACTGGAATTGCCCGAACAGGAAAATTACTCGCTGTGGATCATGAAAATGTAAAACCAGATATTTTGATTTTAGGTAAAGCACTAAGTGGTGGAGCGTATCCGGTTTCTGCAGTACTTGCAAATGACCCTATTATGAATGTAATTACGCCAGGTTCACATGGCTCAACTTTTGGTGGAAACCCGATTGCTGCGGCCGTAGCCATGGCAGCATTGGATGTGGTTAAGGATGAAGGGTTGGCGGAAAATGCAGATCGACTTGGAAAGTTATTCCGAAGTGAGCTAAATAAATTTATCGAGCATAGCTCTATTTGTGAGCTGGTTCGAGGTAAGGGGCTGTTGAATGCCATCGTAATAAATGATTCTGAAGAAAGCGACACGGCCTGGAACATTTGTCTAAGGCTTAGAGACAATGGCCTTTTGGCAAAGCCCACACACGGAAATATTATTCGTTTTGCACCTCCATTGGTAATGACGGAGACCCAATTATTGGATTGTGTTTCTATTATAAAGAAGACCCTTCAAGAGTTTGAGAACTAAATAGTAAAGAGAATCCATTCAAATAAATCATAAAAAAAGCGTCCACTTTACAGCGGACGCTTTTTATATTCAAATGGTTCGATAAAATTTACATTCCCATTTTATCCATCCACTCTTGATTCATATTCATCATGCCATCGGTACCAATTGTAGCGAAAATCCAGATTACATAAATTAAATAAAGGAAACTTAGAATAATACCAATTATTGCCAAGATCTTACCTGTCTTTACATTCGAGTATCCTGTGTATTGCTCTGGGTTTTCCAAATAAACTGCAGTAGCCTTTTTAGCCATTACCATAGCCACAATTCCGAAAATAAGTCCAATGATTCCATAGCAACAACAAGTTACTATTGAAACAATACCAAACACCAAGATTAGCGTTGAGTTGGGTAACTTTTGTTGTTCCATAATGTTAAATGATTAGTTATTAGATTATTTAAATTTAAGTTAAATATGTGAAAAGAACCAAAAGAAGTACGCCTTTTTGTCAACATTACACGTATTTGTTCATTTTGATCATGTAACCGATAACCACAATAAGTACATTTAGGATAATGAGTGAAATCTTAATAATGCGATCATATTTAAACTTCACCCAAATATTGGTGATTAGGAAGAGTAGTAAAATGATAAGGGTATAAATGGCTGGATACATTTTAAAGGCTGCGACAAATTCACCCTTAAAAAGTAAGGCTGTCGCACGTTGAATGCCACAGCCTAAACAATCTATTCCAAAAAGTTGTTTGTTAAGGCAAGGTAACATATATTCTTCCATGCCTTAAAAATATAAATCTTTTACTTATTAGAGACAGTAATTTTATAATCTGTTGTATAATTATCCACGGTAGTCAATTTTACCAAATAAATTCCGTCGCTAAAATTAGCAGTAGGGAAGGATAATTTTCTTTGTGTTCCTAAGTTCTCCTGGGCTAAAACCAATTTTCCGCTCATGTCGAAAATTTGTAATGCTTTAACATCATATCCTTCAGGATTGTTCACCTCAAGTTGAGCGTAAGGATTATTTTGGAAAAAGTCTACATTCTCAAGTAATTCGTTTTGAGCCTCTGTGATTGAATCATTTCTTCTATTATCCTGATAGTCTCCTCTGAAAACGATATAGAAACGATCTTCGTAGGTGCCTGCAGGAAGAAACTGAATCGCATCCTTGTTGTTAGAAATTTCCTGAAATGTTCCATTTACGCTATCATAAAGATATGCTTTTTCAAAAGGGGCATTTACAATTTCAACGCCCTTCACAACAAACTTCATTTCCTCGTCAAGGATAAAGGAAATAGGCACTTGTTTGTCTTGTTGGAAATCTATGGTTTGAATCACTAAGTTTCTATAGGTGTCCGTGCTATTTCCAATAGGGAAGAAAGCTTCGGCAAGGCCACCATCCATGGGGTGAGTGGCATCCATTCCATTATCGTAACCGTCGCTAGCCGCATCATCAAACATCAATAACATATCTCTAAAGTGAGAATCCTGTCCAAAATGCGTTTGGACCCTAATTCGGGGTACGTTATTTATATAATTGGGTTCAGGTTTTGGAGTTACGCCACCCGGTGTGGAAGGATCTGTTATTGTTGTTGGGCCTCTAAATTCAGAATTATTGGCAGCACCTTCCTTAACAGCCACACGGTGGTCATTTTTGATGGTAATCGTACTCGTAGAGTTTGCTCTTATCATAAACCCTTGTCCTATAGGAGAAAACAGTCGTTCGTATCGCTGAGCGGTCGCGTTTCCTGTCTGGGTTGTAGGGTTTCCAGCGTTATCATAACTATAAAACATGGGCAGGGTAAATTGACCTCCTGTCATATAAGGGTCACCAGGTCCAGGAATCCATGTGCTATATCCACCTTTATTTTCTCTGTACAAGTGTGAATTAATGGTCCTGTCCTCATCCCAAAATCTGAAAGAATCAATAATTCCGGCATTCGACACGTCATTAAAAACTAAATTTAAATCAATGGCCGAAGGGTACGGATTTCCGGTAAGGCTATAATTGTAAAAATTACCATCTCTAAAAGCAACACCAGTTTGGGTATTGATTACCATGTCCCCATTGTTGGGTCTTCCTCTAAAATCGTATACTTGATTCTGAGTTTCCGGAACACCAGCAGTGGTAATGTCCGTTCCTTTCATGATAAAGCCATAACCGGGAGCTACATTGTTACCAGTTCCGTTATACTGCCATTTTTGGGTGGCAGGATTCCAACGAAAGAACCATCTTCTTGAAATGGTTAGTAATGGAGAGGAATAACCATTGGCATCTGGTGTTGTGGCAGCCAAATTCGAATCCGTTACATCTACAACGTCATAAAATCGTGCAGCACCAAAATTTTGATTTCCAGAAGCAACGGGTCTACCCACTGGTGAACACCAAAAGTTATAATCGTAGGCATCAGAATTACTGTCTTGGTAAACCGAAATAAAACCAGTTCCCGTATTGGTAGAGGCAGTGACTCCCTGAACCAGTCTGGCGTCGTTTCTTAAATAAATACTCGCCTCAGTGGTCGACACATATAGATTTGGATCTAAATCGATGTCTTGTTCCACGAATAGAACCTGATCGTCAACGTAAATGTAAGAATCTGTAGTGGTTGAGGTGTTGGGAGATACGTGTAATTGCGCATAAACACTCGATATCGCGAATAGCATCACGAATGATAGTAGTAGGTTTTTCATACTTAAAATGTTTAAAATGAGCAACAATTGGGGGCGTATACTCATTATATATTAGGGTAAAAATAAAAATATTTTTCAAATAGAAGCATAATATGTGCGAAAATTCCTTGTAATTCTGTGCTAAAATGGCTGCAATTTTGATCACAACTTTGTAAACTTGTCAATTATTTATCATGAATTAATGAAGATAGGAGATAAAGTTTCAGCCGTAGATGACGCGTTAAATGGCGTAATTACAGGGATGGACGGAGATTTGATCACCGTACGGACCGAAGACGACTTTGAATTGCAATATTCTGAAAAAGAGCTTGTTGTGATAGGTGAAATTACTCTGGAAAAAGAAATAAATTCCTTTCAAATTTCCGAAGCAATTTCTGAAAAACAGGAAGATAAGCCTAAAAAAACCCAAAAAGTAAAACCAAAGGAGCGAAGTTTGCCGCCAATGGAGGTGGATTTGCATATTAATCAATTGGTGAAAAGCTCTAAAAGAATGTCCAATTATGATATGTTATCTCTTCAATTGGATACGGCAAAACGTCAATTAGATTTTGCTATTGGCAAGCGCATTCAAAAGATTGTTTTTATACATGGTGTTGGAGCTGGGGTATTGCGTGCAGAACTTGAGTTTTTATTCAAACGTTATGATCATTTGAAATTCTACGATGCCAATTTCCAAAAATATGGGCGAGGAGCGGTCGAGGTTTATATTTTTCAGAATAAAAAAAATTAGTTTTCCGGAAAAGCAGGAGTAACAAGCTCATTTCCAGTTAAAATAGACTCAATAGTTCCCATATTCAGAGTTTCTCTGGTGATCTCTTCTTCACCATTAATGAGTACCAGATTGGTTAAAATCAACTGGATATCACTATCAAAATCATAATTATGCTCTCTAAATTCCTCCACGATCACCTCGTTCGAAATCGAAGGATTAAGGTAATCGGGACCGCTAAGTCCAGTTTCAATTTGAGTAGGGTCTAACGTGCCTCCCGCTTCATTGCGGGTAAGTACACCATCACCATCATCATCATCGTCCAGATAATCCGGTATGGTGTCATTATCTGTGTCCAACGGATTTGTTAGGGGGTTATTATCTCCATCGGCATTCTCGGTGTCCAATTCTTCAATGGTTGGAACGTTGTCTCCATCATCGTCAAAATCGTAGTAGTTGGGTATTCCATCTCCATCTTTATCGCCTGTACCTTCAAGGTCTTCGTCATCACTATCCACCGTCGGTAAACCATCATTGTCATCAAAAAGTGCCGTAGTAGTTAACGTCGAGGTCCCGGAACTGGCAAGATATTCAATGGTGACGCCTGGTGAAGTAGGCGGGACTTCGTTGCAGAAATAACTATTAGTTACCGTTCCATCGTAAATACGATAATTGGCAAAAATTCCAGATCCATTAAAAGCACTCACGAGCGTGTTATTTGTTTTGAACAGTTGATCGCTAATACCAATCCTAAAAGAGAGGCTTTCCGTGCTCCCCTCATTTATTTTGAAAAATAAGTAGCCAGCATCCCCAGCGCAGGCCTGCAAGCTGGCGTCATCAAAGTCAAAGGAAGTAACAATAACATCCCCGTCGTTACAGGAAGTAAATAGTAAAATTAATAAAGGTAATAGCAATCTTTTCATTCTTCAGTACATCGTTTAAAAAGCAAAGTAACACAATTCTTTTAAACAAAATGAGGCAGAATAATTTTAATGTGTATTTTTGCGCTTAGTGCAATATGCCCTCACCATTTATATAGAAAATGAAGAAAGTATATTTTGATAGTGCCGCGACCACTCAGCTGAGAAATGAAGTTATTTATTGTATCTCTGAAGCATTAAAAACAGAATATGGAAACCCCTCATCTACACACTCATACGGTAGGTCATCTAAATCTTTACTTGAAAATTGTAGAAAAGAGATTGCGAAACACTTTAATGTATCGGCAGCTGAAATTATATTTACCTCAGGAGGTACCGAGGCAGATAATCTTGTATTGAATAGTTGCATACGGGATCTCGGGGTAGAACGCATCATTTCCAGTAAAATTGAACACCATGCCGTTTTGCACACCATCGAGGAGTTGCATGAAAAGTATGGAATCGAAGTGCAGCATGTTGATTTAGACGATTGTGGGCACGTAAATTATAATCATCTTGAAACATTGCTAAAACAAGGAGATAAAAAGACTTTGGTTAGCTTAATGCACGTCAATAATGAAGTGGGTAATATTTTGGATATCAAGCGCGTGGCCCATTTGTGTAAGGATAATGACGCCTTGTTTCATAGTGATACGGTCCAATCTGCTGGTCATTTGGAGTTGGATTTTTCTGAAATCCCAATCGATTTTGCGGCGGTAGCGGCTCATAAATTTCACGGACCGAAGGGCGCAGGATTTGCATTTATTCGAAAAAATACGGGGCTAAAGCCCTTAATCTATGGCGGTGCGCAGGAAAGAGGTCTCAGAGCAGGTACCGAGGCGGTTTATGCCATTGCAGGAATGGCTGAGGCCTTGAAGATCTCCTACCAAAACCTCTCTGAAGAACGTGCTTATATCACAGAACTTAAAGATTACTTTAAGACGCAACTTTCAACAAAAATTGAGGGTATTGGCTTTAACGGCTCCTGCGATGACAACGAAAAAAGCACCTACACTTTACTTAATGTTTGTTTACCGGTTTCTCAAGAAAAGGGCATGATGTTATTGTTTCAGTTAGATTTAAAAGGTATTGCCTGTTCTCAAGGCAGTGCTTGTCAAAGTGGTAGTGCGACAGGCTCTCACGTATTAAACGCCGTTTTGAGTGAGGAGGATCGTAAAAAACCATCCTTACGCTTCTCTTTCTCCAGTTTTAATACCAAAGATGAAATAGATTACGTTGTGGAAGTGTTAAAAGAGTTTGTAGAAAATTAATAGTACAAAGTTTTACTTCGGAAGCATATAGTGCTTAGAATTTAGCCGTCAATCGCACGTTAAAAACACGTGGAGTCAGAAAATTCGGAATAGAAAACTGCTGTTGCGTATCCACATCTCTAACGAAAGTACTGGTAATAGAGTTTCTAACATCAAAAATATTGAATATCTCAGCCCCTAAAGTCAACTCCTTAAAGGGCTTCAAAATTCCTGAATCCCTAAGCTTGTTTTCACCTACAATCACGTAAGAAGTTCCAATATCCACTCTACGATAGTCTCTAAGTCTTGTTTGAAAATCATAGGCATCGGCAAAACTTGGAGATCCTCCCGGTAACCCAGTATTATAGGTAAGGTTCAAGTATAGCTTCAGATCGGGAATTACCTTTACGTAATCTTGAAAAAGAACATTAACTTTAAGTCTTTGATCCGTTGGCCTGAAAATGTTTCCTCTATCGTTTTGATTTTCTTCTGTTTTAAGATACCCAACGCTCACCCAACTTTGCGTTCCGGGAACAAACTCACCAGCCAGACGAAGGTCTAGCCCATAGGCATAAGCGACAGCTTCATTGTTTGCTCGGTAGCGTATCCTAACGTTCTCTAGCGTATAGGTATTGACGTCTGTTAGATCTTTGTAATATACTTCCGTATTCAGGGAAAAGTCTCGTTTCCATAGTTTAAAGCTATAGTCATTACCCAAAACAATATGAACGGATTGTTGAGCCTTTACATCAGGAATAACGGTTCCGGTTCGGTCTCTAAGTTCTCTATAGAAGGGAGGTTGGTGATAAAGCCCGCCGGAAAGCCTGAATAGCATATCCATTTCCCAATCTGGCTTTAGACTCACCTGCGCTCTTGGACTAACGACCGTTTGCGTGGTTGAGGTTATATTATCCCCACTCACCGTCCAATTATGTAACCGCACCCCGGCGTTAAGCCATAGGTCACTATTACCGGCATTGGTTAGTTTACTCCATTGCGCATAACCCGAAATACGATCAATCTGCGCCATATTAGTAGCTCTAATCTGGGAAAATGGCTCTATGGGTGAAGTAAATGGGTCGTAAGGCTGGTTGTTAATAAAGTCGGCTAGAGGGGGTCTAATTGAAAATCCGGCCGAATCAATGATCTCATATTCCTGTACTCGGTCCCTAATGTCTTCATGGGTGTACTTAACTCCATACTCTATGGTATTCTCATCCAAATTGACAATCCCTTTGTGTTCAGCATTAATAATGAGCGCATCCAAATCATTACGCGCATGGGTGAATTGCGCTCCAATTCCTTCAGTAAATTCTACTTCACCTAAATTTTCATCTCCAATATTTGAATTTGGCGTTCCCAGGCGGTATTCCGCCAAAATGTCGAAATATTCTTGTTCCTGCGTTTGATAAATAGAACCAATAAACTTTGCCGTGTAATTGTCGGATACCGCATAGGTTCCTTTAAGCGCGCCAAAATAGGTATTATAGCGATCTTCTTCCTGTCCTTCATAAAATATCAGTAGGGCAATGGGATCGGCTAGTGTACCAAAATTGGTTTGGCGTGTGATTGGCTCATATTTATAATCATTAATCGCAATGTTCCCAAGGAATCCTAATTCAAACTTATTGCTAAACTTATAGCTGATATAGGTTTGCGCATCTGCGAATCTTGGTGTAAAATTGGTTTCCGTTTGTTTCGCATCGACAAATAAGCTGTTATCTCGGTAGCGAATACCTACAATCCCTCGTAGTCGTTCATTGGAAGAAATACCTTCTACTGAAATGCTTCCACCCAACATGCTCAGATCTACCGAAGCTCCAAAATCCACAGGCTTTTTATAGGTTATATCAAGAACTGAAGATAGTTTATCTCCAAACTTTGCTTGAAATCCACCGGCGGAAAAGTCTACGGACCTTGTTAGGTCACTGTTTACAAAACTCAAACCTTCTTGCTGTCCACTTCGGATGAGAAAGGGACGATACACTTCAATTTCATTAACGTAGACCAGGTTTTCATCAAAATTACCCCCACGCACGTTGTATTGCGTACTCAATTCGTCCGTTCCACCAACGCCCGGAAGCGATTTTAGTAAATTCTCAACCCCTGGATTTGCGCCAGGAATTTTTCGAATAGCCTCTGGACTTATGGTCGTAATCCCTGTAATTTTGGCTCGTTCTTCTCGTCCCGTAATGACCACTGTTTCAATTTGTTCAATGTCAATTTTCATCACTGGATTAAACTCCAGATCCTGATTAGGGCTTAAATTGAAGCTTTGTTGAACGTTTCTATGAGCCAGATGAGAAAAAACAACAGTAACATCTTCATTGGATGGAATCTCAAGGATGTAATAGCCGTCAAAATTTGTCAAGGTTCCGGTACCCCCTTGTATGGCAACATTTACTTCGGAAATAGGAACATTATTTTCGTCAAGAATTACCCCCTTTATAGTGGCGTTCTGTGCCAAAACAGATCCCGTAATTGTAAAAAAGAAGAGTAGCGGTAGTAGAAGTTTTGTTTTCAAAAGCAAATATTATGATTGTTTTCGGAAAAAAGTTGCCTCAAATGTAGTACTATTTCCCACATTATCTACAACAATTACTTTCAAATTGTTTTCAGTTTCTGTATTAATCATGTCTTCAAAATCATATACTAGAACGTCTTTTTTATAATCATATTCTGTCAGAATAAAATTTCCGTTAATTGTAGCTCTGTAAGAGCCAATACCACTTATGGCATCATCAATCTTCATGGTCAAAGTTTTATTTTCACTTATCCATTTTCCTTCTTTGAAGTTTAATGGTGTAACAACAGGAGCTACCGTGTCACGAGCTAAAACATAAGTTCCGAAGGTTCTGGTCTTCATCGTTAGCTTTGACCCGTTTCGATAGGTGGTATTATAATAGGGTTCGCCTTTGTAATTGGCCTTACCAATATAAAGCTTAGCCATATCGCTTTTGGAGTAGTTGGAAACATCTAAACTAACGGTTATGTTCTTGTGTAACGGAACAATATCTTTATGCAATTCCAAAGTATCGCCTTTGGCCTTAATGTCAAGATAGGTGCTCTCGTACAAACTCCCGGAAGGGATATAGATGCTGAACTTTCCTTTCTTAATTGAACTTCCTTGGTCGTGGGTTATATAGTCTAATGTCTCTTTTGGGCCATGGGTTTCAACAACCGCTTCATTTTTGCCCTCAATAGGAACAACGATTTCCACTTTATTACCTTTAAAATCCAATACTTCAATAGTAAAGATCGAGGACAAACCATCTTCTATCGTTACATATCCTTCATCATCTTCATTTACAATAATACTTAGAGGGTTGTTGGTTTCTCGAAATAGCTTTTGCACTCGATCTCTATTCTTCTTATAATAGCCATAGTCGATAAAACGATTTAAATATCGTGTTTCAGCAAAGGAGAATTTTTCGAATAAAACGTTGAATTTTTCAGCACCGTTATAGGTAGTTCTTATGCGATACACCCCATTTTTATTAGAGGCACCGTTGTGTTGGTCGTTGGAACCAACTCCAAATCCAATTTTCCCATAGGCACTAATTTTATCGGCCTGGTACGATCCGTCCTTCTGCTTTTTCAGTCTAAGCTTTAAGGGTTTTTGAGATCTATTAACCTGTGCATCTTCCGACATTGGGTAGACAAAAGCGGTATGAATTAAAGGGGGTTTGGTGTCTGCAATGTCTATCCCAAAAAGCATTGGGTTCATAGGACGGGAGGAAGCATCCCTAATTTCATAATGCAGATGTGGACCTCCGCTACTACCTGAATTGCCGGTATAACCAATAATATCACCCTTTTTGACTGCCAAGAGGGAGGCATCGGGGAATAATTCGATTTGATACTCTTCTTTTTCGTATTGTTTTTCCTTTACGTATTTCTGAATGTCTCCGGCATATTTTTGTAAATGCGCATAAACCGTGCTGTAACCGTTGGGATGTTGCAAATACAGAGCCTTTCCGTATCCATAATGTGCAACCTTAATGCGCTTTACATATCCGTCTGCTGGTGCATAAATAGGAATCCCCCTTTTTTGTTGTGTTTTAATATCCAATCCACTGTGAAAATGATTGCTGCGTAGCTCTCCAAAATTGCCAGACAAAATTAAAGGGATATCAAGAGGGTAATCAAAATAATCAACAGGAATATTTTTTTGCGCAGTCAGTTCAACCCCGCATAGTAAGAGTAATAGAAAAATTTTATTCATCCTTAAAAATGTAATCCGCTATAAATTAATGGAGAGATTCAAAAATTATTGTGAAACACCTTCAATAATACAAAAAAATACAGAAAACAGTTGGCTTATTTGGGTTACAATGTTAACTTTGTGTTATAAGTATTGAATTAAACTATTAATGTCTAACCTTTCTGAAATTGTTGATTCTCTTGAAAATAGAATAAGTAAATTATTGCATCAGTACGAAAAAGTAAAGCAAAAAAATCTTAGCCTAGAAGAAGAACTCAAAATCATGAAGTCACAACAAATCCAATCACAAGAGTCGATTGAACAGTGGCAGGAGAAATGCAGGTCATTAAAATTGGCAAATTCGATGCTTGGCAGCGACCAACATAAACGAGAAACAAAACTCAAAATAAATGCTTTAGTTCGAGAAATTGACCAATGTATTAGTCAACTTTCGGAATAAAATAAAATCAATGTCGAATACGTTAAAGATTAAACTATCCATTGCAGACAGGGTGTATCCACTAAACATAGACCCGGCACAAGAAGAGGGCCTGCGAAAGGCCACCAAGAAGATAGAAGAAATGATCAAACGATTCGAAAAGAGCTATGCTGTGCGAGACAAGCAAGATGTTTTGGCCATGTGTGCCTTACAATTTGCAGCGCAAGTAGAGCAAAAAGGAATTGATAAAGAAAATGATCAAGTACATATTGAAACAAAGCTCGAAGCTTTAAACAACTTGTTACAAAATCATCTAGCATAACGTTCTTTTAAATAAAGGTACTGCCTACATTAATATTTTTTTTTGGTGAGCTCAACACGAATTCTTTAAAAAGGGTGAGTTGAAGTTGTAAAAGCGCGCCGTCTTCGAACGGATTCTTGACCAGCTTGTTAGCCCTAAACTTTCTTTACGGAGTTCACTCAAAAACCCTGTATTAGTGTAGGCTTTTTTTTTGGATCAAACTTTAGTTTTAAACGAAGCATCCGCTTTTAATTAGAGAATAGATCTTGATCTGTTATTTGTTAAATCAAAAAATGGATTGTTGGAATTTGTCAAATTTAGTTTTTAAATTTTTTGAACTAACCACGCTAAACGAACAAACTATGGACAATATAATTACAATCGCTATTGCTTCGGTGGCGGGGCTTATCTTAGGATTTGTCGTCGCAAAAATGTTAGAGAAGAGCAATGCGTCTCAGGTAATCAAATCGGCAAAGAAAAATGCCGCCTCAATATTAAAATCGGCCAATATAGAAGGAGAGTCAATAAAAAAGGACAAAATTCTTCAGGCTAAAGAAAAGTTTTTAGAACTTAAATCGGAGCACGAAAAAGTAATCCTGAATCGTGACAAGAAGATGGCTGAAGCCGAGAAACGAACGCGGGATAAAGAATCTCAAACCTCAAACGAACTGGCAAAAAGCAAGAAGTCTAATGCGATTCTTGAAGGAAAAATAAAAGATTACGACAATAGACTCGATTTCCTTGAAAAGAAACAAAGTGAAGTTGAGAAATTGCACAGAAGCCAAATTGAACAATTGGAAGTGATTTCCAGTCTCTCGGCTGAAGATGCTAAAGCACAACTTCTGGAGGGACTGAAGGGCGAAGCCAAGACTGATGCCATGGCCTATATTCAAACCACTATGGAGGAGGCCAAAATGACAGCGCAGCAAGAAGCAAAGAAAGTTATTATAAACACTATCCAACGCATTGGAACCGAAGAAGCCATTGAAAACTGCGTCTCTGTTTTTAATCTTGAAGGGGACGATGTCAAGGGTCGTATCATTGGGCGAGAAGGTAGAAACATTCGAGCCATTGAAGCGGCAACTGGCGTGGAAATTATCGTGGATGATACCCCAGAAGCGATCATCCTTTCCTGTTTTGATTCTGTAAGAAGAGAGATTGCCAGGCTTTCGTTACATAAACTGGTGACGGATGGTAGAATTCACCCGGCTCGCATAGAAGAAGTAGTGGCTAAGACAAAAAAACAAATTGAAGAAGAGATTATCGAAGTTGGAAAGCGCACAGTGATCGACTTGGGAATTCACGGTCTTCACCCCGAATTGATCAAAGCCGTGGGTCGAATGAAATACCGTTCATCTTATGGGCAAAATTTATTACATCATTCTCGGGAGGTGGCTAGGTTATGTGGCGTAATGGCGTCCGAGCTGGGGCTAAAT
The DNA here is from genome assembly GCA_039028295.1 of Bacteroidota bacterium. Classification (GTDB taxonomy): domain Bacteria; phylum Bacteroidota; class Bacteroidia; order Flavobacteriales; family Flavobacteriaceae; genus Aureisphaera. The sequence goes on from JBCCIJ010000030.1 coordinate 21,928, forward strand.
GCCAAAGTAGCAAAGCGGGCCGGATTGCTTCATGACATCGGTAAAGTGCCAGAAGCTGAAACCGAAATTCCTCACGCTATTCTTGGAATGCAATGGGCAGAGAAGTTTGGTGAAAAACCAGATGTTTGCAATGCTATTGGAGCGCACCATGATGAAATTGAAATGAACAACCTATTGTCACCTATCGTACAAGTTTGTGATGCGATTAGCGGTGCCCGCCCGGGTGCAAGACGACAAGTATTAGATTCCTACATTCAACGTCTTAAAGATTTAGAGGATATTGCCTTCGGTTTTAACGGTGTCAATAAAGCCTATGCCATTCAGGCAGGACGTGAATTAAGGGTGATGGTTGAAAGTGAAAAGGTAAGTGATGATAAGGCCGCACAATTGTCCTTTGAGATTTCTCAAAAGATTCAAACTGACATGACGTATCCGGGACAAGTGAAAGTTACTGTAATTAGAGAGACCAGAGCGGTTAATATTGCCAAATAAGGTAGGAAGTTGGCCAGCCAGTTCGGGGTTTATGAATTTATTAACTCCAAAACTGAAAATATTTTAGTTGCTTAGCAGAACAACTAATCAACGTAACCCTTATGTCTTCCGAAATATCGCATTCAAATATGCCGGATTGGAATATCGCTAAGCGAATTTCATTTCGGTTTTTCTTTATCTTTTTTGTTCTTTATATTTTGCCGTTCCCGGCCTATTATATTCCCGGGGTAGCTGTTTTAAGTGGCTACTTCTCTTCTTTTATGGAGTCCATAACGCTGTGGTTTGGAACGGATATTTTTGGTATTACAGAGACTATCGATTCATCTTCCAATGGTAGCGGCGATCGTTTGTATAGCTTCGTATCGATGTTCACCAATCTTATCATTGCGCTATTGGGTTGTGTCATTTGGAGTGTTATTGATTTTCGAAGAAAAAGTTATAACAAATTGCTTTCATACTTCACTGTTTATGTCCGGTTTTATCTGGCTTCCGTCTTATTGTCGTATGGGTTTTCAAAAGTATTCACCAATCAATTTTCAGAATTAAGTCTTAATGACCTCATTAAACCCTATGGAGAATCCTCCCCAATGGCCTTAATGTGGAATTTTATGGAGTTTAGTGATTCCTACACCATTTTCTCCGGGGCTTCCGAAGTTTTAGGAGGAATATTATTGCTTTGGAGAAGAACGACCACTTTAGGAGCGCTCGTAACTGTTGGAGTTATGTTCAATGTCTTTATGATGAATATGAGTTACGATATTCCTGTAAAACTATATTCAGGACATCTAACGCTCATGGGCATGTTTTTACTTGTTTTGGATGGAAAGCGCATCCTTAACTTTCTTGTTTTCAATAAGGCTGTGGTTGCCAAAAAGATCACTCCTCATTTCAAAAAGAAGGCCTGGCGAATTACAGGAATTGTTTTGAAGTACGCTTTTGTAGTTTATCTCTTGTATTCGAACGTTTCAAGATCGTACGAGAGTCAGAGAAAATGGGGTAAAAAAGCCCCAAAACCAGCATTATATGGCATTTATGAAGTTGAAGAGTTTGTTTGGAATAGTGATACATTACCGGCTCTTAAGACCGACAGTATTCGCTGGGATAGACTGGTGGTCGATAAATATTCAACCTCTATTCATTATATGAACGGGCAAAAAGGCTACTACAAGAACGAAACGGACACCCTTGAACAAAAATTGTATCTGAGCAGTTTCCGGGACGACTCTTCAAAAAACTTTCACGACTTCCAGTTCACTTCAAATGATAGTTTGTTCTATTTGAATGGATGTAAAGGATTGGACAGCATGCGCGTGAAATTCAAAATAAAGAAAAGAGAAGACTTTCTATTGTTAAATCGCGGATTTCATTGGGTAAATGACTTTCCTTTTAATAGATAGCCATTTGATCGGCGTCCTTTATTCGTCATAAATATTCACATAACCTTTGTCAGGAGCTTCAAAAAACTTACCCGTAATAAAGCGATAATTCTTGTCTAATCCAGCTATGGTTTGCATGTCTTCCGAATCCAGGGGCACGTTAGCCGCCTCGAAGTTGGATATGATGTGACTTTTAGTGACCGATTTTGGTATTACGGATGTATTTCGTTGGGTGTGCCAGTTAATGAGTACTTGTGCCGGGCTCACGTTATGTTTAGCCGCGATATTTTTTATTTCTGAAATGTCCATTAAACTGGGTTCGTTTTCTCCTTTCATAGCAGCGGATCGATCTCCAGACCCCAATGGGGAGTATGCCGTCAATTTAATGTTGTTGTTATGGCAATAGGTGACCAGATCGTTTTGCTGAAGCAACGGATGCATTTCTACCTGATTCATTTCCGGCTTTATTTCTGCTTTTGAAACCAGATCTTCCAATTTCCTTTTGCTGAAGTTGGAAACCCCAATATGGCGGGCTAATCCCGCTTTTTTAGCTCTTTCCATTTCCTTCCAAGTGGTAATAATGGGAGCTTCTTTAAGAGACAGATACTCGTCTTGGCTAGAAGGCATCATTACTCCGGGTTGAAAAGCAACTGGCCAATGAATTAGGTATAGATCCAAATAATCCAATTGCAACTTCCTCAATGACTCTTGTAGAGCAGGCTCCACAGCATCCTTGGTGTGCGCGTCGTTCCAAAGTTTTGAAGTGATAAAAACATCGGATCTGGAAATCTCTCCTTGGGCAAAAACTTCTTGCAAAGCCTCTCCAATTTCACTTTCGTTTCCATAAATGGCAGCAGTATCAATATGTCGAACTCCAGCTTCTAAAGCATCTTTAACGGCTCTTTTTACCTCATCTCCAGTGGCTTTCCAAGTGCCGAGCCCTATGGCCTGCATTTGATCATGGTTATTAAATTCTAATGTTTTCATCCGATTTTTGTTTCATTAAAAATACGAAACAGGGGCGATACTAAAAAAGTAGGTTCGTTAAGTTTTTGTAAAAACCAAAAGTCCTTTGCTTACTTGCGAGGATGGAACTGTTCCATCACCTTTGTCAAATGTGTGGTATCAATATGAGTATAAACCTCTGTGGTGGTAATGCTCTCATGCCCCAACATTTGTTGAATAGCTCTTAAATCGGCCCCATTCTCTAGCAAATGCGTGGCAAAAGAGTGTCGAAACGTATGTGGACTAACATTTTTACGAATACCAGCCTTGGTGGCAAGGCCCTTTATAATTGTGAAAATCATAGCACGGGATAGTGTTTTTCCTCTTCGGTTTAAAAAAAGAGTATCTACAAATTCTGTAGGGATATTTTGATGCACCCGAATTTCATTTTTATATAATTCAATGTATTTGATGGTTGAAGGAGCAATGGGAACAAAACGTTGTTTATCACCTTTTCCGGTCACTTTTATGAATCCTTCTTCAAAAAATAGATCAGAGATTTTTAGTTGAATTAATTCTGAAACGCGCAAGCCACATCCATATAAGGTTTCCAAAATGGCGCGATTACGGTCACCTTGCGGTTTGCTCAGATCAATTTGCGCAATAAGACGGTCTATTTCCTCTTCTGAAAGGGTGTCAGGTAGTCTTTTGCCAATTTTCGGGCTTTCAATTAACTCCAGCGGATTGGTTTGTCGGTATTCTTCAAAAATGAGGTAATTGAAGAAACCTCGAAGTCCAGAAATAATTCTGCTTTGGGAGCGAGGACTAACATCTTTAGCAATTTGATAAATAAACTCTTGCACCGTTTTCTCCGTAATATGAACGGGAGAAACCATTACGTTATTGGTTTCTAGCCAATTAACGAGTTTGTAGAGGTCGTAAGCATAATTGGTAATAGAGTTTTCGGACAAACCCCTTTCAATATGCAGGTAATTTTTATAGTGCGCTATGGCTTGATTCCATTTCATTTTATAGGAGTTAAATATATTCTAAATACTCATGTTATAATAACATCATTTGGAAAATCGTTGTAATTTTGCACAAACAACTAAACTTTTTATTATGAAGAAATTATTGATAGTGATGATTACCGTTGGATTGTCTTCACAGGCATTCGCACAGGGAATTGATTTTGGTATTAAAGCAGGTGTAAACTTTTCCAGCGTCACCGATGCCACAGGATTGGATAACCGAACAGGATTTGTAGCGGGTGTTTTTCTTGGAGGAAAATTGGGCGATAAGTTAGGTGTGCAAGCCGATTTGTTATATTCTCAGCAAGGAGCTGAGTTCAGTGCCGGAGAGTTTAACCTTGACTATGTGAATGTACCCATCGTTCTAAAATACTTTGTCACGGATATTATTCATGTTCATGGAGGACCACAATTTGGAGTTCTGGTAAATGATGAAACACAAACCGTTATTGGCGAAACTATTAACGATATTGCCACTAAAAACTTCGACCTGTCCGGTGTGGTAGGTGTTGGAGTGGACCTTCCAATGGGCATTAGACTTGATGGAAGGTACAACTTTGGTTTGACCGATATTATTGACGGCGGTGGAGAAAGTAATGGTAAAAACAGTGTAGTTACACTGTCGGCTGGCTATAGCTTCCTATAGATTCAACATACATATTAAAAAAAAGTCATCCTAGTGATGACTTTTTTCGTTTCTATCGATGGGTTAATAAGAGGGAATTGAAATTTGATTATTTCTTCCCAAAAGTATTAATCTAACTGAACTTATATGAAAAAATTAATCTTTTTAGGAGCCCTTATTATGTTGGGTATGTTAAACATAAATGCACAAACAAGATTTGGTGCCAAGGCAGGGGCCAACTTCGCGTCTGCCAGTGGCGATGACATTAACGGAGTTAGCAGCAGGACTGGCCTTAATATTGGAGGAGTAATAAACTTTGAGATTTCAGAGATTTTTTCCATTCAACCTGAAGTTACCTATTCTATGCGAGGATGGGACGACGGGAATTTTAAGATCAAATTGGACTATGTCGATGTGCCCATTATGGGAGATGTGGAAGTCATTGATGGATTAAGCCTTCAAGGAGGACCATTGCTTGGAGTCAATCTCTCCGCAACGGTCGAATCTAACGGTAATGAGGCAGATATTGAAGAAATTTCAACGCTTAATGTTGGTGCCGCTATTGGCGCTCAATACGAACTTCCTTTTGGTCTGTTTTTCACTATTCGATACGATATCGCCTTCAATGATGCCATAGACAACAATTTTGACGCAAAGAACAATAACCTGGGAGTCTCTGCTGGATTCTTTTTTAACTAATGAAAAAAGTAGTTCTAAACTACTATGAATATAAGAAATAGACCGTCTGCGAAGGCGGTCTATTTTGTTGTAGATCAACTTATTAATAAGATTGTGAAGAAAAACAGGATTTTTCCAATGGTAAGACCGCCGGCTTTACCTCACTGTTACTCAAACTAAAAAGACATTTTTACTTTCCGTGAGTTGGTTCTTTGACTGGGGATTTTCATGGCAGTATTAATGAAACCGGTACTTATAGGTGTTTCGGGTGATTATAGGTCAAATGCCCTATTGCCATTTAAAATGAATTTACTAGCTTTATAATACTATTAATCAAACTATTTTATCATGAAAAAACTTTTTTTAATCGTAGCAGTAGCTCTAATGAGTTTTACGGCTGCCAATGCTCAAGGGCAATTCAGAGCTGGACTTAGTGGTGGATTACCTATCGGTGATGCTGGTGATTTTGCCACTTTTGCTATTGCCGTAGATTTGGGCTATTTATTTGAAATCTCCGATTCCTTCGATGCTGGAGCAACCACAGGTTATTCGCACTCTTTTGGTGACACTATTGACCTTCCTATTGTTGGTTCAGTTGAAATTGAAGATGTTCAGTTCATTCCAATTGCTGCATCCGGTAGAGTGGAAGTGGCTCCTAATTTTGTACTGGGTGGTGATGTAGGATATGCTTTAGGAGTTAACGATGGAAACGATGGTGGATTCTATTACTCTCCCAGAGCGCAATACGGAGTTTCAGATGCTATCGATATTGTTGTGGCCTATAGAGGAGTATCCTTGGACGGAGGATCTTGGGATATCATTTCGGCTGGAATAGAGTTTGGAATAGACTAATAAAGACTATCCATTATTATTTAAAGGGCGAGGTATTACCTCGCCTTTTTATTCCACAATTTAAATACAGATACTCCTGAGATAAGTGCTATGGCAACTAGAATGAGCGCTCCTGTCAAATTGCCGTAGATAATATAACCGGTAGCAAATAAGGAAGTATATATGAATACAATACCCAAAAGCATGGACGCCAGATCTATGGTAAAGTTATCAGTCCCTTTATTCAATGGAATTTTAGCTTGAGAAGCTATTTCTTTAAACGGTTTCCATCCTTTACCATAAGGCGTAACTGAATTGTAGAATTTTGCTAACGTCTGTGTTTGTGTTGGCCTCGTAAGTACCGTCACAGCAACCCAACAAACCGTGGTAATACCTACACTGAGTAGTAGTTTATGATGACTCTCCAATCCCATATCCACAAATTCAAATAGCAGTGCCAGGGCAAATGACACGATCATACCCGTAATTTCGCTATAGGCATTAACCCGCCACCAAAACCATCTTAGAATAAAAATGAGACCCGTTCCAGCCCCTATTTGCAATAGAATTTGAAACGCGCTTAGCGCATTGCTCAGCACTAGTGCTAAAAGCGCAGCAAGTACCATCAAAACAACCGTGGAGAGGCGTCCAATGTTTACTAATTCTCTTTCAGAAGCTTCTGGTTTCATAAAACGTTTATAAAAATCCAGGGAGATGTAGGATGCACCCCAATTGAGGTGAGTGGATATGGTGCTCATGAAAGCAGCAATTAACGAGGTCACCACTAAACCTAGTAATCCAGCAGGTAAATGCGTTAACATGGCAGGATAACCCAAATCATGACCCAGCGTAGCTTTCGGAAACTGAGCGGCGATGTCGCTTAACTCCGGATAGAGAACTAAAGATGCCAATGCAATTAGAATCCATGGCCACGGACGTATTGCATAATGGGCTATGTTAAACAAGAGGGTAGCGCCTATGGCATTTTTTTCATCTTTAGCTGAAAGCATTCGTTGCGCGATATAACCTCCACCACCAGGTTCTGCTCCAGGATACCAAACGCTCCACCATTGTACAGCGATGGGGATAATTAATAAAACCCACAACGAGTTGGTATCATTAAAGTCGGGTAGAAAACTTAATTTTCCAGCGACATTTTCATTGGCTAATAGGTTGTCTAATCCTCCGATTTCTGGTAAATTGATAATGTAATATGCAGCCCAAATGGAACCAACCATGGCGATAACAAACTGTAAGAAGTCTGTAAAAATAACTCCTCTAAGTCCTCCAATTGAACTGTAAAAGACTGTAATAACTGAAGCGAAAATAACACTTTGCCAAGGTGCTAAGTCGAATAGAATTCCACCTATTTTAATAGCCGCGAGACATACCGCTGCCATAATCATAACGTTAAAGAAAACTCCCAAATATAGTGCTCGGAAGCCTCTTAAAAATGCCGCTGCTTTACCACTATACCTCAATTCATAGAATTCCAGATCTGTAACCACCTTTGAACGTCTCCAGAGCTTTGCATAGACAAAAACAGTAAGCATACCGGTAATTAAAAAGGCCCACCACACCCAATTTCCTGAAACACCATTTTGTCGAACAATATCAGTAACCAAATTGGGGGTATCAGCAGAAAATGTGGTGGCCACCATGGATATTCCCAACAGCCACCATGGCATATTTTGACCCGAGAGAAAAAATTCTTTAGTATTCTTACCCGCTCGTTTGGCTACAAGTAGTCCAATCAATAAAAAAACAACAAAAAATGAAATGATCAGAATCCAATCCAGACTGGTTAGTTTCATATAAAAGAGGTTAGATTAATTTACAAGATCATCGGCCTGTTCCACCCAATTGTCCCTTTCAATCCGTCCGGGAAAGAAATCGATTAATTCGGTTAATACTCGAATGTCCTCATCTTTAAAGCGACTAATTTGCTTATAATTATAAATCCCAATCTCATTTAGTTTTTGCTCAATGTAGGGACCAATTCCGTTGATTCGCGTTAAATCCTGAATTTCCGAAGGGTCCGAACGTCCAAAATTATCAAAATTAAGTTTAGGCTTGTTGTGGGTATAGGTTATATAACTGGTTCTAGCGGTTTCGGCTACCTCCGTTGGTGATTTGATCTCAACCACATCTTCTTCATCTTCTTCTATTACGACCTCCTTTTGAAGTTCAATCTCCTCTTGTGCTTCTTTGACAACCTTAATAATTTTCGGTTTAATTTCAGTAAAAATCACATCAATATCCTTAGTTTTTTGCGAAGGGATATTCATTTGACTTGGCTTTCTAACGGTTTTCTTGAGCAAACGTTGGTACTTGGCTTTGAGCATTCCCCAAGCCGAAAAATAACCAATTAAGAACGTGCTTAACATTAGTGCAAATATACCGGCATAACTAGGTAGCTTGTCAATAAAATTGGTTAATTGTTCCATTAGTTCGTGTCATATTTTATTTCTATTCGTCTGTTTAATAAACGTCCACGCTCTGTTCTATTGGTGGCAATAGATTTCGATTCACCTTCCGAAACAGCGATAACCCTCTTTCGGTCTAAATTGCCTTTGGTCACTAAATACCAACGCACTTGTCGTGCATGTTTCAGTCCTAACAAATAATTGTCGTTGGCATTTCCAATATTATCTGTATGACCAACAATATGAACTCTGAGATTTGGGTCGTTTTGAAGCGCGGTTTTCACTTCTTCCAATAAATCTTCCAACGCTTTATTGACCGAAACGTCATTATTGACCAACTTTGGGTAGATCGTTTTCGTTTCTGGTAAGGAAAGTCTCAGACTCTCCACTCTTTCGGCATCCAATGGATGAAATGAAAAGTTGATCCCATTGCCGAAGCTATTGTCTGGTTTAAATTCAACTTCTCTGATCATTGTTTTTATCACCATTTTTTCATTAGGAATTCCTGTTTTGGAAAGGATCTCTTTGATCTTAACAGCCCGTTGAAAACCAAAGTTCGGGTTTTCAATGTTCTCCGAAGCACTATAAAGTGACAAAATATGGAGTTCCTCTTCAGGATGTTCAATGAGGTAGGTGTTAAGTTTATACTTGAAATCCAAAACGGCGTTTGGATATTCAATTTGATTGGTGTTTTGCCAAATAGTTATCCCTTCGCTATAAAGAAATACAACGTCTCCGTTTGCCGTGGTTGCTTTCATTCCGGCCGCTAAGGCTCCCTCTACTAATGGGCCATCCACATTTTCCAATAAGTTTAAGGAATCTTTATTTGCTATCGAAATGTCCGAAGATTCCTCAAGCGGAACCACATCATCTATGTCCAAATTTGATTCTGTAATTTCATTGGTAGCCACAGTATCCTTCCTTCTGTTCGTGTCATCCACCGGTTGTAGCCAAGAGTATAACCACAATCCAAAGAATGACCACACAAGGAAAACCACAAAGGCAATCAAAAAATTTTTCATTATTGGTAGGCTGCTGTTTTACAGGCGTTCGGCAATTTATATTCGTTGTTCTAACAAACATAGCGAAATAATGGGGGAATAAATAGTGAAAATTTAATATGTTTTTCACAGCTAGTAAACATTTTTTTAATAAGTTTGTTATGTACAATGACATCGCAAAATTTACATCATCATCATATCTTATTCTTCGCTCTCGCGAGGTGATGTGATCGTTGTAAATTTTTAACAATATATCTGAACCCGTTTGAGCAATCAAACGGGTTTTTTTATGCGCTAAAAACTAGACTCTTATGAGCGTAAAAAATTATGATTTAATCATTTCAGGGAATAAACCAGTTGTGGAAGCCCTGAAAATCAAAGAAAATAAAATGAATAGACTTAAAATCGCCGTACAAAAATCGGGACGTCTCAATGAAGACTCTCTACGCTTGTTAAAGGATTGTGGTATTTCCATAGACAATGGGAAAGACCAATTAAAAGCGGAGGCAAAGAATTTTCCTTTAGAGATCTATTATTTACGAAACGGAGACATTCCCCAATATCTTAAGGACGGTATTGTAGATTGTGCTATTATTGGAGAGAATGTGCTTGTAGAAAAAGGACCGAACATTGTGGTTGCAGAAAAACTTGGCTTTTCCAGGTGTCGAGTATCCCTCGCGGTACCTAAAATGTTCGCTTATAATTCCATCGCCGATCTGGAAGGAAAACGAATCGCAACTTCCTACCCAAATACCACCAATGGATATCTTAAAAAACATGGCATCAAGGCCGATTTGCACATCATCAATGGCAGTGTAGAAATTGCACCTAACATAGGCTTAGCAGATGCTATTTGTGATATTGTTAGCAGCGGAAGTACTTTGTTTAAGAATAATTTAAAGGAAGTAGAGTCCATGATGAAAAGTGAAGCGGTGCTGGCCGTATCACCTCAAATAGACCCTAAAGTTGAAGTAATTTTAGGGAAGCTGCGCTTTCGCGTACAGTCCGTACTAAAGGGCAGAGATTCTCGCTATGTGCTTTTGAACGCCCCTAACAACAGGTTGGATGAGATTATCTCGATTCTGCCTGGAATGAAGAGCCCAACGATCTTACCCCTGGCGCATGAAGGATGGAGTAGTATTCACAGTGTTATTAAACAAGATGAATTTTGGGAAGTCATTGATCAGTTAAAACAAGTTGGCGCCGAAGGCATTCTTGTTTGCCCTATCGAAAAAATGGTTTTATAAGTGAATTGAACCGGTATAGATGAAAATACAATTATTATGAAAAAGAGTATATATCCAACAACTGAAATCTGGAGTGAGCTGCTTCAACGTCCTACACAAACAATTGCCGATATTGAAGCCACCGTGAATCAGATTTTTTCAGAAGTAAAAAACAAAGGAAATATGGCGGTGTCCAAATACACTCAATTGTTTGATGGAATTGCAATAAGTGACACCTTGGTTTCTTCAGAAGAAATTGAATCTGCCGGAGTAGAAGTCTCCAAGAAGCTTAAACAGGCCATACATCTTGCAAAGAACAACATAGAGAAATTTCATAAAGCACAACAGAGTGGGCCAATACATGTTGAAACCATGGAAGGTGTACATTGTTGGCAGGAAAAAAGACCCATCGAAAAGGTTGGACTTTACATTCCTGGTGGATCTGCTCCATTATTTTCTACAATATTGATGTTGGCTGTGCCCGCAGCTTTGGCGGGATGCAAGGAAGTCTTTCTTTGCACTCCACCTGGGGAAAATGGGAGCATTCACCCAGCCATTTTATATACAGCGCAACTCTGTGGGGTAGATCAAATTTATAAAATTGGAGGGATTCAGGCTATTGCGGCAATGACCTTCGGAACCGAGACTATTCCAAAGGCGCATAAATTGTTTGGGCCGGGAAATCAGTTCGTTACGGTCGCCAAACAAATTGCAACCAAGTTTGGTGTGGCCATTGACATGCCAGCTGGGCCATCGGAATTGATGATATTTGCTGATGATACGGCGAATGCAGCCTTTGTGGCTTCCGATCTATTAAGTCAGGCCGAGCATGGAGCAGACAGTCAAGTGATTTTAGTAACCACTTCTCAGAAAATGCTCAACGCTGTGGAAACACAGATCGCTTTGCAAATTTGTGATATTCCTCGTCAAGACATTGCTCAAAAGGCAATGGAAAGTTCTAAACTTGTTTTGGTGAACAATGAAGAAGAAGCACTCGCTATCATTAATGAATATGGTCCGGAACACCTCATTATAGTAGCAGAAAACGAATCCCTGTTTATTGAAGGGGTGAGGAACGCAGGCTCAATATTCATAGGCAGTTATACTCCTGAGAGCGCTGGCGATTACGCCTCTGGAACCAATCATACGTTACCAACCAATGGTTATGCAAAACAATACAGCGGAGTGAATCTGGACAGTTTTTTAAAGTCTATGACATTTCAGAAGATTTCGAAAAAAGGAATACAAAACATCGGAAAGGCGGTAGAATTGATGGCCCAATCGGAAGGTTTGATAGCCCATAAAAATGCCGTTTCCCTACGACTAATTGCAATTGAAAATGAAGAAAAAATTTGATATACAACCACTTATAAGAAAGAACATACTGGCGTTAGCGCCCTATAGCTCAGCACGGGATGAGTTCGCCGATTTTAATACTGAAATGATCTTTCTGGATGCAAATGAAAATCCATTCCAAACCAACGTAAATAGGTACCCAGACCCCTGGCAGCGCGACGTTAAAACAATTCTAGCCGAACAAAAGGGACTTAAAACTGAAAATATACTGTTGGGAAATGGAAGCGATGAGGTTTTGGATCTACTTATAAGGGCCTTTTGCGAGCCTAAATTGGATCATATAATCACATTACCACCCACATATGGCATGTATAAGGTGCTTTCAGGAATAAACGATGTAGAAAACATAGAAATACCGCTTAATTCGGAATTCCAACCGAAGGTTTCAGAAATACTAAGGATAACAAACGCAAATAGCAAGTTGTTGTTTATTTGCTCCCCCAATAACCCAACGGGCAACTCTTTTTCAGATAAAAGAATAAAGTCAATACTGGAAAATTTCTCAGGACTCGTTGTTATTGATGAAGCTTATATCGATTTTTCGAATAAACCAAGTTGGTTGGAAATGTTAAGTACTTATCCGAATTTGATCATCACCCAAACCATGTCTAAGGCCTATGGAATGGCAGGAATTAGGATGGGGATATGTTATGCTTCTTCCGAAATAATTTCGGTCTTAAACAAGATTAAACCTCCGTACAATATTAATGAACTTACACAAAAACGAGCCCTGGAACGTTTAAGGGATACTACATCTTTAAAAAATGAAATTAACTTAGTTATAAGTGAAAAAAGCAATTTACTTAAAGTGTTACTTCAATTTAAATTTGTTAAGAATGTGTTTCAGTCTGACGCCAATTTTATTCTTGTAAAAGTTGATGATGCAGCACTTCGATATCAACAACTTTTGGAAAGGGGAATCGTAGTTCGAAATAGAAGCTCACAAATTTTATGTGAGAACACTCTGCGATTTACCGTAGGAACTCCAGACGAAAATGCTCAATTAATTGCAACTCTTAAAACAATGAAATAATGAAGAAAGTATTATTTATAGATAGGGATGGTACCATTATTAAGGAAACTTCTGACGAGCAGATAGATGCCTTCGAAAAAATAACCTTTTATCCTAAGGCCTTTACTTATTTAGGAAAAATTGCTAAAGAGTTGGACTTCGAATTGGTGATGATCACCAACCAGGATGGTTTGGGGACCGATGTTTTTCCGGAAGAAACCTTTTGGCCTGTACATGATTTTATTCTGCAATCCTTCGAGAATGAAGGAGTGGTGTTTGATCAAGTATTTTTGGATCGAACTTTTCCTCATCAAAATGCCAATACTCGTAAACCTGGCACTGGGTTGTTAACAGCCTATTTTAGTGAGGCCTATGATTTGGATAACTCCTTTGTAATTGGTGACCGCCTTACGGATATGGAGTTGGCGAAGAACCTTGGTTGTAAGGGAATCTATATTAACGACGACACCCACCTGGGTACCGATGAGATAACTGTAAAACGAAATGAACTGGATCCTTCGATCGCGTTGGAAACTAATGATTGGGAAGAAATATATACTTTTTTAAAGCTGAAAGATCGAGTGGCTCATCTGCATCGAAAGACCAACGAAACGGACATTTCAATGGTGCTTAACTTGGATGGGACAGGCCAAAGTGATATAAATACTGGGATAGACTTTTTTGATCATATGCTGGATCAAATAGCTCGCCACGGACAAATGGATCTCGCCATTAGCGTTAAAGGTGATCTTCATGTGGACGAACACCATACCATAGAGGACACGGCGATTGCCTTAGGAGAAGTGTTTGCAAAGGCATTGGGCGGCAAACTTGGGATCGAGAGATATGGCTTTTGTTTACCCATGGATGATTGTCTCGCACAAGTGGCTATTGACTTTGGAGGAAGGAATTGGCTCGTTTGGGAAGTAAATTTTAAGAGAGAGATGATTGGAAAGATGCCCACCGAGATGTTCCACCATTTCTTTAAGAGCTTTACGGATGGCAGTAAATCTAACTTGAATATTAAAGCTGAAGGAACCAATGAGCATCACAAAATAGAAGCTATTTTCAAGGCGCTGGCTAAAGCTATTAAAGCCGCCGTTAAGAGAGATGCCGATAAAATGATATTGCCAAGTACAAAGGGAATGCTCTAGCGAAAAAAAAGTATTAATTAAAATTAGTTATACGTAAGATCATGGATGTAGTCATAATAGATTATGGGGCGGGAAATATAAAAAGCTTACAATTTGCAATACAGCGATTGGGACTGGAGGCTCGATTGAGCAGTGATGAAACCATAATTCGCAATGCAGATAAGGTTATTTTTCCGGGAGTTGGTGAGGCCAGCAGTGCAATGAACAAGCTAATCGCTTCCGGATTAGACAAGGTCATTCCGTTCTTAGAACAACCCGTTTTGGGCATTTGCCTTGGTATGCAGTTAATGTGTAATTCTTCGGAAGAAAATACAACCGGGGGATTGAGGATTTTTGATGTGGATGTAGTAAAGTTTTCACCCGAAGTGAAAGTACCGCAGATAGGCTGGAATAATATTTTTGATCTAAAGACCGCACTTTTTGAAGGGATTAATGACGATGAATTTATGTATTTGGTGCATAGCTTTTACGCGCCTGCCTGTACCGAAATGATCGCAACCACCAATTATGAAACAAATTATGCTTCTGCACTTCAAAAGAACAATTTTTATGGAGTCCAATTTCACCCAGAGAAGAGTAGTACTGCCGGCCAACGAATTTTACAAAACTTTTTGAATTTATAATCCAATAAAAAAGTCACCCACTTTAGGGTTCAACAAAATGAGAATAATACCAGCCATCGATATTATTGACGGAAAATGTGTTCGCCTTACCAAAGGAGACTATACTACTAAAAAGGTTTACAATGAGCATCCTTTGGAGGTTGCTAAGGAGTTTGAAGCTCATGGAGTGCAATATCTCCACCTGGTGGATTTAGATGGCGCCAGAAGCAACCACATAGTGAATTACAAGATACTTGAGCAGGTCGCCATACAAACCGGATTGAAAATAGACTTTGGCGGTGGGCTTAAATCGGACGAAGACCTCCATATTGCCTTTGAAAGCGGTGCCAACCAAATTACTGGGGGAAGTATTGCTGTTAAAAGTGAAGAGACCTTTATAAATTGGTTGTCAAAGTATGGGAAAGAGAAGATCATACTCGGCGCCGATGCCAAAAATGAAAAAATAGCCGTGAGTGGATGGCAGGAGGAGAGTGCAGTTGATCTAATTCCATTCATTGCCAAATATCAACAGCAGGGAGTTGAATACGTTATTTGTACTGATATTAGCAAAGATGGCATGCTAGAAGGCCCATCATTTGGACTATACCGGCGTATTCTTGAAGAATGTGGTATTTCAGAAACGAGAAAAAAAATACACTTAATTGCCTCTGGGGGCATATCGCATTTTGATGAGCTTCCGAAGTTAGCCGAACTTGGTTGTGAGGGAGCAATCATTGGGAAAGCGATCTATGAGAATAAAATTTCTTTAAAACAACTTGAAAAATACATACTAAATGCTCACTAAAAGAATAATTCCCTGTCTCGATATTAAGAATGGGCGAACCGTAAAAGGGGTCAACTTTGTGAACCTCAGAGACGCTGGTGACCCCGTTGAGCTTGCAAAGTTTTATTCAGAAGCGGGAGCAGATGAACTTGTCTTTTTGGATATTTCAGCTACGGAGGAACGAAGAAAAACATTATCCGATCTGGTTTTAAGTGTTGCAGAAGCCATTAATATTCCATTTACCGTAGGAGGTGGTATATCTAAGGTGGAAGATGTTGATGTTTTACTTCAGAATGGAGCCGACAAGGTATCTGTCAATTCATCGGCCGTAAAGAATCCACAGTTAATCAACGAATTGGCGTCAAAGTTTGGCTCTCAATGCATCGTGGTCGCAATAGACGCCAAACAAATTGAAAGGAATTGGAGGGTACATTTGGTTGGAGGCAAAGTTCCCACGTCATTGAACCTATTTGATTGGGCCAAGGAAGTAGAGGCTCGAGGAGCAGGTGAAATCCTTTTTACCTCCATGGATCATGACGGCACCAAAGATGGATTTGCCAATGCTGCTCTAAAGCAATTATCCGAGCATGTTAACATTCCAATTATCGCTTCGGGAGGAGCAGGTAGTATCCGGCATTTTGTTGATAGTTTCGAAAAAGGTAATGCGGATGCGGCATTAGCAGCCAGCGTTTTTCATTTTAAAGAAATAGAAATAATGACACTTAAGGAGCAACTAAAGGCACGTGGAATTCCAGTGAGGCTTTAGTTTATTCAGAATAAAAAATAATCAAAATATAGACGTCATATAGTGTGGCAATTATGATCTTAAAAGAAACATATGGAAATAAATTTTGAAAAATACTCGGACGGACTTGTACCCGCCATTGTTCAGGATGCAATTACAAAGAACGTGTTAATGCTGGGCTTTATGAACAGAGCAGCTTTAGCCATGACGCGAGAAATCGATAAGGTGACCTTCTTTAGCCGAACTAAGAATAGGTTATGGACCAAAGGAGAGGAGACGGGCAATTGTCTGGATGTAGTGTCTATTGCATTGGATTGTGATCAGGATACCTTATTAATTCAGGCTAATCCAAGGGGTCCAACCTGTCATTTGGGTACAGACAGCTGTTGGGGAGTGTCTAATGAAAGCAACTTTGGTTTTCTGTCTCAACTGGAGCATGTGATAGAAGAACGCAAGAACAACAAAGATCAGGAAGCCTCTTATACGGCATCTCTGTTTCGAAAGGGAATTAATAAAATCGCTCAGAAAGTAGGAGAGGAGGCGGTTGAGGTGGTCATAGAAGCTAAGGACGACGACGATTTGGCATTCATCAATGAAAGCGCCGATCTTTTATTTCACTATATGATATTACTACAGGCCAAAGGCTTCCATCTGCGCGATGTAGAAAAAGCGCTTCGTTCACGTCATAAATAAAGTTATCCTGCCATTAACAACAAATAGTGGGATTTGTTCTGAATACTGGTATTTAGAAATTGCTATAGTTTGGATTGCGTCTCAATTATTTCGAGTGTTTGAAGTATCCAATCCACATCATAGTTTAATGGAAGGTCAGGACTAATTCCTTTACCCTCATATTGAAAGTACGCTTTATGGAAATCCATGTCGGTTGGCTGCACGGAGAATAGCCCTGACGGTGTGTCGTAACGGTATCCATAATTTTTGCCATAGGCTAAAACACCTTTTGTAGTTTCTCCTAAATGAATTGTATTTGGAATTTTCTTCAATTTGGTGGTGAATTGTTCAGCATTGCTAGCAGTAAATGAATTGGTAAGAATGTAGTTGTTCCCTTTGTTTCTTTTGAAGAGTTTCAGAAATAAATCTGAATGCTTTTTGTTCCCGCCTCCGTTGTTACGTAAGTCTATAATTAAGTGCTCAGCTCCGAGTAGGTCTTTCAATTTTGCATAGAAATCCTTTGAAGCCTGTTTAACTGATGCCGTGTTCGAGAATTCGCCGAAGTAGATATATTGCACACTATCGCTGAGTTGCTCAAAAACCCATTTGTCTTTACTAAAATTAATTTCATTGCTTTCAATTCCTTCTTTCAAAAAGTACTTGATTCGACCATTCGATGCAGAAATTCCCTTAGAATAGTACATTTTTCGAGATTTTGGACTAAAGTACAATATGTCATAACGTCCATTTCCATTCTGGGTAAGGTAGAAAATGATCTGTCCAGGAATCCATGTTTCCAACTTAGATGTCAGGACCACACCCTCCAACTTACTTGGGTCATCGGTTTGATAAACTCCAACAGTTATTTCTCTTCCCATATAAATTCCTTCGATGTCATTTTCTTGTTTCAACGGTAGTAATTTGGAAAGAGTTTCTAAGTGGGCCGAAGTTTTAGGATGACTAACAAATGTTTCGGAGGCTAAGAAACTTTGTAAAGTAGATGGATTAGCCAATTGATCTTTTGTGAGTCCGTCTCCCTCATATTGAACACTGGCGTGTAAATCAGTAATCGATCCCATCATTTTGTTGAGATAATCAAAACATACAATGATCGAAATTGGTTGTGTCATTTTATCGGCATAAAGTTGGTATGTAGATTGAAAATGATCTTCCTTATTGGTCTTGACAATTTGATGTTTATAGGATGGCATTTCCCGCATTTTTTGAACTAAAAAATCAAGGTCTTGTTTACAGTTACAGGTGGCCTCTTGTGCAATTAATGTGAGTGAGAAAATGGTGGTGAAAAATATAGTAAATAGCATTTTCATATGACCAGATTTTTTGAGATTATCTGAAACAAAAATAATTCTGAAGGTGCTGTTACCATCCTATATAGTATGCTTTGGGGCAGAATACAGCTATTTTGTGGCCGAATTAATACGCGCTTTTACTTCCGAACTGAATGTTTTAGAAACTGGCACTTTAATTTGAAAGGAAAGGATTATAAAAAGCTTGCCGTTTTCGGATTTCCATTGAAGAAAATGGTACGGGTTTATGGAATGAGACCGATGTGTTTGCAGTAGTTCTGGAAGTGCTTTTGTAATTGCTGATAATCTATTTCTGATTAATTGTTTTTTGAGACAATTATTTTCGAGGTAGGACACTTCGATATAATTGTCATCTGCTCTAATGGCAATCAAATCGACAAGCAAAAGACGCAGCCCCTCATAGGTTCCGTCTCCTGGAATTTCAATTTTCTTATCCTCTGCTGTTTTCTGTTTGTATTTCCCAAATGCCCAACGACCGGCAATAACAATTGGTAAGATGGTAAGAATGGCCGGGATATAGATGTCCAATATAAAATAGTCGAGGGTATGTGGGTTGGGTTCGCCTCTAACAATTATATAGAGATATACACCACGAGTGACTATTAAAGCAATACCAATAAAGATTAAGAAAAAGGACAATTCCTTTTGCCAAGTCCATTTGCCTTCATTTTGACCAAGGAGCAAGCTTTGCAACGGTAGCGCGAGGATATACGATACAGCTCCAGTTAAACCGTAAAACGGTAGGTAGATTAGTTTCTCTTTGGGCCCAAATTCATGGACATCCAGTGGTTCTGTAAAATAGAGGAAAACAAATATCCAAACAGCCAATCCAAAAGCAATCGCAAAATGATGTTTAACAGAGGGGTCGAAGGGATAATTTTTAATCAAGCAATTAATTTTTCATTTCATTTGGTATTCGAACGGCTAATTTAGCCAACCCCTTTGACTGGCTCCTTTGCTGTAATAGTAGAGGAATATGGATATTACAATGACAATCATTGGCATCACAATACCGTCTAGAGTACCAAAAATAGTGATGGTATCTGTAGTGGTCCAAACAGAGATCATTTGAATCAAAACAAATAATAGAGAAATACCAAATAGTATAACGGCTAACTTTCGTTTCATTAAAAGGGCAACACAAGCAAGAAGGCCCGAAAACACGGCAATCGCAAAGACAGCAGTTAGCCACGCCGGACTTCCATCCATAAGTGCTAGTTGATCAGGATTAAAATCGGCTCTAAAACTTTCTACGTTATAAGCTTGCATCAAGTAGCGAGAAACTCCCATTAGATTCCAGAGTAAAGCAAGAACTGCTATAATCCAAAACCATTTATTGGGTTTGTTTGTTGTTGTCATAATGTATTAGTTTAAGGTTATTGTAGTAAATATACATATTTTTGGCCTATGTTTTCGAAGCGACATTTCTACCTTATTGAATTTCAATATTTAGGGTTCCGCTACCATGGTTGGCAGAAACAACCCGATGTTATCACAGTGGAACATATGGTTTCTAGAACGATGTCTTATGTTTTGGGACATAAAAAATTTAAACTTTTAGCTTCCGGTCGTACCGATGCCAAAGTATCGGCAAATATGGCCTATGTAGAATTATTTCTTGATGGTGAACCTCTCATAGTGGATGATTTTTTTCCTCTACTGAATGATAATTTGCCGGCCGACATACGGGCATTAAGCATTCAAGAAGTCGACAAGAAATTTAATGTAATTGAAGCACCCAAAGGAAAAGAATATTTGTATTTGTTCTCCTTTGGAAATAAAAATCACCCATTTGCAGCCCCCTATATGACTGGGACCTCTAAGGATTTGGATATTGACAGCATGCAACGGGCTGCAAAGTTGTTTGAAGGAACTTACGACTTTAAGAACTACGCCTTTCGGCCCAATCCAGAGACGAAAACAGTGGGAACCATAGAAACTTCAGAAATAGTTGAAAATACTATTTATACAGCAAATTTCTTTCCGGAAAAGAGTTATGTATTTCGAGTTCGAGGAAAAGGCTTTAAAAGACATCAAATTAGATTGATGATGGGGGTGCTATTTGACCTGGGCGAAGGTAAAGTGAATATCGATTTTATCTCAGAAACGCTTGAGGAAGACAAATCATTCAAACTGGAGCGCATTGCTCCTGCGAGCGGCCTTATTTTGAATGAAGTCATTTTATAACCTCCCATTTTGTTGTTGACTACTATTACAGATTTACGTAAAAATACGTAGTGTACCCCTTGTCTATTAGTTTTATCTTGACCATACGATGGAAATCTCTATTATGGATTTCGGGAAAATTATGGATATGAGAAAAGGAAGTGATAAAACCGAGAAAAAAAAGCGTCCGGCACCAACCGATACAGTTCAACAAGTAAAGTCCAAAAATAAAAGTACTTCGCAGTTTAAGGATGAGCGTCCGGAAACCATGGCTATCAAACAACTACAATCGATGGCAAATGATTATTCGGCACAGCCTATTCAAAAAAAGAAAAATGATACAGGACTCCCGGATCAACTGAAAAGCAGTATTGAAAATGCCTCAGGATATTCGATGGATGATGTGAAAGTACATAGGAATTCAACGAAACCTTCTCAATTAAATGCACATGCTTATGCTCAAGGTTCAGAAATACACTTGGCCTCAGGACAAGAGAAACATTTGCCGCATGAAGCTTGGCATGTAGTTCAACAAAAGCAGGGAAGAGTGAAACCCACCAAACAAATTAACAACTCAGTGAATATTAATGACGACGCTGGATTGGAAAAGGAGGCTGATGTTATGGGCAGTAAGGTGGCCCAGGCAAAAGGAAAGTCTGAAGAAGGTTTAATCACTGGCCCGGCAGAAACAACTACACAATTGGTGGAAGATGAAAGTAAGCGACAAGAGACGGACTTTCGGATGGACCATTTAATTGTTGAAACAAAGGTAATTCTCAAATTTCTAAAGCAACAAGGCGAAGATTGGGCGAAGATTTACGGTGAAAAAGGGAAAGAGCAGGCTCAGACCATGGTGAAAGATAAGCTGGAAGGTAAGAAAAAAGACTATCCAGCCGAAATAAGGAGAGAAGCGCTAAAGCGGTATTGGGCCTCCTTATCTGCTGAAGAAAAGCTAGAATTAGTTACCGAGGCTGGAGGAGTGTTGTCCAAAGTGGCCAAAGTAATGGCAAGTGCCGGGCTACAAATAGCAAGTGAAGCGCTTCAGTCAAGTGGCTCAGGAAGCTCTAAATCCAAAAAGAAAAAGGATGAAGAACCAGCCAAAAAGCCAGCAAAAAAGAAGCGGAGCTCCCCTAGTGTGGCATGGATTAGTGAGCTAACCACTGAAGACCTGGACAACCTCTATCAAGTATATAAGCAGAAAAAGAAGGTCATGAGCAAGATTGATGAGTACCAAGAGAAATTGGTAGACGAATCGGGTAAGATTGGTAAAGCTGTTGGTGCCTATGTAGGTAGTAAAAAAACGCAATTGGAGTTTGTTAAACGTGTCAACGAGCGTAAACAGGACTTTTTGGTCGCCAAAAAACGCTATTTGTTCCTAAGAGCGGCCATTGAGAAGAATAAAGATAATCCGAGGTATAAGGAAGAGTTGACCGCTTTGGGAGACGTTTTTGTGAACCTTCGGGGTCCAGCGGCTATATATTTAGGGTTGTTTGATTTTGAAAGACAAGATGAATTTAGTGAATTATGTTCGATAGCCTTAAGTAATTTGAAAGTGGCCAATGTAAAACGACCCGCCTACGTTATGGTCGAAAAAGTAGGTTCGGCCATCGCATCGGGTTTTAATAAATTAAAGACTAAGCTCAGTGGTAAAGAAGGTGAGGAGGAAGAACGTTTACAATTAGAATTGGAAAATGCACAAGAGTCGGCTGCTGATAGCTTGGTCAGGACTTTAGGAAAATCATGGGGAGGGATTACCACTTTTTGGTCTAAACCTGCTGGTGTTTCGGCAATTTCGAAGGCCGTTTCCAAAGGTAAAACCGCTAGTGCAAAACTGCAAATAGCAAGTGGATTGGCTAAAAATTCGGCTGGAAAGGAAAGTAAGAACCGAGATGCCATGACACAAATTTTCTATGAAGCCCTGGCAGATATTAATGTAGATGACCTACAAAGTGTGAATCGCACCGCTTCCATCCTGAAGGAAATAGGAGGGGAGTTAGGGTAGGTTATAGATTTATTGGCACTATTCATACTCGTTAATCCCATATAGGATCTCCTTCATTTTGCTTCCGTTGATCTCAACTGGTTTATAGGCTGTATTGAACTTTTCGATAGCAATGGAAACATTTTCTTTAAGTTTGAGGTACTCAATTGGGGTTTTATCTCCACATTGTTTCTCATTTTCATAACTACTGAGCATAATTCCAAATTTTTCATAAAACTTCCCACCTTGATCAATAAATGCATTGTATTGGGTTATGAACTGTAACAACCTATCGATCGGAAACTCTAAGTTAATTTGCATTTTTTGCGCTTTTCGGCGCTCACTTTCATCTGCCATAACAAGGTCAAGTTCCTTTAAGTATTCATCAAGATATTCTCTCACACTATCCCAATCGTCCTTATTTCTACATTCCTTTAACTGCTTTTTGTATTGAATCGGCTTTGTAAAGTCCACAAATAGACGCTGTAACTCATTCATTATGTTGTCATTGTTCTTTTGAAGAAATTTTGTCTCAAAATGGATGGTATTTAAGTCATTGTGCATTCTTAACGTGAAATCTAGAATACACTCCACTTGTTGAAGATTTGCTTGTTTATCCTCTCTGGATGTGCTCGTATCCGTAAATAATGAAATAAGCGAATGTGCGACAGAAGTATAAATGTTATTACCAAGAACCTTTGTTAGATCAAAACCTGACCTCTTGTCTTTCTTAGACTTTATTAATTCCTTTATGGATGCAAATTCCGGATAATTGTTTGGATTTGAAATTTTATTGATTTCTGAAAAGGTACTGACCGAAGCAAAATGATGGTCTAGAGATAATGTCTTTTCATAAAGTATTTTTATTATTTGTAGTCCTTTGATGTATCGTATTTTGCTAATATCGGTTTGCTCATTCAACCTTAGCTGGATAAGTTGTTCCTTGAGGCTGTCCTTTTCTAACAACCCATTTAGTTGTTCAATTGGATTTGAGGTGATCTTAAGCCTCTTATTTACGTAATATAACTTTCTATATAGGTAGTTCGCTCGAGTTTCGTATTCGCTTTTGATTTCATGAATAGCTCTTACTAATTGCGCAATTTCAATTTCAATACTTGAGATATATATAGGTTCAACATCTGGTTCGTTCGCTATGGTTAAAGTAAATGACCCCGTCGAAAATAGGATGGCAATAAATAAATTGATTTTCATGAATTTAAAGAACAGGAGGTTTATTCATTTAAAACTTGAACATCGATATAGTTCATGGTGATTACCGTTGGGTAGATACCAGTCTTGAGCCTATTTAATTCTTTTGGCCATGTTGAAGAAGTTGAAGGTTCTATTGTATTGTGGATAGGGATTTCTTCTTCCATTTGGAAGTTGAGCGAATTCATGTTGAATTCAGTAATTGGATTTCCAAATATTCTGTCCTCGTTTTCCTTACTCAGCTTGTCGCGATAAATTCTTAATATCGTTGTTCCGTTGTGGTTTTTGAAGAAAGTGGCATTGAATTCATTTGAATTCTCAATGGTGATTGAACAGGCTCCTCGACCAAAACAATCGGTCCCTCGGCCTATGGTTATCGTGGCATTCTGAGCATTACAAATTGGCGAAAAGCTCATTACAAGAAATAGATAAACGAATATTCTCATGGTCTTTATGTTTTATTAGGAATATGACAAATTAGGCCAAACCACGATTTCTCGCAGCCCGGCCCAATTGATCTTATGGTTTTCGTATTGTTACGGTCTGACAAAAGTGATCGTGAATAGTGTAGAACTTATTTAGAAAAAATAATAACACGGCAATAGGAAGAATAATTATACCAAATATTTTTAACAAAGACCTCTTTAAATGGATGGCTTTAGGAGGTACAGTTTTATCTAAGAAAACGATTTTTATTTTGAAAATCATTTTTCCAGGCGTGATCCCATTGTTGACTAAATCGAACATTAAGAAATAAGACACATAGAAAAGAATGGAGAGACTGAAAGTATAATTGAACTTTAGTCCAAAAGGGCTAAAGCTAATTTTTTCATTAAAAAGGGATAGGATGCTTTCCGCGAATGTGGCAAAAAAGCCAATTATCACTGCATCTATAATGAAAGCCGCCATTCTTCTCTTCTGTGTATTATCCATGAATTTAAATTTTCGATATTCTGTACTTTAGATTATTGATCTCATAGTAAGTATTGATTTAATAATTAATTAATCTCAACCGCTCCTAGTCGACCTCATAGAAAACTGGTCAATCATCTTCTGCTCCAAGAATTGCCTCCCATATACAGGCTAGAATGCATGATAGCTCATATTCAGGAAGACACTGAGGACAAGGCACGGAAGACTCGTATCTTTGAATCAGTACTGTTGTATTAATTCCACTTGGTCCAGTGATTTTGTAGATTTTGTCGTTCTGGTCAAAATATAAGTTTACGTGACCATGCTCTCTTTTGAAAAATTTTGAATGGATCCTAAAATTATAATCAGTGTTTTCAAGACCTTCTAACTTGGATTTTAACTCCTTAGGAATCTCTATTTCGATATTCCCAATTTCATTCGAGTTCAATTTTTGGGCAACTATGCTGGTGCATGTCAAGGACAAAAATGTAAAAATGAAGAAGAATGCGTTTAGCTTTTTCATAATGTTATGTTTAATGAGTTTTAATGTCTGTTACACATATAGTAATAGCTAGAAAATATATCTTGTGCCACC
Source organism: Bacteroidota bacterium (assembly GCA_039028295.1). Classification (GTDB taxonomy): domain Bacteria; phylum Bacteroidota; class Bacteroidia; order Flavobacteriales; family Flavobacteriaceae; genus Aureisphaera. The sequence continues at coordinate 47,075 of JBCCIJ010000030.1, forward strand.
TCTGGGATATTTGAACCACAAAATATTTCACTAAGGGTTGAGAAGTTATATTCAAATTTTCAGCACTTAAATTTTGGTAATGTGGTTTCACATATTTCTTTCAACAAGGTGTTCTTGTGGAAAAGGTCTTGAAGCATAACTTTGCGTTGGCTGATTAAAACTACTCTACCAGTACCCTTTTTATAAGAAGGAAAGCCCAGGACTCTATAGCTTTGCGAAAAAATATACTAAAGTTGCTACGACAATAACCGCGGCTAGTATCAACAATAATGTTTTAATAATTTTAGTCATTTCATTGCTCATATCTTAAAATGGTTTAAATAAATTATTAGTCTTCAAAAATTATACAATCAATTATACAGTAACTTGTGCATAAAATGACACCCGCTGTTGTGGGGCGATCTGTGCAGCTTCTCGCACAAGCATTGTAGTTTCCTCCAGTACATCCCGAGCCTTCACGCGATTGAACTGGTCTTTTAGGAGCATATATTGAATGGAACTTCACATTTCCATTCGCGTCTATAATTCCAGAAACATATACATATCCTGCTAGTTTTGTGTCGTAGTGGCTTGTAGTTATTAATTCATAATTCTTTGCCTCACTAGAGCTCATTTTTACTGCAGCGGGGATTTCAAGTGAATAACCTTCAGGAGTTATTTCTTGCGAATGGCTGGTATAAGAGGTTAACATAAACATGGTAATTATTATTACGGTATTAAGTTGTTTTAAGTACTTCATAGTATAGAATTTTAAAAATTTTGCCTACTCATGCGCTTTTCGGCTTCCGCGACTTTACTTCAAGTGTTACCTAAGAAAGATTAAAGAACCGACCCAGATCATTAATACTAACTCCCCAGTTAATCTAAAACGAATCTCTGGGCCGATTAACTAGATTTTGATTGGTCAAATTTTAGACGAATATTTTGGTTTCACAATCCAAGCCTCTTGGGATTCAAGAATTTAATCCCGTCAATTCATGAATTGAGACTATATCAATAAATCATAAAAATCACATTATCAAGCATTTATGATTTTTTGTTTTACATGACTACATGGCATGTATTATTTTCACCATGAAAACCCTAACTTTATTCCTCTCCTCATTATTGGCTCCTCGATTTACACAATTTTGTATGAAAAAATTACTGATTAACTTCTTTTGCACCATAAGCTTTATTTCCACTATTGCGCAAGATTTATCTCAAGAATACCTTAGTAGGCTAGAAGATGAGGAATTGTTGTCTCTTTTTAACGAAGTTGATAGTGATTCAACGAAAGCTGAATTGGTCGCTCGAACTTATTTAAACCGGGCCAAAAAACATAAAGACACAATAAAAATGGCTCGAGGATACGATCGACTTGCTAGGATTTTTCATCCTGAAAAGAATATGACTTATGCAGATAGTATAATTTATCTAACTAATGGGTTAGATCATAAGACATACCCAGCACTTGGTTACTTGATCAAAGGTTACGAATACATCATTAATGGTGATCTTATCAACTCAACTAAAAATTTTCATATTTTATATGATTATGCTTTAAAAAATGATAATCTTGCTCATCAACTGTATGCTTTAAATTTCTTAATTAATGCAAAATCTCAATGGGGAAATAAAAAGGAAGCTTTAAATCTTCAAAAGAAATATCACAACCTTATTCAAAGGGAAGATTTTATTAACAGCCTTTCTCAGACGACAAGAAAAGGATATCGCAAAAATTTAGAGAATCTTGTGGATGAATCAGAAATTGTGTCGACATATGGTTTTATAGTTTGTTACATAAACTTAAAGGAATTTGAAAAGGCAAGTCAGTATTTAGACCTTTTGTCAGTAAAAGTTAAAGCATATCAAGGTTTCAATAAAGAGATTTACTCACTCTGGCCCGCAGAATGCCAATTAGAATTGTATTACTACACAAATGACTATACTAACTTAGAGGTATTATCTGATGAATTAATAAAAATTCAGAAGAATTCAAAAGATTACTCAGGGTTATTTGACAGTTACGGGTTTAGGGGGCTGGCAAATTTTACTCAAAATAAGACTCAAAATGGCCTATTTTATTTATTAAAGGCGGATTCTATTTATAAAAATCATGATATACAAATATTTCCTTATCGCCGCCAAGTTTTTGAAGAGTTGCTATCGTATTATGAGATTACATCCAATTATTCAAAGCAAATTGAATACCTAAGTAGGTTAATTTCCATCGATAGTGTGTTCAAGATTAATTATCAATATTTTGAACCAGAAAATATAAAAAAAATTGAAACGCCTCAACTTCTAAACCAAAAGGAAGCCATAATCTCCAGGTTGAAAATAAAAAATAGATGGTTTAAAATAGCTAATTGGTTAATAATAGGTTTTTTGATTGGTAGCCTAATTCTTGCCTTTCATTACTTTCATCGACAAAGGTTATTTAAAAAGAGATTTGAGGCGCTTCGCCCAAATAAAAATGGAACGCATCGAATAAATGAACAAAATGATTTAGTTAGATCAGAGATTTCAGCTCAAGTGGTAGCGCATATCATGAATAATCTTGCTTCTTTTGAGAAGCAAAAACATTTCTTATCACCTAATCTATCCCTACAGGATCTGGCGAAAAAGTTCCAGACCAATTCAAATTATCTATCCAGAGTGATCAATTTAAAAATGGAAAAAAACTTTTCTCAATATATACATGATCTAAGAATTGATTATTCTATGAATGAACTAATATCAAATTCTAAATTTCGGAACTATACCATTAAAGCGATTGCGGAGGAATGTGGCTATACCAATGCGGAGTCCTATTCCAGAGCATTTTATAAAAAAAATGGAATATATCCTTCGTATTATATTAAAAAACTGAATCAGGCTAATCCATAAGTTGAACGGTCAATACGGTTGCTTCTTTCTCGCAATTCTCCATAGAGATTTTCAGGCTCTTTTCCGAAGCCACTCCTTCAATAATGTATATTTTGCAAGAATCCAGGCTAGTGTTACTTTCAGAAAATAGGACGTCTCCTTCTTTTAGCAGGATTGATATAGCAGCCGTATCCAATTGGTGATTGGCCAAAGTTGTTAACGACGCATTGGTAAACACCCGATTCTTAAGACGAATATTCTTTAAGGTTCTAGCGGTAGGCCCGTAATCATATTCACAGGAGGCACCACTACCTCCAACAAAAAAATAAAGTAATATGATCCCAATAGCGAAGCCCCCGAAGTAGAACAATAAACGTTTGGCTAGATTCATCTTAAATATAGGTGTTTGTTTAAAACCGATATAACAATTTTCGGTTACAAATTTCCTCTATTTTCTGCAATAATCCGCCAATAATTAAAGGGAATTAAAAAATTAATAGGTTTGGATCGCTATAGGGAAGGTCGAACCAATCAGCCACGGCCTTATTGGAAAGAATCCCGTGATAAAAGTACAGACCATTTCGCAGTCCTGGATCAAAACGAATGGCCTCTTCAAGTCCACCGCACTCAGCAATTTGCATAAGGTAGGGTGTAAAGATATTACTTAAAGAAACAGAAGCCGACTTTGGGTAACGGGCAGGAATATTTGGAACACCATAGTGAATCACCCCATGCTTAATTACAGAAGGATGCTTGTGTGAAGTCATTTCAGAAGTCTCAAAACAGCCCCCCATATCAATACTTACGTCTATAATTACAGCCCCCTTTTTCATTCGTTCTACCATGGCTTGGGTAACAATGACGGGAGAACGATGTTTTCCCCGCACTGCACCAATAGCAACGTCGCACCGCCTTAATGCTTTTAACAGAGTTTTGGGTTGAATTGTAGAAGTGTACAAGGGTTGACCCACTTTAGATTGAATTCTTCTTAACTTAGTAATTGAATTATCGAACACCTTTACCGTTGCACCTAAACCAAGGGCAGCTCGAACTGCATATTGCCCCACGGTTCCCGCGCCAATAACAACTACTTCCACAGGAGGAACTCCACTAATATTTCCAAAGAGCATTCCATTCCCGTCCGAAGCATTTACCATTAACTCAGAAGCGATAAGTACTGAGGCGGTACCGGCTATTTCGCTAAGTGCTTTGACTGCCGGATAACTTCCGTCCTCATCCTTAATAAACTCGAAGGCCAGGGCGGTAATTTTCTTTTTGGAGAGCGTCTCAAAGTACCCTTTCTTTTGCTTTTTGAGCTGTAACGCAGATATTATAACCGAATTTGGGTTGATCAATCCAATTTCCTCAAGAGTAGGAGGTTCAACCTTTAGAATTATAGGACAAGCAAATACTTTTTTAGTTTCCGGCGTAAGTTGCCCACCTGCCTCACTATAATCTTTATCCGAATAACCGGCTTCTTCTCCTGCTCCATTTTCAATTAAAATTCGATGCCCATTTGCCGTTAGAGCGGCAATGGCATCTGGAGTAAGGCAAATGCGTTGTTCTTGAAAATGAGTTTCTTTAGGAATACCAATAAGCAAATCACTTTTTTCCTGAGTGACTTCCAATTTCTCTTCCTGCGGGAGAAGTTGCGCTTTGGTAAATGGCGACTTAGGCTGCGTCATAGAACAACAAATTATAGACCAAGTTAACCAAAAAAACTTAAACTGAAATTAAGATGTTTAACGGAACAAATCCTTTATTTGTTGCCAAAACGTTTGTTTGGAACCAAGTTCTTCTTCAAATGACTTTAAATCCGTTCTACGAATTTGAGCAAACAGTTTTGCGCGAATCAAATAGACAGATGGTACGAGTACAATCATTAGAGGTAGTACATAATAGATTTCCAATGAATCCAGATTGTTACTCTCATTTAATACTCCCCAGAGCTGAAATGAATACATGGCAATCGGCACTAAAATTATCCAATGCCACCAATGTTTACATGTAAAAAACCAAATTAACAATAATAACAAAGGGATAGCTTTGCCAGTAAAATACCAAGCAAAGGAATACCAATCCGGAAAACTTGTTTCCATTGTAAACCA
>JBCCIJ010000031.1:0-52030 GCA_039028295.1 Bacteroidota bacterium
ATGACATTGCACTCATGACACCCCATGTGGCACAGCCACAACCACTTCATGGTTGGTGCAAGCACCCGGTCTGTGGTTGTGGACACTCCTCTGCATGGGTTTTTACACAGTTTGGTAGGGAAAGGGTTAATAGGTATCAAAAGATTAAGTTTCTTTTGTTTATTTAGCTTTAATGGTAATTCACAAACGAGAGCCCTTTGTCCCGATATGTCAAGTGAATGTATAGACGCACCGCCAGGATCCTCCTGGTATTGGTGGGATGGTGACGGAGACGGCATTGGCGGAATGACCGGTGCCTGTAAAGTAAATCCCGGCTCGGGATGGGTACTTACCTGTAACGATTGTAACGACAACAATCCTAACATAGGTGGGCCAACATTATGGTATTACGATGGCGATGGTGATGGTTATGGATCCGGTAGCGGAGCCTTGAATTGCAACGACCCCGGAACAGATTGGGTCTCAAACAATGACGATTGCGATGATAACGACCCCTTGATAACGGCAGCCATTACTTGGTATCGGGACAGCGACGGGGACGGTTACGGTAATCCCAATGTCACTTTAGTGGCTTGTAGCCAACCCATAGGATATGTTTCCAACAATGATGATTGTAATGATAACGATCCGTCTACTACCTCCCTTACTTTCTATCGTGATAATGACAACGACGGGTTTGGAGATCCAATGGTCACCTCCGAGGGCTGTACTGCACCCGCAGGCTATGTTACCAATAGTGATGATTGCGATGACACCAACTCATTTATCAATCCCAATACCTCCTGGTATCCCGATGGTGACGGGGACGGTTATGGTAATCACAATCAAACGGCTATCGTACAGTGCCAACAACCCGCAGGCTATGCCTGGGGATCGCACGATTGTGACGATACCAATGAGATGATAAACCCACAAACAAAATGGTACGTTGATGCCGATGGGGACGGCTATGGAGACGATCCTAATAATTACATCGTGCAATGTAATGATCCAGGGTCAGGCTACTCACTTTACCTCGCGCCCATAGATCCCATTCTCGATGATCCGGTACCTACCTATCCCGGATTGGACATTAATGACCTCAACTACCTGCAGGTTATTGAACCGTATGAGCCTGTTACCACACTAAGTGCATTCAACGCCCTGACCGACGATGAAAAACTACAAGTAAAAACCTTTCATGATGGTTTAGGCAGACCCATGCAGCAAATTGCCATGCAACACGGTGGTTACAAACAAGATATCATAAGCTATATCGAATATGATCGCTTTGGAAAAACCGTCAACAACTACATGCCTTATGGTATCAATAACAGTACGAACGGAAACTATCGGCAAAATGCAAAATCTGAGACCGAGAGTTTCTATGGCACGGCGTCGATTGCCAATAGCTACGTTTCCACAACCGATCCCTTTAGTGAGACGGTCTTCTATCGATCTCCAAAAAATCGCCCAGCTCGACAAGGCAGTGCCGGTGATTCATGGAATATTGGCAGTGGAAATGAAATAGAATTCGAATACGACCTCAATACGGGGAACAATGTGCGTCTCTTTAGAGTAGCTTTGAGTCCAAGCTTTCAACCTACGTTGATAGACGATGGCTCTCACTATGACGCCAACCAGTTGACCGTAACAATCGAAAAGGATGAAAATCATACATCAGGTAACGAAAATACGACCAGAGAGTACAAGAACAGAGACGGTCTGGTTGTCTTAAAACGTAGTTATATCGACGGCATGCAGCTCTCGACCTATTATGTTTACGACGACTACAATAATCTTACCTACATCATCCCTCCAAAGGCGGAAGCAGATTCCAATACCATCACGCAATCCATTTTGAATGACCTTTGCTATCAATACAAATATGATGGACTTAGAAGACAGGTCGCCAAAAGGGGGCCGGATGTCTCAGGATGGGAGCAGGTGATCTATGACACCGAAGATCGGCCTATTCTGGTACGCGATCCGAACCTGCTGGCTCAAAACAAATGGCTCTTTACCAAATACGATAAGTACGGAAGAGTGGCTTATACAGGCTTCTACACACCTTCCTTTTCCAAAGGAAAGGAAAATATCGACGCACTGAAAGCACCCAACGGTACTAAAATGCCAACCGGAGGACACAATGAGGAGCGGGGAACATCGGTGATCGATGGTGTTACCATTGGCTATACCAATGACGCCTATCCTAACACAGGACTGGAACTACTAACCGTGAACTATTACGACGACTACGCCTTCCTGGATCCGGATAAACCTGCAACACCCACCAGCATACTAGGACAGAGCGTTAGTACCAATGTTAAGGGACTGGCAGTAGCACAATGGAAGAGAACCATAGGGGAATCTTCATGGAACAAGGAATATACTTTCTACGATCAAAAAGGGCAGCCACTTCAAACTTATAATAAAAATCATCTGGGTGGTTTTACCAAAGTAGAAAGTGAATACGATTTTAGAGGTAAGGCCAAAAAAACAGTAAAGCGTCAAAAAAGAGTGGCAGCCGATAATGAACTCACGGTTACCGATCGATTTATATATGACCAGGTAGAACGGATACGAGCACAATACCAACAAACCGATGGAAACACAGAAAAGCTCATCAATGGTTTTGTGTACGATGCCATTGGTCAGTTGCTCGTAAAATATATTGAACCACAGGATGAGTCCTTCGGCTATGAACCCACGTCGGGCAAAGACGAAAAGGCACCACTTGGATATCGGTTGGTGGATATACACGCCCTACAAACGATCGACTTCAAATACAACAGCCGTGGTTCGCTCACTCAGATCAATGATGTAAACAATTTCAGTGAAGCCAACGGTTCGGATGATGTATTTGCGTTTAAGATCAACTTTGACAGTGTAGAAGGCTTTGTAGATCCCAACTTTAAAATAAATTACAATGCCAATATCACCCAGGTATTGTGGAAAACAGCCAATGACAACGTAAAGCGCAATTACCAGTATAGCTATGATGCGCTTAACCAGATCAAAAGCGCAAAATTTTCCGACTCAAACTATGATCTGGAAAATGTAGATTACGATAAAAATGGGAACATCCTGGCCCTAGACCGAAAAACCTATGCGGGATATCAAAACTTTGATTATCACTACAACAATGGTAACCAACTCACCAGTGTTAGTGGTATTGAGATGGTTGGTGTTAGCGGAACCTCCGTCAACAAAGTATTTACCTACGACGGAAACGGAAACATGATCAGTGACCTGGACAAGGGAATCTCTTCAATTACCTATAACTATCTGAATTTACCCGAGGTCATAAGTTTTACAACAGGCGAACAGATACAATACGATTACGACGCTTCAGGTACCAAACTGAAGAAAAGATTCATCGATGGAGGTATTATAACGGACACCGATTATATCAACGGTTTTCAGTATATAAACTCTGCCCTCCAATTTATCGCTCAACCAGAAGGCTACGCTGTGCCTGATGGAGCTGGAAATTTTGACTATGTTTATAATTATACCGATCACCTTGGAAACGTAAGACTCTCCTACCATGACACCAATGGAGATGGAAGGGTCTCATCCGGCGAGATCGTGAAAGAACGTAATTATTATCCCTTTGGGCTTACGCATAATTACAACGGAGGGATATTAGCCCTAGGGTCCAACTTTAATTACGAATTCAACGGAAAGGAATACCAAAACGAAAACGGTTTGGCCTGGCTCGATTTTGGATCGCGCAATTACGACCCGGAACTGGGACGTTGGTCCAATAGAGATCCGCAGGGGCAATTCAACTCCCCGTATTTATATGCGTTTAACAATCCGGTCATTGCAGTGGATCCCGATGGCGAATTTGCCTTGGTCATAATTGGGGCTATCATAGGTGCTGTTAGTACCGCAATAGCAAACCCCAGAGCCGATTTTGGTGACATCCTGTTTGGTGGAGTGGTAGGTGCAGCATCGGCCTATATAGGTGGAGCAGTTGCATCTGGATTGGGAGCCTCTTCGGGAACTTTGATAGGGGTAACTGCGGGTGGCGCGGCTGCCGGAGCTTTTAGCGGCCTGGCCAATGCTGCCTACTACGGCGGTGATGCCTTTGAAGGTCTTTGGAAAGGCGGACTAAGTGGTGGCGTTGGAGGATTCTCCGGCGCGCTTGTTGGTGGAGGTGCAGGCGCCTTTTTCGGAGGTTTTACCGGTGGTTCAACCGGTGCACTTCTAAACGATGGAAATATCCTTAGTGCGGGAATTATCGGTGCATTGACCTCCTTTGCAGCCTATCATGCCTCTCAGTATTACAGTTACAGGACGAGTGCGCTCAGAACTACTCACGATATAAATTATCGGGTTTTTGCTAAAATGTCTGCCGATTTCCAGCGTGCCTCCGTCTGGAGAACCGAAAGAGGTGGCGTTGTGTTGGGGGATAATACCGTTGTCAAAAGTACAAACAACCAAAATTTCGGGACGGATCTAACTCGACCTTCTACCGCAACAACTCAGGCGCATGGCGCAGTGAAATTTTCATATCATGTTCATTGGGCCAAAGATGGACAGCAATTCTTCGTAAATGCAAATAACGAGATAGTATCCAGGACAACTACAGGTGCTGTACGCGCCACTGCGGTAAATGGACCTGACGTAGCTGATATGAATAATATAGCTACGCGTTTCAACACAAACTATATAATAAACAGAGCAGGTATAATACAATTTCCTACAACAACAGGAACGTCTCCTATTCTTGGTGGAAATTTGAATCGATTCCCAACCTATTTTTATCAATACAATAACAACGATGAAAATAATGAGGACGATGATTAGCATATATCCAAACAGCTGAATGTCTGTGCTCCCGTCTTAGGACCGGCGCAAAACCAAATAGTTGGTAACCCTCCTTAGCTTAAAGCTAGGGAGGGTTTTTAATGTTGAAAGATCAGGTAAGAAACCATTGAGTAAAACCACTAAATCAAAGTTCTTTCAAATTTTTAAACCGAGGATCTGCTTCAATCAATTTTGTCAATTTTTTTTTGCATTTAAACACCCGCTGAAAGGCCGTGTTTTCGGAAGCATAATTGTACTTTTTTACGATATCTGCATAGGTTACTTTTCCAAAATAATCTTTTAAAAGTCTTCCACAATTGTCCGATAATTCTAATAGCTTTTCTTCGAATAGACGCTGTTGCTCCATCAACAAATCAGTCTCCCAGCTATCTTCTTCTCGCTCCTCTATTTCAAAGAGACCATCATTTCTCAAAATTTTATTTCGCTTATTTAGCTCTTGATACCATAAATTCCTGCACGTAATAAATATATACGAATCCAGCCCCGTTTTAATAGAGACCCCTCGTGTTTTGGCACGAGTTATAATTTGTAACAACGCTTCTTGAAAAACCTCCTTGGCATCGCTATAGCTTCCATTATTTGCTTCCACAAAATGGGTGACTTTTGGTAATAATTCCTGATATAATTCATGTACTGTATTGGCATTTCCAGAAAGTAAGGCAGCAATACGGTAGTCATTCTTTACTCCACTCATTAAGATGGTCGTGTCAAAAAAAAAATGAGGGATTATGAAACTAAATAATCTTATTCGTAGGTTCCAATGAGTGCTACGAGAATGGAGGGATATACTAAGCTATTGTTTGCAGTAAACGTATTAAATTTTTACAAAACTACTTCGTTTAGATTTAATTAATGATTTTTATTTTCCATTTAGTCCTCTTTCTTCCAAATTTGTTCTAAATAATGGGTAAGAAATCGTCATTTTAATAACTAGTAGGTATAATCATTACCTGCTACGTCATGAAAAACATACCCCTATACGTGTTTCTTTTGGTGCTTTTCAGTGCCTGCAACACGTTAAAATATACTTCATCCACCGAAAAAGTGCTGCCCGAATTGGGCACTATTGGTGTATTTAAGGAATTTGTCTTACATAAAAGCTATGAAGGCAAATCGGTGATTACTTTGGAGCAACCTCTTCGCTTGCAATGGCAGGAAATGAAAGTTTCAGAGCGCCAATTTTTTAAGAAATCAGATTCAAAGGCACAAAAAACAGATAGCACTTTGCTAATTATTGAGGTTTTAGATCAACTAGGACTGATTCAGCAAATCAACCAAGATATACCTACCTTGAGTTTTTTAAAAAAAGCCGAGGAGTGCCAAATTATAACTGGGGTTACCTTGTCGTATTCTGAAATGATTTTAGACACCTTTCGAAAAGCCGACGAAGCCTATTTAATTCAGAATAAAGAAAAAACCCTCTCCATCGAACTTCGTCAAGACAATAAATTTCTCTCCACAGTCGAATTCTCACAGGGCACTATCATAGCTATCCAAAAAGCTTCATTTTGCTGGGGGCAAAACAAACGGAAAGAGGTCGTAATTTTCGATTTAACATCTCCTGGAATGAGCTGTAGTAATGATACCTATCGAACAGCCAGGCAAGCAAAAAAGAAAAATGAATTCAATTTTTTCAAATGAAAAAGCAATTATATATTCTACTTGTTACCACGCTTTCTTTACTTTCTTGTGAAGAAGGAGGGCTCCTCATAGAAAATGATATTAGTACAGACCAAGTGACCCTTTTGGCGCCTAGCGAAAATGCTCAGATAGCATCCAATAGTATCCAATTTGATTGGGAAGCTTTGGAAGACGCCACCAGTTACGAACTCCAGGTGGTTACACCCAATTTTGATAATCCCGTTCAATTTGTGGTGAATGAAATCTTAGATTCGCTTACAAATTTCGAAAGTATACTTGAAGTGAATCCTTATGAATGGCGAGTGCGAGCAAAGAACTCCAACTATGAAACGAGCTATTCGTCGGCGTCGTTTGAGGTGATTCCAGTTAGCAATTTTTCAGACAATACGGTTGTACTGCTCTCCCCGGAGAACAACCTAATCACCAACGAATCAGAGCAAGAATTGAGTTGGGAGCCTATAAACGAGGCCATAACCTATCGTATTCAACTTTTGGAAAATGGTGCCGTGATTTCCGAAGAAAATACCACCAAAACTGTTGCCGCCATTACTTTCTCTGAAGGAAGTTTGGAGTGGCAAGTCCGTGCCGAAAATGGATTAGAAAACACGGCATATGCCGCTCGTAACATCCTAATAGATATAACTGCTCCAAATGCAGCTTCCCTTGTTAGCCCGGCCGATCAATCTATTATTACAACGCCCACCGTAAGCTTTAATTGGACACGAGAGCCCTTGGCGGGTAGTACAGAAATAGACAGTCTATTCATTTATCGAAACAGCGCATTAACGGACCTGGTTTTGAAAGATCAAGCCACCGCTCCTTTTGAAACCGACCTGGAAAACAACACCTACTACTGGCTTATTAAATCCTATGACGAAGCTGGAAATGAAAGTGCTCCAAGCGGTACCTTCAGCTTTACTCTAAACACGCCATGAAGAACAAACGAAACATAAAAATTCTAATCCCAGTAGTGGCTGTCATCTGGGGACTGGTATTGTATAAGCTTTTTGACGCCTTTTATCCAGAAGACCATCAAACGGCCTCTTTGGTAAGTTCAAGGTTTGAGCCTCCAAAACATAAAAAAAGGGATACTTTTTCGTTGATGCTCATAGAGCGTGACCCCTTTCTAGGTTCTTGGTATCAGGAAAAATCAAGACCAAAATCGAGTGACAAGGAAGTGAAAGTGCCCATTGAATGGCCTAGTACCAGTTACGAAGGTTTTGTAGCTGACGATAGCGGCAGAACCACAGTCTATGTGGTATCCATTAATGGAGAACAACATCTGTTTAAACAAGGAGAATCTATCCAAGAGGTAAAATTACTCCATGGCAATGCTCAATCCATCGTTCTGCAATATAAGAAGAATCGAAAATCCTTGGTCTTGCAATGACTGGCATCAAAAAAATAAAAGGAGCCGCCATGCAACTGGCATTATTAATAGCAACCGTAGTAGCACTGTTGCTTAGTTCTTTTTTACTGCTCACTCATACCCATTCACTTTTCCGAACGCAATCGAACCAGCTCTTTGACGTAATTGAAGGAGCCAATAAAGGCATGCGTTTCACATTTTCTTCGGAAAAATATGGTGCCGACTCTGTTATAATTGCGAATGATTTATCCAAAACCATAGTTAAAAAAGAACATTGGGGTGCCTTCGAAAAAATACAAGCCACCACCCATAAAGGATCGAAGTCTTTTTCGAAAATGGCCTTTACTGCCGGTGGTGATATTAAAAAGGACCTTGCCATATATGTGTGCAACACCAATCTTCCGTTGGTGTTAGCTGGTACTGCACATATTCAAGGGAATGCCTTCGTACCCGATCGTGGTGTAAAAGCCGGAGTGATTTCTGGCAACTATTTTCAGGGTAAAACCTTAATAAACGGTCACATTTCACAAAGTAACCTAAACCTCCCTGAGTTAGATCCAGATTGGTTGCAGTATGTAAAAGCAGTGCAGCAGTACATTCCTTCAACCAAAGATGAGCCTTTAGATCTGCAATTGGAGAATCAACAGTCCTTTTTCGAACCTACACAGTATTTATATACCTCGGAACGTTTATTCACCTCCGAAAAATATGTCGGTAATATTATGCTCATAAGTACTTCTGAAATTATCATTGGACCACAAACTCAGCTGACCGATGTATTGGTGGTTGCCCCAAAAATTACTATTCAGAGTGGCTTTCATGGGAACGCAACCTTTATCGCTGAAGAGCAGGTAATTGTGGAACAAAATGTTCACTTAAACTACCCTTCTTCCATTATTGTAGCTGCAATCCATTCCGAAGAAGAAGAAGAAGAAAACTTGAACACCGAAGAAACCCCTATTCTTATAAGTAACAATGCCAACGTAGAAGGTTCAGTGATTTATTTAGTAGAAGCGCCTTTCGATTCAAATTCAAAAAATAGATCTCGAGTACATATTCGAACTGAGCCCAATGCCAAGGTACATGGTATGGTTTATTGCATGGGAAACCTAGAACACCTCGGAGCGGTTTCAGGTTCAGTTTACACGCAAAAATTTATAGCTAGTGCCGAAGGTTCCAAATATATTAATCACCTCTACAATGGAAGTATTAATGCCCTTGATAGACATGCCGACCTGTACAGTATATTATTTAGTAACACTCAAAAAACAACCGTTAAATGGCTCTATTAAAGAAAATAAAGGGCGCCACGTTGATTGAAACCTTAATTGCATCTGCACTTATTGTACTGGTTTTTTTGGTGGCTAGCCTATCCTTTAATAATATTTTTGGAGGTGTTTCCAAGCGCAATGATCACAAGTATCTGAACAGAGTCAAGGAGCTCACTTATTTTGCAAATCACAAACAGTTGACGTTACCTTTTGAAGAAGACACGCCTCAATGGACCATCACTATAACCGAACTATCAAATGTTCAATTAATGAAATGTTTTTACAAAGCTAATCCGGCAAAAGATATTGAAAAACTTATCGAGACAAATGAAAGGAATTAGCAAAAAAATAGCGGCCTTTACTCTTACAGAAATGTTGGTAGTGCTTACCATTAGTGCTGTGGTAGCTACACTTGCGTTTTCCATACTGTCCTTGGTGGACGGTAATCTACGTGCAATTCAAAGAAACTATGAGTTGCATTCGGAACTAAGTTTGTTGCAACAACAATTTACGGTAGATTTTAATACTTTTCATGACATTTCCTTCCACCATGAGCAAAGAGAATTAATAGGAAAAACACCACTGGATTCGGTTGTTTATTTGTTTTCAGAAAAAGTAATTCTGAGAAATCGAGATACCATTTTCAAGACCGAATACAACCTAAATCTCTACCACCAAGGTCAACCTGTTTTTGGTAGCACAGTAGACGCATTGAAATTGGATGTCGTAACAGAAATTGAACAAAGCATTTTCATTTTCAAATTGAATGACGCTGCTCATAAATTAAAAAATTATGGGAATTAAAGTAGAACAGGTACATGCTTCCTCTTCAACGGAAAAGGAAAATAGAGTAAGTTTTTGGAATCGTGAAATTACACTTTTTAGCGCTCAGTTTTCGAATAAGGCTAAGGAGCAGTTTTATGGTGAATTGAGTGTGTTATTAAACTCTGGCATCAATTTAAAGCGTGCCTTAGATTTGATTGGTGAGATGCAGCCAAAGGAAAAACACCAAAAGATAATTAAAGAAATTGCACGTGCCATCGTAGACGGCAGTTCATTGTCCGAAGCCCTACAAAGTCATAAAAGTTTCACTCCCTACGAATATCACGCGCTGAAAATTGGAGAGCAAACGGGGCAATTGCATCATATTACAGAAAATTTAAGTGCCTTTTATCAGCGAAAAGCAGAATTAAAGCGCCAGCTTATTTCTTCACTATCCTATCCGTTCATCGTTCTAATTACTGCAGTAATGGTCGTTGTTTTTATGTTGAGTTATGTGGTTCCCATGTTCGTAGATATTTTTGAGCAAAATCAAGTGGACTTGCCATGGCTCACAAGGGCCATCGTAAAACTTTCGGACCTGCTTCTTTCCAACGGACTCTGGGTGATTTTGCTTCTGATAGGCTTATTTGTAGGATTTAAAGTTATGACAAAACAGCAGTGGTACTATCAATTCATTGGAAGATTACAAACTAGAATACCAGTTTTCGGATCCTATCTGAAGAAGATCTATATCATTCAGTTTACACAGGCCATGGCGTTATTGACCAAAGCTCGTATCCCATTGGTGCAAGGGATAAAATTGGTACGGCAAATGATTCGATTCTATCCATTGGAGCATTCTCTTATTACCATTGAACGAGATATGGTGCAAGGGGAAAAGTTAGACGTCTGTTTCGAAAAGCATTCCTTGTATGACAAGAAGATGGTGGCTCTTTTAAAAGTCGCAGAAGAGACCAATCAAACCGAGTTTATCTTTCAGAAGTTATACGACCAATACAGCACCGAAATTAAATACCAGGGTCAGATTATCTCGAATGCCCTTAATTTCCTGCTTACTTTTTTCGTTGGACTTATTGTGGGAGTGATATTGGTGGGTATGTATCTCCCTATGTTCAAATTGAGCAGCATTATTGGTTAACTTGGCGTGCAAAAGCACTAATGAACCTACGACAACCCCCTCACTTTCTTCTCCCATTTCCAGGCTGAAGCCAGCGCCTCTTCCATCGTTTTCTCGGTTTTCCAACCCAATACATCGTTCGCCTTTTTCGTATCGGCATAGACCGAAATGACATCTCCGGGACGTCGGTCGACGATCTTAAAGTTCAACTTCTTATGGGACACTTTTTCAAAGGCACCAACCACTTCCAAAACCGAACTCCCCTTCCCGGTTCCCAAATTAAAAACCTCATAGTTGGATTGATTTTCTTCCGAAAAAAGTCGCTCCATGGCTACCACATGGGCCTTGGCAAGATCCACCACGTGAATGTAATCACGAATACAACTCCCATCCGGAGTGGGATAATCGTCACCAAAAACCAATAATTGAGAACGCAATCCAGCGGCTGTCTGGGTAATAAATGGCACCAAATTTTGCGGTGTTCCCTTCGGTAATTCTCCTATTTCGGCAGACTCATGGGCCCCGATCGGATTAAAATAACGCAATGAAATAGCCTGCAGCGAAGAGGATTGACAGCTATCATAAATAATTTCTTCGCTTATCTGTTTCGTGTTTCCGTAAGGAGAAATAGCTCCTTTAACGGGCGCATTCTCTGAAATAGGCAGTGTTTCCGGTTCGCCATAGACCGTACAGGAAGAGCTAAAAATAAAATTGTTGGTGTTATGAAGCTTGCTTTGTTGTAGCAAATAAATAAGTGTATTTAGGTTATTTTCATAATACAGCAATGGGTTTTCAACACTCTCCCCGACCGATTTACTAGCCGCAAAATGAATGATCCCATCCATTTGGTAGCGATTAAAAAATTCGATGACCTGATTTTTATCTCTAAGATCCAGCGCTTCAAAATGTGGACGTTGGCCCGTTATCCTTTCGATATTATCCACTACTTCGGCATCGGCATTGGAAAGGTTGTCAATAATATAAACCTCATAGCCCGCCTCTTGTAATTCTACTACAGTATGTGAACCTATATAACCTAAACCTCCTGTAACAAGTACTTTCTTCATAGCTATTTTAAACAATCCATTGTGGATTATTTGGAAACAAAATTAATGATAGTGTTTGTTATGAAATCAATTTGTTCATCATCTAATTCAGTATGCATTGGGAGTGATATCACTTCCTTCACTAGTTGATTGGTTACCACAAAATCTTCCTCGTTGTAACGTTCATCCTGATAGGCCTTTTGACTGTGCAACGGAATTGGATAATAAACACCGCATGGAATTCCATTTTCATTTAAATGCGCCGCCAACGCATCTCTATCAGTGTCAAGTACGCGTAACGTATACTGATGAAATACATGGCAATCGCAGGTATCATAAATGGAGTCATTACCTTGGCAATAGCCACTAGGGGTAATGATATTTTCAACTCCTTTGAGTGCCGCTGTATACTTTCCGGCAGCTTCTCTTCGAGCCATATTATAGGCGTTCAATTTAGGAAGCTTAGCTCTTAAAACAGCGGCCTGAATAGAATCTAAACGAGAGTTCACTCCCACCACGTCGTGGTGATAGCGCACGTACATCCCGTGGTTAACAATTCCTCGAATGGTGTGAGCCAAGTCGTCATCATTAGTGAAGATTGCACCACCGTCTCCGTAGCAACCTAAATTTTTCGATGGAAAGAAAGAAGTGGAGGCCACATGACCAATACTTCCAGCCTTCTTTTTTGACCCATCCCTGGAGGTGTAATCCGCTCCAATGGCCTGAGCATTATCTTCAATTACAAACAAATTATGTTCCTCGGCAATTTCCATAATGGCATCCATATTGGCGACCAAACCAAACAAATGTACTGGGACAATAGCTTTGGTCTTTGGGGTAATCGCTCTTTTTAAGGAAGCAATGTCAATATTAAAATTCACGGGGTCTACATCCACCAAAACCGGGGTTAGGCCCAAAAGGGCAATCACCTCAACGGTAGCAGCAAAGGTAAAATCGGCCGTAATGACTTCGTCGCCTGGTTTTAACCCTAGACCCATCATAGCTACTTGCAGGGCATCTGTACCATTGGCACACGGAATTACATGTTTTACTCCTAAATATTCTTCTAATTCCTTTTGAAATTGGTGAACCTGAGGTCCGTTGACAAAAGCTGTAGATTCTATGACATCAATGACCGCAGTATTCACTTGTTCTTTGATGTGCTCGTATTGACCTTTAAGGTCTACCATCTGAATTTTTCGCATAAAAGGTATTCACCAGGGGTGGATTTTAATTAAAATGATACATTCTCATATTCAGCAACAAGCCTATCGCTTAGAGCAGCGTAAAATTACAAAAATTGTATTCGTTACCCTTCATCCCAATTAAGGAAATTGAAAATTTCGGTTTATGGGTGGTATTCGCCTTCTCTGAGAGGCAATGATTTCATAAAATACTCCTATTTTAGCACTATCAGAAACTTATACAACATCCTTTCTCACATCGCCTATGGGCATATCCGAGTGGCAAAAAATTTCAGTAAGAAACTGGAGTTATTTGTTCAAGGTAGAAAGGAATCATTTGACCGATTGGAAAAAGCCATTTCCAAAGAGGATCAGACCCTATGGATGCATTGTGCCTCTTTGGGTGAATTTGAGCAAGGGGTGCCGGTATTGGAAGCGTTGAAGAAGAACTATCCAACACACAAAATTGTCGTGACCTTCTTTTCACCTTCGGGTTATGAAATAAAAAAGGATAGTCCGTTAGCCCATGTGGTTACCTACCTACCCTTCGATACCATAGGAAATGCGAGAAGATTTATTGAAACCGTCCATCCTACACTCGCCATTTTTGTGAAATATGAAATATGGCCCAATTACCTTCTGGAGCTTAAGGTCGAAAATATTCCCGCCTTGCTCATTTCAGGTGTGTTCCGAAAAAACCAAATTTACTTTAAGCCACACGGCGGTTTTATGCGAAAAGCCCTTCGAACAGTACATCACATTTTTGTTCAGAATGAGGCCTCCAAGACCTTATTGAATCAACTTGAAATGACTCAGGTAACGATAAGTGGTGATACGAGATTTGATCGCGTTTCTCATCAAATTGAAATGGACAATACGGTCGATTTTATGGACATTTTTTCCTCCAATTCTTTGGTTGTGGTTTGTGGAAGTACCTGGCCAGAAGATGAACTGCTCTTAATAGATGCGATCAATGAACATAGGGAAGACGTGAAATTTGTCTTAGCTCCACACAAAATTGATGCCTCCAAGATAGAAAGTTTTAGAAGCAAAGTCCAGCCATCGACCCTTCTTTATTCTGAATGGAAAGCTGCCAAAGATTCTGAAAAAATGCATGACAATTTGGTCAATGCAAAGGTTCTTGTTGTGGACACCATTGGATATCTCACCAAGATATACAGCTATGCACATATTGCTTATGTTGGTGGAGCAGCTGGCAATACTGGCCTTCATAATATCTTGGAACCAGCTACCTTTGGATTGCCTATCATTATTGGCTCTCATTTTGAAGGATTCCCTGAAGCCGAAAAGCTTCGACAACTGGCTGGTCTATTTTCGGTGGCGACTTCGGAAGAATGTAGTACGGTCTTGAATAAATTACTATCCGACAAGAAATTTAGGAATCAAACGGGAATGATCTCTGGTCATTTTGTCAATAGAAATACCGGTGCGACAAAGCGTATCATAGAATTTATTAACCGCCTGGTACCCATTACTTCAGCATAAAAACTACACCGTTACCGCTTCATTTAAATATCGACGAAAAGGTAATAGTTCCAGGTAAGTCTCGATCACCTCTTTTTCAAAATCTTGATGCTGTACTTGGTCTCGTGTCAATCGCCGGCCCGCTGCGAAGGACTTCCTTTTAAGAAGATGGATTAAAGGGTGGTCCTCTGAATATCCTTTGGGAGGACGAGTTAAAGACTGAGCTTCCAACATCCCTCCAAATCTATTTTTAAAACTCTTTTTATTCAAAATAGCTTCCAGCTCATCCCCGTTATAATCGATCGCCTCTCGAATACTTTTCAGTAATTTGGAATTGGGGTACCAATAGCCACCTCCCATAAAACATTCACTTAGACCCACTTCAATATAAAAATCTCCTTGCTTGCTCAATTGATCCAAACCTGCGCCAAAATGGTCTTTATAGACCGGTTTATTTGGAAAAAACATGAGATTATTATTGATTCTGTTGATGGCCTTCTTTCCCGGAGTATCAAAATAGTTGGGATCCACCTCTGCTAATTTTTGGTTCATGGTATCGAGCCAGTGGATAAAGAAATCTCGGACTTGGTAATACTCTTTTCGATGGGCATCCATCCAATCTTTGTGATTGTTCTGTTGAAGTCGTTCTAGAAAATTGAAAAGCTGCGAAAAACTCATTTTAAGCCTTCAGATTGCTAATTTGTCCCTTTAGATCTTCCATGGATTGTTGTAATTGTCGCAGCAACCCACTCTCTGAAGGTTCATTAATTCCAAAAGTAAGTTTGCTATTGACCATCCATAATTCTTGAATGTCATTCACGGCAACATCAATAGGAAGGTATTCTGGATTGAGAGAAACCAATCGAATGCGATCTGGAGCTGCCGCCACTTTTTGAAGCTTCTTCACTAACACCGAATCTTTGAGCACGACAATGTAAATTTTACTATCGCTCGCCTCCGTGATATTGGGAACAGCTTTCCCCAGTACCCATTCATTGGGCCTAATATTTGGCAACATACTATCTCCTTCTACTTGAAAACCTCGATAAGTTGCGTTTCGATATTCGGGAAGCGGAATGGCAAAAGTGGGCAAGGATTCATACCAATCCACATCTTGAATATTGTGCGGATAACCCGCAGCGGCCTTTTGATTTACTAAAATGATGGTATCCTCACCATCTGTATCCAAAGTAATAACCTTAGGGCCTACATCACCTCCATTAATATCTACATATTGCACAAAACTTTTCCCGAACAACCAAAGTGGATTGATATTGTATTGATGCAATAATTCCATAACTATCTTGCCCGAGATTTTGGTCTTTCCCCGCTCAATATCTGCCGTACTACCACTAATTCCTAAGATGCTCGCGAAGGATTGTTGGGTATGATTTTGTTCCTCTCTTACCTTTTTAAAGCGCTTCGCTTCGACTGAAAGTTCTTTGTCCATCTTCAAATATACATCTTTTATGGATAAATTCCATATTTAATAGGAATATTCCCATTATTTGAAATTAGTGAGCTAATCCTACTGCTCTTTCAATATTTTAACTAATTTTAACATTCAGTATTAATCACTAATCTTATCACCAATGAAGAAAATTTTTTTATCCTTTGCAGCACTTTGCCTGGTTGCATCCGTTTACTCTTGTAGAGAGACGGCCAATAAAGCTGAAGAAACAGCAGATGCTGTAGAAGAAACTACCGAAGAGGCCGTTGATGGCGCTAAGGAAAAAGTTGAAGAAGCAGCAAAATCTATTCAAGAAGAAGCTGAAAAAGCAGCCGAAAAAGCAGCAGATTCACTGGCTGAAGGCGCTAAGGAGGTAGTAGAAGAGGCTGCCAAAGAATTGAAAGAAAACATGAACTAATCATACCCATTAGTTCATAACAAAAAACATCCGCCTGGTGCGGATGTTTTTTTTATAGTTTATATAAGTATTCTTTTTATATAAAACCTCTTTTTCTGGCCTCCCTAATAACCATTTCATCATTGGAGGATTTTATATCGAATAGCTCCTTGATATGATTTTTTCGCTTTTCAATCGCACTTAGCGATAAGTTAATGTAATTTCCAAGGTTCTTGGTTTGCACTCCTCTTGACAAGTGATATAAAATTTGAAGATTCACTTTGTCCAATGAAAAATTATTATTCATCATTTTCCTAAAATGATTGGTCACCGTGTTACTATAGTACGTCTTTCCTTCCATAATTTCTTCATAGGCTCGTACCAATTCGGTAGAGGATAAATCGCTCTTTATAAGAAAGCCTTCCGGGTTTACATTCTGAAGAATATTATGAATTCTACTATCTTCATTATGCATGGTGCTAATAATCACTTTGGCCTCTGGATAATGTTGCTTGAACAACAGCGCCAAATCTTCACCAGACGTAATGGTACCGTCACTTGACGGAGGCAGTTTTATGTCTATTAATGCAAGATCGTAAGGTTTCTTTTTTATGTTCTTTTCGATAAAAGCATTGGCCTCATCGCAATTAAATGCAATATCAATGATACAGTTTACCGGTTTTTTACAATTCTCTAATAATGTATTCTTATACCCTTCAATAATCATGGGGTGGTCATCCACCATTAGAATATTAACATTGTTCTTCATCTTAAACTATTTTAACTTAATTAGGATATGGGGATATATCAAATTAAAACTACAAGTTAAACATTTTTCATCTAATAGTTAATTTGAACCGTGATAATTGTTCCAATTCCTTTTTTACTGTCCACTTTAAGAATCCCTTTCATTTGCTCCACTCTGGACCTAATATTCTTTAAACCAATGCCTTTCTTTACTTTATTCACTTCCATTCCAACACCATCATCTTCAATACGCAATAAAATGGCGTCCTCTTCCCTAAGCAGGCTTACTTTCCCGTGCTTTGCCGCTGCGTGTTTGTGTATGTTTTGCAATGATTCCTGAATAATCCTGTACAAATGCACTTTAATATTATTGGGCATTTTCTCCCAATGAATAACGTAGTCATTTGTAAACTCAAATTTATTGGGGTGGTCGTCATCCAGGGTATTTTGGATTTCAATTAATTGTTCAATTACCTCGGTGAAAAGGACATCTTCAGAAAATACCGTCGAATCCAGGCCATGAGAGATTTGTCTAATTTCATGCTCTATATTCTTCAGTTCTTCTAAATATTTTAACCGCGTTTGAACGGCCTTATCGTCGTGTTTATTGTTAAGGCTGTCCAAGCTCAAACGTGTTCCAAAAAGTCTGCCCAAAACACCATCGTGCAATTCTTCCGAAAAGCGTCTTTTTTCTAGTCGTTTTCCTTCTTCCAATTTTAACTGCTGAACGAGCATCAAATTATAGATTTCCTCATTCGCCCTTTGTTGGGACTCTCTGAACTTTAATTCTTTTCCATTCAACTTTCGTTGTATAAAGATATAAACCAGCAGAAACAAAGCCAATAGGCTTAATAAACCAATGAAGAGTTGTTTGTTCTGTTTTGTCACTTTGGAATTCTCCGTCTCAATACTCTCGGTTTCAAATCGAATGCGAGCGAATTGCTCCCGAAACCCTCTTTCTACTTGCTGAAGGCTATCGCTAATGTGTATGTAAGCTCTTGAGGAAAGTAAAGCTTCTGCTTCATTTTCGCTGTCGCTTAGTATGTCTAATGCTTCCAATGTCTCTCTGTGATATCTTAGTGGCCTGGCAATATTGAGCGCTGTAAGCGCTTGTTCTCTAGAAGCGGCCATCGAATCTACAGATTTATAATATTCGGCTAAATGTATATGGCTGGTAACGGCTCCTAAGTTATCACCAATACTGTCTCTTATAAATAGTGGTCTTAGGAACAATTGAGGTAATTCATCGGTTACTCCTGAACGAAATTTAGCGAACGCCAAATTATCCAACAAGCGCGCATAAGTACCTGTTCGTTTATAGAAAAGACTGTCGTAGGCAAGTCCTTGTTCGTAGTAAGCAATGGCCTTATCGTATTGTTTGTTGTTGAAATAAGCAAAACCAATATTGTTCAGACTACTTACTTCCAGTGCTCTATCTTTGTCCTTTTTCCTACCCGCCAGAGCCATTTCATGATATTCCAACGCCTTGTCATATCTACCCAATTCATTTGAAATTAGTCCGAGGTTTGTGTAGGCAGAAGTTAGAGACTTTAGGTCGTTACTAGGCTTTAACAGTTTTATTGCGGCCACAGAACTGGCTTCCCCACCCATATAGTCCTTTGCATTTTTCTGAATAATAGCCATCGTTAGAAGTGCCTTTCCCGCCTTAAAAAGGCTATCCATTTGCACAAACATGCGCTGGGCCAGGTAATAGTTACTATAAGCGCTATCTATTTTTTCCTTTCTTAAATAATAATATCCCAAATTGGAGTAGGTCTTGGCTATTTCCAGAGAATCATCTAGTTCCTCGGCCAAGACGCGTATCTCAGCGTTAACCTCTCGATAAGATTCCAGGTCGTTCAATCTCCTATACTGCGTGCGTATATCGCTAAGTTTTGCCCTTCGCAAAGTGTCTTTCTTAAGTTCTCTTGCAAATAACAAGGCCTTTGAGAGATATGCCAAGCTTTGCTTCTTCGACACTTCTGGTCCCTGAGCTCTGTGTAAATATACCGTAACACTATCAAGCTCGGGGTAACTTTGCGTATTCACCAACGAATTATTTGACCCCAAATCACAGGAATTAACCAAGAGTAATAGCACAGTAATTACCATCACCGCTCCTATTCTGGTTGCTAAAGAGGTTATATGGGTTA
Source organism: Bacteroidota bacterium (assembly GCA_039028295.1). Lineage (GTDB taxonomy): Bacteria > Bacteroidota > Bacteroidia > Flavobacteriales > Flavobacteriaceae > Aureisphaera. Next base: position 19,462 of record JBCCIJ010000031.1, read on the forward strand.
CATATTTGATCATAGGTGTATTCGACAGTAAGTATATTACAAATCTATTGATAATTAAGTAATTCGTAGCATATAAAAAAGATACCCTTCATTCGTTTCAAACGAACAAAGAGTATCTCTATAATTACTGGGTCTTCTGTTACTTATGCTTCAGGATCCGGGATGTCGTCGTCACCTCCCGTTGCATCTTTTCCTTCGGGATCCGGGATGTCGTCGTCACCTCCCGTTGCATCTTTTCCTTCGGGATCCGGGATGTCGTCATCTCCACCAGTGGCTGGGTTCTTACCCTCAGGATCGGGAATATCATCATCTCCGCCTGTTTTTGGGTTTTTACCATCGGGGTCTGGAATATCGTCATCTCCACCTGTTTTTGGCTTTTTGCCTTCAGGATCTGGAATATCGTCGTCGCCACCTGTATCTGGGTTTTTACCATCTGGATCTGGAATGTCGTCATCTCCACCCGTATCTGCGTTTGGATCATTTTGGACAAGGCCAGTTGAGGTTTTAGATTGTAAATCGAATTCAAGTAAAGCTGCATTATCTGCTGCAATCTCTTCTAAACTTTCGGTCTCACAAGAGGTGAGAAAAGTTCCAAACAGGACGGCTACTAACAGATATTTTATAGTTTTCATAAATATAGTTTTTGGGTTATACGATTATTACTCTAATAGCAAATTTGTTGATGAAATGCTATAAGTTGATTACATATGAATGGGATGGTTGAATAGAGCTACTCCAAAACAAACGACATCATATCCCTAAACCGATGTGTCAAATTTTCGAGTATTCTAGACTGAGAAGCTTCAAAATTGATTAAAACTCGTTTTAATCAACGCTAAAATATGTATAAATGGTTGCTTCGAAGAGCCATAGCGAAGCCAAATTGTAGATTTTGGGCAATCAACTGTAGATGATGGTCGTAGACGGGTGAATGGCAAGATTATCCGATGAACTACGCAACTACCACGCTTTTTTGCGAAAGATTGTTCTTAAGAAACTCTACATTATGCCTGTATGACTTGGAAAATGGGATAAATACGTTGGACGTTCGTACACTACAGGTAGACTTCCCAAAATGGATTCTCGACACAAAATGTGTGTTCACTATATAACTGTTATGAATACGAACAAAATGCTTGGGTAGGGTCTCTTGAAAAAACTTAAGCGACTTAAACGCACCAACAACTTCACCGCTGTCCAGCATAAAATCAGTCGTATTATTATCCGCCTTCAAATAAACTACCTCATCCATATTAATAAACTTATAGTCTCCATAAGATTTAAAACAAAGTGTTTTATCCGTCTCTGGTCTAAACTCGCGCTGAAATCTAAACAAGGAGCGTTTCAGCAAATTAATATCAACGGGCTTTAAAAGATAGTCCAACGCATTGTTTCGAATACTTTCGATGGCGTATTCTGTTGTTTTTGCAAGCATAATGAATTTGGGAAGCTCTTCAATGTACCTTCGTAAACTACTAGTTACTGAAAAAAGCACCTTTTCTGCCTGATTACCAGGTATCTCAATATTCATAAGAACCAGCGCTGGCATTCGATCCAAAATAAGATCCAAGCCATCATCTTCCGTCTTCGCAACTCCTACGCATATGTAATTGGTAAATTTTTCGAAAGCTAACTGTATTTTTTCTACTGTTTTGGGGTCGTTGTCGATAATGATGTAGGGATATTTCATGGGAGAGAGTTTATGTTAAGCGATAGTTAGGTACTAATTGAAATTAGAATCGCAAATGCAAAACAAATTAGAATATCTATCGCACTTTTTTTTATGGTTTTACCGCAATTTAGTTACGGTTATATTCCTTAGTTTGTGCTTCTAATACAATTGTAAGAAATTTCTTCCAATTAGCATAATATTTGCTCCCTTATTTTTTTCTTCGCCTCCCGGCTTAAGCACTATATATACTAGCTTGATTAGCAAAAAAATAACCACAAAAATACGTAAATCTTATTGGTAAATCACTGTAAGAATTTTCGGAAGTTCTTAGTAGGTTTGTAGCGTAATTAATCTAAATATTTATCCTCATGAAAAAATTTATGTTTATTTTCGCTATCGTAGGTCTAGCACTTACTGCGAGTTGTACCCCAGAAGCCCAAATTAGTGACGAACAACAAATCGACAAAACAGAATACGAAATCCCGGAAGTGGATCAATAGTCGCATTTTTTATGGGGTGTTGACCGCGATCGTAATCATGGCAACACCCTTTATTTTTTACATTTACAAGTATGCCCCATCCGGAACTAAGGAATGGGATACTATTTTTGGCACCATTACCGCAAACGGTTTTACAAGTGCTAAATCTTTCGCGCATGCTGTATTTACCAAACTTACCTTTGTAATGCTTACCGGAATTTGGTTTTTGACTTCAAAAAACTGGTGGAAATTTGCTATTCTGGTGCCGCTCACCTTGTTTCTTTTTCAACTATTTGGCGTACTCAATCAAGAACTTCAATATATAGATGAATATGACTTTTGGTATTCTCTTCCCGTAGTATTGCCAGTATTATTTTTTATGACGTACATTTCTTATCGTATGGGAAAACGTTCTTCGGAAGGCGGCGACTTAAAAAAGCAAGCGGACGAAGAAATTAAAAACATATTTAGCGACAAACTATAGCATCAAAACTAGCGCTGACCTCTCTTAAAGCCATAGGTAGTCTGACCCATAAAACCTTTTGGAAAATTTTCATCTCCAGGAAACCCTAATGGAATAGTTCCACTGTCCTCAGGAATATAATTGGTTCGAAAAATGTAATCCCAAAGGCTCAAACTAATTCCAAAGTTAACACCATAACGCCCCTCTGGCAATGTATAAGAATGGTGGTACAAATGCATAACGGGATTGTTAAAAATGTACTTCAACGGTCCCCAGGTAATTTTTATGTTAGCATGATTGAAATGTCCAATGGCGATAGCCAAAAAGTGAACAACATAAGCCTGTTCTGGCTCAAATCCACCCAAGATCATTACTCCAAAGGTTTTTAAAGGTTTGTACAACACATTCTCCATCCAATGGTAACGTAGGTGTGCAGCAAAACCCATCTCCTTAACGCTATGATGCACTTTATGAAACTTCCATAAAAAGGGTAGCTTATGAAGTAAAATATGGGTTACCCACTGCACAAAGTCCAACACGATAAAGAAAACGAACAATTGCAGTGGCAACGGCCATCCAGTGGGATCAATAATAGCAAAGCTTTTATCGGTAATCCCTAAATCGCCAAAACCCAATTGAAGTAATTTGTAAAACCCACTGACGGCTATAGAAAAAATGAAGAAATTGAAGAACATATAAAACCCGTCCAACCAAAAGTCCTTTCGAAAAAAGGACTGACTTTTCCTCCACGGAAACAACATTTCCAGCGCCCAGACAAATAATGAAATGACAATAAGCCCCCAAAAGTAATTAGTGTACCAAGGGACTTCAAATAAAATGGATTTCCAAGTCCAATCTATGGTACCTAAAACCGCGTTTCCAAATTCATCTAAGTATACATTCATGTTTTAATTCAATATGGTGGTAATACTATCTTTTTCAACAGGATATTCTTCAAACACACTCCACTCAGTCCAGGAGCCGTCATAATTCCTTACATTTTTATGCCCCAACAATTGGGTAAGTACAAAGGTAGTATGCGCAGAGCGAACTCCAGAATGGCAATAGGCGACAATCGCTTGTTCTTGATCCACTTCAAAATCTTTATATATTTGGGAGAGCGCTTCGTACGATTTAAACTTTTTTGTTTCATCAAAATCCATACAATCCGCCCAGTCTATCCAAATGCTTCCGGGAATTCGACCTCCGGTATGAGCTCCTTTTTTCTGTCTTTTACCACTAAATTCGTCCTCAGTTCGGCTATCGATAATTAATCGACGGCTTTTTTCAGCTAACAAACCAAGCACGTCCTCTTTGGTAGCCAAATACTTTAATGAACTTTGTTTTGGCAGGGTGAATCTTGCGGCAACCATTTCAGTATTTTCAGTACTTATTGCGCCATTTATCTCTTTCCATGCGTCCAAACCACCGTTTACTATTTTTACCGAATCAAAATCATAGTTAGCCAAGATCCACCAAAGTCTGGCTGCATCACAAGAACCGCGATCATCATAGACCACAAGCGTATCCCTATTTCGAACACCTAGTCTACTCAAGAGTCTTTCCATCTGCTCTCTTGAAGCCATCATGCCTCCATAAGCATAAGAAGTATCTTCGATCTGATGGCGCCACATGGGAAGTGCCCCGGGAATATGCCCTCTTTCATAGGCCTCCTTTCTCCTAAAATCGATGATTTTAATGGTAGATCGATCTAATAGACCTTCTAAAGCTTCTACCTCGATCAAATGTTTTGTACTGTAATAGTCCGAGTCCATTTGGGTAATGACTTCGGTTTCTAAACCAGCATCTGGTTTCTTATTTAAATTACAGGCGCAAACTAAAACCCATAACAAGGCCAAACTTCTATTTTTCCAACTCATACCAATCAATAGCTGTTCGATTCCTACGCCTTCCCGCTTTTTGAGGAGGGTAGTTTGTCACCAGATAATTAATAATAATTTCCTCGTTGGCTCCCAAATCACCCAAATTTTGTGTCCGTTGCATCCAATCAATGGTTGCGGCCCAGCGTTCTTTATTCATTCTGTTTTGAATGACCAACTTGGCGGAATGACAGTTCGTGCAGTTATTCACTACCGTCATTAGACCCTCTCCATCCAGTAAACCCGTCTGGACATGGACCCCATTTACTACGAGATCATCGTCTACTTTCGGGACTGAAGTGTACGCTTCCGAAACACCGGTTCCAAACAGGTCTCCTTCCGGATCCATTAAGGCATAGGCAATCACGATCGATACTATTCCAATAAATAAAAACATGACTACAAAGCCTTTATAAATGGCCTTAACACTATTTCTAAATGCCTCTTGTTGATCCATTTATTTTACTTTAACGGCGATTCGATGACAAGCGTTATTCAAATATCCCTTTGGATTCCAACCAGGCAACAACATGGGTTGGCTAACCCCTTGTGTGTCTGTGGCTCTTACCCATATTTCGTAATATCCTTTCTTCGGAAATGAGACCGCTGTAGTAAAATGTTGCCAGGCTAATCTATTGGCAGGGGCTTCCACTCCACATGGGTTCCAGGTCGCGCCAAAATCGATGGAATATTCCATTTTCGCAACGGCCAACTCACCTGCCCAGGCATGACCTTGAATGGTCAGCGTCTTACCCAAGTCGATCATGGCTCCTGATTTTGGGGAGGTAATCAATGATTTTACGGGCATGGATTCAATAATACACATATCTTCATCCTTTACCTTTTCGCCCGGTGCCACCGCCTCACAGGGAACACGATAGGCCGTACCTGTCATTTTGGTGCCATCGTGCACCTTATTCCGCACGCTAATGCCCTTAATCCACTTTCCTGAAGCTGAAGCCGGCCAACCGCCAGCCACAAGTCGTAATGGGTATCCATGGGCCAAAGGAATATCCTCTCCATTCATTTGGAAGGCTAAAAGCGTCTCATCCTGATAAGCCTTAGCCATAGGAACTCCTCTGGAAATAGGTTCTTTATTGGGATCTCCACTGAGATGGGTATCTGCCGCATGATAACCAACGTAAACGGCGTTATTTTTTATGCCCACATCGGCAAGCACGTCTTTGAGCCGCACTCCAGTCCATTTGGCACAGGACACCGCGCCGATCGTCCATTGATTGCCCTTGGCAGGTGGATCAAATTCACTACGACCATTGCCCCCACACTCCAATGTTAATTGATAGGTATATTGTTGAAACTTTGTTTTTAGCTCGGCTAGTGTATAGGTTTTAGGAGCATTCACGGACTCACCTTCAAAAGTAACGGTCCAATTGGCAACATCAATATTTTCGGGGATTATACCGTTATTCCGAATAAACATGTAGGGGTTGGTGGTCACCTTTTCATTCAAAAGATGGGCCCTGGCCTCCATATTCCATGGCTTATCGTTGAGGACGACCATTTCTTTATCCTTGGAGAATAATTGGAAAGGGTCCGGATCTTGAAGCCCCAAAGGGTTATAGCCAAGAGGCATCACTTCGCCAAAAACAATTTCCGCACCTAAAAGGGCAGTTATGGAACTAAGCGCCGTCTTCTTTATAAAATTTCGTCTTTGCATGGGTTGGTTTGGTTGAAAACAAGTAAGTTCAATCCAATTTTAGATCAACATTACTTTCCTACTTGCGTCTAAATATAATGAGGAAATTTAATTCTATAGGCAGACAAGGGATAAAAATGATACGTTTTTTGACAGAACGATTGTTCTTGAAAGTTCAACAGAACCTGGCTTCGATCTTGGTATAAAAAAACGTCCAGGCATTTCGGCTGGACGTCCCTTGCGAATTCTTTCAAGATCGCTATTTAAGTATGGTTTTCAATCTATTCGTTTGTATTTTTCTTTCATTAATTCAAAATAAATAAACCCAGCCCGCTGGTACCAATCTTGCATACCGTGTTCGTTCTCACAAGCATTGATAGACTGCAAGTTCCTATCTAGGGCCGTCATAAGTTCGGTATACTTGGTGTCGTAGGTGCGTTGAAAAGCCTCAAATTGATCCATGATCCCTTTTCGTTCTGTCTGCCAGGCAATACCCAGGGCTCCATGGACGCCCGACACATTATCTCCGAAGGCCACGGCCGAAGTATTGAATTTCTTAGTATTAGAATAGATACAGCTGAGGCGTTGCAAACTTCGTCTAATAACATTTAAATTAGCAATGGCGCTTTGATAACAGCTTTGACAGGCATTATCTTCGAAACAACCAGTAGGCATCATTCTTGAAGCACTCGTCTCGAAATCTGGGGTGCACTCCTCGTTACTTAGCGCGAGGGATGAATGATATAGGTCGTTCGCACTTCGCGCTGCATCCATGAATCTATAAAATTGCCCCATGGTTCTTACGAGCGTGGGATCTACTTGAGTGCGGGATCGTATGGTTTCCGGGTTCCCCATAGCCGACCTGGGCATCATTTGCCTACTGCGCTCTATCTCATTGATTCTACCTTGTCTTATCATGTCTACCATATCATATGGACGAGCAATTCTAGTTCCACCCTGACTCCAACAAAAAGAGCTTGCAGATAACATTATCAAAAAGAGAATGGACTTTAGTTTTATTCTATTCATGCCTTCTTTTTTTTGTTTTTCATAAAAAAATAGAGAATTATCAACAGTAGAATTCCAATAATGATATATAAGATATTCTCCTTTAGTAGTTCTAATAATCCGCCTTCCTCTTGAGGTTCGGGATCGAAAAGCTGTGGCAAGTCTAAGTCTGCTTCATCACCTGCCCAAACAATAAGACCGTAATTGGTAGAATCTGCTTTTGAGATCACCCGGATACCAAAATCGGTTTCTGTTTTAAATGAATCCTCCCATTCTCCATTCGCATCGGTCTTTCCTTTACGATCTGCATTGATCCAATTCATTTTATGTAAGCTAATATCCAGAGGTTTATCAGGATCAGTTGCATTAATTCCAACGTAAATAGGACTATAAATACTCACCCCATATACTGAAAAATACAAGGTGTCATTTACTTGAGTTACCTCCGTCATATTTATTTTTCCCTTTCCAATATTCAAAGAATCATCTTCAAAAGCAAGAAGTTCAAGTTTTACCGGCTTAATATTATCGTCTAATGTAAACGGTTGGGCCAATGCATCTGTAGAAAAAAGAATGACCGCTAATAGGAGTACTAGAACCATTACTTTGGAATGAACATATTTCATAAAAGGTGTTTTGTTAATAAACTTTAATTATACAAAATTGCTGAAAAATAGGCAATTAGAAATTCTAATAACCATAAAAGCCCAATCTTTAGAGTACAATCTAGAGTGAAAAAAATAAAATAGTAATAGTGTTTTGACTGATATTGAACAGGAAAACACCTATTTAACAATTCATCGGAGATTTAAATTAAAAAGGCACATTGTCCTTAGACAGACTTATGTATAAAAAAGGTTACTATGCCATTACCAAAAAAAAGAAAAAATGAGATCAACAAAAGGAACTTGGAAAGTAATGCTATGCTACTTGAATGATCCTGTTCAAAGGGAAAAACCACCCCTCAAAAAGGGCCTTTTACCTCTATATAACTAACCGCAACTATCTTATTTTTAATTCTTTAAACAACACATTACGCATAAAAAGATGAGAGCTTTTGCCGCAAGTCGAGGTATAACGACAAATGGAAATACCGCAAATCCATTTTTCAAGAAAGGAGACGATAAGGATTCTTTCTTTTCTAATGAGAACAAAAGCCCCTCTTTCTTTTCTGAATCACCCATTCAGCCCAAATTGAATATAGGTCAGCCTAACGACAAGTTCGAAAAGGAGGCAGACGTAATGGCCGACAACATTGTTGAAAATAATGACCCATCACCAATGGCGTCACCGGTGCAAATGAAATGCAATCAATGTGATCAAGAAGAAAAAATAGATAAAAAGGAAGAGGAACAGGAAACCGAAACGGTAATGAAAAAGTCGGCATTCGAGGGTGAGCAGGCCGATACTCCAGAAGATGAAGATTCCTCGGATGAAACTAACGAAACACTTCAAACTAAAAAAGAGAGTCCCGCTCAAAACCCAAAGAAACCGGCAACTATATCATTGCCCTCTTCGCGGGTGGGGACCCCCATAATATCTCACCAAATCCTATCCGGTGGCGGGCAACAAATAACCCAAAAAATTCCCTTTACGCAATACATTCAAAAGGCACCATCGACAGATTCAGAAAAAGAAAATGGACAGGAAAAGGAAGCTCCCATTCGCAAAGGTCGCATCAAAACAACTGAGGACGACATGCATTCCAATATGGACAATAGCGTAAGCACTTCTCTTAATTATGTTCCTACGGTTAATCGCGGAGGGCCTGCTCCTAGTGGCACCGAATTTGGAGTAACGAATTCCTCCGCTAGCGTGACCAATGTCGTTGTATCTCCAAGTTTCGGCACTCTATTTAATAGTGGGGTGTACACGGTTACGGGTGATTTAGAACTAGAAATTGAATGGGAGGCTCGGAGCGGTACGGGGCCAGGCGGACAGGTGGATATCCAAAATCAGAACGATCCGGACCTAAAGGCTTGCAACTACCAATTAGCTGCAAGTGATTTAACACCCGACATGGGTAGTGACAACGGACGCCCACCCAGAACTAAGTTCTGGGCAGAGGATCTAACCATTCGACATGAGCTTTTTCATGCGGTCGATCAAAGACAATTGGACTATGGACCAAAGCGATTAACAGCTATTCAGGACGACCTTAACAAGCAAAAACCAACTTCAGCTGGTGAAATCATAAGCACTTTGTTGCCTGCCGCCGAACGAGAAGGGCAACGAGTATTCAACGCATTAAATGCTCGACCTAGTCGTGAGGGAGATGCCTACGGAGATGGGGCACCCCTCTACCTTGCACGTGCCAATGCTATTAAAGCTAAAGGAGATACTGGCGGGTATGGACAGGTAGCCGTAACCGTCAAAATCCTCCCTAAAGGAGGCGGCACACACACGGTTGTAAAAGGTGACACATTGTGGGGTATAGCAGAAAGTACCTATGGGCATGGAAAATTTTGGCGTGACATTCATGACGCAAATCCTGGTAAAGCTCGCAATGGAGGCAATCTTATTTTTCCGGGGCAAATTTTCGACTTACCCCATATTAATTTTGACAAAGAGGTAAGTCTGGGACTTTTATTCGGTGCTAATCTTGTTCTTACCAGCGATCAACTTATTCCGGGTGGAGGTTCTCATACCTTTAACACGCTTCCCAATTCACTGTTTGACGATACCACCAATTGTGCTGGAGATATCACAGTGGAAGTTCTTGATGTGGATGGGAATACATTGCTGTCCACGCTCTGGGGAATTCCAGCGAATAAAAATTCCAAAAGCGGGGATATTGAAGTAGATATGGAGATTACCTCAGGAGCTGCTGCCGGACCCTAATTAAAAGTATCCTCTGCTTGGCCTTACGGTAATCCAAAAATAGATTTTGAATAGAGATCATTTCGTCTTTTTGTTTATCAATTCGAACAACGCCTGAGTTTTAGGATCGAAAAAATCCATTTCCAATGCTCTCGTTAAATAAGGCCGCGCACGAGAGTGTTCCTTCTGCGTTATATAAACCTCACCTAAATCTCGATAAAGCAAGGCACTTTCGGGTACAATCTCAATAAGCCTCTTCAACCATTGAACGGCTTCAGCGTATCTTTTTTCTTCCATCAAATCGTCAAAAATTGCATCAATTGTATTTGCACTAAAGTCGAAATCATAGTCTTCGCTACTTCCAAAAGTGGCCCATAGGTTTTGGTATAAGGTAACGGCTTCAGTTACTGAAGTATTCCGAAGCGTACTCAAAAGGGTATCTTTGAGGGCATATTGGTAGGGAATAGGCGCCTTAAACTCCATGGGGCGATGGATTTTTAAATGCTCCACAACCGAATCTTTTAAAAACAACATCATTTGCTTCATCACCTCGTTATTTAAAAGCCGGTTATGACCAACATTTTCTATGGTAATTCTACTATGATTTGGGAATCGCAATAACAATGCTTCGGTCTGTTGCGCTGGAGTTCGTCCATCCAGAGTTCCGTCTATGAATAGCACCTTATGGTCACTCGCCACCGGATGGTTCAACCCATCAATAACCGGAATACCAAAAGCCTCATATACCTCCGGGAACCTACCATAAGATATTCCGAAGTGAGAAAAAAAGGTGGTATCCGATTCCAGAACGGACTGCTCCCAACGGTCGCTGGAATATCGCGAGGCACCATTCACCGTAAAGAAGATGGCATTGGGCATTCTCCTTCCACGGAAATCTTTTAAATCGTGAGCGACTTGGCTAAAATCTCCTTGATCCAACTTGTGGTAAAAAGCAGGTAGTTCATGTAAACTTCGGTCCTGCCCTATCTTGTCAGCCATCATCATTTGAAAGTGGTCGAAGGTCAAAGTCATTTCCCAGGAAGATTTAAAAGTAGATGCAGCGTTAATGGCAATTTTTTCGATCATACTATCGTCTTCATCGATCTCGGCTAACACATCCATTGCAATGGGTTTTGATTCACTTTTAGTGTCCTCATGAACTCGTCTCATGAGATTGCTAAAGCTAGGGATCACTTTTCTCAGCTTAACATCCTGCTGCACCAGTGAATCCAATATTTGATACGAACGTTCCACTTCTGAAGGAAGTTTTACACCATGATCTGGTCCCAGAGAGCCGGCAAAAATGGCCTTTTCCACATGCTGTCCGAAGTTTTTTATATACATCTGAGCCAATTCGGTCCCATAGCTATAGCCATACAGAACGATCGACTCATAGTCTAAAGCCTCCCGCAATTCATCTATATCGAATGCGCTTTCCAAGGAGTTATATGATTTTAGCTGAATGCCAACTTTCGTAAATTCATCCGCGCACTCAGCACATTTTTTTACGAGGTCTTTTAAAATTTGTTCTTGAACATTTTTCGTGATATCCGTGGGTGTATCCAGGAAATTTCGGCAATGCAGATTTGGGATAGAACTTCCCGTGCCGCGTTGATCCAATAAAATAACATCCGCATATTTGCTCAATTCCCTGAAAAGGAAAAAATACTCGGTACGTCCTACATCAGTACCTGCCGAGCCAGGTCCGCCAGCCAGAAAAAAAATAGGGGCTAAAGGGTTTTTAGAAGTGGTCTTTATTCTTTCAAAGTACAATTCAATCTTATTGGAAGTTTCGCTCGACCTATCTTCTTTAACAACAAACTTTCCAAAATCAACAACGGCAAGTGGGTTTTTCAGGTAATCTTTTAAGGTGTCCTCTTTAATTTCTAAGGCGTGCAGTTCTTTGGTATTCACATTGGGTTGCGTGATGGGGATGTCCGATACAAAAACCGTATCGTATAAGCCGTAGCCTGCTATGGTAATGCATATCACTGAAAATAGTGTTACGATAAGGATTCTCTTCTTTCTCTTTTTAGTCATTTAGGTATCTTTTAAGTCGAAGCAAATGAAGAATTTATCACTAAGCGATTCGGCTGTTTACCATGAGACGGAAAGGTAAAGAGGATGTTTCATCGAAAAGAGTACCAATATCATTCAATTTATACATTGTGTGATATTCTTGCTTAGATCCATCGTGGTATTAAACCATCTCTTTTTTGCTTTTTTTGAATTGAGACGGCGTTTCACCAGTATGTTGCTTAAACACCCGAGTAAACGAGTTGGCTGAATTGAATCCAGCTTCACTGGCAATTCCTGAGAAATTTAAATTGCCGTAAGCGTCATCTTGAAGCATTTTTTGAGCACGAGAAACCCGATACGAATTCAGTAAAAAAGAAAGATTGCATTGAAACTCTCGGTTCACGATCTGAGACAGGTAATTTGCATTGATCGCCAAAAGTTCAGCCATTTTAACGGCGGTCATATTACTATCCAGATAGATGTGATCCACCTCCATCAACCTAAGCACCTCAGCCTTCACCTCCTTGTATTTTGCGTCATCGATAGTGGTGTCGTTTTTCAGCGTTGGATGAGAAGCGATCACCACAGATTCTTTGAGCGCCCAAAACGATAAAAAATGTACGAAGATGGACGAAGCGAAAACAGTCGCCAACATAACGTAGAATTGTCTATAGTCCGTAAAAATAAAAACCAATTGACATCCAAAGAATAAAGCCACAAAAAGCAGAAAGGCATAGGAGTAATTCAACAAACCTTTGATCTTATTTCCAGCCCGCAGGTTGGTCCTGTCATCCCTCCTATCCTTCAAGTTATTTATAAACCGGATGGATCGAAGGCTATAAAACCCTAAGGAAACAAGTAACGGAATATAGACAAATATAGTGTCGGTAGCAATAGAGAAACTGGTTGGATCCGGGGCATTATGCAGGGCTAGTTTCTCCGTCCCAGATTTTAAATAAAACGGCAGAAAAACTAAAAAAACGACCAAAAATGGGACATAATGAAGTAGTGTTTTAAGTTCAAAGCTCTCGTTCTTCCTTGCAGAAAGGGATTGTTTTATATAAAAATAAAACAAAGGACCAATCAAAAAGTGAAGGGGTAAAAACAATTTAATGAAATGAGGAAACGAAGTGTAATATCCCTGTAAGACAATCACAGCTTTGAATTGATACCCTAAAACAATCGTGATAAGAGCGATCAAATAACCATTGGCTCCACGACTCCTCCTTCCTTGAAGGAGCATCACAGCCATAAGGACCAGGCCAACAAAAATATTGATAACAAAAGGAATGGCACTAAGTTCCATCTTGAGTTTAGGTCACTATTAAAATTAAACGTTCAAGATACCGATTTCCTGTTTTTTTTAGGGGGTTTTTCGGAAAAGTTCCCATACCGCATCGCGCCAGCACTTATTATACCGCTCCTATTTTAAAAAGCAAGTGAAAACATTACCAATAGTAAGCGGTTTAAGTCACATACTGAGGGAATTACAACCTAATTTTAGGTTTTAGGATCGACCTAAATTGTAACCAACCAACTTAATTTAATATGATGAAAAAACAAAAACACTACTTGTTTCACATTTCGTTAGTATGCTGCTTCTTGCTGGCATCCTGGTCTTCTCAGGCACAGTTTTGCGAAACTTTTAATCAATTCTCAAACACTACTCCAGTAGGGACAGCCTGTGACGCTATCTATCATTCGGGTCTGGTGAATAATTGGGGAGGAAGAAATATTGACGGTATTAGCTACCGGGATACCAACAGCCAAAACGGTGCTGGTGATTATTACCTCTATTTGGATGATGGAGGTTGTGGAAATGGAGGTACTTACGCTTTTAACGACGTAGATTATTCCGGAGATTGGATCTCCATGGTTCCACAGGGAGAAGGATGCTTTTGCTATGACCTAAGAGCCTTTCACATTCAAACCGGAACCATAACGGGCTATAATAGCTTACGGATCCATGATGGAACTAACCCCGGAAACTCCACACTTACGGCCACTTTCGTTATCAGTCAGCCTATTGACGTAGCCTTGGGATGGCAGCGAACTTGCGCTCCTATTGAGTTAAGCAGTGGAGGCAACCTCCCTAGTAACGCCGACGGACAATGGGTGATCAATACAGGTTCAGCGGCAGACTGGGACACTTTAATTACAGGGGTTCGCTCTGTGTCATTTTATGTAGACGTTGCCAGTGGTAATGAACTATGGGGCATCGATAATATTTGTATATCAGAAATTTGCGATAGCGACATTGGTGATCCAGAACCTACCAATGAGGGTGCGTATTGTTGTGATGAAGAAGAAAATCTGGTAACCAATGGTAATTTCGAATTTGGAAATACAGGATTTAATAGTAGTTATACTCAAGATCCGGCAACCTTCCCAGGTCAGTATGATGTGACCAATACAGCGGCCAACTTTGGTGCCAATGTTACCGATCACTCTTTCTGTGAAGACCCAGTGACTTATGCCAACAACGATATGTATTTGTTAGTTAATGGTAGAACCCAACAGTCTGCAGGTACACAAAGCGGTATTTGGGGACAAACACTTAGCGGTCTTGATCCAGAAAAAGAATATCGTTTCTGCGCGAACTTTAAAAACATGCCGCAGTGTACTTTCGACATTTTGCCAACAATTTCCATTGTGACCTCCAATGGATATACTCATAATGCAGTGATCAATGTTGACCCTAGCGATCCATGTGCATGGCAAACAGAAAGCTTCTGTTTTAGAGGTGCTCAGACGGTAGACATTCGTATCAACCTGGACGAAGACGGAAATGGGGATGGAAATGACCTGGCTATTGATGACATCTCTGTCCAAGAATTAGCAGACCCAAACCTAAGCATTACGGTGCAACATCAAGGAAATCCTCAGCAAGTAACAGGATCCATTAATACCATTTCTACGGCAGATGATGTACTGCCTTTCGATCCGGAAATTTGCGAAGAACCCTGGTACTGGTATGTAATTACCGTTGACACCTATTCTGGAGGGGTGGTAACTTTTGATTGGTCCGCACCATACGGGTGGGGTAATGATACAGGCTATAGCCTATGGAACCCAGGTACATCGGGTGCTACACCGTGGAATCTAACCACCAATTTTGTGCCTTATCCTTTTGCACCAAACACCCTTTACTTTGTAGGTATGTACACACCTTCCTGTTGTGAAGATTGTGTAGAATATGGCTTTACCTATCAACTAATTTTCAACTTCTTAGCACCACAAAGCGAAGGAGGAGAAAGAGTTGAAATATCGGAAGAAGACAAACAACGTATTCTTTCTTGGCTAGGAACCTATGCCAATGGCGAAGGAGGCCCCAGACGTGACGCAGTCCAACAAGGACTGGGTGATATTTACCTATCTCCAAACCCTGCGCGAAGTTCGGTTGAAGTTTCCAGTTTGGATCATAACATTCAATCCATTGCCATTCGTAGTATTGCTGGGCAACAATTAAAAAGAATTGATGCGCATCAGGAGCGATACATAAATATTGATGTATCGGATCTTGCCAATGGCGTTTACTTATTAGAAATAGAAACCGACCAAAACAAGAAGTTTACCAAAAAGCTCATTATAGAATAGCTTTTAATAAACCGCCAAAACCAAAAGCCCGCAATTAGTTGCGGGCTTTTTTTATGTTCAAATTTAGGATGACTTAGACTACCAATAATTAGTGAATTGCCCTTACAAAACCAGAAGGTAAAATATTCTTGTCATCACCTTTAGGGTGTTTTGCCCAATTCGCAGCAAGCCCTTTGAAAGCAAGCACCGGCAAGGGTTATATCGCCGGGTTTCCCGTCCCAATTTTCCAGCTGCGTCTTCCCTCTTCCAAAAATATTCACTATATTTCAGACTGCTCCCCACGGCTTATTGTTTAGGTAAGCGGTAGGGGTTTTTTTGCGGTTGCTATTGAGATATGCGGAAAGTTACAGAACGACCCTGTCTATGACGGTAGAAGTAAAATACGCATCAAAACCATAAAAACAGATTCTCATGAAATTCAAACCATTTTCAACAGGCCCAATTTCGGCACTATGCATCCTGCTTATTTTAATGGTAACCCTAGGATGTGATGAAACAAAAAAAACAGAAGGAGAAAGTAAAGAAGTACTCGAAGCGGCTGTGGTCATCGAGCCCTCCCAAAAAAATGTACATGTCGCTTTTGCGGGTGGTGGTTGGCGCGCTCATACCGGGCACTCTGCTTGGGTGATTTCCCTATTGCAGAATGGTAAGCTGAGTTTGGAAGATGCCTTCGGCCAGGTAGGGGTCATAGGATCCAATTCTGGTGGCACCTGGTTTAGTACTATGCTGGCCTTATCTAATAACTTCGTAACGGATATTGAAGCCGGTAATGCCATAGTAGAGTGGCCAAAAACCGGGTGGTTGGGTAAGCAACACGACCTCTTTGTAAATACTTCTGGCTGCGATAAGGCTTGGGATTACTGGTATGCATATACACTCTGTGTTCTGGACAAAAACGATAATGATTCCGGAGATTGGGCATCTATAGTCGAAAAAATCATCTATGAAGGATACCCCTTGGGAACCACGACCTTAAAAGGGCCGCGACAGACCTGGGCCAATGATAAAACCCTTTTGGCCGCCGGAAGCATGCTCACTTCTAATGTACTGCTTAACGCCTACGGTAAGGATTTATTGGACGATAAACGCCATAAGTATCAATATTATCAGGCATGCCTCAATCCGGCTACGCCCGATCTAGGCACGTTCCGAATGGCCGCTACCTGCGCTAATGACCCTGGAAAATTAAGTGAGGTCACTCCGGTTATATTTTCTGGATTACCCACGGCTTCTAAGGATGCGGCTCCGTCCTTTTTACCAGTACTAGAAGGAGGAGGGTTTTATAATGTAGGATATTCAGAGGCCATCTTAGACGATGACCCTGATAGTAAAACGATTCCCATCTCCAATCCAACGGACAATGATAACGTGTTAGCGGTACATGCGGCTTCGGCTTCCAGTGCGGCACTCGGTTTTCTCTCCTATGTTAGAGCCTACAACACCTGGTCATGGGGTGATGCTTATGAAAATAGGCTGCTCGCTCCTAGTTTTTCATTGGATGGGTCTGTAAAACTCGCCGACACCGAGAAATTGACGGTCGAAACATTGGCTAGTGAAAAAATAGTTCGAATTGCCGATGGTGGCCCTGTAGATAATTCGGGCGTGGCCCAAATTGTAAAGTACTTACAGCTGAACGGTTCCGCAGATGGCTTTAACATCGTAGCCTTCGATAATGTGACCAGTAGCTTCTCTGCTGGCAGTGGGGCAGCTGTGGGGCCGGATATCGCTAACCTCTTTGGCAAAGGCCTATGTGGTGATAGTTCGAATAAATTCTGTGTAGAAGGTTGTGGTATTACCAATGATCTGGCAGGCTGCGTGTATATCCCTAAAATACAAATCTTTGAAGAAGGAGCATTAACCGGAACCTCTCATACCTGGAAGGCCAATGACGGCAACATGGAACTCATTTATACTAAATATGAAGTCACCACAGTGGAAAATCCGAATTTTAATATAACTGCCAATTCCACTGGAACATTACATTCTTTTACCTGTGTGGCCCCTAACGCCGGAACGGTTCCTACGGATAGTAAATTTACGGGTTACACTGATATGTTCAATTTCATCCATACCCAACTAAATGATTCTTCGGGAAAAGGGCTGGGATACCTTAAAAGTGCCTTCGATCTTAAGTAAATAAGGATAAGGTAACAAATGCAGTGATACTCTTTTACTTTTATGAATTGATTGGCATTGGTGGCGGTCACTTGGCATTTCGATAAACTCAATGTGACACCTGTCGAATTGGGGCGTTCCCCTAAACGGGTCGGGCTATCCGCGCTACAGGGTAGCATGCTACTATCCCTAACGCAGTTCGGGCTCTTTGTATCCTTTTCAGGCTAAAGTATTCGTTTCATTACGCTCTTTTTCCACTGCGTCGCCGCGTAGTCGCTATGACGGAGCACGGTTTCCAAAAAAACCAAAAAACTTGTGCTGAGCTTGTCGAAGTAGCTAGTCCGACGATTCTTGTTCACACATTACGCCATGGTATTCAAACACTCATACAACTGGCCAACAACATCTCACCCATGCCATACGGCACATTCGGGCAAAAAAAACCACGGTGCTACCAAAATAGTCACCGTGGCCGATTCTTAAAGGTAATAAGTTACTTAGCTAATTCAAGTTTCCACAATTGTCCACTCACATTCTGTACTTTGTCCATAAATGCTGCACCTCCTTTGGTGGCACTACTGGATTGATTTCCTTCTAAACATTCCCCTTCTCCTCGAAACTTCGATTTTAAGCGATAATATCCATTTCCTACAGGAGCAAACCTCCAATATTGTCCGGTTACATTCTGAACTTTATCCATAAATGCAGCACCACCTTTAACTTTACCATTAAACTGATTGCTTTCAAGACTTTCACCTGCTCCTCTAAACTGCGTTTTTAGACGATAGAATCCATTTTTTTGTAATTCAAATTTCCATAGCTGTCCACTTACATTCTGAACCTTATCCATGAACGCGGCACCTCCTTTATAAGAACTACTAGCCTGGTTACCTTCTAAGCATTCCCCTTCTCCTCTAAACATGTTCTTTAAGCGATAATATCCACTGCTTACATCTGTAAATGCAATATCCAATAAGAAGGTGGCATCTTTTTTATACAATGCTGAAGTCTCTTTTTTATGAAGCTTTAACTGAAAGCCTTGGTGTCTTAAATAATATCCGGGAAAGTTGGCACTCTCAAAAGAATGACCCTCTCCGTTTAAACCTGCAACTGGTTTAAAGCTCGCATCATTTGAATATAAGGAAGCGGATTCCTTTTTTTGAAGTTTTAATCTATACCCTTGATGCCTTAGATAATAACCCGGGTAGTTTGTCGATTCGAAAGAAACATATCCGTCTTTTCCGTTTAAGGCAGCCACCACTTTAAAAGAAGCATCTTTTTTGTCCAGCTCACTTGAGATATTCGTTAAGTCTGCAAGAAAATTTCTATGTCTAATAAATTTGTCAGGATAGTTTACCGAACGAAATGATATGTTTTCATTCATAGGAAATTTTTCTTGGGCAATTGTAAATTGCGAGCTAATCGCAATAATTAACAGTAATAAAATTGTTTTAGTAGTTTTCATATTTAATTTGTTTAGTGTTACTTGATTTTATTTTATAGGCATCAGAAGCATTTGTTAAGCCTACTCCTTTTCAACAGTAGGAGAAAGGATAATCAACAATCTTTGGTACACGATGCTTGTCTAATACGATGGTAAAATTGAAGGAGAAAAAGAAAAAGAAAAAGAAAAGGACTACTAGTTTTTAAAAAAACTAGTACTTTACCTAGGATAATTAGATATCCCCCCTAGGCTTACTCCTAGAATTCAAAAACTGGGTTTTACATACGAAAGAAATTCTTTAAACTTGAGGTATATTTTTCATCAAAAACAAATACTCATGATTTTACCACCAAAAAAACAATTAACAATGCTCCTTAGCTGTCTGGTATTACTTAGTCTATGCTGGACCTCATGCAAGGACCCAGGTCAAACAGTGTCAAAAGAAAAGACCGCTCCGGAAAAAACTTCAATTACCACTATTTTGCCCGACTCTCTCAGCAGTACCAAAGGCAAAGCTCATATGGAGTTTTTCTCCGCCATTGAAACGACGGAACTGGCTACCGGTTTCTTTTTCAATGGCGTAGAGGAACAAGAAAAGAAAGTCGTTTCCCTAAAATTAGATGATAAACAGATAGAAGGGCTTTATCAAAGGCTAGAAACGGCTCAAGCAACAAATGCGGCCACTTTGCAAGTTAGTATGGCCCTGGTCGGTTCGGAAGATAATCCGGTGGCAGTCGCGGGACAGGCCAACTTTACCGCTCTTTTATCGCTGGTTTCAGAAGGGGAATCATCAAATTATTATTACCCGCTAAGCGCTTTCCCCTCCGACCTTTGTCAGGCTTTTGAACAATTATATGGTTGGCAAGATAATGCAGATTGTCCAGATATAGAGAACTGCGGTGACGATGGACAAATTAATATCAGTCCGGAATGTGCCTGTGATCTGATCAATAACTGGCAGTCAATTCCCATTGGGCGGGTTGCCGAACAGTTGTACACAAATAAGGATACCTCTTCTGAAAAGAACCGTATTCAGTACTATACCTTTGATTCAGATGATACACAGGCAATTTATGAATATCTAAAAAATCTGAAAACGACCAAGAAAAAAAGTTATTTATACATCCATCTTGGACAACTGGTCGGAAATGATTGCGTTCCGCTGCGAATGATCATTCATTTAGATGACAATCCAATTGACCCAACGAAAATACCAGCACGGGCTGACGATGCTCCTGCCTACTTTGAGTTTGCCAGGCCTTGTCCTCCTGCTTGCGGTGATCAAAGTTAGGATGAACGTGATTCACTGTCTTGTTTTCAAATTACCAAACTTTTTAAAATTATAAAGGTGAGTAGGGAATTATGTATTTTACTTATGAATATCGCCACATTTGCAGCCTTAATACCCTGTTTGGTGACCTTGTTCGGGATAAAGAATCCGAGTCGGATTCCCGAACATCGTCTTTTGACGATTCTGGTTTGGGGAGGAGCAGGTATAGGCCTTCTGGCTTATTACATGGCTGCTTTTTTGGAGTCGCCCAACCTGTTCCTTCTACATATTTATACCATCTTTAACTTTGTTATGATGACCTTGATTTTTCGGTCGATTATACCTCGGAAAATAATGTATATACTACTCTTTGCCTATTGTGGTTTCGCATCGATTAACAGCATATGGTTCGAACATCTTCAAACATTGAATGTGCTCAGTCGTTCCATAAGCGCTTTTATTATCATGTTTTATCCTCTGGTTTTCTTTTTAAAAACATTGAAAGAGATGAAAGCCCGGCATCTGGAGCTATTACCTTTATTTTGGATTAGTATTGGCGCCTTATTTTATAATGCAGGTAGTTTTTTTATATTTTTGTTCAGTAAAGATATCTCCCCGCATGAAGAGCTTTGGATTACTTATTTTGGCATTCACGCCGTCTTTACTATTTTTTTATACATCTTTTTTGCTATTGCATTATGGGTAAGACCGAAGACTTGAGTAATCTATCCTTCCAGCTTGCTTTTGGAATTATAGGAATGATTTTATTAGCAACGTTCATTATTGTTTTCTTTGTGATCTACCAAAGGCGTTTGCTTCAACAACAACTGAATGCGCAACAGGCAGAAGCAGCCTACCAAAAGGACTTGCTCAATGCCGGAGTATTAGCTCAGGAGGCAGAACGCGAGCGTATTGCAACCGATTTGCACGACAGTATAGGAGGGCTCTTATCTGCTACAAAAATATACGTATCGAATATCACCCAGCAGTTGTCCACACCACAGTTCGAACTCTTCAAAAAGAAGGCCTTACAAACCTTGAACGAAAATATTGGAGAAATACGTACCATAACAAATGATCTATTTCCGCAAAGTCTGGAACATGTGGGTGTTGTGGCGGCCTCCCGGAAGCTGGTAGAAAAACTGACCGAATTGAAGCAGATACAAGTTGACTTTTACGCAAACAAGGAGCAACACTTCAACAAGAATCGTGAAAAGGTAATTTTTAGAATTTTACAAGAACTTACCAATAATACATTTAAGCATTCGGAAGCGGAAAAAGTGCCGCTCCACTTTCATTTTGAATCAGATCAATTGATCATTCACTACAGTGATGATGGTCGGGGTTTTGATCGAAAAGCTTATGATGAAAAGAAGGATTTTACCAGCTTTGGCTTGAAAAGTATAGATAGTCGAATCGCTTTTTTAAATGGTAAAATTACCTATGAAACGGCGCCCAAACAAGGAGTAGAGGTAAAAATGGAAATACCCTTAATTAATCCATCCATTGAAACGAATACAAATGGAAAACCCTATTAAGTTAGCCCTAGTTGATGACCAAAAGCTATTTCTGGAAGGCCTGAAGCTGGTATTGAGTACTTTCCCGGAAATAGAAGTTGTTATAGAAGCCTATAGCGGTCAAGGCATATTGGATCAATTGGAGATCACCCAACCCGATGTGATACTTTTAGATTATACTATGCCAGAAATGGATGGTTTTGAAACTTTAAAAAAGATCAAAGAACGATATCCGGAAGTAAAAGTGATCATGTTAACTATGCATTACGATGAAAGTTTGATTGTTCTTATGATGCAAAATGGGGCTAATGGTTATCTATTAAAAGATGAAACGTCTTCTATTGTTAAAGAGGCCATTGTAGAAGTAATGAAGGTGAACCATTATTTTCCGGGTTACGTATCAAAGGCCTTACTTAAGGAGTTACAAAATAGAAAGCAGGCTCCTATTACAACGCCAAAACCAAGGCAAAAAGGTTTTTCGCAAAGAGAACAGGAAATTTTGGCCATAGTGGGCAAATACAGCCGTAAAGAAATAAGCGAACAATTATTCATCTCTGTAAAAACGGTTGATTTCCATCTTAAAAATCTTCGTGATAAAACCGAATCCACTTCCACGGTAGAGTTAGTGCGTTTTGCTATTCAGCATGGCTATCAGGGGTAAGATAGAATTTTAGTATTCGTTACATCTACTAAATTTTGGACTTGCAACAAAAAAAGGGGACCGTTAGTTTAGATTCTTCAATTGGGAACATTACCAAATGGAGCGAACTGCCTTTAAAATCATTATCTTGGTGGTGCTTGTTTAAAAATCCCTATCATTCATGGTCATAACGATGATGTGTTTGAAAGACAGAACACCATAAATGATATACAAAATGATCTAGTCCCTATGAAAATCACCTTCCTTTATATCGTATTGTTGATTCCGGCCACCATGGCCTTTAGTCAAAATGGAGAAGAAAAAGTTCTAACCCATCATGAGGCGGATGATCGATATGGCAGTTACTCGCCCGACGGAGCCCATATTATTTTTGAATCGAATAGAGACGGCAATTGGGAAATCTATAGCATGGATGCCGATGGTAAAAATCAACAAAGACTCACCAACAATGAAGCCGATGACAGAAGACCAAGCTGGCATCCCAATGGCAAAAAAATTATATTCGAATCGGACAGAAGTGGCACCAATCAATTATATGTACTTTCCCTACGTAACAGGAAAATAAAACCAGTAAATATTGAAGGTCTCGATGGAGAACCCATTTTCGCAAGATTCTCGCCGGATGGGAAAGAAATTGCCTTTTCATGTAAAAAATCCGACGACACTTCCAACATCATGATCATCAGTAAAAATGGAAAGAAGGTCAAATCGTTAACGAGCAA
The DNA here is from genome assembly GCA_039028295.1 of Bacteroidota bacterium. Classification (GTDB taxonomy): domain Bacteria; phylum Bacteroidota; class Bacteroidia; order Flavobacteriales; family Flavobacteriaceae; genus Aureisphaera. The sequence goes on from JBCCIJ010000031.1 coordinate 42,786, forward strand.
TCCGTTCAGAAGCCATTACCCCAATTGGTCCCCCGACGGCAAAATGCTTTTGTTCTTTTCCAGACATGAAACCGATAACGAGGATGATGAGATCTATAAAATAAACAGGGACGGTTCGGGTGAAAAAAGACTAACCCATTGGCCCAAACACAATTTCTGCCCGTCCTGGTCCAATGACGGTAAGCGCATTGCCTATGTTACCTCCATGCAGGACAACAGACCTGAAATTTTTATCATGGATGCCAATGGAGAGAATGCTTCAAGAGTTACCTACAATAATGATGGAGATACATTACCCAATTGGTCCATGGACAATAAAAAGCTACTGATCACCGCGTATAGAAATGGAAATTATGAGATTTGCGAGTTAAGTATTGATCCGGATCCCGCGCATAAATAACCTTGCCTGAATGAAAATCGTGTTTGTCGTCAATAACAAGAACAATCGCTTGGCTAAAGTGCTTCCGAAACTCAAAGAATTTGGCCAACCGGCGAATGCGGAAAGCGTAAAGTTCATTTCCACCCAAAGAGAAAAACATGCCATCCCATTGGCCAGGGAAGCGGCCGAAAATGGCTGCGACTATTTGGTGGCCATTGGGGGTGATGGCACGTTGCACGAGGTGGTCAATGGGCTGTTGCAAAGTAATATCCCGGCCCGTGAGTACCCGGCAATAGGGTTACTCCCCTTTGGTTCGGCCAATGATTTTGCCAGAACGGTGGGCGTCTCGAATGCCATTGAAGACCTTATGGAACTCATTCGATCCCATAGCGTTCGGCAAATAGACCTGGGGAAAATCATCATACACCAGACACAACAGACTCGCTATTTCATAAATATAGCTGGTGTTGGCTTAGGCCCGGAAGTGGTCCAAAGTCTGGAAGCATCCTCCAGCGTACTTGGCCCGGGCTTCAATTACTTCAAACACATCATAAAAGGCTTTTTCAGCTATGTAAAAAAAGAAGTAAGTTGTTCCAGCGGTACATGGCAGTGGGAAGGCAAATTATTGCAAATGGCCGTGGCCAACGGACGCTATTATGGTAATGGGATCTGCACCGCGCCCGATGCCAACCTCAACGATGGCCAGTTTCAAGTGGCCATCTTCGGGGATCTAAGCATTTGGGACTATCTAAAAAACAACGGCAACTTAAAAAAAGGAGTTAAGATCAGCCATCCACAGGTGAGCTATCAAAACGCCAATGAGGTATTCATTGAAAGCAACGACGCCTGCGGCATTGAAGCCGATGGAGAGTATGTGGGGTTTGCTCCGGCTACTATAAGTGTTTTGCCCAAAGCGATCCGGTTTTTAACGCCTTCTAAGGTTGAATAATACGGTTATTAATGCGCATTGGATTTAAAGTTCAAGGGGCTCGGCTATGATTCTACTTAGAAATTAGTCATTGTCAGCGACCGTTCTTTCTATTTTTCTTGTCATCATTATATAGTTAAGAGAAGCATCATCAATTCTAAACATATCTTCAACTGTTCCTATTTTTTGAAACCCCAACTTCTTATATAATTTTATCGCAGGACTATTTTCAGAAAGCACCCATAGGTCAATTCGTTCAATGTTAGTATCATTTTTCGCCCATGTTACGACAGATTCAATTAACATACTGCCTAATCCCATTTTTCTGTAATCCCGGTGTACACCCATTCCCATTAGGGCCCGGTGACTGGTGTAGTTTTCAGTATGTGATCTCAGGTCGATGTGCCCAATGATATGATTCTTTTCATCTATGGCAATAAAAACACGCCTCCATCCTAATTGGCCCAGTGAAATGGACTGCCCATTTCTAAAGCTGTCCCCAACGCTCTTTGGTAAGGTCAGATCATTTTTTGAAATAGGTAGAAATAGTGGAGCATTGTCTTTTCCATTATCCGATATATGGTCGTTTAGATAACTAAAAAATGCACCAACTCTTTCCTGGGTTAATGACTCTACTGTTACATCAATTCTCATCTACTGAATGCTTCTTTTATTGTTTTTGTAATTGTGGTCCATGGTCTCGTATATGAGCAATAGCGGATCTCTACTCATTAATTCTTCAGTTTTGCACTGACCTTAGTTTTACGTTTACTTTTTTGTTGTATTACTTAAGCAGCTATCATTTTTACACTATGTTATGTAAAGTTTTTGGTTTTCCTTTTTTTTGCAAAAAATCACTTCTCGACGCTAAGAATATTTGATGCCATTTGACTAACAATCCCATTCTTTTGTTTCAATTTACTGGCATTATCCATAAGTCTACTCTTAAATTCAGCTTGTACTTCGCGACTAAGAGCATTTAACTTTGGGCCAATGGGAGTTGAATAAGCGAAAGTTATGACTTTATCGGTATCTCCATTGAGAAACATCGCCTTTTCTTGTTTAGAAATATGAATATTAGAAAACCCAATTCCATTAAATGATTCTAATAGGTCTTTTTGGCTTAGAAAATCAAATGGAACTCGCATCAATTGAGAGAGATTGCTCAGGTTTAATGATTCAAGTGTATTGCAAATAACACCAAAAATTTCACATTCTGAAACAGGACACCAAGTGGAAAAGATTGCCTTACCTTTTGGCTGTAATACTCTAAAAATTTCTTGCGCTACAACCTTTTTGTTCGGGAAGAATTGAAACCCTTGTTGGCAAATAACCTTGTCTATAGAATTATCAGAAATTTCCAATACTTCAGCCGACCCCACTATGTATTCAACATGATCTGCCCATTCAGAACATTTTAATTTTGCCAATTCGATCATCTGTTCATTGATATCCAAGGCAATTACTTTTCCTTTTGGGGTAACATTTTTAGCAAGCTCTTTGGTTACAACACCTGTGCCACAAGCTAAGTCCAAAACATAATTTCCTGACCATGGTTGATTTTCTTTAATCAGACTCTTCGCCCATGGTTCGAATAATGTTGGAACGAGCATTGAGTCATAAGCTTTAGCTACCGAATCACTTCCAAAGTTAAATTTTTCTATTTCAGCCATATGGCGTTAATTGGTTGTACTTCAATTTTAAATTACCTACAATGGCCTAGTGTTTGGCACTTTGGCATATTCTATAACTCGTATTTTTCAGTCGAGACTGAGTTTTATTCGCTGGGGAGAGTTTAAAGTTAGCCAATTTCTAGCGATGTTTTATATGCGTTGTTGTAAACTGGTCTTCTCCTATTGCTTTAATTTCAATTTTTTTAGAATATTGTAAAGTGGGCTATCATCATTTATATTCAATAATTCTAATATCTCTTGAACATATTCAAAATCATTTGTCGCAAGCATGTACGCAGAATAAAGATTTAATTGATTATAATTGGGATTCTCTAGTACTTTAAGATATTCTGTGGTCATTATTTCCTGATTGCCATGATAATGTTCACGATTCCACCATGAAGTCCTGCGAATGACCTCAGCTGTATTCGAAGGGTCATAAATTTTATATTTCTGAAGATATTTTTCATAATATTCAGATTGATTGCAAAGTAATCCAAAAGCGCCTAGAACTTCATAGCCTTTTACTTGATCCTCCAAACCTTGCTTCATTATTATCTTTTCCGACTTCCTTAATTTTTTGATAATTTCATCGTCTAAGTCTGTTCCAACACTATTATGAGCTCGAGACTCTACCAAGATATCGGCTAAATTAGCGGCTAGTGCTGGTACTGTAAAAGATGAAGGGAAATAATGAAGTAACTCTGCATAGTCATCTTGATTTATTGACGGAATAAAAGATTCAGACTCGTCATATTTTAGTTTAGCAAATAAAATATTGTTTGACAAATCTTTATCGACTTTTTCCCGAAGGTAAACTTTCATATTCTCAAGATCTTTAAAAATTGAACCACCTTCATTGCTTTCAATCAATCGAGCAGTTAATGGATCCAATTTGGATTCAATTAATTTAAAAGCTTGTCTAGATTCATCACGAGTTGCGATAAGACCTTGAGCAATTAAATGTAAATCATTTTTCAATTGAGTATCATAAACTTGTTTTTCAATATCTTCTAGGAATTCAACAAAAGATCTGCCAATCGGGAAAGCTTTAAGAATAGCTTTGATTATCGCTTCTCTATAAATTTTGTCCTTGTCCATGTTGATATTTTGACTTGTTTACAACGGTTAGTATAACAATCGTAGCCTTCCGATAGGAAGCTATGATTTGTTATACATTGTTGTAGACAGTTACATTTTCTTTAGATCTTCAATAATCTCAAAACAGAATTTTAATCTTCGCCTATCTCTTGAAGACCATTCATCTTTATCTTCCATATAACTTATCTGATCATCTAAACTAAGAATGATTTGGTTTCTTAACCATTCGTATTTGTAAACGTTTTGGCTGTTATAATACTCAGATCGGAGATATTCTACTACTTTTTTCAGTTGCCCAATTGTAAAAAAGATCACAGCCAATCTTGCAAAGTCTAAATAAGCAAAATCGCTTTTATATGGATTTGGTTGTTTGAATCTAATTCTGCCATTTAGAAGTTGTACTGCATTAGTAATATTATTATAGTGGTATTTAATTAACCTACCGTCAATAATTATCCTTGGATAAATTGCTTTTGATTCTAGTTGATAGGCATTTATCATACCTGCTCCAACAACAATATTCTGAGTCCGATTTATATACAAATCTCCGAATGAAATTCCACCTCTTATTAATATTCCATGCAATAAGAGCTTTGTTTGCAGTTTGGACAATATAGATACAATTGCTTTAAAGCTTTCCTCTGTGTTTTTAACTGACACAACTATTGCGTCACTAATTAATAGGTACTTCAAAGAGTATTTCTTTGCATCGACTTTGAAATCATTGATAATTACATTGAAATATTGATTCAATTTTTTGTTTGAGTTGCTAAAGACAAGGTTTTTGAAACCCAGAACATCTACAAATGCAATTATTCTATTCTGATAGTTGATTTTCATAATTCTGACTAGTGTTCGCTAAGTTGTTGATTATCAGTAGTCATTTTTTTTCAATTTTGTTCGCTCGAATCTGGAGAATTGTGTACAACGTTGATGTATATGATTTGTGGCGGAGCTACAAATCATATTTTTTGTTTTAGTGGGGAGAATTTTAAAAGTAGGAATTGCAATTCATTTAACCAACTGCGCCATGAATTATATACGTTGTTGGCAGTAGTTTTTTAAATTAATAGGTATTTAGCATTAATACTCCTTCTTTGCCTCTTTTTCCGAATAATCCTACTGCTTTTTCAATCTTCATGTGTGTTATTTTCTTGACCTTTAAATCTGTAAAGTAATTCACTTCATCTAGTAAATATCCGGAATATTCATATGGTTCACCGTCAATAATTGTCAATGGCTTTAGACCAATTAGGTTATCATTCTGAAGCTTGCTAAAATGAGCGACAAATTCATTTTTCTTAAACCCGAGATCATTCTCCAGAGTACTGTCTGATCCAAGTTTGTTCGTTCCGCAACTAGTGAGGACGGCAAAAAGTAGGACAAAGGGAATCACTTTCATAAATTACTACCAACGGGTTTGTATATGAAAAGTAGTGGGTTTTAAAATACTAACTTTTCAGATAGTTTAAGTTTTATTAAAAGTAGGAATTTCAATCGCCATAACCATCTTACCGCTATTTTTTATACGTTGTTGTGTTTTCGTACTTTTTTCCGTTCTTTTTGTAGCGTTGGCAAAGACATACTCTTTTGCAATTTTTGGCTTAGCGTTGGCTGTAGCGAATTGCAAATGTGTATGGCTTTAAGCGTTGGTAAATATTCCGTTAACATCATAATGAATTGTAATTTCCTTCTTTTCATTTGTGCTAATTAAGAAATCAATCTTATCCAAATGATTTTTCGCTTTACTGACTTCTTTTTTTACGTCTGATATTCCAATTCCGTAAATAATTTTTATTATTGGATAATCCGATAAAATTCTGTTTAAAGAATCGGTGAAGTTTTGCTCAGTTTTTATTTCAAATAATTTTTCAAAATCTGGTTGATAAAATCTATCCTTATTTTCAAAAAATAATGCAACTCCATCTTTTACCGCTATTATATCAGGAATAATACTTCCCTTATTCTTAGTAGTATGTAATTCATTGTTCTGATGTAATATCACACCTGTACCACTCTGTGGAAAGTCATAGCAAACAATTGTCCAATTATTTTCTAAAAGCCATTCAAGGATATTCTTAGTAACTTTTTCTTCTTTCATTATGCGTCTCTCCATAACACACCATCAGGAAATATGATTGCATCAGCAAAATATGAATAAACCCTTATATGTTTAACTTTAGAAAAAGTTGAACCATAACGCATTTGCATATAATACCTGGGTATTTGCGATTTTTTAAGTGATGAGAATTCTAAACTTAATAAATTTCTTTTTTCACTTTGTTTTACTTTATCTGTCAAATCTTTAATAGTCGATGTTTTTGTTTTTGGATTATCCGTTACATTTATTGTTCCTTTTGTTGCGTTATAATCAAGAGTGCCAAAACAAATAATTAAATTCTTATCTCTTTCCTCAAATGACCTTCCATATCTGCACAAAATATAATCAAGTGCAGCTAAGGCTCCAGGATATGGGTCTCCTCTAAATTCGCCATCTATTTGGTAAATCACGGATTCCTTTCTGCTGTGAAGTAGCTCTCCTATTTTAATTGATTTACTACTTTTCTTTTTTAAATAGTTTATTAAGCTTACTGAAGGTACAATTGTAGTTGCCGAAATTGGCGAGTTCTCCTTTTTAGGATTCTTTTTAATTGTATATTCATTTGCCATCCATTTTATTCTGTCTCGAATAATACGTTCTGATTGTAAATTATCCCTTGCATCAATAGCTCCAACTTTTTCTACTTTTTCAATAATCTTATTGATGACTTCAAACATCTTTTTCATCTCTATGTCTGAAGAGTCTGGACAACCAGCATATTTAATGGTTTTCTCTTCCTTTCTTCCATTATCCTTAGATGGTGCTTTATATGGGTCGGGTTGACTTTTGAAGAATGTAGGATAATAAAAGAGTAAAGCAGGAATTTTATGTGTTACATTAATTTCCTCCATTGCTCTAAAGATATTTGGATTTATTTTGTCCCAAGTTTTTTTTGTTCCACTATCTCTAGATATAATAGTAGCTTCAGGATAAATATAAATTGTTGGCACAGCATTTTCAACTGAGGCAGCAAGTCGTGCGAACCTTTGGAACGAATTATGACCAGTTCCAGCTTCCTTACTTTCTTCAATTGATACAATGGGTTCAAAACCTTTTGAAGTAATAACCTCAATTATTAAATCGTGTGCATCGAGGTAAAGTATTTTTTTAATGTGGTCGGGAATCGTATGGAAATGATTTGTTTTTGCATCACTTTCAAATAATAGTCTCTTTTCACATTTTCTACCTTTTAGAATCGTCTTGTCAATTATATAATCCGCGAATCCTTCTGTACTATACCAAATTCTATAACTTATCATAAATATTTTTTGATTGCAATTGCTACTGCCTTTGCCAATAATGGTGGTACCGCATTACCTGTTTGTACTCTTGCTTGTACAGTTCCACCTTTGACAACAAAATCGTCTGGAAAACTTTGTATTCTACATCTTTCCCTTATTGTCAAACCACGATTGTCTTTTGGATGACCAAGTTGAAATTGAGGTCTTATACCTCCAGAAACTTGTGTTGGACTCAATATGTCCCAAGCTAAACGAATACGTTGTTTAAACCTATCATACATAGGTTCGCCAGGTTTCGTGTTTTTAATTTTTTCTACAGTAGCTAACGGATGATTAGGTGCTGTATGTCCAGTTACGGTTCCATTAGTATTTAATCTCATCAGTTGTTGAAAATCGCTAAAAGGTTTTTTCTGATATTTAGTTTTTGTCTCTTTGGTATTCAAGGTTGGCAAGTCTCCAATTGCATCTTTAATTGTAACATACTCTCTTACAGTTTCAGGTCCGTGTGTTTTAATTATATCTTTAAAGTCAAATACTTTGTCTCTAATTCCAACAAATACAAGTCTTGTTCTTTTTTGCGGAACACCATAATCAGGCGCATAAAGAAGTTTGCTTTTTACTTCCATTTTCCCAATTTCGCTTAAATGCGTTTCTATATCAGAAACAAAACTTCCAGTACTTTTCATTCCAGAAACATTTTCCAAAACCACAACTTTTGGTTGTAAAACCTCCACAAAACGAGCGAATTCTTTGTACATAAAGTTCCTGTCGTCATTCTCGTGTCTCTTTCTATTATTTAAAGAAAAACCCTGACAAGGAATACCTCCAATTAGCACATCAAGTTGTCTTCCATTAAGCAGCTCCTTTATTACTTCTGGATTGACTTTTTTAATATCTCCAGTTATTGTAGAGCAATTTGGATGATTTGCTTGAAATGTTTGAATAGATGGTGTATGAATGTCACAACCAAGTATAGTTTCAAAGCCTGCCATTTCAAAACCCAAAGAAGTTCCACCACATCCACAGAATAATTCTGTAACAATTGGCTTTTCGGTATTAATGTTATTTCCTTTTTTGAATATCGGTTCTTTGTTCCAGTAATATCCGTTTTCCTCTACTTTTATTGAAGTGTCCCAAATACTTTTTTTGATAATATCAGGCTCTTCTTCTCCGTAAATGTTGATTTGTCCATCCTCCACAATCGTAGAAGTTTCATCGATTATGTTATATTCTTTAGTTTCTGGCATTTTCTGTTTTTTCGTATGATAATTGTTGCTCTGCTACTTTCAAGGCATTAAACCCTTCTTGTTCGTCTTTAACTATTTCATAGAGCTTAGTTCCAATCCATAAAGCATTTAATTCCGAAAACGGATAATTAAATATTTTGCTCACGGTTAGAAGATGCTCTCTTTTCAAAGTCTTTTGATTGCTCTCAACTTTACTTAAAAATCCATCTCCAATTTCAAGTTTTGAAGCTAATTCCCTTTGAAACATTCCAGAACTTTCACGAAGTTCTTTAATTTTTTGTCCGAGTGTCATTTTACCAATTTTAGACTTGACTTATTTAGGTCAAATCTAATCATAATTTTCAGAATATTGTCAAAAGCGTTGGGAAATTATAGCTCTTTTGGTTTTTAGAGCGTTGGAATTGTGCATAGGCAAAAACCGAAAGTGCTAAAATATGCGGTTGGTAGTATGAAACACAACGGTAACGTATAAGAATAGTAGCGGATTTTTACGAACTAACTTTTCGGTTTATAACTGTCCTCTATTTTATTATTTATCTTTTCTTTAAGCACCATAACCGCTATTATTTTTATAC
>JBCCIJ010000032.1:0-50862 GCA_039028295.1 Bacteroidota bacterium
GTCAAAACCACTTAAGAGCCATCAGAAACATTTTTCCAGGATTGACCAAAATCATTGGTCTTCCAAAGACCTCCGCCGGTGGCGCCCATGTAAAAAACATTGGATTGTCCGATTACGCCGGTTACAGTGGTAGATCGTCCACCGCGGGTGGGACCAACATTTCTAAATTCAAGGTCTTGATATAGCAGATTTTGATCCTGGCTTATCAGCAAAACGGGAAGTGTCCAACACAATAGAAAGATACAACGGTATTGTATATGGTACGTTGCCATATTAATGATTTTATATTATTCAGTCGAAACTGAGATTTATTAGTAGGGGAGAATTTAAAGTTAGCCAAATTTTGGCAATGTGCTATATACGTTGTTAGGCAATGTTTTGTCCGTCATTTGGGTATTCAATATACTCAATATCCTTGGTGCAATTCATCAAATTCTTGAAGATTGATTTTATTCTGATCGCAATATCAAGATAAACATCTCGATTGTTTGGTCCTCTTTGTTCAAACATTTGTTTATCAGTAAACTTAAATTCCTCTTCTCCGAATTTATAGTAATAAGACTTTCCATGATAAATGCCATTTGAGTGAATCATACAATTTCTAAGTTTTACAGCAAAATTCAGAAATTCCCTATCTTCTTTTAAATTACCCATGTAACAATTAGAGAATCTTTTAACGATGAAGTTAAACTTTCTAACTAAGGGGATAAATGCTGATTTTCTCAAACTATCAGTAATAATACTTTTTTCTTTCTCTTCTAAATGTTCAATTGCTTTAATCAACCTAGAATTAATATTATCAATTATTTTTTCTAAATCGTCTTGAGTTACATAATGCTCAAAAAGTAATGAGACTGATAACTCAAATGATGTCCAAACTCCAAAAATTACATTTCTATTTAAATTCCCATGATAACCTCTTGACAATAACTCCAAGTCTTGAATTTCAAATAATCTTAGCACATGGTTTTTAAAAGGGTATAAACTTTCTTTAAATTGAACATCCCCATTTCCAATGAATTCAGCCAATACATAAGATACTTTTCCAATGTAGTAATCGTATATGCTCGAATAGTACAGTCCGAAAAAACTATGTCGAACATCATCAGAATGAAGTTTTAATTCTCCGATTTCTTCTTTAATGTTTTCAGTATATTCTAACAGTTTATCGAGGTTCATTTAAAATATTGCCTAACTAGTTTATAACGATGCATTTTACACCCATATCCAACCTATTCAGATAGATACGAGTATAAAAATCATTTCTAAACAATTAATTTTTTTTCAATATTTATCGGGGAGAAAAGTAAATGTATCGATTTTTCGAGATTATTTAAAATATTGGAGGGAGAAATGGTTTAGGCCAAATTCCGCAACTCTAAGAAAATTATATTCGAATTCCAGTTTTTCAAATTAGCAGTTCGCAAAATTAAATTCTGTCTTTTATATTTGGTACATTACACGACGACCATCTTCTAAACCGGATAACCCTTGTTCTAAAGCAAAGTGAATTTTTCTGTATTTATTATCGTTGGATTAAGTTTTTCCCTGATACTGCTTATCAAAAGATTGAGCAAACCGCAATTGGCACTGCTCTCTGAGGTTGTCTCTATACTACTCATTATCATTATCACGGTGGAACTCTTTTTTGGCTGGCTCTACAGTTCGCATTATTTCTATAATGTCCCCTTTCTTTTAAGGCTCAATACACCTTTGGTGTTTCTTATTGGTCCGTGTATCTATTTTTTGATCTATTCGCATATCCATCCTAGTTATAAATGGAGGAAGGTCTCTTTTTTACATCTTATTCCTTTTATTGGGGTGATCCTCTATTTTGTTCCATTGTATGTGAGCTCCCAAATGGATAAGATTGACTATCTGGACGGAATGTACGAGGCGTTAACATTCGATTCGATGTTGATCGGGGGACTTCGTAGGGTGCATCAGTCCGGGTATTTAGTCGCGAGCCTTTGGCTTATTAGAAAAACCCATCGACTTCAGTTAAAACGAAAGCTTTCTCGATCCATCTATATCATTCTTTCCATTTTTACACTTTTTATCCTGATCGATATCTACCGCTACTTTTTTAAATTCGATCTTATGAGCGGGGTCATCGATTCCCTATTACTGAGCATGGTAGCGATCTATCTCGTCTTTCTTCAACTTAGAAATCCGCAACCCATAAAACCCATCACCGTTACCGACAGTTCGCAGTTAGCCGAATATGCGAACCGAATTGTGGAAATCATTACTGCTGAAAAAGTTTATTTAAATCCGAAAATGAGCCTGGAAGAACTGTCCGGTTTATGCGACCTCCAAAAGCATAGTGTTTCTCAGACGATCAATCAGTATATGAAAACCAATTTTAACGAGTTGATCAACAAGTATAGAGTTGAAGAAGCGGTTCACTTATTGGAAAGTCATGACACCAAAAATCTCACCATCAAAGCCATTGGTGAAATGGCCGGATTTAATACGGTTTCTTCTTTCAATGCCAATTTCAAAAAAATAAAGGGAAGAACTCCAAAGGAATTCAGAGCTTAAATTTCACCAGAATGATAATTCTGGTATTCTTTCCTTCGATTGTTTCACCATTTAATGCGGGTTCCCTGTATTTTCGGTTGAATTCCAAAAAACAATAAAATGAAACGGATCTTTATTGCACTTGCTATTTTTATTAGTGGATACCTCAACGCTCAAGTTGCTATTGAAAAATTGGTGCAATATTCAGATTCTGTCTGTATTGCAGGCGTAAAAAACGTAAAAGTTCCGGGCCTGGTATTGGGTATTGCTTCATCGGACAGTATCTACTTGCTCAAAGGCTATGGATACAGCGATTACGATAAGAAAATAGTGGTTGATCCAGAGAAAACGCTTTTTCAAATAGGTTCGGTTGGGAAGCTATTTACTAGCATCAGTTTGCTTCAACAAGTTGAAAAGAACAAGATTTCGTTAGACGACGATGTAAATAACTATTTGGACGGTTGGGAAATTAGAAACCCGTTCGATCAACCTGTGACCTCCTTTCATTTGTTAACCCATACCGGCGGATTCAACGACCATTTTATTAATTATATGGCAAAGAGCAATGCAGCGATAGAGCCATTAGAGCAGCATTTGCCAAAAAACATGCCCTCCGTATTCAAAATCCCCGGTGCTGAAATTAACTATTCCAATTACAGCTACGCGCTTGCCGGTCATTTAGTGGAGCGAGTTTCAGGGCAATCCTTTGAGGATCAGGTTCAGGCTACCGTTTTTGATCCGTTACAAATGACATCGGCTACCTACCAGGTTCCCGATGACTATATGGAACGGGACTTATTTGCTAAGGGATATAAAACAAGAGATACATTTGAAGCGGTAAAAATGTTCCCTCGGCATGCAAAACCGGCAGGCAGCGTGGCAGCAAGCGGAAAGGACATGCTCACTTTTGCGCAAGCTTTACTGAAACGAGATACTACCCTACTCAAAGACGAATCCTATACTTTACTGTTAACTGAACAATTTACAAATCACTTCAAACTCACGGGTTATACTATGGGCATGGAGGTGCAGAACTACGGAGGACATAGGGCCTATGCCAAAGCGGGTCAGGTGATCGGTTTTCTATCGGTTTTGATCGTATTTCCAGACCTCGACCTAACGCTGTTTATATCTGTAAATACCCAATCAGACGATCATCTTGATGGGTTTTTTAAAGGGGTTGTCGCTCAATTTTTCCCAGCCGAGAAGGTGATTCCGGTGGCTATCGATTTCAATAAGAATGAATACCTGGGTGCTTTTGCCAATGAACGCGCCAATCATGAAAATGTCGAAGAATTTTTTCAATTATTTCAGGGACAGTTTACCATTTATGAATCCAAGTCGGGGAATCTGAGTGCCTTTCACGATAATGCACATCAGGAATATCAATACTTAGGTAACGATGTTTTTCAAAACCTCTCCAACCCCGATGTCTATATCGTTTTCAAAAGAAAGCATGGAAAGATAGTCTCTATGCATAGAAATGTGAACATTATAGGGGTAGAAGTTCCTGCCTCGTACCGAAAGCTAAATTGGTTTGAACGGCCCCGCTTTTTGAACGACGAATACCCTTACTTTCTCGTCGTTTTGGTTAGCTATGTATTGCTTCCTCTGCTTTGGGTAGTTCGGTTTTATATTCGAAAGAGAAAACCCGAATTTCTAAGACGACAAACCATTCCGTTTTCCTACCATGCCGTGGCCTTTCTTTTTCTCGGTTTGTTCTTCTGGAATATCATTGGCTTTATGGTACCCCTGGTCAAACTTAGAGAAGGCATGGCTTTTGGGTTTCCCGAATCATTGGTTCATATGAAGTATTTTAACTGGGCCATGGCCCTATGCTCCATAGTTTTGATCCTTTTTTCTATCCATTTATGGTTGCGAAAAAAAAGCACTCCTTTGTTCAGAATATATTACACGATCTTTAGTTTGATCACATTGTCGTATATCCTCTTACTGTACCGATGGCACTTTTTTAACGTTGACCTATAAGTGTACATGCACCAAGGCTTATAGCGCATCACTCATTTAATTTGTAACCTTTCCAGAAGTCGATTTGTCCAATTGATGTGAATTCACCATACACATTATCAATCGGAAAAAATTAAAAGTGATGAATCAAACTTTAAGAATATTAGTACTAGTGCTAGCCTTTACGGTGAGTACGATCAGCCATGCCCAAAATGAGTATATAAAAACGGTTAGTGGAAAACAATTAGAAACTTCGATCCTGAATGAGAGGGTCGAAAAAATAATGGATTCTGTTCGGTTGCCGGGCTTATCCATTGCCATTATAAATGACGCGCAAATTGTATATCACAAAACCTTTGGCGTTGCAAACAATCAAACCAATGAACCCGTCACTCATCAAAGCATTTTTGAGGGTGCTTCGTTATCCAAACCACTTTTTGCGTACTTTATCATGAAAATGGTAGCGCTACATAAAATAGACCTGGATCGACCTATTTATGATCATTTAAAAAATATTATTCCCGAACAGGCCATAGATAGCAACTCCTTTGCCGCTTATAAGATGTTAACGCCAAGAATAATACTGTCGCATGGAACAGGAATTCCGAACTGGGTGAAAAATGAACCTATTAAAATTGCATTTCAGCCGGGAACCGATTTCTCCTACTCCGGTGAAGCCTACCAACATTTAGGGGCCGCGTTAGGAACAAAGCTCGGGATTGGCTGGGGAGGTGCTTTGGATAGTTTATTCCTTAAAGAAGCAGCGCACCCGTTGGGTATGAAAAGGAGTTTCTATACGTGGAATGACACTTTGGAAAAAAATACGGTGAAGGGTCACATGCAGGGTAAAGTAAATTTGGAGATGCATCGGGATAAAAAAGTAGGCCCCGGCTATAGTTTACAGTCGAACGCATACGATTATGCCCTATTTTTAGTCGAAATGATCAACCCCAGGAATATATCGGTAAGCTTACGCGATGAAATGATTAAGGAGCATAATCATTTCAAACCAGATCATAAACTATATTTAGAAACAGGTCAAACCGGTTGGGGTCTTGGATTTGCTCAAAAGCCCACACCTAATGGCCTCATGCATTTACACACCGGAAATAATCATGATTTTCAGGCGTATGCCATGTTCGTGCCAGACCAAAAATACGGTTTCGTCATTTTTGCAAACTCGGATAACTTATATCCCTTTTTAACGGAATTAGAAAAAACAATTGAAAAACAATTTTAAAACATAGTATGGAAAATTTAAACGAAGCATTAGGCATGTTAGCCATAATTATCGGACTTGTGAGCGTGGTGTTCATCATTGCCAAATACACCTATCTCATTAAAAAAGCAATGATAGAAAAAGGAGTAATGAATCAACCCAACCATCGCAGGACCACCTATACGGACATAGGTTGCATTATACTAGGATTGGGAATAGGTTTTATGGTTTCTTCCATCTTTACAGAGATGAACCTTTCAGAAGATACTACAGATCTATTGGTATGGGGAACGATTTCGATTTTTGGAGGGCTAAGTTTACTCCTGGCGCATTTTGTAAGAAGAAAACTTGAAAGATAGATCTTCAAACGATATTGACAAGAATTTAATCGGTAAGATTAAGGAAGGTGACACCAACGCTTTTGGACAATTGGTCGAAAAGTATAAAGACGTGTCACTTTCTTTGGTATTTTCTATTTTAAAGGATGAGCGTCTGGCCGAAGATGTTTTGCAAGAGGTATTCATTAAAGTATATGAAAAGCTACATCAGTTTAAAAACAAATCAACTTTTTCCACATGGCTCTATCGTATTGTTGTAAATAGTAGTTATAATGAATTAAAAAAAATGAAACGCTTTAGCAATATGGATGACATTGCACGGCGACCAGAACAAATTATAGAGAAAGAAGATTTCCTCAAAGAAGAAAATCAAAAGAGATTCATTCATATGGCCCTTAACGCTATGCAAAATGATGAAGCCCTTATTTTACGGCTCTTTTATCTTTCTGAAATGAGCATACGAGAGATTTCAAAGATCACCAACTTCAGCAAATCAAAGGTGAAAGTATGCCTTCACAGAGGAAGAAGCAATTTGGATTTTCAATTAAGGCAGTTATTAGGAGACGAATTAAAATATCTATTATGAATGAAAAGAAAATAAAAGAGGTCATACAAAAAAGCAAACTTGAAACCTCATCAGGTTTTGTGGATACGGTGGTTCAAAAAGTAGCAGCCCGTCAGGAAGTAAAAAGAACAGTCGTCTGGCCTTTTGGCATTACTTTTATAGGCCTATCCGCCTTAATGCTCTTTCAAAGTTATCTACTGTACATGTTCTTCGGTTCCGCTACTTCAGTTTTAAACGGTCAAAGCAGTTCTTTAAAGGTGCCTATATTTTTACTTTTCTCCATTCTTTTTCTATTGGGTCTGAACTATGTAATTCGATTAAAAAAAGCGCACCAACAAATGAATCACAAAACTTACAACCCAGACTCGCCAATATAAGGGGTGCAAATCAAGATAATTAGCTCATTCTCAGCCGGAAATTCCAAAATACAGGGAAAACCCTTTATGTTAAGACCATTTAAAGTGATAACTTCGTCTTATACCAAAAATCTTCGATTATGAGTTCATATCAAGTTGGGGCCAATAAGCCCATCAAATTAAAAGTTTCGATCAGTACCGTGGGTCATGCGGCCACGGCCTTCTTCTTAAACGACCCTAATAATGATGGTGAATTTCTCCCTCCTCCAAAAAGTAATTCATTTTCAAACACCGATAATCCTGGTTGGAGGCAAATAAATGAAGGAAATGCCGTGCAGGGGAGAACGATCAAGGTGAGAACCCTACTCACTTTTCCAAGTGGAATGCCCGACGAGAATACCTTCAATCTAGCTGTCGAGCAGGCCAAACGAAGCTATAAAGTTCAACTTTCCGGAGGTACTCCCTCTCCGGCCGAATTCAGTTTTGAAGTTAGTTCTATCTTTAGTCCGGTTCAGGTAGCAGAATTCACTAGTGTTATCAGTCTAACTTAAATCTATCCTCATGCGTATAAAACTATTATTAGGTCTTTTCATAGTTCCCTTCATGATGTGGTCTCAAAGCACTACCAATACCCAATTGACAAACCTGGCACCACCCTCCTCACCTGCTTTTGTGCTCATGGATATTTCGCCTTCCACGGTTTATACCCCCGCCAGTATAAAAGCATTGTCCTTTCAGGTGCTTAATGGATTAGGCTCGGGTAATACTGATGGGATCCCGAAAAATTTCGCTGCTGAAATAGTACCCTTCTGGTATACCAACCCCAAGAACATGAATTTTTTGACCTATCACAACCTTAAAAAGTCCGATGCCTCCAATGCCAGTGTGGACGGTTACGATACTCAAAATGTATTTGGTGATATTTTCAAAAGAGCTTCCATTTCCTTTGCCTATATGGATGGCACCTTCGATGTGTTTGAAACGCCACAAAATTTTATCTCTATCGGTGCCAGGACAACTTTGGTAAAAATGCTTCGGAAGCAAGACATAAAAAACGTCATTACAAAATATAAGAATTATGACCAGTTTATAAAGGATTTTGTCGGCAATCCAAATAACAGCATCACAGATCTTCAAACCTCAACAGACTTTAAAAGGGTTTATGACGAACTGAATCAAGCCATTAACATAAAGCCCTTGTTGACGGTAGATTTGGCCTTGGCGTATAGCACGTTGCTCAATAATAACGATTCCAATTTCAATGATACTTTAGGTCGGTACGGTGCCTGGATTTCGACGGATTTGGCACTTGGCTTTGCTAACAACGGGAATAATTATATTCATATTTATACCGTGGCCCGATATTTAAAAGATGGGCTCAATATTGATGCTGAAAACAAATTGTTCAATACAGAGACCTATGATTTTGGAGGGAAACTTGAAATGGAGATAGACAAATTATCAGTTGGTTATGAGTATCTAACGCGAGAAGGTGATACAGACGAATATCGTTCGATCGGTACAGTACGCTATCGCGTTAGCAATGCTATAACATTGACTGGAGGTTTTGGGAAGAATTTCAATAGCGGTGACGACACCATTTCACTATTAGGAGTTAAATGGGGCATCAATACTGGAGAAGGAGCCTTGCCTATTGGAAATTAAACTTTGAACTTTTATTGAAATGCTACAATTAGCTCAGAAAGAGTTAGCGTTTGCTGTTCTCCAGATTGCATATTTTTAAGGGTATAGGTACCAGCCTCAATTTCGCTACTTCCGGCCAACACTGTATACGGGATTTCACGTTTATCGGCATATCCCATTTGTTTACCCATTTTGGCGGTGTCTGGATACAATTCGGCAGCAATTCCTGAATCTCGAAGCTGGGTAATCGCCTTCATCGCATACAAAGCCTCCGTTTCGCCAAAGTTGACGAAGAGCACTTTGGTATTTGCTGAAACCGTTTCAGGAAAAAGATTCAATTCTTCTAAAACCAAATTAATTCGATCGAGCCCAAATGAGATTCCAACACCGCTTACGTCTTTCATTCCGAAGATGCCGGTGAGATCATCATAGCGACCACCGCCACCAATACTTCCCATATCCACTCCCTTTGGCGCTGTCACTTCAAAAATGGCTCCCGTATAATAGTTGAGTCCTCGAGCCAAAGTGACGTCAATTTCCAAATCGGCCGTTTTCAGTTTTAATTCTGAAACTGCATCTACGATGAATTTTAATTCAGAAATACCCTTCATTCCTACTTCGGAAGCAGACAATAAACCCGTTAACAACTCCAGTTTTTCTGAGGCATTTCCGCTTGCGGAAAACAATGGCTGTACGGTATCAATGGCTTTTTCTGAAATACCCTTAGAGCGCATTTCCTTTTTAACCCCTTCTGCTCCCATCTTATCCAGCTTATCCAAAGCAACTGTAAAGTCGATGAGTTTATCTTCTTCGCCAATCACTTCAGCAATACCGCTTAAAATTTTGCGGTTATTTATTTTAATGGTGACTCCATTCAGATTTAATTCTGAAAAAACGGCATCGTACAATTGCACCAACTCTACTTCTTGCCATAAGGATGTACTTCCCACCACATCGGCATCGCATTGATAAAACTCTCTAAAGCGGCCTTTTTGTGGTCTATCTGCCCGCCAAACCGGCTGCATTTGATAGCGTTTAAAAGGAAAGGTAATTTCATTTTGATGTTGAACCACATAGCGAGCAAAAGGTACAGTGAGGTCGTAGCGCAGGGCTTTTTCTGAAATACGCGGGGTTAATTTAACACTATTCTTTTCAGTAAAAAGTGTATCGTCCACTTTCTTTAGAAAATCTCCACTATTCAGTATTTTAAAAATAAGTCGGTCCCCTTCTTCTCCATATTTTCCCATTAAGGTTTCGCTATTCTCAAAACTAGGAGTTTCAATAGGCTGAAACCCATAGGTCGCAAAACAGCGTTTAATGGTATTCATGATATAGCTACGCTTCACCACCTCTGCTGCAGAGAAGTCGCGGGTTCCTTTGGGTATGGAAGGTTTTTGTGCCAAGACTATTTTCTTTAAAATGGTTTTTGCTCATGAATTTTCAAAAGCCGATGCAAATATCTTAATTTCTACCGTAATACCTTCTCATTTCAGTAGAGATTTCTCACGCTTCTGCTTCCTTATTTAGGCAAATTAACTATAGATGGAAAAGTTATTTGATAAGCCTTAGAAATAAATATCTTATGAAATTCAAATATTTGGTAACTTTCCAGAGAGAAATCAGTCTAATGGAAAAACACCAGCGAAAAAACGATGTTCGGACTCTTTAGAGAAAATGTGCGAATTGCACTTAACTCCATCAAAACGCAATTATTAAAGACCATTTTAACCGTGGTTATTATTAGTTTGGGTATTATGGCATTGGTGGGTACCCTGAGTGGCGTAGATGCTATGGAGAGTAATTTTGGAGGAAATTTCGATACCATGGGATCAAATACCTTCAACATACAGCGGTATGAATTAACCATTCAAACCGGTGGTGGCCAAAGAGAAAAAATCAATCCAGTCATTTCTTACAACAACGTTCGTAGTTTTTTAGAAAAATACGACTACCCTTATACGCAAACATCAGTTTCTTTTCGTTGTACTCGGAATGCAGAGGTTAAATATGAAAGCGAAAAAACCGACCCGGATGTTCAGGTTTATGGAGCTAACGAGCACTATTTAGTGAATACCGGAAGCAAAGTGGAATTTGGCAGGGGGCTAACTTCCTTCGATATTGAAAACAATTCCAAGGTATGTGTGATCGGGTCCGATTTTACGAAAAGCCTGTTTGCTGTTGACAATCCTATTGATAAAACCATTAGCATTCGTGGGGTCAAATTCAAAGTCATTGGTGTTTTGGAGTCCAAAGGATCTTCATTTGGAAATAACCAGGATTTGAAAGTGGTCATCCCCATAAAGGTAGCTAGAGGGATCTACACGGCGCCCAATATCAATTACACGATTAGCACGAAGGTAGATGACAATGATATGCTAAAAGGCGCTCAGGATGAAGCCATTAGAGTTTTTAGAAATATTAGAAAACTACAGCCTTTGGAGGATAATAATTTTGGAATTCAGCGTAGTGATGACCTTATTAGCATTATCGGTGAAGTTTCCTCCTTCCTTCGCATTTCTGCCTGGATCATCAGCATTATTACAATTCTTGGATCGTCTATTGCCTTAATGAATATTATGTTGGTAACGGTCTCTCAAAGGACTCGTGAAATTGGAATTAGAAAGGCTATTGGTGCTAAGCGATCTACTATTTCTACTCAGTTTTTTATGGAAGCCATTGTTATTGGCCAATTTGGTTGTGCCCTTGGAATCTTACTTGGAATACTGGTAGGATATATAATGGCTGCCGTATTTAATGTGGACTTTCAAGTGCCATGGGTGGCCATGGTTTGGGCGGTGATCATGAGCTTCCTGGTAGCTCTTATTTCCGGTATTTATCCAGCAGCCAAAGCAGCACGTCTGGACCCTATTGAAAGTTTGAGGTACGAGTAACTCAGGTCAACTTAATTCAATATGCCGCTAAAATGGTCGTATAGATCGCCGTTGGTAATTTCAGCACCTTGACGGATCAATTCAAAAATGTCTTTGTTTTTATCTTCAGAATACGCCTTAGTTGCCGTAAATAACTCCACCTTGTCTGAATTTAAATGTCCCTGGAGCCACTCGAATCCTGCTTGGGTGGTAAGGTCTATGGTAGTATCGGTTACCTTAATTACAAGGAGTTGCATCTCGTCCTCAGCTAGTTTAAAAAGAAAAAGTTGTTGAGGTGAACTATTCTGCAGGTATTTGGCCTTCCCCAAGACTCCTTCCCAAATAAGATCACTGAATACGTCCAATTCTCCTTCGGCCACTTCCGGTTGGTTTTTTTTTATCTCTGCCCATTCTTCCCCTGTGATGGACTGGGTAGCCAAAAAGTTAATGAATTCCTGATGGAGTTCTTCCAGTTGCTCTTTCGTTAGCCTTGTATACTTCATGGTATGATTTTCAGATTTAAGGTTGAAACCCAATTGCTTCAAATAAAAAACACCCTCATTGCTGAAGGTGTTTTTTTATATATTTCGATAAAAATTATTTCGCTTCAGCGACAACATCGAAAGCAAAATCCACAACCACTTCTCTGTGGAAACGAATCTTCGCATCGTATTTACCGGTTCTTTTAATAGTACCTCCAGCGATAGCGATGAATTTTTTCTCTAAAGAGATTCCTTCTTTCTCTAAGGCTTCCGCTAAGTTGGCGTTAGAAACAGATCCAAATAATTTATCACCTTCACCAGCTTTGGCAGTGATCTTCATTTCTAATCCGTTCAATTTGTCTGCTTCCTTTTGAGCGTCTTCTATAATCTTCTTTTCCTTATAGCTACGTTGCTTCAACGTTTCTGCCAAAACTTTTTTAGCAGAAGGAGTTGCTAATACAGCGTGTCCATTAGGAATTAAATAGTTTCTTCCGTATCCATTCTTTACAGTGACCAAGTCGTCCGTAAAACCAAGATTCTCAACGTCTTTCTTTAATATAAGTTCCATATCTAATCTGGTTTTATTTTAACAAATCGGCTACATATGGCATTAATGCCAAGTGACGTGCTCTTTTAACAGCTACAGCTACTTTACGCTGATACTTTAAAGAAGTCCCAGTAAGTCTGCGAGGTAAGATTTTACCTTGCTCATTAATAAACCTCATCAAGAAATCAGGGTCTTTGTAGTCTACATACTTGATTCCGGACTTCTTAAACATGCAATATTTCTTTGCTTTAGAAGTCTCAATGTTCAATGGAGTAAGATATCTAATCTCTCCATCTTTCTTTCCTTTTGCTTGTTGCTCTATAGATGCCATACCTTACGCTTTTTTATTGTTACGGGCTCTTCTTCTTTCTGCCCATGAAATTGCATGCTTGTCAAGTTTAACGGTAAGATTACGCATGATGCGTTCATCTCTTCCAAATTCAACTTCCAAACCATTGATGGACTCTCCGCTTTCAGCAGCGTGTTCGAACAAGTGGTAGAACCCACTTTTTTTGTGTTGGATTGGATAGGCTAGTTTTTTAAGCCCCCAGTCCTCTTTGGCTATCATCTTCGCACCTCTAGAAACAAGAAAATCTTCATATTTCTTAACTGTCTCCTTTATCTGTTCTTCAGATAAAACGGGATTTAAGATGAAAACAGTTTCGTAATGATTCATGTAAAATCGTTTAAAATAATAATTTAAATACTCTCAGCACCTTGCCAAGAGCGTGCAAAAATACTACTTTATATCCAATTTTCAAACCTCTTTTTCATTATTAATGTTTTTCCTACAAGCCGTGATAAAGTGTTTGATTTTTTCGTTAAAAGTTAAAAAAAGTTGCCGTTCATCGATTTTTTTCACTAATATTGTGATTAGTAAAGCTAAACAACCGTGGATAAACCAGTCTTAAAATGTGCCATTGTTGATGATTCAACATTGCAGAGGCTTTCAATCGTTAAACTGATTGAGAATCACCCTTCGCTAAACTTAGTAGCCGAATATAATAACGCTATCGAGGCCAAAATGGGCTTCGCCACTACCGAAATTGATCTTATTTTTCTAGACATTGAAATGCCGATAC
The DNA here is from genome assembly GCA_039028295.1 of Bacteroidota bacterium. Classification (GTDB taxonomy): domain Bacteria; phylum Bacteroidota; class Bacteroidia; order Flavobacteriales; family Flavobacteriaceae; genus Aureisphaera. The sequence goes on from JBCCIJ010000032.1 coordinate 13,595, forward strand.
TTTCGGGATTCGATCTGTTGGATGATCTTACACACAAACCGCAAATTATTTTTGTCACCGGAAAAACCAAATACGCCTTCAAAGCCTTTGATTATGACGCGGTTGACTACCTAAGAAAGCCTATTTCCAAAGAACGCTTCTTAAATGCGGTACACAAAGCGATTATTAACTATAAAATGAAAAATGAAGACGGATTTGACGACGAAGACTTCATTTTTGTAAAAAGTAATCTTAAAAAGCGTAAAGTGTTCCTAAACGAATTACGCTATATCGAAGCTCTTGGAGATTATGTGAAGTTGGTTACCGAACACGATGCGCTGGTGGTTCTATCTACAATGAAAGCTTTCGAGTCCTTATTACCTAAAGAACGTTTCCTACGTATTCACAAATCATACATTGTTAACCTCGATAAGGTAGAACGATATAACAGTAAAGTAATCGAACTGGAAAACGAACAACTTCCTTTATCACGTAATAGAAAAGCAGAACTCGTGGAAGCACTCTCTGCTACCATGCGTAATTAATAGTGATCTACATCTAATGTAACTTTAACTCTGGCGAACTCCTTTAAGGCGTTAAATCGTTGCTGTACTTTTAAGACAAACGCTTTGGTCTTCCGAAGTGATTGTTGCTTTGGAATCTTTACCAGGATATTGGAGATAAATTCATTACGAATCCTTCCCACCGGAGGGCTCACAGGGCCTAAAACATTTTCTTTCAACTGAAGTTGCAACACCTCTCCAAACCAAAAAGATGCCTTTTGCATGGTCGAAAAATTACGGTGCTTAAAGGTTAGTTTAATGGTCCGGTAATACGGAGGGTATTTATATTGATAACGTTCTTCAACCTGTTCTGCATACATGCTTTCATAATCATTCACGCTAACCTGCTTCAAAATTTGATGATACGGATTATAACTTTGAATGATCACTTTACCTCGCTTTTCAGTACGTCCCGCCCTTCCCGACACTTGTTGTAATAGTTGATAACTCCTTTCGTGTGCCCTAAAATCCGGAAAATTGAGCAAAGTGTCCGCATTCATAACTCCAACTAAACTTACATTTCGAAAATCCAATCCCTTGGCCAGCATTTGTGTTCCTACCAAAATATCTATCTCTTTGTGTTCCATGCGCTCGATCAATTTGGCATAAGCATGCTTTCCTTTGGTAGTGTCTTGGTCCATACGAGCAATAGATCGCTCTGGGAACAATTCTTTCAGTTCATCTTCGATCTGCTCGGTTCCAAACCCTTTACTATCCAGGGTCTCACTGCCACAAGCCATACAAGAAACCAGCATGGCCATATGATAACCGCAGTAATGACAACGTAATTCATTCTTAAATTGGTGGTAGGTCAAACTCACATCACAATTGGGACATTGTGGCGCAACACCACAGGTGGTGCACTCCACAACGGGTGAAAATCCGCGCCGATTCTGAAACAAAATAACCTGCTCACCCAGGGCAAGACATTCCTTTATTTCCTCTAGAAGTCGGTCACTAAAATGGCCGGTCATTAACTTACGTTTCAGCTTATCCCTAATATCAATTAATTCAATATCCGGCATAGCCACCTTGCCGTAACGTTCTTTCAAGACTACCAGACCATACTTTTGGTGTACCGCATTAAAATAACTTTCCAAAGCAGGCGTCGCCGACCCTAATAATACCTTAGCTTTATGCAGATTAGCTAACACAATGGCGGAATCGCGGGCATGATAGCGCGGTGCAGGATTGTATTGTTTGAAGGAGGGTTCATGCTCTTCGTCAATAAGAATCAAACCCAAATCCTGAAAGGGTAAAAAAAGCGAAGACCGAGCTCCGATCACAATTTGTGCCTTGGGTTTACCTTCCAAAACATGGTTCCAAACCTCCACCCTCTCATTCAAAGAGTACTTGGAATGATATACCGAGATCTTTTCGCCAAAATATAGTTGAAGTCGGCTAATGAGCTGAGTGGTCAAAGCAATTTCAGGAAGCATATAGAGGATTTGCCGTCCAGAAGTGAGCATTTCCTCAATAAGTTGGACATAAATTTCAGTTTTACCACTCGACGTGACACCGTGCAGCAAACAAATATCTTTCTCTTTAAATGATTTTTTTATTTCTGAAAGCGCTACTTCCTGAGCGGTGCTTAATTCTTTTATTGCTGAAGCGACCTCACCCTCATAAGACACCCGGTCCTTTTGAATAAAATACTCTTCCAAAATACCCTTATCTATTAACGTTCGAAGGACAGAAGCAGTGCTCTCCGATTTCTTCTGAAGCAAGACCGAATCCACATTTTTTTCGGAAGTAGAAAGCATGAAAAGAGTCATCAATACTTGTCGCTGCTTTGGGGCTCTAGACATACTATCCAGTAACTCCCGAAGCGTTTCTTCTTCCTGATACAGAGGGTTTAGCTTAATATATCGCTTCAGTTTAGGTTTGTATTGTTCGTACACTTCTTCTTCAACCATCACCACTCCCCGATCCAATAATCTCTGGATCACTCCCATTACATTTTTTTGGTCCAAAATAGAGCGAACATCGTTAATGTGAAGTGAAGATTGATGCTGTAAAGCTTCGTAGAGTAAAAATTCTGAATCGCTAAAGTCGCTATCATCAACAGATTCGTTTTTCGCCAACTTAATAATGGTTTCACTTTCCAAAAGAAAAGCGCTAGGTAAAGCAGCTCGAATAACCTCTCCAAGGGTACACATATAGTATCCAGCCATCCACTCCCAATGCCTTAATTGGTCATTGGTAATGATAGGGGTTTCGTCCAGAATTTGATTAATGGATTTGGTTTCATATCCAAGCGGGTCCTGTTGATGCACTCCATGAACGACCGCCGTATAAATTTTCGATTTCCCGAAAGGCACGGCAACCCGCATTCCCGGCTTTAAAAAGTAAGCCTCATCCCTATTCACGTTATACGTAAAAGTCTGTTTTAGTGGAATCGGTAAAATGACGTCTATAAAATACAAGCGTTGATTATTTTTTTACTGAAGTGTATGGTGCTCTAAATGTAAAAAAGGCTCCTCAATTAAATGGCAGCCTTTTGCATATTTTATGAACAAAAAGTTACTCTACACGATACCAGTATTGCGTTCTTCCCAGCAAGGAAAAACCAATATAGCCACGCACTTTAAGTTTGTCATCTTCTTCCAAAGTGATATAGCACTTATAGAGTTTGCCATTCTCGGGGTCTAGTATTTTGCCTCCGTTATATTCATCTCCGTCCTTTTTTAAACCTTTGATAAACTTAAGGCCTAGAATGGGTTGGTTTTTGTCTTCACAACAACATTGGTCGCAAATAGGGTTTTCCTTTTCAGGATTGATCAATTCAACAATTTTGCCGTAGACTTTGCCGTCTTCTTCATAAATTTCTACATAAGACTTGGCTTCGCCGGTGGCATCGTCAATAGTTTTCCATTTGCCAAAAACGTCTTGGGCACTAAGGGTGGGCAGACTTAAGATACTTGCTAGAAATAGTAGGATATAATTGCGCATAGGATTCAGAAAAAATAAAAGATTATTTGTTTAACATGGCTTTTTTTAACTTCTTGTCCGCGGGGTCATCACCGAGCCATATTCCGAAGAGTGCTTTTTTAAAGTCAATGCCCGAAATAGAACCCAATTCAGCTCCATTTTTGTAAACAACCACCCCACGATCGCCTTGGTAGGTAATATCAAATATATTGTCTTCCACAATTTCTTCGCTAAAGAAACTCACAAATTTTTCAATTTCTGCAGCCAAAGAAGTCGTATCTCCATCCATGGAAGCGTCAAAACCATCGGCCACGGCATCTTTCATTGCATCACTAGAAACAAATCCAGAAGTAATGTGCAATTTAATAGCCATAGTATCACCAGAATTGATAATACTCATGGCATCACTGGAAGGCTCGGTCAAATACAGTCCTCCCGAATAGAGTTTTAACACCATAGCCTTTTTACGAATTCCGGCTCCGTTAAGTGCCAATTCTTCGGTTCCAAAGTTCACTGTATTAGGTAATGTAACAGCACCCACCTGAGTTTGCGCCGAAGTAAAACCGAAACTGAAAACCATTAGAAATACGGCAAAAATATTTTTCATAGGGAATTATTTAAAAATTGAGTTTGTTATTAGGTGATGCATTTTTCTTTGAGTCGTTGTAAGGAAATATTCAATTCGAACCCCAACAACAAAAGATTCGAGTTAATCCAAATATAAAACATCATGATCAAAAGGGCTCCGATGGACCCATATAACTCATTATACTGACTAAAATTATTTATATACACCCCAAAAAAGTAGGTGGTTAATAAAAACAACAAGGTCGTAACCAAAGCCCCGATAGAAAAAAATCTTGTTTCTCTACCCTCCTTTACGCCAAAATGATATAAAGTGGAAATGGCAACATAAAGCATAATGACAAAGATCGAATACTGTAAAATATTCACCCAAATGAAGTCATTTTCGATATAGGAATTGGTCTTTAATTCGTTAATCAAAAATTCTCCATAAAGTATGGATCCTACTGTGATGAGCAACAACAATGCCAAAAAGATGGAGACCAAAATAGCAACAAAATATTGCTTAAAGAAGTTTCGGTTGATGGTAACGTGAACAGAATATTCAAAGGCGCTAAAAATGGAATTCACCCCATTTGCCGCTAAAAATAGGGTAAGGAAAAAGGTGAACGAAATAAGGCTGTTTCGAGGATTAAGTGCAATATCTTCAATAACGGGAAGAAAAAAGTCCTGTGTTTGAGGAGGTAGCAATCGTTTGATAAGGCCTAAAAACTGATTTTGAAAATTTGCAATTCGAATGACGGGAATGAGATTCAGTATAAAGAGTAAAAACGGAAAAAGCGCAATAAAAAAACTATAGGCAATTGAACTTGCTCTGGAAGAAAAAGTCCCTTTAATAATACCAACGATATAAATTTCCAGTAAATCGTATAGAGAAAGGCCATTGAACCCAGGTAAAATAACCAGCTTGAGCAGTTTTACGATGCTACGAACTACTGGGATCTTAATGAGTCTTTCTTCTATTTCGGCACTCATCTATAAGGCTTTTAAACTTAAATCCATATTGTGCACCGAATGCGTAAGTGCGCCGCTAGAAATATAGTCTACACCACATTCGGCATACTTTCGGACGGTTTCCAAGGTTATTCCTCCGCTGGATTCGGTGAGGCAGCTATCGCCAATGAGCTTTACCGCTTCACGGGTATCTTCATAATTGAAGTTATCAATTAGAATACGGTATACGCCTTCTGTTTGTAGAATTTCTTCAATTTCGGAAAGGTCTCTGGCCTCCACTATAATCTTCAAATCCAGCCCATTCCGTACCAAATAGGCTTTGGTTTGTTCAATGGCCTTAGTGATGCCACCGCAAAAGTCAATATGGTTGTCCTTCAGCATGATCATATCATAAAGTGCAAATCGGTGGTTCTCGCCTCCACCAATTTTCACAGCCCATTTCTCCAACGCTCGAATACCGGGAGTGGTTTTTCTGGTGTCCAGAATTTTGGTTCCGGTTCCTTTTAACAAAAGAACATATTCGTTCGTTTTGGTGGCAATCGCACTCATTCGCTGCATTGCATTAAGCACCAGGCGTTCTGCCTTTAAAATGGATTGAGAATTCCCTGAAACGTAGAAACAAATATCTCCATGTTTCACATAGGTCCCGTCTTCTATTTTTACATCTACTTCCAAGCCGTGATCCACATACTCAAATACCTGACGGGCAAAATCGATACCTGCGATGATACCTTCATCCTTAACAAGCAACTTAGCAGTTCCTGTGGCCTCTTCAGAAATACAGGCAAGCGAACTATGATCTCCATCACCCACATCTTCACGAATAGCATTGGCTATGATTAAATCAATTTCTTTATTAAATCTCTTTTGGGAAATCATGATGGACTATTTTTTTAGCTAATTTACTTTAAAAAGTCGAAAGAGTGAAGTGGGAAATTGAAGTTGCGGCCCCTGGTAAAATTAAATGTGAGAGCCATTTCCTATGCGCAGCTATTTGGTATTGGAATAGCTTTTTGGTGATCGTATTTTATTTTTCGTAAGTCAGAAGTGTGAAGCGTCAACTTTGTAGGAGGTCTTTAGCAATCGGTCCCATCCATAAAACGCCCAGGGTAAAAAACAAACGCTCAAAATAATGAGCATGTCCTGGCTTGAAAAACCAAAGTCTTCAGGTAATTCAACATTGCCCACAAGCATGATCACCAAGGGAACAAGAACCGCCAGCACCATGGCAACAACAATGGAATACTTCGCGAAGCGCAAGGAAAACTTACTGGCTTTCTCCGCATTTTGGTATTTCCGAATTTTATCGACCACTCTATTTGAGAACTCAAGGCCCGGTGAGGAATCCAACTGCTCAAAAAGCGATGTATGTAGCTTCAAATGAAAATCATATTCCCATTGACATTGCTCGCAACTTTCCAAATGCGCCTTTACAGCTTCGCTATTCGAAAGGGACTCTTCTTTCAAAATATAATTCCAAAGTTGTTGTTCACTAATATGTTCCATAATTCAATCCTGAATAAAGTCTTGCAAATCGGTTTTTACCAGATTTGAGATGATTGCTTTTAATGCTATTCTCGCCCTAAACAATTTAACCTTAACATTGTCAATGGACAAACTGGTTATTTCTGCTATTTCTTTCACAGGCAGATCCTGAATGTAGAACAGCGTGATCACCACCGCTTCTACCGGAGCCAGACGATGTATCGCCTGCTCTATGATTTCCTTCCGGTTCTGATGTATCGCATTACTTACAGGGGTGTTTTCATTTTTAATAAAGTGGTCACTTACCTTATCGATCTCGGTAGTTACTATTCTTTTTTTACGCACCCAATCCACAGATTTAGAATAGGCTATTCTCAAAATCCAATTAGGAAACTTATTCCTTTCCTTTAACTTCTCCAGCTCTCTAAAACCAACCACAAAGACATCCTGAGCAACTTCCTCGGCATCCTCGCGCGTTTTAACGATCTTATAGCACACTGAGAAAACTTGTCTTTCGTATTTTTCTACAAGCATTTTATAAGACACCAAGGATTTATTCTGAATGATCTCATCTATGTGTTCTTCGTCTTTGAGCATGCCTCTATTAGTAATGACGTTTTCACAGTGCGGTTTGGTTACAAATCAAAATAAAAATCTATGAGCTGTAACCAATTGAAGTTCTCAACACGTCAATACTTTTAGACGTCTTAATCTTAAACAATTAAAATTATGGAATTATTCGCTAACGTATTATTAGTACTTACAGCAGTTATATTGATCGTCTCTTTGGCCTATATAATTATAACAACCAGACATAAGGAAAAAATGATCTTGCTAGAAAAAGATCTGGATCCAAAGGATTATATGAAGGATCGGTTTCTGCCCAATACCATGAGGGCGGGAATGTTCTTGTTAGGCGTTGGAATGGGGTTTCTGGCAGCCTTTACCTTTGATGAATTCATAGTAACTACCAATGAAAATCCTGCAATTTATCCTGGAATGATTTTCGTCTTTGGAGGTATCAGTCAGCTACTGTTTTACAGATTCTATAAGCGTAATAACAATCAAAAATTATGATCACAAAAAACTTAAACATACGATATCTAATTGCCATATATACCTGTCTTCTATTTACTATTCAGGGAACAGGGCAAGGAACTGCTACGTTCACAAATTGGCAGCAATATACCAACAGCGACGACGTAGGATTTTCTCAAGAAGCGCTAAATACACTTCAATTAAAACTGGAAAATACCAACACCGCGTCCCTACTGGTAATTTATAAAGGACACGTCTTGTTCTCATATGGCGACAACACTCGAAAATATATGATCCATTCTATTCGGAAAAGTATTATGAATGCCATGATCGGAATTGAAATAGAGAACAAAGTCCTGAAGCTGGAACAAACACTGGCCGAATTGAATATTGATGATATTGGACAATTGACGCCCCAAGAAAAGAAAGCGACCCTGAAGGACCTACTTTCAGCTCGCTCTGGCATCTATCATCCCTCGGCTTATTCCACCAGAGGAATGATTAAGAACTTACCGCAAAGAGGCAGCCATGCCCCCGGTTCCTTCTGGTATTATAACAATTGGGATTTTAATACGCTGCTATCCATCTATGAACAACAAACAGGCAAAAAGTTCTTTGAAGCTTTTGAGCAAGAAATAGCCAAACCCATTGGCATGGAAGACTTTAAGTTGAAGGACACTTACTATCGGTTAGAACAAGATAAATCAAAGCATCCGGCCTATTTATTTCGAATGTCTGCCAGAGATATGGCACGTTTCGGGTTGCTGTACTTAAACAATGGAGCCTGGAAGGAAAAGCAAATAATACCGTCCCAATGGGTCAAGAAAAGCACACAACCTGTTAGCACAGAAATTGGCAACTTCACATCCAGAGGAGCCTATGGCCTATTATGGTGGGTTTCCAAATTCGAAAATAAAGAGGTCTATTATGCCAGCGGACTGGGAGGCCACCGCATTATGGTTTTTCCAAACGACGATATCGTATTGGTACATCGCGTAAATACTTATGAAAATAAAAGCGTAGATCTGGCCACCATGGACGACATGGTATCCCAGTTACTGAAAGCAAAGACAGAAGGCGATGGTAATAGCGATCGGCCTCAACTTATGCCCTATCAGCCTAAAGTAACTTCCGGGTCCACCACTTTTTCGGGCTCGATGGATCAATACTTAGGTACATATCGTCATCGCTATCTAGGAGAAATGACCATAAAAAAAGAGAACAATGGCTATATACTTCAAAATGCAATTGGCATTTTTACATTACATCCTATCTCCGAAAATAGTTTTTATCCTGAAGATCTGCAATCCAGGTTAATTATGAAAAAGGCGTCAGAAGGGCATTTAAAATTCACCATAGAACCACAAATGGACGAGAATAAGTCTTTAACAGCCGTGATATTTTATTATTGAAGGCCTTAGAGACTTCCCTAATTTAAAAATGCGCCGCCAAAACTAATACAAATAACGGCAAGGCGGCGCTATTTTCATTCGATAAAGTATCTTTGAGAAATGAAAATCACCCTGCTCGCCATAGGAAAGACAGACGACCGAAATCTTCAAAGTTTAATTGAAGCATATTCAAAGCGTCTAAAGCATTATGTTTCCTTCAATTTTGAGATCATCCCGGACATCAAGAATGTAAAAAATCTGAGTGAAGTTCAGCAAAAAAACAAAGAAGGACAAGAATTGCTGAAACGTCTTTCTCCTTCCGATACCCCAGTGCTATTGGACGAAAATGGAAAATCATTTAGTTCCGTCGGCTTTAGCCAATACCTTCAGAAGAAAATGAATAGCGGACTCAAAAACCTGGTCTTTATTATTGGCGGTCCCTATGGTTTTAGCGATGAAATCTACCAAAGAGCTAATGGAAAGGTGGCTTTGTCCCAAATGACCTTTTCGCATCAAATGGTGCGTTTATTTTTTGTGGAGCAGTTGTATAGAGGTTTTACTATTCTTCGAAATGAACCCTACCATCATCAGTAGTATTTTTTCTTCGGAATAATGTGCTTTTATCTCACCACAAACTTAAGATGATGCATCCCCTGACTGTCCTTAACGCTCAACACGTAGATTCCAGAGGTTAACGTATGGTCGATCAAAACTTCCTGCGACGGATTCCCTATTTTTTTGCTGAATAGTTGTTGCCCCGTAATTGCGTTCACGGAGACTTCAATAGAACCGTAAACCAAAGATGCATCTAGTTTTAATTGAATTTGCTGACCCACCGGATTCCGCACGAGTCGATATTTATTAGCGACATCTGCATCTGAAATTCCAAGAGGTTCCTGGCGAATTTCTGCCAGAGCAAAAGCAGCACTAGCTGCAGTTACTTCGGTGTGAGACTCATTGACATTTGGAATAAACGTGTTGACAAAGGCCGAATTGTGAATACCTCCAATATCTGGGGCGACATACCAGTCGTCTTCATTTTCAATGGCCAGGGCACTAAGGGTTGGGATAAAAGAATAATCGTCCTGTTGCAAGGCATCGATAAAGTCGATAATCACCTGATTTCCTCCAGCTCCGGACAACGCGCTTGAAATGTTACCCGTACCCCCGGGAGAGCTATCCACGCCGTCGCTCACGGCAAATGACGAACCATCGGCTTCAAACAGATCCACCGAGAGTCCGAAAAGGAAAGTTTCAAAAAAGCTCACATTTAAAGATTCATTGGCCGCTGGCATAAAGTGCAGGCTGACATCCGCTGTGGTAAATGCGGCAATATCTAAAGTGGTGTTCACTACTTCTATACCCGGAGTGCCCGTTGTCGTAGAGTTTCCACTACCGTTAACCATAGCCACATTACGAACATTACTGGCAAAACCCAGCGCGTCCAATTCGGCCTGAAAAGCGTTTCTAAAATTAGGGGCTCCTTCTGGCAAAAGTTTGGCCGGGTCTTGTTCGAAAGTAGAACCTGCTAATAAATGACCTAGTACATGATCCAATAACATTTCCTTCGCAGCAGGTGAATTAAGTACATTTTCAACGATGGCCTGAGCATCAGGATCCCCAACGGACTGTGCCAAATAATTGATTACATATTGTAAACTGATAGGGATGTTCGCTCCACGGTGTGGCGAATCCAAAGAAATAAACAAACGCGTCTCTGAATCCAGGCTATTGTCCTCCATATAGGCGAGGGCATAGCGCGCGATCAATCCTCCCATACTTGGGCCGAGAACCACGAGTTCCTCATCCCCGACTTTTTGATCGTTTAAGAAGTTGATCATTTCAATAAGCACAAAAGCATTCCGCTGAATATAGTCTGCTCCGCCGTCAATGTCTTTTCCGCCTGTGTTATATTGAGGTGCATTCAGAATAACAATATCGAATCCTTCATCCCTTACGATATCGGCCAGGTTGTCTCCATCAAAAGCCAAACTGTTATAAAGTCCCGCAATGTCTCGCCCATCACCAGGGTCAAACCCATCCAAAACAATGATCGGTCGGTCTAAAACACCATCTACATTATCCAAAAATATCTCGTACTCCCCTTGTCCAAAATAGGCCTGTGTTTCCTCATAACCCTGGTAACCAATAGTTGCAGTAATAGGAACCACCATGTTACTTCGATTTTCAATAGGGCGCGGTTGCACTTCCTTCATAAAACTTTGAGAAAAGGCCGTGGTAGTTAAAAGTGTAAATAGTAGAATGTAAAGTGTTTTCATAGCATATCGGGAAATTAATTTTTCAAGGGTTAAGATAAGGAGAATTTGAACAGTTTGCTAAATTTAATGCGTAATTGACTTTGTTTGATTCATTGTCAACACTTCAAAATACAGCATCATCAATTTCGCAATTATATAAGCTATTTCTTTTCGACATAGCTCTTATGCAAATCATTGGCAATTTTCCAAGTATAGTAATAACCACTCTCAATTCTTTGCTTTGGCGTCAAGTTTGCCTTAAACTTGGAAGATTTTTCCACTAGTCGCTCGGATTCCATTAACGATTCCGCCAAAATATCTAATGGATTATCAACTAATTCATCATAATTTGGGTCATCGTCGTTAAAAAAAACGGTCAAATCCGCCATTACTGATTTATCTATTGCATACTCCTTTGTTTTAGATAGATGATATTGCACATTGGTCTCAATCTCTATATCGACTTCTTCATTACTCTCTTCCATAGCAATGAGCACTTCGGCATAGAACAAATGCATGTCGGCCAAATGTTGGTGGGAATTGGATCTAAACGCTTTGTCATAAGCATCCGAAACATGGGCCATTGCTTTTTTAACTCCTTCTTCAATAGGTAGGATTCCATCCATTACCTTTACCCATTCTAATCTACCAAAAAGAAAAAGAACCGAGATTTCAAGAAACAACTGCCCCGATTTTCTAACTAACAACAGGGCTTTTTCTAAATATTTTTCGACAGCTTCAATTAAATTGACATCGGTAACAATTGTGGATTGTGTTGATAAGAATCGGTCATCGGTAAATGATAAAATTTCAAACCCTTCTTTCAGCTTCACCTTTGACATTCTGAATTGAAGAAGGCTTTTGCAAATGTATGTGTAGCTCCAAACCACATTGTGAATTGAAACCTTTAACTCCTGAGAGCACAGCTGTTCAACTGCAGTTAAAGTAGCGTCAATCAAGGCGTAACAATCCGCATCCCATTCTCTGAGTCGAGCTTGCTGAAAATTGTGCTGTGCAGAAATTCTTAAACGAACATGTAAGCATAATTTACTGTCAAATAAGTTTCTACTTTGATCAACCAACTTATCAAATCGTCTTTTACCATCCTTCTGAATCACCATTACTCCACCTAAATAGTTCAAACTATGAGCCAATTGGGTTTCAGAATTGTATCTAACTTGAAGTCGCTTCTTTAGAAAAAAGCTTCCTACGTTTACCTTACCCTCTTTTGAAAGTTGGCTTCCAATCAATCCAATGATTTCATAAAACCTAACTTTGCTATGATTGGAATAAAGTTTTGCGGCCATCGTCAAATACTTCATCCCCATTACACCATCCAAACTATTATTATAATTAATCCCCAGAGAGGCAATAATGTGACTGCGATTTTCTAAAGAAATTTTTTTTCTAAATAATTTTTTATCAAATATTAACTCCTCGAGCAGAGCAATTTTATGTTCTGGATAATCAAGTTTAAAAGTGAGGTGATTTTGCAATCGTTGCATATAAAGTTTATAAGCCTCCTCTAATAGGCCAGCTTTGACCAAATGAAAGAAAAGTTCGAATACTGGTTCGAGATCTTCAATAGACTCTATAAGGTTTTTTTCTGGCTGATTTTCAAAATAAACGCTTGCTTTTTGATGAACCTTACTCTTATTGGTTAATTGATTATATAGAAAATATTTGTTCACCGGATGAATATCAAATAGCTGCTCTTTTTCTTCATAGGACAAAAAGCCTAGTTCAATCAACTCCGACAATAGCTTCCAGCTTTCCTTTCTCGGTTTATCTTTGAGTAAAACACTCGCAGCTTCAAAAGGAAAAGGTTTTCGATATACAGACAGAGAGGTGGCCACTATCTTTTCTTCCTTGTTAAGAACGGAAAAACTCGTCTGTAAGATTTTTTGAGGTTCCTTAGCATTAATAATTCTTTTGGAATAAGCTGACTTTATGTGGCGTATTCTCAATCGGCTAAGTGAAGTGCTAAGATGTTTTAACATTAGCGGATGATAATTGTATACTTTGGCTGCTTTCAAGATTTCCTGAGAAGTACCTTCAATTTTTTCATTTTTAAAAAAAGCCAAGGTGTCCGTCTCAGAAAGGCCGTTCAATTGAAATCGTTTTACGCCGCCCAAATTTTCCAGTACTTCGGGAAACAATCGTGTATTAATGAGCACCTTCGACTGGCTAGATGTTATGCTCTTTAAAAACTTCTCAGCTTTTATATTAATACATTGTCGTTTGTATACGTCCTCTGTCTTCGGTTTTCCCATCCAAGAAGTCCAAGAAATCCTGGAAGTCCACCAAGTCCAGGACGTCCACCAAGGCAAAGTTTGATAGGTAGCCATCATACCCCCATACCCTCTTAATGTAGTTTCAAAACCATCAAGCACGATTAGAAATTTGTTATTGGATAAAATATTAATCACTTCATTTAGCTTGTTCTGTTTACGAGCGTTATTATCTGAATAATCCGAAAGGCAATATTCATAAGTGTTATTCAAAAACTCCTCAAACCCTTCTTGATAAAACGACCACCAAATTATTCCAGCTAGTCCATTTTTTTTATCAACAACCTCATCTTGAAGCCATTTCCATGTTAACGAACTCTTTCCCATTCCTCCAATGGCTTCAACCACATAAACTGGCTCTTTATCAATTAGAAACCACTGGGATAAGTTGCTCATTTCTTCCTTTCTTCCGGTAAATCCTTTTGGCAAACCAAATGCTGGAGCATAATAAGGTCTTGGTGGAAGTGGAACTCTTCTAATGACCCGAGGGTTTGTAATTCGAATATTAAGCTTCTTTAAAACTTCGTCTAAATATTTTCCCAGGTCCTTATAGAGATATCCGTTGAAATCTGTTGTTTTTTCGTATTCCTGTAATCTAATTGAGCCTAAATTATCAATATGCTCAATGAATTTGAATAGTTTGGCGAGTTCTATGCTTTCTTCGGAATTTGACGGAATGAAATCTTTTTTTAGGTAAACGAATACTTTTTTATTCTTTGAAATAGCCCTTTCAATCTCCTCTTGGGTAAACGTTCCAATTTTGGAATAAAATAACACTATTACGATCTCCGAATCGTCTAATAAAGGGTTTATTTTATCTTGAATCCTCAAAAAACCTGGATTATTTCCAGAACTAGAGTCCAATTCAAATAATATGGGTTCAATAGTAAATTGAGTATACTTTTTCTTTAATTCAGTAATCACAAAGACACTCTCTTTCCTATCATCTGTTAGTTCCTTTGAAGAAGCAACAAAAACTTTAATCTTTTTAGGAGCGGTCATTAGTTGTATAGAATTTCAAAAAGGTTCATGCGAATATGTTAAAAATTTTCACCATTATCCAACAAAAGTAAAGGATATAGTAATATCTCTCAACAGGTTTTTCCCTGTAATTCATTGAAGTCCAGCAGTGCAGAAATTAGATATAATGAAACTGGTAATTGCAAAAACAAAACCTAAAACCCAGTCCGCTTAAAGATCACACCTATGGTCTTCAGTAAAATATAAAAGTCCAATTTTGGGCTTTGGTTTTCAACGTATAGCCGGTCGTATTTCATCATTTGACGATGATTGCTATAGCTTCGAGGCCCTACCTGCCATAGTCCGGTTAGTCCGGGTTTTACGGATAGGCGCAGAGCTCTATCTTCGGAATTCAACTGTTCATTGAACTCAACCTCCAAGGGGCGAGGTCCTACAAAATGCATGTCACCTCTTACGATATTTACTAACTGTGGAAGTTCATCTACACTAAACTGTCGTGCGTATTTTGCCATATGGCCCGCTATTCGTGGGTCTTTTTGAAAACAACCATAGGCTTTCCATTCCCGAGCCATTTCCGGATCGGCTGCTATAATTTCATTCAAAATTTCTTGAGAGTTTGTGGCCATAGTGCGCAATTTGTATAATTGAAACAAGACACCGTCCTTCCCTACTCGCTTCTGACTATAAAACAAGGGGCCGGGACTTTTAAAATAAATTAACAGTCCAAACAAAAAAAGAATCGGCGATAGCAGCACCAAACAAACTAAGGCAGCTATTTTGGAAATAAAGGTCGTCATGAATTACAGTACTTCTAAAATGCAAAGGGCAAAAGGTTCGCCTTTAGGCGGACAGAATAATACGATTGGTTTCAAATGCCTCGCAATATTCCATATCATGTATAAGAGTGTACGGACGTTGATGGAACTTTTTGATATAATCGGATTGCATATAAAATTTGTCTCGTTGCGAAATGTGGTGCCCCAATTGTTCAATTTTCAGCTCTATCTCGTCCGGTGTAAGTTCGACGAAAAAATTTGGGCGAAAATTTAGATCGTTGCTTACAATAGCGTACTGTAACACACTTATCTTTCTGCGTCTTGCAGCCGCCATTACCATGCGATGTACGTGAATGTGTTGTTGATGGGTGTCATTGGGTCCATGCACTAGAATTAGATCCGGATTGGTCCGATCTATGGTAGATTCTATCTCCTTCAACAAATCGTGGAAATCGGTTTCATTAATACCAATTTCTTCACGCACATTAAAGCTTGCCGGTTGCAATACGGCCAGTCCATTTCTAGTTTCAGAGATGCGTCCTACATTGGCAGAAGAATCACCCAAAGACCCTAAGCTTAGTACATGAATATGAATAAATGCTCCTTTCGAAGATTGTTTTTTTAGGAACCCCAGACAGCCGTATTCAATATCGTCCGGATGCGCTCCAATGGCGAGAATGTTGTTAAATTTCATAAATGGATATTAGTAAGTTGTGCTATAAATATAACATCTAAATTCTATTAAACCCTACTTTATATCCAGAGACAATCGGTTATTTTTATAAAAACAATTTGCTTTTTTTGTGAAACTGACCACAGTGATTATTTCTGTGATTTACGCTTTTTGCTCGCCTTCGCCAAAGGGTTAAAAGCCAAACACAATCCAACCCAATAGGCCAGGTCTTCTTCACTATCAAAACCATCCGGGGTAACGAACACATAGTCCTTCATGGGTCTTCCAGTAAAATCCATGGGGTGACAGCCCTCTCTATTTATAGCTTCTTTAGAGGCCTCCTGACCTATTCTTGCCATGAGTAAGTCGGTTTGTTTTTTCTTGTCGTAGTGGATACCACAACACATTTTATCGTCTACCATAAAGCAGAGTCCGGCGAACATTTTCTTTTCGTAGAAGTTGGCTTTGGCTTGTTGGAAGGCATTTCGTAGTCGGTCTGCTAAAAATTCGTCGTAGGCCATGATATTGGGTTATAGTGATACAAATAAGTTCAACTGATCTTTTTTTTACTGAATAGAGACTTTCTTTTTTTCCAAATATTTCTTTTCAGCTTGATTGCCCACCTTTGAAATGGCAATATCCAAACTCTCAATGGCCTTTACGTTTTCTCCGTTCTTTCGATAGTATTCAGCTAAAAAACCATAATAAAGATACGCTCTTTGTTCCAGATCGCTAGGCTGAATGCCCATTAAGAGTTCTCTGGCCTCTTCCATTTTATCTCGTTGTAATTGCACCACCGCCATTTGTAAGGACGTAATAGGCGAAGGTTGAATTTCATAGAGTTGTTCACACCATAAAAGGATCTTGTCCCAGTTGGTCGCTTCAAACGATCGGGCTTTAAGATGCTCTGCGGCAATAGCGGCTTCGAAGTGATAGGGCGAATATTGATCATCCTCCACGGCTTTGAGCATGGCGTCATTTCCCATTCTGATCAGTGGAAAATGCCAAAGCTTTCGGTTTTGATGTTTCAGGTCGATCACCGCACCGGTTTCGTCCATTTTACTGTCCAAACGAGACGCGTGGAAGCACATTAAGGCGAATAAAGCATAGGCTTGCGAGCTTCGCGTTATCTTATTCTTCAGTAGCATTTGACACAATCGCATGGCTTCTCCACAAAGTTCTTTTCGAATCAAAATGTCCGATTTGGTAGAGTGAAATCCTTCATTAAAAATAAGATAGAGTACTTCCAACACACTATCTAAACGTTCCGGGAGCTCATTTCCGAGGGGAATTTTAAAGGAAATATCTTTAGTTTGAATAGTTTTCCGAGCCCGGGTAAGTCTTTTTCTAATGGTATCTTCCTTGGTCAATACGGCCGAGGCAATTTCTTTACTGCTAAAACCGGAAATAGTTTTTAGGGAAAAGGCAATTCTTTCGGTTGGAGAGAGATAAGGATGGCAGGCCGTAAAGATCATGCGAAGCTGACTGTCTTGTATTTCAGTATCGAGGAAGAGTTCATTAATAGCCATGGCGTCCATACCATTCACTATTTTAGGGACTCTTTTGCGTTCAGCATTTAGTTTTCTGAAAATATCCAAGACTCTGTTCTTGGCCGCCTGAGTGAGCCATGCCTCCGGGTTGTCCGGTGGGTTATTCTTCCAGGACAGCGTTGCCTTTAAAAAGGTATCCTGCACCGCATCCTGAATAGTCTCGAGGTGAGCTAAACCGAATATTCGCGTTAAAACGGAGACCATCTTTCCGTAATGATGTCTAAAAAGATGGTCTATCATTTTGGGTTCCATTAGCGATCGTATACCATGATTTCTCTAATTTCAACGGTGCCTCCTAAGTCGTAGTCCGGGAAGTCCTGAGCTACTTCAGCTACGGCATCAAAATCTTCGGCCTGAACGATATAGTATCCTCCCACGATCTCTTTCAATTCGGCCGAGGCGATGTCGGTCACCGTTCTATTTTCCCCAACGATACGTCTCACATCGGAAGTTAAGGCATTTCCACCCCTTAAAATGCCGGCTTTCTCCATCTTATCATTCCAGGCAAACCATTTACCCATTCTACCTTGCATTTCTTCTTGTGATAGTCCCATAGCGGCATAATCGGCGCCGATAAAAATCATCATAAATTCTTTCATAATTTTTTACTTTAAATTAAACGTTACACCTATAAAACGAACCTAAAATACCAAAGCGGGACATTCTTTTAAAGTATTTTCAGAAATTACCATTTAAAGAATTGTTTCACCCACCACAACTTCCTTTTGGTATGCGGGAAGTACTTTAGTGGAAGTTCCAACCAGTTACTTTTTTCGATCACAGCTTTGTAATGTGTAAATGTTCGGAAACCTGCTTCTCCGTGGTAAGATCCAATGCCGCTGGCCCCCACGCCCCCAAAAGGCAAATGACTGTTCGTTATATGCATGACCGCATCATTAACCATCCCGCCCCCAAAAGACAGTCCGTTCAGCACTTTCTTTTTGGTTTTAGACCTGCCGGTAAATACATAGCAGGACAAGGGCTTGGGTAGCTCGGTAACTTTTTTTACGGCATCATCTATGGCGTCATAGGCGATAACAGGAAGAATAGGGCCAAAGACTTCTTCTTGCATGATGGCATCTTCAAAAGAAGCATTTTGTATAAGGGTTGGTGCTATATATCTTTGGGCAACATCTGCTGTTCCTCCGTAATAAATTTTATTCGGATCTATTAAAGATCGTAGTCGTTCAAAATTTCGTTCGTTAATAATCTGGCTATAGTTTCCGTTCGCAAAAGAGAGCTGCTCTTTTTCAATTTCATCTTTACAGGCGGCCAAAAATTGTTGTTCGATCTGTCTATCTACAAGGACATAATCCGGCGCTATACAGGTCTGTCCGGCATTTAAGAACTTAGCCCAGATAAGACGTTTGACGGTCATTTTCAAATGGCAGTCGGCTGTAACGAAGGCTGGGCTTTTACCTCCTAATTCTAAGGTAACCGGAGTTAAATGTTCTGCGGCAGCCTTGTACACAATTTTACCAATGGTGGTACTTCCCGTAAAAAAGATCTTGTCAAACTTTTCGGTGAGCAATTGAGTGGTCTCCGGCACACCTCCTTCTACAACGGCAATGTATGATTCAGAAAAACTTTCAGAAATAATTCGTTTCATTGCCGCGCTGGTTCGGGCGGGTAGCTCACTGGGTTTTACAACTACCGTACACCCGGCGGCCATAGCGGCTACCAATGGCGCTAACGACAATTGATATGGATAATTCCAGGCACCAATGACTAAGGCTACCCCCAAGGGTTCGGGAAGTACATAACTCCTCGCTGGAAAGTTCAAAAGATTGGTTCTGGCTGGTTTCTTTCTGGACCAGATATATAACTTTTTGCAAGCTTCGTCAATATCCTGATAGACGAGGGACAGTTCGGTAACCAGGGTATCAAATGGAGACTTCTTAAAATCGGCATAAATGGCGTCAAGCAACAATGATTCATTGGCTTGCAGCGTTTTTTTTAACTTCTTTAATTGTTGAATTCGGAAAGAAACGTCCTTGGTGGCATGGGTGCTAAAATAGGCTCTTTGCTGAGAAATAATAGAATGCATAAAAAGAAGTGACTTAGATTACCCTAAAGGTAAAAAAAGAAATGTCAAACTTACCTCCCTTTCTGTTTTTCCTTACTTCTATTTAGCACTCGATACTCCTCATAACATTCGCTAATAGCATCCAAAATTTGAAGATCGTTGGCGCTTTTAATAAAATCTGAAGAATAGCTGCAATTATTCAGTATTTCGGCCAAATCTTCTCGCTCCAGCTGAAGTACAGCCATCAAGGTTTCTCGATCAAATTTGGACTGTAAAAGGTTGCGGATCTCATCATCTTCCTTCATTTTCCGGAGTTTCCGCATCTGTTTGGGTCGCTTTCCGAAGACATTATACAGAAAGTCGGCCGGATTAAAAATGGAACTCAGCACTTTGGAAACAGCGCCGGGTTGTGATTTTCCTCCTTCATACCCTCCAGAAAAACCAGCAATTCGATAACGATAATTATCATAGATTGGAATCAATTTCGCGTCCACCTCAACATATCCTGTCAACTCTACGGGTTTTAGTTCTACCTGTTCCAAGGCGATACCCAATTCGGTCATTTTAATTTTGACCTCACCGTATTTCATCCAGTCATTGGTCACCCTTACCCGAATGGACTTAAAACCCAAATATGAAAAGAACAGGGTATCATTCACCGCGGCTCTAAGGTCAAATTTACCTTCCGGGTCCGTTGAAGTTCCAACCACCTCATTAAGATTCACAATATTTACATTCTCCAATGCAGCATCTGTGGCATCGTTAAGAACCACACCGTTAATGATCTCTCCTTCCTGAGCCCATAGGCACAGAGGGGTGATAAGTAGGAAAAATAAAATCAGGGCTTTCTTCATAGCTGTTAATTAGGTCTAAAGGTAACATTTAGACGGGAATTTCCTGCTAAAGTTTCGTTAAGCAAAAAAAAATATTCAATTATTGCCATTTTACAAGGTAAGTTTGAACCTAAAATTCACATATTAAGTCGTGAATTTTCTCTCTAACTTAGCCTCGTCTGCGTCTTCTTCCTCCAGTTCCGGCTGGTTTATTGCTGCTAAAGTTAGAAGATCTGCGCTTCCCGGGACCTCCTTTTTTTTCGTTGGAATCTGAAGAACGTCTTCGGCTCTTGCCTTTGAACTTAGATTCCCCTTTCTCAAATTTATTTTCGGCTTTAAATTTGCGATCTCTGCCTCCGGATCTACGATCTCCTCTGCGACCACCGCGATCTCTTCCACCACCCTTTCGTCCGCCGCCTTTACGACCTCGGTCCTTTGAGATTTCAATATCGATCGTTCTTCCATTATACGCTACCCCATTCAAGGCAGACAATACGAGTTCGCTATGTTTTTCGTCCGTATTGAAAAAGGAGAACGTATCCATGGTATCCACATGAAATACATCGTCCTTACCTAAGAGCGTTAATTCGCGCACCAGATCTTTCAAATCCATCCAGGCCAAATCGTCCTTACGACCAATATTTACAAAATAACGAACACTGTTCTTTGAATATTCTTTATCTGAAGCGCTACTGCCCGGATCAATGTTCAGATCTTTTGCTTTTCGATAGTAATTGTAAAAACGGGTAAACTCAACGGAGAAGAATTTTTTGATCAATTCTTCTTTTGAAAATTCCTCCAACACCTCATTAATTCGAGGTAAATAGGTATCAATTTCATGGTTTACATCCGTATTCTTCACCTTATTGGCCAAGTGGAACAATTGAATTTCGCAGATTTCCATTCCGCTGGGAACGTCCTTCTTTTCGAATTCCTTCTGAATAATCTTTTGTATCGATTTGATCTTTCGAACTTCACTCTTAGAAACGATCACCATAGACACTCCGGTCTTTCCAGCACGTCCGGTACGGCCACTGCGGTGAGTATATGTTTCAATTTCATCGGGCAATTGATAGTTGATCACGTGGGTAATATCATCTACATCAATACCACGAGCCGCTACATCGGTTGCCACCAGCATTTGGATTTGCCGTGAGCGGAAGGACTTCATCACCAAATCACGCTGATTCTGACTCAAATCGCCGTGCAAGGCCGCTGCACTATAACCATCTTCAATTAATTGTTCTGCTACCTTCTGCGTATCTCTTTTGGTACGACAAAATATCACTGAGAAAATATCTGGATTGGTATCTGCCAAGCGTTTAAGCGCCTGATAACGATCTCTGGCATTCACTAAATAGTATTCGTGAGAGACATTCTCCGTACTCGTGTTTTTTGCTCCCACGGTCACTTCAACCGGATCGTACATAAATCTACGCGCGATGGCAGAAACTTCCTTCGGCATGGTGGCGCTAAACAACCAGGTGCTTTTGTCTTGAGGTGAATGGGATAATATCTCCGTAATATCTTCATAGAATCCCATGTTAAGCATCTCATCGGCTTCGTCGAGCACGCAGTATTCAATTTTAGAAATATTGATCATCCCACGACCGATCATATCTTTCATACGACCTGGAGTAGCCACAATAATCTGCGCCCCTCTCTTTATTTGTTTGGCCTGCTCCTGAATGCTTGCTCCCCCATAAATTGCCACTACGTTCAGTCCTTTGATATACTTTCCGTAGTTTTTCATTTCGTTGGTGATCTGCATACACAATTCTCGTGTAGGAGAAAGGATCAAGCCTTGTGTAGTTTTGCTTTCCGCATTGATCTTCTGAAGCATTGGAAAACCAAAGGCAGCCGTTTTACCGGTTCCGGTCTGTGCCAACGAAACCAAGTCGGTCTCTTGTTCTAAAAGAATGGGACTTGCTTTTTCCTGAACCTCACTTGGCGTTTCGAAACCCAAGTCGGTAATGGCTTGCAGAAGATTATCTTCCAAGCCCAATTGCTGAAATTTTGACATTATAAGTATTTACTGGTTATCGTGTTGCTTGGAAGACGACGACTAAAATACCCTACTGTCCTTCTCCAACACTTCCTCACCCTGAGGAATTTGCGGCAAATATAGGCTTTAATTTACGAAGTAAGGTGGACGATGGACGATTTGTTGATTTTGGGTTGAATTATATGGTATTATGCTTAAGGCATTAGGTTTCCCAAAAACCCAACCAACTCCCTAATCGCCTTCCCGCGATGGCTGATCTTCCCTTTTTCTTCGGAAGAGATTTCAGCAAAGGTTTGTTGGTAGCCCTTAGGTTGAAAGATGGGATCGTATCCAAAACCCTTCTCGCCTCTGGGCTGTTCGATGATTTGGCCTTCGCAAATTCCGGTAAAAGATTTTTCTGAAGCATCCAAAGAAAGGGCAATCACCGTTTTAAACTGAGCGGAGCGATCTTCTATACCCTCCAAATTTTGAAGCAGCTTGGACATATTGGCCTGGGCGTCATTCCCAGGTCCTGCATAACGAGCGCTAAATACACCAGGAGCACCGTTTAGAGCCGTAACTTCCAGACCGGTGTCATCGGCAAAACAATTGAGACCATAGTTCAGGCGTACGTAATCGGCTTTGAGCTTGGCGTTACCTTCTATAGTTGGTTCGGTCTCCGGAATGTCTTCATGGCAGTTAATATCCGTTAGGCTCAGTAGTTCAATGTGGGCAGGCACTAATTCCTGCACTTCTTTGAGTTTATTTTTATTATGGGTGGCGAAGACTAGTTTCATTTACTAATTTACGAGCTTTGATCTGGTGTTTCTAGCAATTGGATCAAGGTGGACTGCCCAGCAGCACATAGTTTTTCTTTTCCGTTCTGAACCACGAAAAGATCACTTCGGCAAACGGTTAGGGTTTTTCCGCTTTTAAGTACCTGTCCCCTGCCAATGAGCATGTCACCTTTGCCTGGTGAAAGTAAATTCAGCTTAAATTCTACCGTCAATACCGATGCTTCTACCGCCATTAGCGAGAAGGCAGCATAACCAGCGGAGTTATCGGCAATGGTGCTAATGACCCCGGCATGAAAAAAACCATTTTGTTGAGTAAGAGATTCCTGAAAGGGTACTCGTATCTCACAATAGCCAGGTCTCACCTCAACTAAAGTTGCGCCAATGTGCTCCATAAACTGCTGTTGGTCGAAACTATCCCGAACCTTCTTTTGAAAATTGGGATCTCTGGGCTGGAAATTCATGAACGTCCTTGGTTGCTATTATTTGGATGAATGCAGAGCAACTCTATTGCCTTCAGAATCCTCGAAGACTCCCATATAACCATGCTCCGGCGATATTTGAGTTTTGGGCTGAAGTATTTTTCCACCCGCCTCTTCAATACGATCTAGCTCCGTTTGGAGGTCTTCAGAAAAAAAGTAAACCAAGGTCCCTTCGTGACTGGGAACATAGGTTTCGTGTTGCACTAAACATCCCGGGGCTCCGGGAACTTGTCCTGCGTCGGGAAACCATCCCATGAGTATCCCACCAAAATCGGTCACTTGAATTTCTATATCGAAGACTTTATTGTAAAAAGTCTTTGCTCTTGTCATATCGGATACTGGTATTTCAAACCAGGCTACGGTATTTGCTTTCATAAGATGTGGTTTTAATTTTCTAATACTTTTTTAAGACTGTCAAGTCCTTCTTCAAAATCTTTTCCAACGGCTTTGTCCATGTTCATGAAAAGCATCATCACATTCAGGGGGGCCTTATGCGCCCCATAAAAACCCCAAGTCACCTTGGTAGCACCTCCATCGGCATCCTCCAAATTGAAATAACCCATACTTTCACTTTTCCAAGGTTTTAAAAATCGTAAGGCACTCTCTATACGTTTGTTTTCTTCCAAACTTGCTATTTCTTGTTCACCCGACCCCACCTGCTTATGGTCACTGTCCCAATGACTAATGAACCCGATGTTCCCATCTTCGCCTGTAAAGGTTTGTTTCATTTCAGGATCGCGCTTCATCCATGGTGACCAATGGTCTTGATTTTTTAAGAATCTTAAATATTGATATACTTCAGCTTTCGATTTCTGAATAGTAATGCTTCGATTTACATTGTATTTTTTTGGTGCGAATGCTACCAGGAGTAGCACGATGACTACAATTGCAGCCAAAATATAAAGGAATATCATATCGAATTGGTTTTGATGTTTGTTGTAAAGTTAGGAAAAAACTCGATTCCTTTGAACAATGTAATTGTACTAATGTTCCTCGTAGTAACGCTCAATGATTTCCGAAGCGCTTTTGATGGTCTTTTTTGCCCATTCCAGTTCCAAAACCAGTTTCTCCTCCTCGAAAAGCTGCCAGGCTATTTCCGTTTGTTTTAATTGGGTTACCACTTTCTGAAGGATAATAGCCGCAGCAACCGATATATTCAAACTCTCTGTAAAACCGTACATGGGGATCTTGAGATAACCATCCGCCGCTTGTATTACCGTGTCGCTGACCCCTTTGGTCTCTTTTCCGAAGAAAAAAGCCGCTTTTTGAGTGACGTCAAAGTCTTTTAATAATTGAGAATCGTTATGCGGCGTAGTAGCAATAATTTGATAGCCAGAGTTCTTTAAATGTGCAATACAATCCTCTATTTTGGGATATCGATACAAACTCACCCACTTCTGAGCGCCCATGGCAATTTCCCGATCCATTTTCTTGCCCAATCCCTCTTCCACGACATGCAAATCCTGAATACCAAACACATCGCAACTGCGCATCACGGCACTAGTATTATGCATTTGATATACATCTTCGGTTACCACGGTAAAATGCCGGGTACGTTCTAATAATACCTTCTGAAAAAGTTCACGCCGTCTTTCCGTAAGAAAAGATTTGAGATGTTCGAGCAGTGCTAGATCCAATGAGATTGCTTTTCAGCTAAGATAAAAAGGTCTTGATAATTGTCAAAGTTCAATACCCAAAAAACAAAGCAACCGCAACCAATTAAGGTTACGGCTGCCATCCGTGCTATGGAATTTAACTCCTACCACTAAATTCCCAAAAGAGTTACGCTTGAAGTTGGATCGCACTTGGGGTATTAAGGAACATCATGCGCTTTATTACTCCCGCACCAATCAAAATCATAAGGTTGAATATACCTGTTGTTATGACTTGCCTTTAGCGGCTTTTTTTTTGGGTATCCTTTTGAAGTATCCGGATTTAACCACACCCGGTATAGGGTCTCCAAACGTGGCGTTATTAAATTTCACGCTCCCTTTTACTCCTTTACGGAAGACATATTTGCCGTTCGCACCATAAGCCACGTCCACTTTGTTCTGAAAGAATACTATTCCATTTTCACTGGCGCACTTTTTATATTCTTTGGATAGTTTGGTTATTTTCATGCGCTCATTTTTGCTAGAGGCTTTGGTGATATCATACAACGCAGAACGCTCCGGACGGTCCCAATAAATAAATATTTTGTTAAGGTATAAATCTAATTGGATAGAAATGTCCCTAGATGCGTCATACATATATACAGACCAATCGTCTCTACCTGTTTCCGAAAATTTAAATTGATTGTTGTTGGCGGCATATTCTATCCACTGCCCAGAGGTATTCTCTGCAAAACGTCCACCATCATAGTACACTTGATTTACATTACGCCCGTTGGTCTGACCCAGTATATGGTTGGAAAAAAAAGCGGTCGCAATACAGATTAAAAATAGCATGGTAAAATTTTTCATAATGTTTGGTTTTAATGATTAATAGATCTTCATGATACATGAAATGACACATGGCGTCGGTTATGAATTATTTCTGAGGTCAAAACTGAGGCTTTATCTTAGGCCATAGTAGCCTGTTTTCCATAGATTTTGCGATCAGTTTACCCTGACCCTCTTCAGGGTATCCCCTAATTCTTAAATGGTAATCCATTAAAAAAAAAAGAACAAATAATGTATATCATCTTGATAATCAGTATTTTAATGGAAAACATGCTTTGTTTGACTCCATTTACCACGTCATGCTGCAGACCAATTTGTTGTACCTTTATTAACATAACTATCTAAATTTCATACCATGAAAAAATCAATCATTTACGGCATTAGCTTATTGCTTTTCGGCCTCTCTTGTAAAGACGTTCAAAAAACGTCACCTCCAGAACGAGCGACAGATTCCCTAGCACTAGAAACGGTAAACACCGATATCGATCCATGCATTAATGCCGGATATCAGATTTTCAAACTCACGGCAGACTTATGGGTGGATAACTGGGAGACATTGCATACCAATACTTCGGGGGTAACTACCGTATCACCAGAGTTATTCTTTTCAAAATTGGATATGGATTCCTTAAGGTCTCTTTACCCAACTTCGGATGGAGTACGACTTTATTATGTCCTCCAGCACGCACAAGACACCATTCCGAACCTAGCCATGAAACCCATGAAAGACTGCCAAGATCTCAACAATATAAAAGCGACCAACGTAGTACTTTATAGTACGATTCAGAAAAAGTCCTCCTTTATTTCCGATTCACAGTTTCAAGTGTATAAGAATAATTGGCAAAATGATACAAAAATGGACCAAGTACATCGTCCCATAGATGTCTTTGCCTACAACTACGGATGGGATGAGCTCCTCAATCGTATCGACCCCAATAATGGGACGGACGGCTCGGGGGTATGGGTTCGCTACGGTTTCCGTACATTAGGTCCAGAAGATGTAAAGGAATACCTGGATCCAGGTAGTGCAACACCTATGATCACGGGTAATGTGGTATATTGTAATATCGTTTACGGACAAAGCCCAAAACGTTCTAATGAGGCCGAATTCGATTTTGTAAAACCCTGTCCAAGATTTTGTAACGACTAAGCGTACCATCCAGTGCAAACTTTTTTATATATCGCGTTAATACTCCCTCTATTGCCAGCCATCCTGTCATTATTTCTTTGGAAATATATGAACCTGGGGCAACGTTGGTTTGCTATCCTATTGTGGTTTGTGGTTGCCATTTCGTTTGCAGGAGAAATTTGGTTGTGGTTAGGTGGGGAAAGCAATCTCCCTTTTTTCCATGTCTACATCCTAATAGAATGCCTATTTATAATTAGAATCTTTGCTTTTTTATTGAACAACGCGCTTACTAGCACGGCAAGATATATATTAAGTTTCGGTTTTTCCGGTCTATGGCTGGTCAATGTTTTAGTGGGCGAAGGCTGGCGGAACTACCCAGACTACATCCATGCCCTTGAAGCACTTATTATTTTGACGCTCGTTTTCAAGTGGTTCTTAAAAATGCTGCGAGAGAAAACCATTACACGGCCTCAAAAAACCTTCGAATTTTGGCTTTGCACGGGACTTCTTGTTTTCTTCAGTGGCAACTTTCTGTTGTTTCTTTTTTCTGAATTCTTACTTACCATAGAAATGTCTGCTTATTACGCCATCTGGAAGTTACATATCATACTCAATCTTGTATTATACCTTATTTATACTTTAGCATTAAGCTTGTTAGAAAAACGAAGGCATGACAGTGTCAAAAAGGAGTGATTCTAAAAACATTAGACACTATGAATGAAGAAAACAGTCAAATAGAGCTTATTTTTATACTTAGCGGGGCTTTTGTTGTGTTACTCGCTGTGGTTTTAGTGCTCTTTTTAGTCATCTACCAAAAGCGAATTGTGACACAAGAAAGCCGTTTGCAAAAATTGGAAAACGAACGCCAACAAGTATTGTTGAAGGCTACCATCGAAGGCCAGGAACGGGAACGGGAACGCATCGCAAAAGACTTGCACGATGGGATTGGATCCCTTTTGTCCGGATTAAGTCTGAATCTAAAGTTTCAGAAGAACAAGGAAAAATCAGGTTCTAAGCAGGCTGGTTTTCTTTCCGAAGCCTGTGACCTACTGGATGAGGGCATTGAAAACGTACGTTCGGTAAGTCATAATTTAATGCCGCCAACGCTTGAAAATTTTGGCCTTCTTTCGGCCATGATGGAATGTGTGCAACCCATTCACAAGTCGGGCATACTACAAGTTTCAGTAACTACAAGAAATGAACCCTTTAGATTGACCAGGGAAGTTTCTTTGGGCTTGCTAAGGGTTTTTCAGGAATTAATTCAGAATACCGTAAAACATGCGCAGGCCACCAAAGTGAAAGCTGTGTTGGAATATCATCCGGATTTTCTATTCCTTACTTATCATGATAATGGAAAAGGCTTCGATTTCGATAACATAAACACCAGTGGAATTGGAATTAAAAATATGCAAAGTAGAATACAGGCATTGAATGGAACTTTTGAATTAAAAAAGGAGAAAGATGTTGGATTTTTTGCAACTATGAGAGTACCTTTATTGTCAAATACCGAGGATTTATGAAAGACTTTATTCGAATTGCCATTGCGGACGATCATAAGTTGATTCGGGCAGGAATTACAATGATTTTGAGTGAAAACCCCCGGTTTTTAGTGGTACAACAGGCCTCTAACGGAAGGGAATTATTGGAGGGAATGCGGCAATCCAAACCAGACGTGGTGTTATTGGACCTCGAAATGCCAGTACTAGGTGGAAGAGAAACGCTTATTGAAATTCGCAAAATCTATCCCGGTGTGCGCGTCCTCATTTTGACCATGCACAAGAACGAAGCCTTTATCCTCCAAATGATGGAGTTGGGTGCCAATGGTTATCTCATTAAAAATACAGATCCCGACGAGGTGGTAACTGCCATTGATAAAGTATTCCAATCCGAATTTTATTTCTCAGATGTGGTCTCCATGGCCATGCTGCAAGGTATTTCCCAACCCGAATTGAAGTTAAGCGACGAGCTTTCCAAATCTGGTCTTACAGAGCGCGAAATGGACGTTCTTCGCCTAATTTGTAAAGAATACACAACCACAGAAATTGGAGAAGCACTGTTTCTCAGTCCCAAGACCATCGAGGGCTATCGCAAACTTCTTATGGACAAAACCGCTGCACGAAACATGGCGGGCTTGGTCTTGTTTGCCGTGCGAAACGGAATTCATACTGAAGAAAATTAATCGGCTTTTTTGAATATCTTAGTCTTCCAAAACTAAACCTATTCACTTATGAAGATAACCGTTCTTAGCGGAGCAGGAATTAGTGCCGAAAGTGGTTTAAAAACCTTTAGAGACAGTAATGGTCTGTGGGAAGGCCACGATGTAATGCAGGTAGCTACTCCTGAAGGCTTTGCACGAAATCCCGAACTGGTTTTAGAGTTTTACAACCAGCGTAGGAGGCAACTCCTGGAGGTACATCCCAATGCCGCGCATATGGCCATAGCCGAGCTTGAACAAAGTCATGAAGTTGTGGTTATCACTCAAAACGTTGACGATTTACATGAGCGAGCTGGAAGCACTCATGTGGTTCATCTACACGGTGAATTATTAAAAGTACGTAGTAGTTATAAGGAAAATCTGGTTCTGGACTGGCATACCGATCTCAATATCGGAGATCTCTGTGAACACAACTCTCAATTACGCCCTCATATTGTTTGGTTCGGAGAAGCAGTGCCTATGATGGATGTTGCTACACAGTTCGTGGAAAAATCGGACGTCGTTATCATTGTGGGAACCTCTATGCAGGTGTATCCGGCTGCGGGGTTAATTCAATATGCACCCGCCCATTCGAAGGTGTATTTCGTGGACCCCAATCCTTCCCTATCTTCTTCGGAAAAAATAACGGTTTTCGCGGAAAATGCGACTACGGGAATTAGCAAGGTCATTTCAGAAATAAAACAAAATTTTTAAAATGTCTTCAGAATTGTACGCACAGATC
This sequence comes from Bacteroidota bacterium, assembly GCA_039028295.1. Classification (GTDB taxonomy): domain Bacteria; phylum Bacteroidota; class Bacteroidia; order Flavobacteriales; family Flavobacteriaceae; genus Aureisphaera. Next base: position 43,675 of record JBCCIJ010000032.1, read on the forward strand.
AACTATGATAAAGCCTATCGAAAAAACCGCTTAGGTGCTGCCCAATGGGTATTGGCACATCCTGAAACCTTTCCTGAGCTATTGAACTATTGTTTTGCCGAAGATCAGGGAGATCTATCTCACAAAGCGGCCTGGGTGCTAGAATTTGTATGTCGGGATGATCTATCGCTATTGTATCCTCATTTTGACCTGTTTTTTGAAAGATTGCCCTTGGTAAAAAAGGATCAGTCGCTTCGACCCATGGCGCATTTGTGTGAACTATTGACGCTTCAGTATTACAAAAAGAACGATCCCGAATTAGCTCCTCTTTTCTTAGAAAAGCATAAAACTCAAATGATCGAATGTTCCTTCGATTGGCTGATCACAGACCAAAAAGTGGCGTGTCAAGTGCGTGCCATGACCGCATTGTATTTTTTAGGAACCGAATTCGATTGGATCCACCCCGAACTTCAGCAAATTATTGAGCAGAACATTCATGGTGGTAGTGGTGGATATAAGGCGCGGGGACGTTCGGTGCTTTCTCAAATCGCCAAATTCAGCAAATAGGGAACTACTAATTGGGTGAAAACGTTTGATAAATCAGTTTCAATCGCTGAAAAAACGTATCTTTGCTGCTTCAAATTTCGTACCTATGCCAAGCAACGCACTGCAAGCTATATCACCTATCGATGGCCGTTATGCCTCCAAAACCAAGGATCTTATTCTCTATTTTTCGGAAGAGGCCTTAATTAAGTATCGCGTGCAAATTGAAGTGGAGTATTTTATTGCTTTGGTGGAACTGCCTTTGCCGCAATTAAGTAATTTCGACACAACACTTTTTCCCGAATTGAGAAAACTATACCTCGAATTTTCTTCGGAAGATGCCCAGCATATCAAAGACACCGAGAAAGTGACCAATCACGACGTAAAGGCTGTGGAATATTTTATCAAAGAGAAGTTTGATGCCTTAGGACTAGCGGCACATAAAGAATTTATTCACTTTGGATTGACCTCTCAGGACATTAATAATACGGCAGTTCCGCTCTCATTGAAGGATGCCATGAACGAGGTATATGTCCCGCAATTATTGGAACTAAAGGACAAACTAAAGGCGTTGGCCTCGGATTGGGCTAATATACCCATGCTGGCCAGAACACACGGACAACCAGCCTCTCCTACCCGATTGGGAAAAGAAATTGAAGTTTTTGTTGTTCGACTGGAAGAACAATTCGACCTATTAAATGATATTAAAAGTGCTGCAAAATTTGGTGGAGCCACTGGGAATTTCAACGCGCATCAGGTAGCGTATCCCAATATAGACTGGAAGGCCTTTGGCACCGAGTTTGTAAATGAGAAATTATTCCTCCACCACTCCTTCCCGACCACTCAAATTGAACATTATGACCATATGGCGGCTTTGTTCGATTGTTTAAAACGTATCAATACCATTTTAATCGACCTCGATCGGGATATTTGGACCTACGTTTCCTTGGATTACTTCAAACAGAAAATTAAGGCTGGCGAAATTGGTTCCAGTGCAATGCCCCATAAAGTGAATCCAATAGATTTTGAGAACAGTGAAGGAAACCTAGGAATTGCTAATGCTTTATTTGAACATCTTTCCGCCAAACTTCCGGTAAGCAGATTGCAACGTGATCTAACCGATAGTACGGTGCTTCGTAACATTGGTGTCCCCATTGGACATACGCTTATTGGCTTCCAATCTACGTTGAAAGGATTGAACAAGCTGTTGTTGAATGAATCGAAATTTGCTGAAGACCTGGAAAATAATTGGGCCGTGGTCGCCGAAGCCATTCAAACCATATTACGTCGCGAGGGTTATCCGAATCCGTATGAAGCGCTTAAGGGGCTAACGAGAACCAATGAGGCCATTACAAGAAAATCCATGACCGATTTCATAGAAACCCTGGATATTTCAGAAGCAGTTAAAGCAGAAATGCGGGTCATTACCCCTTCCAATTACACGGGTATTTAATACGGTCTTCCAAACAAAACTATAAAGGCTTCAAGATCGCTCTTGAAGCCTTTTTAATTTCACCACCTATCCCTCTGTACTAGGGGTCTCTGGACCGGAAATCCGACTTAACACACTGTGGGGGAATGAATTAAGTCTCCATAAGTGCTGCAATTTAAGTTCCAAATTCCAAATTATTACCATCGAAAACTATGGTTTTCGGTGAACTACCTCAAATGTTCTGTAAAGACCGAATAATTTATAAGTATTTGATATTCAGCAAATAAAAAAGGCCTCGGAAACTCCAAGGCCTTTTCAGCTTTTATTATAAATAGGTATTACATGTTCTCAAAAATATCTCCAATTCCAGAAAGTTTGGAAACATCCAGATCCCCTTTTCCGATAGAGTTCATCATTTTAAGAATTTGATCTGGTTTCATGTCATCACACAATAGCCTGAACACGCCAAATCCTTTTTCTTCACTACTGGCAAAAACGATGACTTCGTCTATGGCATCTTCTTCACCTAAATATTTAAGGGTAACGTTCATTCCATTCGATTTCATGGACGACAAAGTTTTATACTTTTCTTGACCAATAATCTCTTTTACTGCAGCTTTTTCAGACTTATATTCTTCTAAATTTCCGCTTTTCATGGGGTAAGCGACTACGTTTACCTTTTTTACAGTATTCAGTATTTCTTGTTCCTCCTCGGTGAAATTGCTCTGATCGCTTTGCAGCAGACTCGTTGCCAAATCCATCTTGATGTATCTGTTATCTTCTTGTTTGTCTACCAAGTACCGTTGCAATGATTTTTCATTACTACAGCTTGATAAGGCAAGTAGACCAATAATAAGGGCCGTAATATATTTGATTAGTGTCATAGGTTCTAGTTATTCTTAACGTTCTTCAATTCGTCGCTTCCAGGAACGTTCAACTCTTTAGTGAGTTTTGATATTTGTTTAAGGTCAATGTTTCCCGTAATACTCATCACTACAGTTCCTTCTTTTCCATCCATTTCTCCATCGAGGAACATCAACAATTCGCTTACATGATTTTCATCGGATCCTTCTTTAGAGTAAAATTTTACATTTTTTCCATCATCTTTGATCCGCATTAACTCTTCCAAACCTCTAGAGGCTCCCACATATTTTTGTACGTCGGCTTTCATTCTGGCTCCTACGCTCTCGTTTTCAGTCATAAAGACTTTAATATTGTCGAGATTATTCACCATATCCATATACTCTTTAACTTCTGGATCGTCTGTTTCCACTTCAATTTTACTTAGAAGCTTGAACATATTTTTAGTCACGACCACCGATGTGACGTCTTTTTCATCTTCATAAGAGTCAAAAACTCCTTGAGCTGAGACCAGCATTGGACTAATCATGAATGCTACTAAAATTGCTAACTTTTTCATCTTGTATATTCTTTTAGGTTTACTTTAAAATTAAATTTTTAGATTCATTGAACTGATTAAGTACGGACATGGTCGAAATTCCATTTGAAAATTCCTCGAGGTGTCCAATACTTGCTGTTCCTTTATTCAGGTTTTCTGAAAGCAAGAACATTACCTCTTTTGTCTTTTGGAAGGCCGCTAAAGCTTCCTCCTCTTCTGCTGAGTATCCAGAGCTACCAAACATATAACTAGCAACTCCCATAGCTACTAATAATGAAGCCGCTATACTGTAATTCCAAAAACGAGTATTTCTTTTTGGGCTGCTAATGGTAATGGTTCGTTGTGAAGTTTCCTCCTTTGCCTGATCAAAACTTTGAAACATGGATTGATACATGGCCATTTGAGGTGGAACCTCTTCGGTTTTAAAAAAGCTTCGTAGCTCTTGCTCCTCCACTTCTGTGGTGGTGCCTTCAAAATAAGCCTCCAGCAATCTTTCTATATTAGCTAACTCCATAGTTGTATTGTTTCATTAATTGTTCTCTAACCGCTTTTCTAGCCCGAGAAAGGGTAACGCGTATTGTTGTCTCGGTCATTTCAAGCATTTCGGATATCTCATCAAAATTATACTGCTCCACATCTCGCATTTGCAAAACCATTCGCTGTTTTTCCGGTAGGTCTTGCATAATTCTAAAAACCAATTGAACCGCATCGTTTGCTTCTACTTTCTTCTGAAGGTTTTCCCCCGTTTGAAAGTTGCTATGTACAATCTTTAAATTGCCAGCTTGTTTTGATTTTAATCGATCTAAACAATAATTTTTTGTCATAGTGACTGCAAAAGCTTCAGGGTTCTTGTAGTTTTTAATGCTACTCTTCCCTTTCCATAATTTCAAAAACACTTCCTGAACTGCATCTTCCGCTTCTTCACTTGAAACTAAAAGTCGCTTTGCCAAACGATATAGCTTATCCTTATAGGGAAGCACAGTGGCTAAAAACTCTTTTTGTTTCATTGTTGGTTAGTTTAATACGTATGATGCCGTTCTTATTGTTATGACGAACCACTATAAATTTTGTTACAACAAATTTCAAATTCGTTTTAACAAGAATGTTTTTCGGCTATAAACTATTGATTTTAAAGTTATTATAAGGTATGAAAAGATAAATTTAAAAACACTTTTAAGTTATGGAAATCAAAGAAGTCCCAATAACCCAAAAAAAGAAGCCCTTCGGAATTCGAAAGGCTCTTTTTGAAATTGGGTTGTAAAACTATTTCTTTAATATTTTTTGCGACATCTGATTATTAACCGAAACAAAATACATTCCTTTAGCAAAGTTGGAAATAGATATCTGTTTGTTAGATACGTTCAGATTGTCTTCAGAATAAACCTTCTTGCCTGTTGAATCGAAGATGATAACACTCAAGATCGGTTTATCCTTGGAATCGATCGTAATTTGATCCGATGCAGGATTAGGATAGACTGCAAAATCCGAAGACGGGAGGCTCAAATCCGTGGTGAGCTTTGATATGTGTTTTAAATTTATGTTTCCCGTAATACTTGCAACAACAGTTCCTCTCTTTCCGTCCTTTTCGCCATGTGCAAAAAGTAATAGCTCGGAAATATGACTATCATCCGATCCTTGTTTGGAATATACTTTTAAATTCGCATCATCCTTCTTTACACGCATTAACTCTTCCAATCCTCTTGACGAAGAAACGTATTGTTTGACATCGGATTTCATTCTGCTGCCAACACTTTCATTCTCGGTCATGTATATTTTAACATTTTCAAGTCCATTGATCATCTCCAAATATTCCTTGGCTTCCGAATCCTTGCTCCCGGCCTCAACCTTACCTAAGATCTTGAACATGTTTTTGGTGACTACCACCGTAGTGACTTCCTTTTCATTTTCATAGGAATCGAACACTCCTTGTGCCCAAGCCATTATGGGAGCTATCACAAATACCGCTAATATTGCTAATTTTTTCATCTTTTGTATTTTTTGGTTTAAATTTTGGGTTCGCTTAATTGATGGATGGATAGCTAGGTTAATACTTATTTTGTACTTCTTATGTTATGACGAACCACCGGAAATTTTGTTACAATTAATTTTAAATTCACAATAATGTAAGTATTTTAGGGGTTTAATAGACTGATTAAAGCCCAGACGATGCAAGGTGTGAACATTAATGAATTTAGTTAGTGGTTTGACCTGCATCCATGTAACCATATTCGGTTTATTCGGCTAAGGCACCTATTACCTTGGCAACTAAAAAAACAGCGCTGTGAAAAAAATCTTATTTGCATGTACCCTTTCGGTTTCTCTTCTTTTTGCCTCTTGTTTTGAAGACAATGATGATAACACACAACCTGCCTCTACGGTCACTATTCAGGATTTTATTTGGCGTGGCCTCAACTTTTTCTACCTATATAAAGCGGATACGCCAGAATTGGCTAATGATGCCTTCGCAACCCAAGGAGATTACGATAACTTTTTGGCGAGTTTTGATTCACCTGAGGCCTTTTTCGAATTTCTAAGGTCCTCCAGAGACCGATTTAGCTTTCTAGTCTCAGACTATAATGATTTGGAGGATGCCCTATCTGGAGTCACGCTAAACAACGGAATGGAATTTGGATTTGTGCTATATCCGGATAATAGCGGCAATGTTTTTGGTTATGTACGTTACGTACTGCCCAACACAGATGCCGAAGCCGAAGGTGTCACTCGGGGACTTATTTTTAATACCATTGACGGACAACAAATAACAGACGCCAATTTCAACGATCTCATAGCTCCTACGACCTATACCATTGGTCTGGCTACGCTTGCGAACGATGTGATAACCCCTACCGGAGAAAGTATTGAACTTACTAAAACCGAATACACCGAAGATCCTATATTCAATAACACGACCTTTGATATCGACGGAAAAAAAATTGGTTATTTGATGTATAATGCCTTCACCAACGAATTCGATTCTCAGTTGAATGCTGTTTTTGGACAATTCAATTCGGAAGGAATTACAGATCTGGTTTTAGATTTGCGTTATAACGGAGGGGGATCGGTACGAACAGCCACCTACTTAGCAAGCATGATCACCGGTCAATTTACCGGACAAACCATGTATACCGAACAATGGAACGAAGACCGTCAGGCCGATTTTGCTGAAGAAGGAGTATTTGTTAACTCCTTTGTAGGCGGTGGAGAAACTATTAATAGTCTTAATCTATCCACGGTTTATGTTTTAACCACTTCCAGAACGGCCTCGGCCAGTGAATTGGTCATCAATAGTTTGAATCCTTATATTAATGTATTACAAATTGGAGATAATACGACCGGAAAATACCAGGCATCGTTCTTATTGTACGACTCACCTAACTTTCAGCGAACTGTCGACCTTAATCCAAACCATACTTACGCAATGCTTCCACTCGTCTTTCAAACCGCAAATTCGGTTGGTTTTACCGATTTCGATGACGGTTTAGTACCCGATATCGATCAATCAGAGGACCTTACCAACTTAGGTGTCCTGGGAACTCAGACAGAACCGTTGTTAGCAACTGCTATCGCTGAAATTACAGGTATTCCTGTACCTGGAACTCGCCTACCATTTACTCCCTTAGAAGTAATTTCTGAGAGCAAGGCTAATTCACCTTTGTATCAAATAATGATTGTTGAGAGGTAGTGTTTTTCTTCAAAGTGGATCGTGATTCAAAAATAAAGGAAAAAAACACTCGGAAAGCCGAATATAGTTCTGTATGAAAATTATACTCACCATTTTAAAGTGGATAGCTATCATCTTATTTTTTCCTCTTTCGCTCATTTTTGTAGCTTATTA
>JBCCIJ010000033.1:0-48061 GCA_039028295.1 Bacteroidota bacterium
ACCGAGGACCGTTTTTTTATACTCAGGTACGTGTGGGCAGAAACGGTAGGCATTTTAAGATATATAAATTGCGGAGTATGATTGTAGATGCCGAGAAGAGTGGTGCTCAATTTGCAAAGAAACAAGATACTCGTGTGACCCGATTTGGGAGGTTTCTACGTCGATCCAGGTTTGATGAGATTCCTCAATTTATCAATGTAATTAAGGGAGATATGAGTGTGATCGGTCCAAGGCCGGAACGACCCGTTTTTGTGAAACAACTATCGGAGCAAATTCCTTTTTATGAAATTCGGCATATTGTAAAACCAGGAGTTACAGGGTGGGCACAGGTAAATGCCAAATATGGAGTGTCCGCGGAGGATGCTTTGGAAAAGCTTCAATACGACCTCTATTATATTAAAAAACGTAGTTTCTTTTTAGACATTAGTATTGTTATAAAAACATTGAGCACCATTATTTTCTTCAGAGGGCAATAGGCTTTCTAAAGGCAGGAAAGCAATCTATTATTCTTGCATTTTAACCATAGGTTCTCTCTTGTTTTTCTTCAGAAAAGAAACCAGATATACATATCGTATTCCTAAAGCAATAAATAGAGGAATAAAACCAATGGCGAATTTCTGTACACCGGTAATGGTATGAAGTACGAGTAAAAGCAATAACAATATTAAGAAAATAACATATCGTTGTAACCATTTCCTGGGCTTTTTACGACCTATAGCCACGAAAAAAAGTAAGGAAAACGGAAAGGCCCAGAGCACATTATAGTTGTTCTGAGTAGCCGAATGATCCGTAGCAAACCAAAGCAACAGCAAAACAACTCCCACCAATCCCGTTACAAGGAATAATACACTATCCAGATACCTACTTCTTACCCCGGCACGTTTATCTTTATACGTAATCCAAATAATAAGTAGTGCCAAAAGGCCGAAAACGAACAAAGGACTCATTATAAAAGATGGTCTCGGCTGCTCGCCGGAATTCTGATACAGTACCTGAGTTTTTTTCACCAAAGGGACACGCTCACCATTTCTGGTAAGGGTAGCATTTTCGGCGGCCTCGAAAACATATTGTGGTAAAAATTGATGTTGCCATGGAGTAGCTTCTATATCGGTAACACTTCCGATCGCAGCGTCCATGCCTAGACTGCCCCAAGAATTTGCATACACATTTTGCTGAATAAGCTCCCGAAAAGTTTTGGTTTCTGCAAGGTAACTGTCATCATGGTTTACGTTCTCGTTCAATGCTTCGGTTAGCACGTCGCGAATTCGAGTTGCGCAATTATCGAAACAGAAATCGTACAGATAATCTTTATTTTCAGGTTGCGCGTTGTTGATTAAATATTCGAATAGCGCCTGCTTCTCCGCATAGGTTAAATTTAGAACTTGTTCTTTGACCCATCGGTCTTGGCTTACGTAGGTTTGATAAAACGAATTATACGCCCCGGTACTAAGTGAATACAATAACTTTCCCTGAGCAAATTTGGTGTAAAAGTTGGGAGTGTTAAAGTCGAAAGTACCGTAGTTAAAGATAGAATCCCATTGCCTGTTGTCATCTTTTATTCTGAAGGCACTATGCCCAAATTTGTCATAGAGGTTGGGGCCGGGTCCAATAGTAAGGATACTAATTTCAGCATCTTCGGAAAGGCTTAATTGCTGTGCTTCCGAAGAAAAGCTCAATAGGAAAAAGAAAGAAATAAGGAGCGTAAATGTGTAGCGCACTTTTGATAGAATTGAAAACAAATATATAAAATGCTCATTAACAAAATCGGAATTTTTGTACAATACATTTTTCAGGTATTTCATCTTCCGTTAAAATAAATAAAGGTAAAGGACAAGACGTTTTAACACTGCGGCGCAGACTGGGCTAATTTATCGAAATAAACTCCAATCCAGTTTGAGTGAAAAAACATTTGAATATAAGGCCGCGCTCTGATCACCAATGTCAGTTAAGGCATAATCCACCTGAACTCCTTTGTATTTAAATCCGACTCCAATATTAGGTTGAAAACCAATAGATTCGCTGCCGTCCAATTGTGTTATGTTTTGAAAATTACCGGCACCACCTCTCACAAAAACGATGTCCTTAAATCCTACTTGAAAACCAGCTGCTGGTGTCATGCTTGTAAAGGATGTTGAGACAATGTCGTTGGTTTGAGCAAAACGGAAGTTGAAATCTACTTCAGCCAATATGGAAAAATCGTGACGGTAAATGAATGTTTTGGCAATACCAAATTGTAGTTTTGGTATGGTGATCTCAGTACTCTCCGGAAGTTCCTGATTTTGGCCTTCCACAGCACCAGAAATATCCGCAAACTTCTCTTCATCGATATTCCATGCATTAAATGTAGTGGTAATATCGCGAGCCATCAAACCAAAGCTCCAGTCGTTTTTAGTCTCAAATTGAACGGCGGCATCCAGTCCAAACCCCCATGAAGAGGCAAAGTCTCCAATAATCCTTCGCACCACTTTGGCATTAACACCAATGTTTAAGCCATCTAGAGGAAGCGCACGGGCGTAGGAAAAAGTAGCTCCGTAGTCGGCCGTAGAAAAGAGGCTAATTCGATTGTAATCAATATTTCCCTGATCATCGATGAGCTGAGTGGTATTTAAAATGTCGTCCACTCCAAAGCGAATAATGGAGAATCCTACTGCACTTTTATCGTCTAAAGGCATTCCGAAGGCAGCATAGTCGTAATTGGCAATGTTGGCAAAATAAGAGGCGTGCATTAGGGAGATCTGTTTATCCTCCAGGTTCAATAGACCAGCGGGATTCCAATAACCTGAATTTACATCTCCAGAAGATGCCACCACCGCGTTGGCCATACCAAAGGCAGCAGCGTCTACACCAATATTCAAGAACTCATTTGAATACTTTCGCGTAGTCTGGGCAAGAAGGGTGCAACTTATCAATAAGAAAGTAGCGATCGGAATCTTTTTCAAGCTATTAATTTTCAACAAATATCTCACAATTTTACACAATACTAAACTATAATTTCAATGACATATTGTATTTTGTTAGGTATAGACGTAAATACTTTGTTATTTTTACAAAAACTGCCACTTTAAATGCTGAAACAAATTCCAAATGCTCTTACTTCTCTCAATTTATTATGTGGCTGTGTAGCCGTATTTTTTGTTGTGTCGGGAGATTTGGTCACTGCAGCTGTATTTGCAGGTCTGGGGATTTTTTTCGACTTTTTTGATGGTTTGGCGGCCCGCTTATTTCACGCGCATAGTGAGGTGGGATTACAGTTGGATTCGTTGGCCGATATGGTGACCAGTGGTTTGGTTCCTGGTTTCGTGATGGTCCAACTTTTGAGTAAGTCGTATACGGGGTCTTATTTTGAAATAGATCAATTACTTGCTTCGCAGGATTGGGATGCTGCGCTACGTTCATGGCTACCGTTGATAGGGTTGTTAGTAGTTGTGGCGTCGAGCTATCGTTTGGCCAAATTTAATGTAGATGAGCGCCAAACGGACCGTTTTATCGGTTTGCCAACTCCGGCCAATACAATACTCATTGTAAGTCTTGCGCTTATTTTGGAATTTCAGGATACGCCCTGGATAACTGAACTCATTCTTAATTCCTGGTTTTTAGTTGGGGTTACGGTCATGAGCAGCATATTGTTGAATGCCGAGCTTCCTCTTTTTGCTTTAAAGTTTAAGACCTGGGATGTGAAGAACAATTTGAAACGATACTTGTTTATACTATTTTGTGTACTAGCAATTTTAGCCCTACAGTTTGTTGCTATTCCGGTTATCATTTTTGTATATATTTTACTGTCCGCCGTATGGAAAGACAGTACTGCGTAAGGGATTGAACGGTTTGTTTGAGCTCTCCCGATAGCTATCGGGAAGCGAGTAGTGAAAGCCCGACCGTCCGCAGCCTCTGCGGAGGAGGGATACGCCCTAAAACTCTAGCTTCTTTTTTCTCAACTCGAAATTCTGACCTAAATAGACCTTTCGTACCATCTCATCACTTGCCAATTCTTCGGGTTCGCCGTGTTTTAGAATACTTCCTTCGAACATTAAGTAAGTTCGGTCTGTAATAGCCAGCGTTTCCTGCACGTTGTGATCGGTAATAAGAATACCGATGTTTTTGTCTTTTAACTGCGCTACAATGCGCTGTATGTCCTCAACGGCAACCGGATCAACCCCAGCGAAAGGTTCGTCTAATAAAATAAAATTAGGGTCTGTGGCAAGTGCACGGGCAATTTCGGTACGCCGACGCTCACCACCACTCAATAGATCGCCACGGTTTTTGCGAATATGGCCCAGGCCAAATTCCTCGATAAGCGATTCCATTTTTGCCAATTGCTCTTTTTTAGATAGTTTGGTGAGCTGTAGCACGCTTAAAATATTGTCTTCAATACTTAATTTACGAAATACAGATGCCTCCTGTGCCAAATAACCAATTCCATTTTGGGCTCGTTTATACATGGGATAGGTGGTGATTTCGGTATTGTCTAAGAAAATACGGCCGCCATTGGGTTTGATGAGTCCCACGATCATATAAAATGAAGTCGTCTTTCCGGCCCCATTAGGTCCTAGCAGTCCTACAATTTCGCCTCGGTTCACCTCGACAGTGATTCCTTTAACGACTTTGCGCCCTTTATAGGATTTGATAAGATTTTCGGCTTTTAATTTCATGAGATCAATCTATGGCAATAGTACAATAAAAGTAGGGATTCATTTCTTAATGAAAAACTAAACTTGTGTTTCCAGCTCCTCCCAATATTCGTAAGCACGTCGTAAGTGGGGGATCACAATGGTACCTCCTATGAGCAATGAGATGCTCATGGCTTCTACTACCTCTTCTTTGGTGAACCCAATTTTATAACATTCTTCCAAATGATAGCGAACACAATCGTCGCAACGCAGCACTAAAGAGTTACCTAAGCCCAGTAGTTCTTTGGTTTTCTTCGGAAGCGAGCCTTCAAGGAACGCGTTGGTGTCCAGATTGAAAATGCGCTTGACGATCTTGTTATTGTCATCCAACATTTTCTTGTTCATTTTTGCCCTGTAGGCGTTAAATTCTTCAACTTGATTAGCCATTTGCTGCTGCTTTTTTCTTCTGTTTTTTAATGATAGCTCGGGAAATATAAATGCTAATTTCGTACAGTACAACCACCGGAATGGCCACAATAATCTGACTCGCAATGTCGGGTGGTGTAATGATGGCCGAAAGAATTAAAACAATGACGATCGCAAATTTGCGATACTTTCTCATGAGCTCTGGAGTGACCAAACCAATTTTGGTAAGGAAGTAAATGATGATGGGTAATTCGAAAATGACTCCGCCAGAAAGCGCACAGGCTCTAACCAATCCTATATAGCTACTTATATCAAATTCATTCAGCACCTCTGAACTTACCTGATAGGTGCCCAGAAAGTGCATGGAAAGCGGGGTTACCACATAATAGCCAAATAATACGCCGATAAAGAAAAGGAGGGAGGCAACAAAGATAAAACCTCGAGCCGATTTTCGTTCATTCATGCGTAGTCCCGGGCTTATGAACTGCCAAAATTGATATAAAACGTAAGGGAAGCCAGCAATAAACCCAGCCGTTATAGAGGTCCAAATATGTACCGAAAACTGTCCGGCCATGGTTCTACTTTGGATAGCAAAAGGCAATTCGGTAAAACAAAAACTATCCAACCCCATCATTTGGGCCGAATTACATAATAATCGATAGGTTGGGAAGTCGGCGCTCTTGGGTCCAAGAATGAGTACGTCGAAAACAAAGCTTTTGAAAATAAATGCCACCGTTCCTAAAATAACAACAGCCAAGGTCGATTTGATCAAATGCCACCGTAGCTCTTCTAAATGATCTAAGAAGGACATTTCCTTTTCCATACTTTTTGATCTGGCTCCCATTAAATGATACCTTCTTTACTCAGATTATGAATATGAACTACTCCATGGTATTTCCCGTCCTTTTCGGCTAAAATTTGAGTAATACCGTGTTTATCCATCATTTCCATTGCTTCCACCGCCATGGCGTCGTTGTCTATGTTCTTTGGACTATGAGTCATAATGTCTTTGGCTGTGAGTCCGGCAATATTGTCCACTTTTGTTAACATACGTCTCAAGTCGCCATCGGTAATGATACCTACAATGACATCGTTCTCAACCACTGCAGTTACTCCTAGGAGCTTTTCAGATATTTCGACAATGACATCTTTTATACCGGTGTCCATGGAAACTTGAGGTGTCTCATTGAGCGAAGTTAGGTCACTCACTCGTAGGTATAATTTTTTACCAAGTGATCCTCCGGGATGAAATTTTGCAAAATCGCGACTGGAAAACCCTCGCAATTCTAATAATGACATAGCCAAGGCATCTCCCATAACCAGTTGGGCCGTGGTACTGGTAGTAGGTGCTAAGTTATTAGGACAGGCTTCCTTCTCGACATAGGCATGTAATACATAGTCACTTTGCTGCCCGAGGAAGGACTCTCTATTCGCGGTAAGCCCAATGAGTTTGTTGCCACTGGCTTTAATTAAGGGAACCAATACTTTAATTTCCGGGGTATTTCCACTTTTAGAAATGCAAATGACCGTGTCATTTTCTTGAATAATACCTAGATCACCATGAATGGCATCTGCAGCATGCATGAAAATGGCGGGAGTACCTGTAGAATTGAGTGTCGCTACGATCTTAGTAGCAATGTTGGCGCTCTTACCAATTCCAGTTACAATCACTCTTCCCTTAGATTGAAATATATAATCAACCGCTTCAGCAAATTCGTTTCCGACCAAACTAGATAAATGCATAATCGCTTTCCCTTCCGTTTCTATCGTTTTTTTAGCGACGGCAATGATTTTATGGTGCATATTCAAAATTTTACACTTTTATTAATTTGTAACTCTTTCAGAAATTAGTATATTTAATTACGCAAAGGCAGTAAAACTGCTTTAGCTCCCCGGTTACCTGAACATAAGATACAACTAAGCCAAATAGGTTGCTAAATTACAATTGTTCTCTAGTTTGTACAATTTTAATTTTACGGCCAGATAGAAATAAATCACCAATAGCGTGGGCGAAATAGACTTATACGCATCCCTGAAGAAATATTTCGGGTTTACGCAATTCAAAGGACTTCAGGAAGAGGTCATTAGAAGCATTCTTAAGAATGAAAATACCTTCGTAATTATGCCTACAGGCGGAGGAAAATCTCTTTGTTATCAACTCCCGGCTTTGATGAATGAAGGTACAGCGATTGTAGTTTCACCTTTAATTGCCTTGATGAAAAATCAGGTGGATGCTTTACGAACGCTTTCTTCGGAAAATGGCATTGCCCATGTATTGAACTCTTCATTGAACAAAACCGAAGTGAAGCAGGTGAAAAGTGATATCACTGCTGGAATTACCAAATTACTTTACGTAGCACCGGAGTCGCTCACTAAAGAGGAGAATATTACTTTTTTAAATTCTGTTACCGTTTCATTTGTAGCCATAGACGAAGCACATTGTATTAGCGAATGGGGGCACGATTTTCGACCGGAATATCGTAATTTAAGGAAGATCATTCAGCGTATTGGAGACGACATTCCCATTATTGGTTTAACGGCAACTGCTACCCCTAAAGTTCAAGAGGACATCCTGAAAAATTTGGGAATTCAACATGCGAATACCTTCAAAGCATCGTTTAACAGGCCCAATCTGTATTATGAAATAAGACCCAAAACAAAAAATGTGGATAGCGATATTACTCGCTTTGTTAAGCAGAATGAAGGAAAAAGTGGTATCATTTATTGTTTGAGTCGTAAGCGAGTGGAAGAATTAGCGCAAACCTTGCAGGTAAATGGAATAAAAGCCGTTCCCTATCATGCAGGTCTCGATGCCAAGACCAGAGTAAAACATCAAGATATGTTTTTGATGGAAGACGCAGATGTGGTTGTGGCAACCATCGCCTTTGGTATGGGGATTGACAAACCAGACGTTCGTTTTGTAATTCACAATGATATTCCTAAAAGTATAGAGAGTTATTACCAGGAAACCGGAAGAGGTGGTAGAGATGGCGGAGAGGGACATTGCCTGGCTTACTATAGTTATAAGGACATTGAAAAACTCGAAAAATTTATGAGCGGCAAGCCGGTGGCTGAACAGGAAATAGGACATGCCTTACTTCAGGAAGTGGTTGCCTTTGCTGAAACTTCTATGTCAAGGAGAAAGTTCATTCTGCATTATTTTGGAGAAGAGTTTGATAACGAAACCGGTGAGGGGGGCGATATGGATGATAATATGCGCTTTCCTAAAAAGAAACACGAAGCCAAAGATGAAGTGGCGTTATTACTTTCGGTTATCCAAAGAACCAATCAGCAATACAAATCGAAGGAGGTCGTGAATGTGTTAGTAGGACACGTAAACGCCTTGATTAAATCGCATAGAACAGATACTCAGGACTTCTTTGGCTGTGGGAATGAGAAGGAACCAGAATATTGGATGGCACTTTTACGACAAGTTTTGGTAGCCGGATATTTAAGGAAGGATATTGAAACTTATGGAGTCATAAAACTGACCGAAGCTGGCACCGCCTATTTGGACGAACCAGTTTCATTTATGATGACTGAGGATCATAGGTTTAAAGAAGCCAATGACGATAGCATCATAACCAATCAAAAAGGAAATGGGAATGCGGCAGATCAAAACTTATTCGTCCTGTTAAAAGCCGAACGAAAGAAAGTTGCAGACAAATTAAGCCTTCCTCCTTTTGTTATTTTTCAAGATCCCTCTTTGGAAGATATGGCGTTAAAGTATCCTATTACTATTGAGGAACTCTCCAATGTACATGGCGTTGGAGAAGGAAAAGCCAAAAAATATGGGGCCTCTTTTGTGACACTTATTCAAAATTATGTGGAGGAAAATGATATTGTTCGTCCGGATGATTTTATCGTAAAGTCTACCGGAACCAACAGCGCTTTAAAGTTGTATATCATCCAAAGTGTAGATAGAAAACTATCTCTTAACGATATTGCCTCGGCTAAAGGTCTCGAAATGCCCGATTTTATCAAGGAAATGGAAGCCATTGTTTATAGTGGAACCAAATTGAATATCAACTATTGGATTGATGATATTTTAGATGAAGATCAACAGGAAGAAATTCACGAATACTTTCTGGAGGCGGAAACCGATAAAATTGATGAAGCCATGGAAGAATTCGATGGTGATTACGACGACGAAGAATTGCGCCTATACCGAATTAAATTTATCAACGAAGTAGCCAATTAAGCTTGTTTCTGTATTTTTACAAAAAAAAATCCACTATGAAACTTGCATTTATCCTTGCATTCACTCTTTTTTCTCAGTTTATTTTAGCACAACCTTTTGAAGAATATCAAAGTTTTTCTGGGCAATACGACTATATTTTGGTCGGAAATACCCTTAATTCTGAAGAAAATAATACGGGCACTTGCACGATCTTGACCCAAAGTACCGCAACGCTTAATCTGGATGCAGGTCAGACGGTCATTGCTGCCTACTTATATTGGTCCGGTTCGGGATCGGGCGATTTTGAGGTCACCCTTGCGGGAAATCCTCTTACTGCTGAAAGGACTTTTAGTTATACACTTCCAAGTACTTCATTTGAATACTTTAGTGCGTTCGTGGATGTCACAACTTTGGTAACCACCAATGGAAATGGAGCCTATCTATTGAGTAACCTTAACCTTGTTAGCGATATTCAACCCTATTGCCAAAGTAACGGAGGAAATGCTACCAATTATGGTGGCTGGACGATGGTGATTATTTATGAAGATGGTGATTTACCATTCAATGATATACGTATTCATGACGGATTTGTGGCAGTTTCAGCGTCAGATCCAATGGTTTCTATTACATTGGATGACCCCGTTATTTATAGCAATACTACAGCAACACTTGGGTTTTTAGCATGGGAAGGAGATAGCATGGTAGCCAATGGGGAAAACCTTAAAATTAATGGGACCATTATCTCAGATCCGCCGCTCAATCCAGCCGATAATTTATTTAATGGCACCAACACCTTTACAGGTTCTTCAGATTTGTACAATATGGATCTGGACTTCTTCGATATTAGTGGCCTTATTAATGAAACAAGTGATTTCTTGGAAATAGAAATGAATACCTTACAGGATTTGATTATTATGAATTCCATAGTCACTAAAGTAAAAGACGCAACGGCGACCGATACCGATGATGATCTTGTGTTCGATGCGCAGGAAGATTTAAATGGGAATAGAATACTCGAAGATGATGATACCGATGGTGATACTATCGCCAATTTTATGGACGACGATGATGATGGAGATGGAACTCTCACTCGTGACGAAGATTATAACAATAACGGAACTCCCATAGACGATGATATCAATGGAAACAACATTCCCGATTACCTAGACGATGCCGTGTTTTTAGGAGTAAACGAATTTGAAATCAACACCATTAGTATTGTTCCAAATCCTGTCGTCGATGAAATTTTTATTGAATCGTCTGATAACTTAAACGAAACCTACCACGTTAAAGTGGTTTCGATTACAGGAAAGGTCGTTGTTGATTTTGGTGAAATAATGGTTAAGAATAATCTATCGCTGAACGTAACCTCTATAAATGAAGGACTCTACTTTTTAACTTTTCAGCAAGGAACTAATAAGACCACCAAGAAGTTTTTGAAGTTGTAGAAGGGCAACGAATTGAGCAATGAGAGGGTTAATTGGGGTCTACTTTAGTTGGATGCGCCTGTTCGTTTTCTAATTAAGTTCAAGACAAAACCATAAGATTCCATAATTGAATACCGGTGCAAAGAACTAATTTGGCTCATAAAGCACGTTTGTAAGTTCTGGGATTAACTGCATTACCGTATTATAGGCGGCTAGATTATATGGGGTCTTTGTATTTGGTTTTGGTAAGGCCTGCAATTCATTTATGTATATATTGGCTGTTGCAATATCGGCATTATCTCCTGACAGTTCCTCTTTTTTAATGAAGCGTTTTGCTTTATTCACAATACTGTTCCCCTTCTTTTTCAACTGAGCTCTTAGCGTTGCTTTTGCAAGTTTAAGTGTTGGATGTTGAGGTTTTTGAGGTATTGGAATGGCAGCTTCTCCTCCATAGTTCACTCTTACCTGAGGTGGAACATACGGCAATACGTTTCCTGGTTTTTTCCTTTGATTTGGTCGTATAGGAGATGTTGCATCGCCTGATCTCTGCGGAGAAACGTCTGCATATCCTTGGCTTGTTCGACCGCGTAAAGGAGATGATCCGGCAGGGGCCGTGAGATGTTGTTGAAAATGATGATAAAGCATTTTAAGTTTGCCTCTATTTCGATTAATGGCTTCGGCTATTTTATTATAACTCGCGCGTATGGAGCGCCCACTTGTAGTAAGTGCCTTCTTAGCTGCTTCTCCCATAAAAATATCGGAATTAAGAAATTCTTCAAGGTCTACCGTTATCCGTAGATGAGTAAAAATGGCTTCTATGATGGCACTAGCTGGGTTGGTACGTTTTGAAATGGCCTCATCGCGTAATTCGTGCATCAAGGCCTGTTTACTGGTCATCCAAACACCTTTATATTGATTCTGTAGAGATCCGGTATGCCCAGAAATTTCTCCAACAAGATCACCGGCCCAAATAATCAATTCGGTAGAGAGTCGTATGTTTTGCTGAGCATCCATCCAGTCAAATTCTTCACCTTTGTAGGACGCAACTGCTTGCATTCCTGGCGGAGGGCGATAGGACCACTCCAAATATTTCATGGTCTGGGATGTTTTAAACAACTCATCAAGTCCAGCACCAGAGGCCATTCCTGGTTTTTTAGTTGCGCGCACACGTATATATTTATGGATCATTTCCTTTATTTCCGGGAATTGATTGTAGGCATTAACCAAGGCATCCAATTTTCCTATGGCTTCCTGATTCTTTGGGTGCTGGTCATTTCTCGCTATTTTTAAAAGTTCCCGTGTTTTAGCATAAAAGGTATCTGTCTTTAGTCCTGTCCATTCTCCTAGTGTTGAAGGATCTATCGCGTGTTCTGGAACGCTGGATTTGTGTGATCGTTTATACCTATTTGGGCCTATATCAATTTTTGTCCGAGGATGTTTTCGCTGACGCTTACCTGAGGTACCAGGATGTGAGGGTTGTAAACCACTATACCCTGCTTCTTTGGGATACGGTGAATGCCTAGCGTCTTTTGCACTCGGATATGAAGCAGATCCTCGCATTTTAGATGGACTTCTGTCATGTTGAGGTTGAGAAGCTGCTACTCCCATTTGCTGCCCATACCAAGAACTACCATACCCCCCGCCTCGTAACGGAGCAGGAGCAACCCCCATTTGTTGTCCATATGGCGAACTGCCATAACCTAATGGTGATGGAGCCTGCTGTAGGTAAGGTGACGATTGTCTTGGGCTTCGCAACCTGGATAAATTACCAGGGGCAGCCATTGCATACCCCACGGACCCTCCTTCGTAATACTGCGGTGGAGCTTGTTGCACGTATGGTGATGATTGTCCTGGACTTTGAGACATCGGTGGAGCACTAGGCGTTGCCATTGCATACCCCGCGGACCCTCCTCCGTAATATTGTGGTGGAGCTTGTTGTACGTATGGTGATGATTGTCTTGGACTTTGAGACATCGTTGGAGCACTAGGCGTCGCCATTCCATACCCACCGGACCCTCCTCCGTAATATTGTGGAGGAGCTTGTTGCACGTAAGGTGGTGATTGTGTTGGGCTTTGCAACATCGAGGATGCCCCCTGTTGTCCATACGCAGGACCACCATAACCTGCTTGTTGTGGAGCTTGTTGCGCGTAAGGTGGCGATTGTACCGGACTTTCTGTCATGGCCGGTAGCGCAGGAGTTGAGTACCCGCTTTCTTGTTGATAATAGGCTGGGTTGGGGTTTTGAGCCGCAGATGACGGAGCCGATTGTTGAAAACCATAGTATTGACTTTGGCCTTGTGCCATGGCAGACGAAGCGGCTTGTTGATAACCATAAGATTGACCTCGCTCTTGCGCCAAGGCGGATGGAGCAGGAGCTGGTGCTGTATACCCACCTCCGGAATATCCTTGACCTGCTGTTTCTTCAATCGCAGATGTCTGAAAAGCGTAAGGCGTTTGCTGATTTGAAGTTTGCGAGGCTACAGGAAAAATATATGGCTCCCAGGTGCCAAATGTAAATGGAATGGGATCGTTCGTAATGAAGTACATTCCATTACGCCTGGTCAAAATTTTACCTTTTGGCTCTAGACCATTCTCGTCGTAAAGCTTCGTAGTATCCCAATCATAAAATAAATAGCCTTGAATAGGAGCATTGTCTGACGATAGGCTTTTTTGATCTAAGCTTCTCGGTTTATTAGAATGTTCGGATTCTCTAAATACTTTCTCGCCCATTTGATCCGCTTCTCTTTCTAAACCTCGATCCAGGTTTATACCTGCGTTACCTTTCATCTGAATGGTAGGCCTTACTCTACCTTGCTTTTGCTGTACCACGTGCCAGGCCTCATGTGCTAAGTGTTTTTCCTGCCCAGAAGCCAAATGAATATTGGTTCCTTGAGCATAGGCGTGAGCGTTTAATTTTGCAGGCTTTTCCGAATTATAGTGCACTTTCACATCGTCCATGGATAGCCCCGATAAGTTTTCCACACCCAATTTAAGCTGGTCCGGCAATCCGGTGTTATTATCACTTTTATTAGCCTCGGCACTGGTTTTCTTTTGAATAACTTGTTGCGTTGCGGTAAAATTGTTTGCCATCGTCTGAAACTGGACTGCCGATTCTCCCTGCAAGTACTGCTGCGCCCTAGACTGAAATTGTAGAATGCGTTTTACCTGACTGCTGTTGTTTGCTTCTTCCTGATGTTTAAGTTGTGTAATAGCTTCGGGGCGATTATCTACAAGCTTGTACGCCGAAGCCCCCCAATTATGATCTTGAGTAGCCAGATTGGCCATGGCTTGGTATACTCTATGCTTTGTAGCCTCCGGACGCTTATCCGTAAATTGAAATGAGTCCGTATCACCTTGGTTAGATCGAGTGACGGCACCCGCGGGCCGGCGAATTTTACTTTCATCTTTTACTTTTGATCGCTGCATGGGTTTTCAATCAACGCTAACGGGGTCCCATTTAGCGTACTGTTAATCCAACCAGTAAGTTACTTTAGAATATGGCAAGAGGAGCTAAGTATTTATACGTAATTATTTGATAAGCAACATCGTATATTTTTGAAAGGTTCAAGAACCTAGAAAAAGTCTTATGAAATGCACGGAAGGTTGTTACTATTATTTTTGCGGTTCGATCAAATCCCATAGATTTCCATAGAGATCCTCAAAAACGGCCACGGTTCCAAACGGCTCTGTGGTGAGCGGCCGTACAATTTTAATTCCCTGATCCAGCAGGTTTTGATAGTCTCTTTCAATATTGTCTGTATGTAAAAACAAAAATACGCGTCCTCCCGTTTGATTTCCAATACTTTTTTCTTCGGAAGCATTCTTCGCTTTTGCCAGTAATAGGGCACAACCCTTCGAGCCTTTTGGGCGTACCAGCACCCAACGTTTGGTAAGGCTTAGCGGGGTGTCTTCAATCAGATCGAAGTGTAACTTTTTCGTATAAAATGCTATGGCCTCGTCATAGTCGCGCACTACAATGGCAATATTGGTAAGGGTTTGTTTCATTGTATCCAACAATTTGGAATTAGGTAGTTCGAATATAAATAAATCACTCAAAATGATCGCCTACCCGCAACAATAAAACATGCATAAAAGAAATGAACCATAATAAATAGAACAAACAACAGTTATTCTGGATTAAGAGGATTCTTCCATCAATTGTACAATTTGCTTACTTATATTGGTTAAGGTAGCGTTCTGTTCTGCTTCAGAGAGGCTATCCAATGGTTTTTCCGGATCATTGGCGCATTGAATGTGTTTCAAAGGAGTAATCTCATAAAGACTACTGCTCACCGCTACCCAAATTATAGGCACGTTTTCCTTTTTACTGATCTCGAGAAAGTATCCCATTTCTTTTTCCTGAATAAATTCCGAAGCCAGGAAATTTTGGGTGACCAGAAAAACGGCGACCTTCGTTGTCGCTAAGGCTTTCTCTATCTCTCTATTCCATTCATCTCCAGCCTTAATGGCCAGATCATCCCACGCTTTAATGCCTTCAAACCTCTCTACCGACTTCAAGTAGTTTCGCATTTTGAGCATCCAATTTCTGTCATCATGAGAATAGCTTACAAAAATCTTATGACGATTTCTGCTTTCATTTTGGTATTCGTTTATCATTTGTGTAGCCAAGGCTTCTGCTTTGTCGGCTGAATTTGATTGTGTATAAACACTTTTGATCTCTTCTACCTCTAAAACATTGCTGAAATCATATTGGAAATCTCTTAATTTTTTTTCCATGGCACTTTGGCCTTCAAGAATTAAATTTTCAATCTGGTCCTTGGTAATTTTGAAATTGGCGTAATTCATTCCTTCACATGGAATTCCTACTTCAATGGCTCTAGAAGTTTGGGACATATTAAAAAAGTCATGACTCCTGGCCGAGGCACTAAATAAACGAGGTAAGAAGGTGAAAATATCCTCTAGATATGAATTGTCGGGAGGGTCCAGGGGTTTTAGAACTACTATGGGATAATAGCCTGGATTGCTAGCAGCCATCCAAACAGGGCTTTCCGAAGCCAGTGCGGCATCCACTAAAATTCGCTTACCCATTTTATAGGGGGGATAGAGCAATGGAACGGCCGTGCCTATTTGAATGGCCTCTGATATTTTCATATCGGGATGTGATTCGGAAGAGTACACCAAAAACCTTCTTTGTCTAAGATCCACAGCCGCAACCGAAATGGGAATTTTCATTTGCCCTAATGTTATATCTTCCCCAATTAGATGGACCATAATTTCATCAAATTTGGGAGTTTTTAATTTTGCAAAGGGATAATTTTTAAATCGAAAAGGGAAAATGCCTCGTGTCTTTCGAAGTTTAGCAAAGTTGAAATTCAAAATTTTTTGCTCTATGGTGTCAATGTCCATACCAGCGCAGAGCATAGCACCAATGACGGTGCCGAGAGAACAAGTAGATACGCTAGCGATTTCAATATCATTTTCTTGCAACTTTCTAAGCGCTCCAATATAGCTGAAGCATTTCATTCCTCCACTGCTGCATACCAGATGTACTTTTTGTGATTCCATAGATTGATTAACCCGTATTAATTGTCTTTTGCATAGGCTTTGCTGTCCTTTTCATCTTATAGTTAAAGCGCATTTAGTCTCGCCAATAGATCTTCGTCCAAGCCGCCATGGTCATCCTCTTCCTCGGGTACCACCATCTCTTCAGGGTTAAAATGTCTCGCATGCGGAGCGTTCCCCGTTTTATTTATTTGAGAGTCTCTTGCAGTAAAATCTCCATTTAGGGCTGCAATGAGTGCCTTGTTTTCAGTGGAGATTGCATAATAAAAACTGTACACGTTCCATTCTAATGGAGACATTCCATGCGGAGGTTCTCCAATAAATAGCATCTGCAAGTGCTTTGCAACTTTTGAATATTCATCTGCTTTTTGCCTGCGTTCTCTCAATCCCCCATGTTGTGATTCGAATAGCATTGTAGCTTCCATGGCAAAAATAATATTCTTATGGTCATCTGGATTGAGAGACCTTGCTACTGCGATCATTTTTGAGACCGTAGGTTTCCCAGACTTCTCCGTTCCATCTCCTTTCGTTATCGTTAATTCCTTATATCCGGTTACCATATTGCTTCTCCCAATTTTTTTTAATTCGGTTGCAAAAAGTTGAGCAAAGCTTGGCAATAGTGACTCTGCCCCCGACATGCAGGCCCGAAGATCAATGGCTCCCTTATGTTCTTCGGTCCAACCTTGTTCAACCATCATCTGAACAAGCTTCGCCGCAGTTATACCTCCCTTTAATTCAGGTTCCAGGTTCGTTTGTGGCTCTTCTTTCGTTAATGGCCGGGTTAGGCTATGATATCCATGTCCGAAAATATGAATGGTTTCGCCCGCTTCAACCTCACTAAAGGCTCCAGCTTTGGCTCCGGTAACATCGGCAACAGTCTGTGCACTATCGCTGATCAAGTGGTCGGCATTAACCGTTATGACAGCCCGCTGAATGGGTGCCACATCATTACTTTCAGATGTTCGCATTATAAACCTGCCGTTCTCAGCATTGGTAACAGGCTCCAAGCGATTGCCATTTGCCATGAATTGGATCGCTCGTAGTGAATTGGCCTGAACACTTTTTGTTGATAATTGCTGTAACTTTCGCTGCGTTACCGTTTGGGGTCTATTGTCTTGAAATTGGAAATCTCCAGACTCCTGGCTTTGCAGTTGGGCAGAATGCAATGAGGCCATTGAATGTAAAGGTTCACTTTTTTTTGCTTGTCGTTCCATTGGAAAACTTTTAACAAAAGGAGAAACTGATTCGTTTTGAAAAGTAAGATAGTGCCAATTTGAAGAATTTTCAATAAGTATTTCCACGTAATTAACTACAGCTCGAAATTTAAAGTTAAGCTGTTCTTTATTTCTCTTTTTCATTTCTATGAACTTACATGGAATTTGATATTTTAAGTTTCAGATTTGCTTAACAAAATCATACCTTTGCAACCTCAATAAAATAGCAGGAAAGAAATACAATAAATCGCTAAAAAACAAAACAATGCAAGACGGTATTTACGCAAAATTTACTACGGAAGCAGGAGAGATCCTTATAAAATTAACCTATGATAAAACCCCTGGTACGGTCGGTAACTTTGTTGCGCTGGCCGAAGGGAATATGGAAAACGAAGCCAAACCACAAGGTACTCCTTATTATGACGGACTCAAATTTCACCGAGTGATACCAGACTTTATGGTGCAAGGTGGTGATCCGGCAGGAACCGGTGCTGGTGGTCCAGGTTATAAATTTGATGATGAGTTTCATCCAGAATTAAAGCACGATCGTCCAGGTGTTCTGTCCATGGCCAATGCAGGACCTGGAACGAACGGAAGTCAATTCTTTATCACTCATGTTCCTACGGATTGGTTGGATAATAAGCACACTGTGTTTGGCCATGTGGTGGAAGGACAGGATGTTGTAGACCGTGTAGCTCAGGGCAATACCATGGAAAAAGTTGAAATTATTAGAGTAGGTGCCGATGCGGAAGCTTGGAATGCCGTGGAAACTTTCAGACAATTTAATGGAGCCAAAGCGGAAAGAGAAGCAGCAGCCTTAAATGCGCAAAAAGAACTATTGACTTCACTTTCTGAAGGTTTTGAAGAAACGGCCAGCGGTCTTCGCTATCAGATCATTCAAAAGGGAGAAGGTAAAAAGGCAGAAAAAGGGAATCAGGTATCCGTGCACTATAAAGGAATGTTTGCTGACGGTAAGGAGTTTGACAATTCATACAAGCGAGGAAACCCAATTCAATTTCCCGTGGGAATGGGTAATGTCATTGCCGGATGGGATGAAGGAATTCAATTATTACATGTAGGAGACAAGGCCCGTTTTGTAATACCATCGAATTTAGGGTATGGGCCAAATGGTGCTGGAGGAGTTATTCCACCTAATGCAACGCTCGTATTTGACGTAGAATTAATGGATGTGAAATAGTTCATAAACTGTTCAGAAAATTAAATGAAAACGTCTTTCTATAGAAAGACGTTTTTTATTTTAGCGAAACATTAAATGTCATTTTCTAACACCAAATTCTCTCAAAATGAATCTCGAAAAACTTCGCTATCCCATTGGTAGATTTGAAACGCCAGAAACCGTTTCAGATAAACTATTAGAAGAAGCTATTACCATCTTGGAAATATTTCCTGAGAACCTTAAAAGTTTAGTACACAATTTGGACAAGGCTCAATTGGATACTAAATATCGTGAAGGGGGTTGGACCGTCCGACAAGTGATCCACCACATATCGGACAGTCATCATAATAGTTATACCCGTTTTAAATGGACGTTGACAGAGGATAATCCACTCATTAAAGCATACGATGAAGCCGCTTGGGCGGCATTTTGCGACTACGAAACGATGCCAATTGCCTGGTCATTGGATCATATTACCGCCATTCACCATAAACTTGTTTACTTACTTAGAATGTTGACCGAGGACCAATGGAGCCAAACCTTTATACATCCGGAAACAAAGGAAGCCATGGATTTACGAACGCTTGCTTTGGTTTACTCGTGGCACAGTATGCATCATT
This sequence comes from Bacteroidota bacterium, assembly GCA_039028295.1. Taxonomy (GTDB): domain Bacteria; phylum Bacteroidota; class Bacteroidia; order Flavobacteriales; family Flavobacteriaceae; genus Aureisphaera. The sequence continues at coordinate 19,175 of JBCCIJ010000033.1, forward strand.
TTGCTCATATAAAAAATGCGCTTTCTTAAATAAAAAAACACAGGCATTAAGCCCGTGTTTTTAACAAAGAAAGAAAACTAATTTAGAACAAATCAAACTATTATTCTTTAACGAACGATCAACTTTTCAGTAGTGAGTTGATTTTCGTTATGGTAAACGTTTACGAAGTATAATCCCTTTGGATAGGAGGATACCTCAAAATAAATGTTGTTTTGGGGAATGGCAGCTGTGCGTTTCATCACTACTTTTCCAGTGATATCAACCAACTCGAATGCCGTCATCATTTGCTTGCTACTTCTAATGGTAACCTCATTGGCAGCTGGGTTCGGAGCTAGGACAATGTTGTTTTCGACAGAAGGATTGTCTGTTACGCTCAAAACGTTGTCATAAGCCTCCTGCAAGGCATCGATAGGTTCAAAAACGGTAGAAGTAACCCAAACGTTTAGGTCTAATGATAAATTTCCGTAGTCACTATTGGTATCATCTGGGTCTGCAACTCTCAAGAACGCGGATAATGAACTCACGCCGTCATCCAAACAGCGACTGTCGGCTCCTGGGCGTTTAGCACCTTGCAAAGCAGCCATAAGTTTATCGGCAAGCGTCCCGGAAGTATTTAGAAAAGCCGTTTCCATATCGTTCACAACATCTTCAGAAATAAGAATATTTCCCGCTATCGCATAGTTGGGTCCAGTGATATGGATAAATTCAGCGAAACAATTGGGCCCTGTGTAGGCTGCACTTCTGGGATTTCCGGCGTTAAGGTCGACAACATTATACTGTCTTGCAGATGGGTCACCCTGAGCATCATTTGCAATTAACCAATCGATAATCTCCTGAGGTGAATCACCAGCTTCCATACGGACTCTGGCGGCGTTCTGATTGGCGGGTAGGTAAAAGGATTGGGTATGAATAGCTCCAACGCCCAAAACAATATCGCTAATGGCTAATGCACCATCTTCAAATGCAAGACAAGTGGCTCCGGCACTACCAATCTCTCCTGTGTCGGTATCTACCGCTACGATGGAAAAGGTATGTTGGGCAAAAGCACCCAGAGAAATGGACAAAAATAACAGGCAAAGAGATAAGGTTTTCATTCAGGTAAAATTTAGGATTACCCAAAATTACAGAATTGAACCTATCAACAAAGGACTATGAGAAAGTAATGGGGTTTTAAGTGAGTTAAATATGAGAAAGTGAGCACTTAAAAATGTATGCTGTATTAGTGGTTGGATTTCCACTTAATATTACAACCGATGCTGGGCTTCTGATCTTGACGTTGTATATTGTTATTGAGGATGTTATCCAAGGCTTCACGGAGGTCGCGACCGTTGGACGGAATACCATTTCCAGGGCGCGAGTTGTCCAATTGCCCGCGGTACACTAGTTTCATTTCCGCATCAAAAACATAAAAGTCTGGAGTGCATGCAGCGTCATAAGCCTTCGCTACATCTTGAGTTTCATCATATAAATAGGGGAAGGGGTAGTGGTTGGCTTGTGCGTTTTCCCACATTTTTTGAGGCCCATCTTGAGGATATTTTTCAACATCGTTACTACTTATGGCAACAAAACCAAAACCGGTAACTCGATAATCATTGGCAACTCGAACAATTTCTTCGTTCACATGAATAACAAAAGGACAATGATTACAGATAAACATAACTACCGTACCCTTCTCACCTCGTAATTCAGAGAGTGACATGGAATTATCGGTAACAGTATCTTTGAGCGTAAAATCTGGAGCTATTGTTCCTAAAGGAAGCATATTTGAAGGGGTAAGTGCCATAATGTTTTATGAAATTTTGTCCAATTACTAAGGTACAATATAGGTCGCAAAATTAGTATCTTGGTTACAAAATTTAGATCATGGAAATTTCTTGGAACGATTTTGAAAAAATAGAGATGCGAGTAGGTACTGTAATAGAGGCCCATCAGTTTCCTGAAGCGCGAATTCCTGCCTATAAATTGCGAATAGATTTTGGAGATGAAATTGGCATCAAAAAAACCTCGGCTCAGATAACAACTCAATATAACTGCGAAGGGCTTTTAGGGAAACAAGTGGTTGCCGTAGTCAATTTTCCGAAGAAACAAATAGGCCCTTTTATGAGCGAGTGTTTGGTTTTGGGAGCTGTGGACGGAAAAGATGTCACACTTTTAGAACCCAATAAAGAAGTTGAAAACGGACTTCGAATTTCTTAAGGCGAATTGATTTCTTTCTTAAGTACAGGCATGAATACTGAAGCGCCCAAGGTATTGAGATGGTCTTGATCTCTAAAATATTCACTCTTCCCTTCAAATAGGTGAGAAAAATCGAGCACTTTACAATGGTTTCTCGTTAAAATTTCTTCTACCGAATATCCTTTGCCGGATATTTCGGCCAGATATTCAGAAGTCAAAGGAAATTTGACTCCTAACAATTCGATGTCATTCTCACGACAAATGAGAATAATTTCTTCAATTAATTTTTCTAGTTTTTCGGATCGTTCCGAATTTTCGAAATGAATGTTAGCCCTAATTCTGGCTCGTGCTTTTCTCTGCGCTGTAGTTTTTTCTTCCCAGGTCAATTCAGGATTAAATGGCCTGGGAATCAAACTCTTCAAGTGCATTAGAATCGCATCCCTACTTTTACCATTAAGCAGCGGAACATAACGTCTTAAATATTGTTGCAAAAACTGATCGTAACTGCTTTTATAATCCGCTCTTGTTGCATAAATGGTAGACCTATCCAGATTGTTATTGTCCTCCCGATAAGTGGACATGGTATGCACGTCTGCCGAAAGAAGTATTTTTTTCACTTCAGAATGAGCCACCGTATATTTTACCTTCCTTAGCATATCCTCATAGGAGTCGCTTGGGTCTGCGAAATTGAAAATTCCCGAAGCTTCTGTCAGCGTATCGAGCTGGTGCCCGTGAGAATCGGCAAAGAGATAGGTGCTAAATGAGCCATTAAACGGGGTGTATTCGTCGTAATAAGTGGTCTTAATCACACCAAAGCAAGCCATGTTGATGAGCAGTAGGTATACGCTAAAATGGAGTATATTTTTTAAGAATCTATTCATAATTAAAACTGAAAATAAATAAATTCAATTTCCTGAGAGAACCTTCCTAGGAAATAGATGGTTATTAATAGTCCCAAATAAAACAACCACCTCATTGGTTTATTCAGAAATGATAGGTCTTCGATAGCATATGGCCTCCTTCTCCCTAGCCATTCTATGCACATAAAAATGACAATATATACGATTACTTTTACAGGTAAAACGCTGGGTTTTTCTAATAAGGTATGTGAAAAAATACTTCCTAAAATATCAAGGGCCTGATGGATCGTTTCAGATCTAAAAAAGATCCAGGCTAGGACCGTTAGGCCAAAGGTAAGTGCCATGGCCAAAACCTCTCTCACTGAGGGTAAAAAGCGGTTTTCAGCAACCACAGTTAAATTTTTTCTGTTTTTCTGAAATAGCAGTAGCGGTAGAAAAAATAAGGCGTGAAGGCCACCCCATGCAATGAACGTCCAATTAGCACCATGCCAAAATCCACTCACTAAAAAGATGATAAAAACGTTTCGAATGGTTTTAGCCTTATGCTCCCTACTTCCACCCAAAGGAATATAAACGTAGTCCCTAAACCAGGTGGAAAGAGAAATATGCCATCTTCTCCAGAATTCGGCAATGTCACGCGAGAAATAGGGGTGAGCAAAATTTTGTTTTAAATTGAAACCGAACAGTTTGGAAGTTCCAATGGCAATATCACTATACCCAGAAAAGTCGCCATAAATTTGAAAAGCGAATAAAAAAGCACCAACGGCTAACGTACTTCCGCTTAGATCTTGAGACCCATCAAAAATGATATTGGCATATTTTGCGCAGTTGTCGGCAATGACAAGCTTTTTGAAAAATCCCCATAAAATTTGCCTCAGTCCATTTGCAGCACTTTCATAGGCGAAGTCTCTGTTCTTATAAAACTGAGGAAGTAGGTGAGTAGCTCGCTCAATAGGTCCTGCCACAAGTTGGGGAAAGAAACTAACGAAGGCCGCAAAGGCGATAAAATTTTTAGTTGGTTCCAATTTTCTGCGATACACATCTATGGTGTAGCTTAGGGTTTGGAAAGTATAAAAGCTAATACCAACGGGTAGAATAATTTTTAGCGAGGATGCATGCAGCTCCAATCCAAAAATGGAAAAGGCTTCTATAAAATTTTCAATAAAGAAATTGGCGTATTTAAAATAACCTAGAATACCAATATTAGCAATAATACTGGTCCATAGTAATAGCTTTCGTTTCCCTGCCTTCTCTGAAACGGCCAGTTGTCTGCCAATACTATAGTCAATTACGGTACTTGCCGCAATAAGCAACAAAAATCGCGCATCCCACCAGCCATAAAAAAGATAGCTGCTTAGCAAAATCAAAATATTCTGTAGTCTCAATGGCCCCTTGGCCACAAACCAATACAGGATGAAAACCACCGGTAAAAAAAGCGCGAAGTCAAGCGAATTGAAAAGCATAGTGCAAGTATACTTTTTTTTGATTTAAAAGTTAATCGTGCGGACTTTATTTCGAGAACATTTTTCGTTCAAAAATTACAATTAGGCCCAAAATTGGTCCAATGCCTAATAGCATATAGGTATAAATCGAACCTGTTGAATGGATTACCATAGACAAAAGCTCAATGCTCACAATGGTAATGGCAAAGCCTATACAATTGGTAATAGTTAGAGCCGTTCCTTTGAGTGTAGATACGGTACTATTAGCAACCATTGTGGAGAATAGTGGAGAGTCTGCGATGACCACAAATCCCCATAAAAGAAGAAAGACAATGAACAAAGTGCTGTTGAAAGTAAAAAATAACGGGGAAGCCAAACAGCAGAAACAAGAGATCAACAGCGCATAAAAAGCAATACGACCTGTTCCCATTCGTGCAGAAAAATAGCCCCCAACGATGCAGCCTAAACTTCCAATTCCCACAATTAAGAATGACCATAAAGGAATATTCAACACCGGTTCAGGATGTAAGGCATTGTAGGCTCCAAGAAGTACTGGGACAAAAGCCCAAAACGCATAGAGTTCCCACATATGACCAAAATATCCAAAGGCGGCCTTACGGAAATCCGCATTTTTGAAGATCTTTAAGAAAGCAGAAAGTTGTAAGCCTGAATTTTTTCTTCGGAATGGACCGTTCGGAACTAGAATGAAGAGCAATAAACCACCAACGAGTGCTAATGCTGATGTGGCTATTACAATACTTTTCCATGGAAATTGAGCTTCAAAAGCCCTTAAAAGATGTGGAAAAGCCGTTCCAAGAACTAAAGCTCCCACCAGAAAACTTAAAGACTTTCCAAGGCCTTTTTCATAGTAGTCTGCGGCAATCTTCATACCTACCGGATAAATCCCGGCGAGAAAGAAACCGGTTAAAAATCGTAAGGTGATGAGACTGAATAAGCTATTTCCGTCTAGTATGATGCCAAGATTGAAAATAGACCCAACAATGGCGCAGATAAAAAATACTTTTGACGGTGAGAACCGATCGACGATTGTAAAGGCGGCAAAGGCTAAAGTTCCAAAAATAAAACCAAATTGAACGGCCGATGTTAGATGTCCTAAAGATTCGGAAGACAGTTGAAAAACGTCCATCAAATCTGCGAGAACAGCATTACTGGCAAACCATAAAGAAGTACAGCAAAATTGGGCAAAAACAATAATTGAAAGCGTACGGCTTGGTGGTCGCATGAAATGAATTTTAATTCAAAAGTAATAAATCAAAAGTCGGCACAACCACTACTTTGCCCAATGGATAAAAAGGCCATCAAATGACTGGAAGGTAATCGTATTTCCAAATTACTTGATGACCTTGAGTTGCTTAGTTGCGGCCTCCCATGACGCCACCATCGGTGTCCCAAATTGCTCCAGTCACCCATGCGGCTTTATCAGACAATAAAAAAGTGATGGTATTGGCAATGTCTTCAGGTGTTCCGTTGCGTCCAATGGGATGAAAACCATGAAAACCTTCCAATGCTTTATCGGCGGCCTCTTTTCCTCCGAAAACTCCGTGATAAACAGGCGTGGCAACCACTGCCGGGGAAACGGCATTTACCCGTATTCCGTCATCGGCTAGTTCCATAGCCAAATGTTGAGTGAAGGAATGAAGCCCGGCTTTTTGCATGGAATAGGCCGAAGAGGGAGTCGCTTTTACGGCCTGCTTGGCCCACATAGATCCTACATTGACAATGGCACCACCTTGGGTTGCTTTCATTTTCTTTGCGGCGGCCTGAGTAATGAAAAAGAACCCTCGATTGAGATTGAGATAGGAGTCATAATCCAAAATGGTGTGTTCCAAAAAAGGCTTGGGGCCAAATATTCCTGAGGCATTTACAAGGTAATCCAGCTGATCCATGCTGTCAATCTTTGCGTTAAGCGCAGCAATGTCGCCTTCATTGGTGATGTCCACACTATGCTTGTAAAGGTTGGGAGCATCAGGAATTTTGTCGGTGTTTCGTCCCACTATATGGACCGTGTTTCCCTGGTTTAAAAGTTGTTGGGCGGTTGCATGGCCTATGCCACTTGTACCTCCAATAATAAGAGCCGTTTTGTTTGTGTTTGAGTTCATAAAAAATGATATTTGGACAGACAAGTCTGTCTATTGATTAATAAAAAAATTTAGATGATTTGTTCGCACATTTGACGGGCAGCGGCAATGGGCCATGCTTTTTGGTGCAAATGGCTCTCGGCAACAGCTCCTTCATAAAGAACATACACTTGCCTTGCCACTTGACCGGGATCCTCCACACCGTCTAAGTTTACGATAATGAGCCCTTCAATAAGTTTTAAAAAGTCGTTTTTTTGCTTCTGAATTTCGGTTCGAATACGCAGGTTGTCCGTGGGAATTTCCGCCACTGTTTTAATACACCAACAACCGTTAAAATCGGTCCCGTCAAAAAATACATTCAGAAAATCGAATAATGCCAACAACTGATCTTTCCCAGATGCAGCTGCATTGGCGTAGGCACTAATTTGAGTTAGAAAAGTGGTGTTCTTATACTCCAGATAGGCCAAGCAAATTTCTTCTTTGGACTGAAAATGGTTATATAACGTAGCTTTGGCAATACCAGCCTCTTTGATGATCTCATTGATTCCCGTGAGATTATAGCCATTCCTGTAGAATAAGTCCGAAGCGGTTTGAATAATGGTATCTTTTACCAAAGAGTGTTTCATGGGGCAAATATAAGGAAATAATTCAAAAATAGACAAGTCTGTCTGTTTTTATTTTTTGAGAAGCCTTAAATACGACTTCGCACGCATATTGGTACTATCAATTTGAAGTGCTTTGAGGAAGTTTTGCTTTGCGATCTCTGGTTGCTGCATGTATAAATTTGCTACACCTTGGTTGTTATGAAAAAGTGATCTATCCGGGTAAAGATCGCTCCCTTTTTTGAACAACTCATGAGCTTCTTGATACATTTGCCATGCTAGTAAAGTTTTTCCAACCGTATTCAAGGCTCCGGCACTCAGAGCGGTTTCTTCATTACTCTGAAGCGTATCTAGTTTCATTAATGCAGATTGGCTTCCTTCAGTTTTAAATAGATCAGCTATAATTTTCCTGACGTTTTCGTTTTCCAGTTGATCGTAACGTGCTTGATAATCACCTCTGCGGGTGTGAATGTCAAGTTCAATTTCAACTTCGTCGGACAATTGTGTTAATCCGTCTTCCATTACGGTATCCCAAAAGTCTCCTCCCATTACGTTATAATCTTTCCGTTTAAGCGTTATTTTTCCTGAATAATCTACTTGTTCGTTGGCCGCCCAGTCATGACTAATAGCAGTGGGCGGACCAAAAGGAATGGTGAGTACTTTCGTAACCCCATTCATACTAAAATGACCCGTTAGCTCAAACGAACCATCTCCGGTTGCTTCAGAAGAAATGGTTTCAAAACTAATATTTGGGAACTCTTTTTCCTTAAACCAACCTTCACTGGTTATCAAATCATTGTCACGACGCTCATTACCCGTGTTGATAGAATTGACATCGATCACTACCGATATATCCACATGGTTTAATTGGGCCGGATCATAAAAGACATTGCCGTCGAAGGTGTCAAATCGTCCTCGCACCGGGCTAAAACCGAAATATTTGATCTTGAATCCGATGTAGGAATGCTGGTCATCGATGATATAGTCTTTTCCAATAAATTGAGACGTGTCAAAAGTATCAACACTAGTTGCGATGACTTCATTTTTTGCATCTTCGGAAGTTATATCATTTTTACAGCTAAAGAAAGCTACTACAAAGAGTAGGAGAATTAGTTTTTTCATCTTGATCGTTTAAATCTTTTCAAGATAGCTCAAAAAAGGCTTACAAACTGTTAAATTCTACAAACTCGTACTCCGGAGATGCTTCAAATAATTGACGTAAAATAGCGGCATGACCATTGCCCATTACCACCAATATTCGATCTTCAGGGCCTTGAGTAATGCCCTGGATGTTTCTAAAAATTCGCAAATTTCTGTTGTACCACCAAATGGAAAGATGATCCGCACCTTGGTTGTTTTCAGTTTTAAAAGATCCTAAGAGGTAAATACCATATCCGTATTCATGGGATTCTCTGGAATTCATATGACTAAAATAGTCGGTCAGGTTCGTTTTTGAGACTAGCTTGTCATCGTAATCGAACCATGATTCTACGTGGTCCCAGTAGGGGTCTTCTAAATCCCAATCCACATTTCCCGTAATCGTTTTCAAGTAAGTCGAATCGGCCTTATATAATTGCCGGCTTAAGGAGTAGGAGTTTACTTCGTATAAGGTATCAAGTTGTATTTCTGAAGCAAGACGCATGGCCAATTGATAGCGTTCGTCACGTTTATCACGAAGTTCACCGCGCTTATATTTTTGGAGCTTTTCTGTAGCTTTCCATCCTGGATTGGCTTCAATAGCAATTTTCGTGGGCTTGAATTTTTTGATGTAGTTGACCAATTCGGTTACTTCGCTCTTCTTCGGTTCTTTTAAAACGTCTATTTGGTTTTCTGGAGTTACTTTGTGGTCGTCCAATCCAGGGTAATTAAAGTGAAATGTACCTACCACTAATACCTTGGTTTTTTCCGAAGGAAAGAATGACCCAGGAGTTTTTAATTGGTTTTCTTCTGCATTATTTAAGTCAAGCACCTCTGAAGTTTCTTGTTTTTCTTGACAGCCTAACAGCAATAGACTCAGCAAGATCACAGATATTTTGTTCATTTTTTGATGGATTATGGTTTCTTTATTTAAAGAGATAACCTAAGGAGGATTGTTACAGTTGCGACGAATTTCACTGCTGCGGAATATGTTAAATTGGGAGTAGGGTAAAAATTAAAGAAGGCTGTTTTGCCGTATAGCGAAGTTTCAAACCCGCTAGAAACTCATGAAATCTCATAAAAATCTACTCTATTTTCGTTAAAGTCACGTTATAAGTGAAATCTAGACATCAATATCACCTATATTTATACATTCATTTAAATCAAATTTATACTGCTCATGAAAAACTTTATTTTACTTCTTTTAGTGTTTCCATTTATTGGATTATCACAAACTATAGAACTCCAAGGGCAATTGCTTACTGGAAACAATGGAACCGATGTTTGGGAATATATTGACCCCAACAACGGAAATGTTTACGCCATCATTGGTGGAAACGGAATGTCCGTTGTAGATGTGACCGATCCCACAAACCCTACCGAGGTTGCCCATCTTACTTCCGTTCCTGGCTTTGATGTTAAGGTTTGGCAAAACTATGTTTATTGTGTAACTGGCGGGGCAGGTACAGCTTCGATCGTAGATATAGCCGATCCTACAAATCCGGTTGTGGTCGGGACCTTTCCCTCATCGCACAATCTTTATATAGATGTGAACGGATATATGTACGCCTCCTTCCCAAGTTTAACCATATATGACCTTAATCCGGACCCTGTTAATCCAACACAGCTTACCGTAGTAGGCGATGAAGGACATGACGCGACAGTACGAGGAGATCTTCTTATTGATTGTCATGGTTTTGCTGGCACCAATTTATATGATGTTTCTAATCCTGCATCTCCTGTTTTGTTATCTACTATTGACGATCCTACGATTACCTATCACCATCAAGGTGATATTTCGACCGATGGGAATTATTTATATATCAATGATGAGTTGTCTAATAATCCGACAGCCGATATTAGTGTTTGGGATATTTCGGATATTGCCAACCCGGTACGTGTAAGCGATTTTGCCGATGACGCCACTACGCACAATATGTATGTTATTGGAGACTTTGCCTATGTATCCTATTATACAGCTGGTCTTAGAGTTTTCGATATTTCAGATCCTTCTCAACTAGTGCTGGCGGACGAATATGATACTAATCCGGCTTCTGGTGCAGGTTTTGGCGGTGCATTTGGTGTATATCCTTCTCCTGAAACGGGAAATATTTATATTAACGATAGCGATGGAGTTTTTGTGTTTAAGTTCATACCTCTTTTCTCTGTAGATGATAAGGATAATTTGAATTTTGCTATGGCTCCCAACCCTGCTGATGGTCATACTGTCTTAAGCCTGGAAAATGAAACCGTTCAATCTGTTCAAGTTCACTCACTTCTGGGGACTAGCTTATTTGAAGATGAATTACAGGACGGAACGGCTAACTATAGATTGGATGTTTCTATTTTTTCGAGCGGTACTTACTTTGTAACCATCAATAACAAACAAACAAGAAAATTAATAGTGCGCTAGTATTGTATTAGTTGCTATTAAATAAAAAGCCATGTAGCGTTTATCTACATGGCTTTTTTTTGGTTGAATTATTTAGACTTCACTATCCATCATATCCGTTACCACATAATAGCGTGGATCATCAATACTGTCTTGAATAATACTCTCAAATTCCGGATTCCATTTGAGGAGCATGGTTTTGCAATCGGGGCTTAAATGTGTTAAGGTAACTTTCTTGCCGCTCTCCACGTACTTATTTGCCAGATTTCGAAGTGCCTCAACTCCGGAATGATCACCTACCTTAGATTCAATAAAGTCAATTTCAATATGCCTGGGATCGTTTTTAACGTCAAATTTGCTATTGAAGCCCTGTGTTGAACCAAAAAACAAAGGCCCCCAAATTTCATAGACCTTAGTGCCATCCTCTTTGATGCTTTTTCGTGCTCTAATCATGGTCGCACTTTTCCATGCAAAGGTCAGAGCGCTCATAATAACACCAGCAATCACTGCTATGGCCAAATCTTGCCAAACGGTAATAGCGGATACCGCAATGAGCACAACCGCATCCGATTTAGGAATTTTATTTAGTATTCTAAAACTGCTCCAGGCGAAGGTACCTACGACAACCATAAACATAACTCCCACCAGGGCAGCAATAGGAATTTGTTCAATGAGCGGGGCTGCGAATAAGACAAAACACAATAATGCAATGGCGGCTGTAGCTCCAGATAGTCTTCCGCGCCCACCGGAATTTACATTGATGATGGATTGACCAATCATAGCACAACCACCCATACCGCCAAAGAGCCCGTTCAGAATATTGGCACCTCCCTGTGCTACACATTCGCGATTTCCACTCCCACGAGTCTCCGTCATTTCATCAATGAGGTTTAGCGTCATTAAAGACTCTATAAGGCCAACAGCTGCCAGGATGACCGCTGCGGGTAATATTGTAGATAAAAAGCTGCCTTTCATAGTATAGAAAAGCGTAAATATTTGATCCTGAAAGGTAGGTAATCCACCCTTAAGTCCTTGTCCACCACCTTCTTCAATAAACGATCCTACCGTACTCACATCCATGCCGCCCAGGATCGTGATACAGGCAACAATAACAATCGCTACTAAGGCAGCAGGTACTTTTTTAGTGAGCTTCGGAAGTCCAAACATAATGCCCATGGTCAGAAATATGAGGCCCATCATAATCCAAAAAGCCCCATTGGAGAATAGAGCAGTAAACCATGCTCCCGGCTCACTCCAAATAGAAATATCTTGCGGAACGGCGTTGGGAAAAAGTTTGAGCTGTGCCAGGAAAATAACGATGGCCAAACCGTTTACAAATCCCATCATAACAGGATGCGGAATCAAACGTACAAATTTACCCAAACGTAGCACACCTGCTAGTATTTGAATCCCACCAACAATAAGGAGCGTAATAAACAACCATTGCAAGCCAAGATTTTCGACAGGAGTTTCCAAAGCAGCACCCACCTCATTTCCAGTTTGAATTAAAAACACCATCACCACAGCCATGGCTCCGGTAGCACCGCTAATCATACCCGGACGTCCCCCAAATAGGGCCGTAATAATTCCCATGATGAAAGCACCGTACAAGCCGACTAGTGGATCCACTCCCGCTACAAAGGCGAAGGCAACGGCCTCAGGGACCAATGCCAGGGCTACAGTAAGTCCGGAAAGGATATCATTCTTAGGATTTTGGGTGAAGTTTTTTATGGTCTTTTGTAATAACATTGCCGTTTCGTTTTAAACAGCGGCAAAAGTAACTCTATAAAGACATTTACTCTAAGAATCGCGATTAAATTTATAAAATAGTGACCTTTAACGTTATCGAAAATGAGTTTTTCAAAATATTCGAACCATCTAAACTAGCATGAGCTCCTAAAATTCATCCCCAAAGAATATGGCATTCATCAATAATTTATTGGTTCCGTACCAAAAGGCCCTGAAATTGGTGTTATCTGTAAAATAGATCACATTGCCTCGACCCAAACCGTCCGATTTGAACGGAACGGAGTTTTTAAGCAATTCCAATTTCGGTTTTGAAATATAACCACTCAACAATGGGTTTGAAGTATACTGAATGGGATTGTTATAGCTATTCTTATCCGGTTTCAAAAAGAGCGTTGTATTTCTGAACAACGGAATTTTATCGTTCTTATATCCAAAAGCAATGGGGTGGGAACGATCTAGTTTGGCCTCAAATATGGCTCCTCCGATCACCTGAGCGCCAAAATGATTCCCACGCTGCTCAAACGAAACATTCTTGGCGCTGTCTTGTTTTGATTTGAATTTCATCTCAAGCAACTTATTGCTGTTTAACCATCTTCCCGCGTTTCGGAAGCCAATTAAAGTGCCGCCGTCTTGCACCCATTTCTTCAACTTTTCGGCATCGTCTTTGTCTAAAGCTCCCCCAAAACTAGCTGGCAAAATAATGTCGGTATAACGGCTCAAATTGGTTCGACCGAACCTTCGTGTGTCTAGTTTGGTAATGTGCATGTCGTAGCGCGTGTCGAACAAATGCCAAATTTCCCCTGCATCGCTGGGATTAATTCCATCGCCAACCAGGATAGCTACTTTGGGCATTTCCAGGGCTCTAAACTGGCCACTTCCCAAGTCAATTCCTTTGGCCAATCCAGTACCAACCGCATGGATGGGCACATGGGTCTCTTTAGCTACTTTCTTTAAAAAGGCCGCAAGTTCGGTAGTATTGAGTTTCTGATTTTGAACCGGAATTAAAATAGTTCCATAGTCATAATCTGTTCCCGCCACCGAAAAGGTTTTCATGCCTACTTTGGCCCTTAACCCTTCGGCTAATATCATGTTAACCGCCTTAGGTGAGTAATATTCGTGCCATTCCATCAGATAGGCATAATTGGACGTTTGTGGAGTATTGGACGTTGGTTTTTGTAAATCGGTAACCAAATTTCCAGCCTGATTTTGCGACACCTCCTGATAGTCCAAATTGAATGCCATTGGCAAGGTCCAGGCACTAACATCATAAAATAAACTGTCCGTAAAAGAGGTTCGTTTTTGGAACATGGCCTTGATCAGGCGATGTTGTTTTTGGTTCTTCGGAATTACATAACTATAGCCTTTTTTATAATTTTTTCCGTTGGAGGAAAAATCGTTTTTCAACTCGTGAAATTTTATTTTGTGTCGCTGTAGAATTTCAGCTAAATGATAGGTTTTAGCTGCATCTTTTTCATCACCAAACACCAAAGCACCCCCAGAAGAGGCTTCTCTTCTCGCATCGTTATAAAATTCTCTTTGATAATTCAATAATTGCTCGCGCATCTGTACACCGGCATCTAAAGTTGAAAGGGCTGCAGTGAATTGATTGCGAATAGTAAACGGAAAGGTAAGTATCCCGTTGTCGCTTTCTTGGGCATGACCTCTGGACGAGGCTTGTTCGAATAAAATACCAATACTTCCATTAATATCGGGAAAAGTAGATCCTTTTCCGTAGTAAAAATCGTCGAAGTTTTCTTCAGAATAATAGAAGCTTCCCAATTTATCAAATGCTTTGGCGTGAAATTTAGCAATTGCACCTGTGAGGTCCTGGTTTTTTTGAGGGGTAAGCGGGTTGGTTCTTGATGGAATTCCCGGTTGAAAAAAGAAACTTGAATTGGTCCCCATTTCATGATGGTCTGTCAAAACATTAGGGTACCAGTGATGAAAGCTTTTAATACGAACTCTACTTTCTGGGAGTTGTACGGGAAGCCAATCCCGGTTCATATCGAACCAGTAATGATTGGTACGTCCTCCAGGCCAAACCTCTCTGTATTCTCTGTCGTTGGGATCCGGGTTAACGTTCTGACTCTTGTGCATATTGGCCCAATAGGAGAAACGCTGTAAACCATCTGGATTGAAACATGGATCGAGAAGAATTATCGTGCTGTTAAGTAGTTCATCGATTTTATCTCCCTGCGCGGCGGCCAAATAGTAAGCGAAGGCCAGGGCGGCGTTGGACCCACTGGGTTCGTTTCCATGAATGGAGAATCCTTGATATACCACCAGCGGCATATTTGCGGTGTTGAGTGAACTTGAGTTGCTTTCGGTTAGTGCCACATGATTTTGTCTAATGCTTTCAATATTATTATGATTGGCCGGTGCCGTAACGGTTAAAAGCAGTAACGGCCTTCCCTCAAATGTGGTTCCTCTGTTTTCTATGGTGATTCGGTCACTGGCATTGGCAAGTGCTATCATATACTGAGCGAGCTTGTCGTGAGTAATATGCCATTCCCCTACTTCATGACCAATGACACTTTTTGGAGTGGGAATATTAGGATTGTAAGAAACGTCTTGGGGTAAATAATAATCCAGGTCGACTAAATAGTCTTGTGCCACAACACTTAAAGAAAGCAAGAGGAGTAGGAGGGTGGTTAATTTTTTCATGTTGTATACTTTGTTTTTTGATATTAAGATGAATGCCAATTCTTTTTTTCTATACTGAATATATTGACGGGAGTTCCGTTGTAATGATCGATATATCGTTCCAATGTCATTCCGTTTCTGATGGCGACCTTTTCTGATCCTATATTATCGGGGTGCATCATTGACATTAGCGAAGTAACGAAATTGTTTTCAAAGGCGAAATTTTTACATTTCTGCGCGGCTTCGAAGGCAAACCCTTTGCGCCAATACTGAGGTAAGATGGAATAACCAATTTCCATGCGCTGGACTCCCTCTATGTTTTGAACGAGTAATCCCGATTGCCCAACCATTTTACCGGTGCTTTTATCTAAGAGGACGTTCATCCCACCGAGATCTTTTTTATATCGGGTAAAACATTTGTTGAACCAAAATTCACATCGTTCACGCACGTTTAATTTTGGGTCCATGCCTAAAAAAGGAACAATATTTTCGGTTTCGAATAAGGGGAGCCAAGCGTCAAAGTCGGACGTTCTGAGCAATCTAAATTCGAGTCGTTCTGTGGTTTCTCCCGTGAGTAGATATTTCATAAAATAAATATGCGCGATTGCTATTGTTTTTAGCTTATAGCGTTAGGGATAGAGCGGCCTGTCTGAGCTCTCCTCCTTTGCCGCAGGCTTTGGAGGAAGCGAGTAGCGAAAGCCCGGCCAACGCCCAAAACCTAAAGATAAAAAAACCGCCCAGATTGACAGGGCGGTTTAGAAAATTTTAAGAATGATCGACCTTTAAATATCGTCGAAATCAATATCCGTAAAACTTGAAGTTTCCGGCTCCGTTGTTTCGGTGGTATTTTCGGACACCACGGCGGTTTCGGTTTCCTCTCTTTTATAATCTTTTTGATGACGTTCGCTAATCACTTCGGCACCTTTTTCATCCAGAATATATTGGATCATTTCGTTAAGGTTGTCTCTGAAATCTGCAAAATCTTCTTTGTATAGATAGATTTTGTGTTTTTTGTAGTGAAAAGATCCGTCGTCGTTGGTGAATTTTTTGCTCTCGGTAACGGTAAGGTAGTAATCTCCGGCCTTAGTTTCTCGCACGTCAAAAAAGTAAGTCCGCCTCCCAGCTCTCATCACCTTTGAGTATATTTCTTCTTTCTCCATCATTTTATCTAACTCTTTTTGGTTAATTTTCTAATCGTTCAGTCAAAAATCTAAAAAAAAACCTAATAAGCAAAGGTAAAGCCTACATTTCTTTTTCAAGGAGTTGTTTGTGGTATAGTTCCTTGTAGTAACCTTCGGTGTTTATGAGTTGATTATGAGGGCCTTGCTGAATAATTCGGCCTTGATCAAGGACGATAATTTTGTCTGCATTTTTTGCCGAGGAGACCCGATGGCTTACGATTACGGTTGTTTTATTTTTAGATAATTCTTCGAGGTTTTGTAGAATCTCTTCTTCGGTCTCAGTATCTACTGCGCTCAGGCAATCGTCCAACAATAATATTTCAGGGTCTTTGATAAGTGCACGGGCAATGGAAACACGTTGTTTTTGTCCACCACTTAAAGTAATTCCTCTTTCTCCCAAAATGGTGTCATAGCCTTTACTAAAACCAATAATGTTGTTATGGACGGCCGCGTTT
The DNA here is from genome assembly GCA_039028295.1 of Bacteroidota bacterium. Lineage (GTDB taxonomy): Bacteria > Bacteroidota > Bacteroidia > Flavobacteriales > Flavobacteriaceae > Aureisphaera. The sequence goes on from JBCCIJ010000033.1 coordinate 35,910, forward strand.
TTGGCGGCAGTCATTATTTGGTCATCGGTAGCACTTTTATGCCCAAACTTAATATTGTTTTTGATGGTATCGCTAAATAGAAAAGCATCTTGTGGGACATAACCAATACTAGAGCGAAGATCTTCTAAATTCAAATGCTTGACTGGCTTTTGATCCATCATGTAGGATCCGCTATCTATATCGTACAAACGTGTTATTAGTTCCAGGATGGTAGATTTTCCTGACCCTGTGTTACCAATAATAGCCAGTGTTTGTCCAGGATTTATGGTAAAAGAAACATCGGTAAGAGCCGTGATATTGGTATCTGGATAGGTAAAGTGTACCCGGTCAAAAGTGATGGTCCCTTCTATCTTGGTTCTATGAGAAGTTGTGTTAGTAATTTCAGGTTCTTCCTTCAGAAATTCGTTGATGCGTTTTTGTGAGGCCTCCGCTTGCTGGATCATAGATGATACCCACCCTACAGTTGCCACAGGCCAGCTGAGCATATTTACGTAGATCAGGAATTCGACGATGGTTCCAAAGTCTATTTGGCCATTTATGTATTGGTTTCCTCCCACATAAACTACCAGCAAATTACTTACGCCAATGAGCAATACCATTAAAGGAAAAAATAACGCTTGTACTTTGGTTAAATCTATATTCTTGTCTTTACTGGCATCGGAAAGTGCTTCAAAATCGATATGGGTCCTACCTTCAATGCCGTATGCTTTTATGACGGTGATGCCACTAAAACTCTCCTGGGTAAAGGTGGTGAGTTTGGATAAATATTGCTGTACAATCGTGCTTCGCTTATTGATGATAATGCTTAATTTGTAGATACAAAAGGAAAGAATAGGCAAGGGGGTAACTGCATACAGTGTTAAGAGTGGTGCGGTATAAACCATATAACTTAAGGCTACTACAAACAGAGTTATGGTCGTGGTGCTATACATAAGTGCTGGTCCCGCATACATACGAACTTTACCCACGTCTTCGCTAATGCGATTCATTAGATCGCCTGTTCGGTTTTTTTTATAGAAACCTAGTGAAAGCCGCTCATACTGTTTAAAAACAACATTTTTTAGGTCGAATTCTATATAGCGGGAAACCACGATGATGGTCTGTCGCATTAAAAAGGTAAAGAAGCCGGATAACAAGGCGGCAGCCAAAATAAGAAGTATATTTTCCAACAATTCTGCTTTAAGCACCTCTTGCGTGATCTCACCATCAAATTTCCGCTGAACGGCGTCCACCGAATCTCCAATTTTAGCTGGTACCACAATTCGAAATATGGTAGCGATGGCGGTAATGACCAATCCAAAAAGTAGTCGCCATTTATAGGTGATAAAAAATTGGTTGAGGAAGCGTAATTCTTTCATTGAGCGCTAAAACTTATTAACAAATTCTTAATTTTAAGATAATATTTTGCGATATCTTTAATAAACGATTAATTTTGCAGTCCCTTGTTGTGGGATTCACAAATATATAACTTATGGTTACTGAGGTACTTACTGCTAAAGATGCTAAACACTTAGCTCCTGTTTTTGGACAATCTTCTTTTGATAATCACGAACAAATTGTTTTTTGTAACGACAAAGATACAGGTTTAAAAGCAATAATTGGAATTCATAATACGGTGTTAGGCCCTGCTTTAGGAGGTACTCGAATGTGGAATTATAACTCTGAATGGGATGCCTTAAACGATGTGCTTCGACTCTCTAGAGGAATGACATTTAAGAGTGCAATTACGGGCCTTAACCTGGGTGGCGGGAAAGCTGTTATCATTGGTGATGCCAAAACACAGAAGACCCCGGAACTGATGTTGCGCTTTGGTGAGTTTGTACATTCTTTGGCCGGAAAATATATTACTGCGGAGGACGTAGGTATGGTGACCAGTGATATGGACCTGGTTCGTACAGTTACGCCTTATGTCACAGGGATTTCTGAAGAAAAAGGGGGGGCAGGAAACCCTTCGCCTATTACCGCTTACGGTGTGTTTATGGGTATGAAAGCAGCGGCCAAGTATAAATTTGGCAATGATGATTTAGAAAATAGAGTGGTTTATGTTCAAGGAATCGGAAATGTGGGAGAGGCCTTAGTGGAACATCTTACCAATGAAGGAGCTCGTGTTTTTATTAGCGATATTAGTCAGGAACGTTTGGAAGAAGTTCGAGATAAATACAGCGCTTCTATCTATACTGGCGACGCTTTATATACCGAAGAGATGGACATTTATGCTCCTTGTGCCTTGGGTGCTACCGTAAATGATGATACCATACATAAACTAAAAGCCAAAATAATTGCGGGTGCTGCCAATAACCAATTAGCCGATGAACAAAAACACGGAATGTTGTTGAGGGAAAAGGGAATTGTTTATGCGCCAGACTTCTTAATTAATGCGGGAGGTATTATTAATGTTTATGCCGAGTTGGAAAACTATGGCAAGCAAGAGATCATTCGTAAGACTGAAAATATTTATAATACAACACTTGAGATTTTGGCCAGTGCTGAAACGAATGACCTTACCACGCATCAGGCAGCGTTACGCATCGCTCAGTCTAGAATTAATACCCGTAAAAAAGAAACAAACGTTTAGTATTTAATACATATCTTTGCAGCGCATAATAGGACTATTATGCGCTGTTTTATTTTATTAAAAGTTCTTTTCAATTATGCTTACAAGAAGACATATAAGAGTAAAAGTGTTACAATCGTTATATGCGTTTTATCAGTCTGATGATAGTAGTCTTGAAAAGCAGGAAAAGTTTCTTCACTACAGCATTTCCCAAATGCAGGATTTACAGGCGTTGCTCATTCAATTAATGATAGCACTGCGGGATCATGCCGAAAATTATCTCCAAATATCACAACAAAAGCACCTGGCCACCGCTTTGGAAAGGGATCCTAGTAGATCATTCGTGGAAAACAAGGTGATCGATTTATTGTCTCAAAATGAGGTGCTTGCCGATTATATTAAAAATAAAAAATTGACGAATTGGAGCAGTGATGACGAATATGTCGCTCTCCTTTTTAACAGTCTTAAGGAGCAAGAATGGTACAATACCTACCTGGAATTAGCCCAACCTAGCTTTAAAGAAGATCAAAAATTTGTTTTGCGTTTGTATAAGGAAGTTATTGCTCCCAACGAGAAACTTTACGAATATCTTGAGGACCATCGATTAACCTGGTTGGATGATTTTCCTTTAGTGAATACTGCAATAGTTAAGATGCTCGATAAATTGTCTGAACGAAATATTGCGTCCGTTTTCGATGCTCAGGTGTTTAAAAATGAAGAGGATCGTGAATACAGTATTCAACTGTTTAGGAAGGTGGTGCTAAATGACGATAAATTAAGTCAGGAAATTGATGGAAAAACTCCCAATTGGGACAAAGAGCGGATCGCTGAAATTGATATGATTATTCTTAAAATGGGTATTGCAGAGTTCCTATATTTTTCTAGCATACCTGTTAAAGTTTCCATAAATGAGTATCTGGAAATTTCTAAAGAGTACTCCACACCCAAGAGCAGCCTCTTTATTAACGGGATTCTTGACAAATTGGTTAAGGATCTTACCGCCGCCGAAAAATTAAACAAAATTGGGCGTGGCCTTCGATAAATTCAAAAAAATGGCTATTTTAGCCACTCTTAATTCAAATTATAAACTATGAAAAAATCGATTTTTATACTAGCGGCAGCGGTGTTGGTATCTTTTACTTCTTGTAAGGATAATGCTGCTGAAAAAGTTAACGGAGAGAATGTTGCAGCAACTGCAGAGCGTGAGGCAGAAGCTTCTAAATATCCTGTAATGACATTTGCTGAAACTGAGTTCGACTTTGGGACTATTGACCAAGGGTCTCCACAGGAGCATGTTTTTACTTTCACCAATGATGGAGATGCAGATCTTATTATTGTAGATGCTAAAAGTAGCTGTGGATGTACCGTACCAGAATTTACAAAAGACCCTGTTGCACCAGGTGGTTCAGGAGAATTACTAGTGAAATTTAACGGAAGCGGAAAAAACCAAGTTAGCAAGACCGTTACTATTACTGCGAACACGGCAGCTGGTAAAGAGACTATTAAGATTAAGGCTTTTGTTACTCCTAAAGAAGGAGCAACTTCAGGTTCTCCAATCCAAACTAAATAATCTAGTTACGGATGGATCAACTTCTAGGCCCCCTACTCTTATTTTCTGTATTTATTATTTTCTTCATTGTATTACCGCAACGAAAAAAACTGAAACAGGAAAAGAAATTCTTTGGTGAATTAAAAAAGGGGATGAAGGTTATTACCAACGGTGGATTGCACGGTAAAGTTCTCGAAATAAACGATGATGGAACCTGCATAATTGAAACTGGCGCCGGGAAAATGAAGTTCGACAAAACGGCTATCTCTGTTGAAAAGAGTAGCAAACTGAACGCACCAGGGTGAAGATGTAATATATCTTTATATAACAACATAAAAAAACCTTCAGTTTAAACTGAAGGTTTTTTTGTGCAATTATTTATTCTGTTTTAGAATCGATATCCAACGAGTATTCCTCCGCGCACAAATCCTTCAGGACTTCCTTCTGCATTTCCGAAATAGCGGCCACCACCAATGCTTATTTCCAGTACAAAACCGTTTTTGCTAACCCACTTTTGACCTAGGGCGAATCCAATTCCGAAGTTGGTCCAATCGTTCGAACCGGTTTCAATGTTTCCATTTTCTAAAAAGTTGGAATACACTTCTTCTCCAGTTGCAAATTGTAACAATCCTTCAGCAAAGAGACCTCTAGCCCCAAAGTCCTTTTTGTTAAAAAAGTACTGTCGATAATACGGTGAAAAAGCAAATTTGTGGTAATTTTCAATATCATCACCATCAAAACCTATAGATATGGCTGCACCTACACCTGAAAATTTGCTAATGATATATTCGTAGTTTAACTCGATGGTATTTACGGCCAATGCCTCAAGCGCATCGAGTCGAATTTCATGTTTTTGATTGGTTCTTGGATGGTCATCAGAAGGGTTTGTGTCTTGGGAAAGACCAATAGCAGTCACTCCCAGAAATAGGGTCAATAGGGTTTTTTTCATAGCAATAATTTAGTTTAGACTTAAGTTCAATTATAGAACAACTGAAGAGCGAAAAACCTACCTTTTATTTTTGAATGGCTACTAATTTTGCAATATTCACGATCACTTCAATAGCTTTTTGCATACTTTCTACCGGGACGTATTCATAGCGTCCATGAAAATTATGTCCTCCCGCAAAAATATTAGGGCAAGGCAATCCCATGAAGCTCAATTGAGATCCATCCGTACCTCCTCTAATGGGCTTAATAAGGGGTTGAATACCGGCTTGTTTCATGGCTTCTTCGGCTATATCCACAATATGCATGACCGGTTCGATCTTTTCCCGCATATTGAAGTATTGATCTTTTATTTCCACAGAAACTCGGTCTTCTCCAAGTTGAGTGTTGAGGCTGTTTGCCAATTGGTTCATTACTTCTTTTCGAGCCTCGAATTGATCTTTGTCATGGTCTCGAATGATATATTGAAGCTTGGTGTTATCCACCGAACCTTGGATATTGTGCAGATGGAAAAAACCTTGTCGGTCTTCAGTATGCTCTGGAGTTTCCATTCTAGGTAAAGCATTTAAAAATTCGGAAGCTATATACATGCTATTCACCATTTTCCCTTTGGCATAGCCAGGATGTACAATTTTACCTTTGATGGTCACCACGGCACCAGCGGCATTAAAGTTCTCATACTCCAATTCGCCTATTTGACTACCGTCCATGGTATACGCCCATTGAGCACCAAATTTTTCTACATCGAATTTATGTGCGCCTCGGCCAATTTCTTCGTCTGGGGTGAAGCCTACCCGAATTTTTCCGTGTTTAATTTCGGGATGTTGTATCAAATATTCCATGGCCGAAATTATTTCGGCAATGCCAGCCTTATCGTCCGCACCCAAAAGTGTGGTACCGTCAGTGGTAATTAGTGTCTGCCCTTTGTAAAGCAGTAAATCATCAAAATCGTTAGGAGAGAGCACAATATTTTCGGCTTCGTTCAAAAGGATATCGCTACCGTCGTAGTTTTCAATAATTTGTGGGTTGACGTTCGCTCCGGTGAAATCGGGAGTGGTATCAAAATGAGATATAAAGCCAATAACAGGTACCTCTTCATCAATGTTAGCAGGAAGGGTGGCCATGATATAGGCGTTGTTGTCTATGGTAACCTCGGTCATTCCAATTTCCTTCAATTCGTCGACCAAGGCGTTGGCCAAATCCCATTGTTTTTTACTACTTGGAGTGGTATCACTATGAGGATCACTTTCGGTATCCACCGTGATGTAACTTATAAATCTATTAATGAGGTGCTGCTTGTCTATCATAATGTTAAAAATATGTACTACAAATTAACGGAATAACCCCTAAACTTTCTGATGTTTTAGTACTATTTTTGCATCATATTATTCCCGACTATGTACAAAGCAATTCTGCGACCCCTGTTGTTTTTATTTGACCCTGAAGCAGTGCATTATTTTACTTTCAAAATGGTTAAGATCATGCATCAAATTGGTCTTGGCGGTTTATTCCGAAGTATATACGAAGTAAAGGATAAGAAATTAGAGCGAGAGATTTTTGGTCTTACTTTTCCAAATCCAGTAGGTCTGGCAGCTGGTTTTGATAAGGACGCCAAACTGTATAGAGAACTCTCCAATTTTGGTTTTGGCTTTATAGAGATAGGAACGGTTACCCCGAAGCCTCAGCCCGGTAATCCTAAGCAAAGACTTTTCAGATTAAAAAAAGATAGCGCTATTATCAACCGAATGGGATTCAACAATGGAGGGGTAGAAGAAGCGGTTTTGAGGTTAAAAAGAAACCCTCGTGGGAAAAGGAAGGTGCTCATAGGAGGCAACATTGGGAAAAATAAGGTAACTCCCAATGAGGAAGCGGTTACTGACTATGTATTGAGCTTTGAAGCCATGTTCGATCACGTAGACTACTTTGTTGTAAACGTGAGCTCTCCAAATACTCCCAATTTAAGAGCATTGCAGGACAAAGAACCCCTTACCGCATTGTTGATGACGCTTCAGGAGAAAAATTCAGAAAAAAATAAGCGAAAGCCCATTCTTTTAAAAATCGCTCCGGATCTATCTAATGAGCAGTTATTGGATATTATTTCCATTGTTTCAGAAACAAAAATTGACGGCGTTATTGCTTCTAATACGACTATTTCAAGAGAGGGGCTCATTTCAGAAAACAAAAAAGAAATGGGCGGTTTGAGTGGTAAGCCATTAACGAAACGCGCCACGGAGGTCATTCGCTTTCTTTCAGAAAAAAGTAATAAGGCTTTCCCAATTATTGGTGTTGGAGGTATTCATTCGGATCGGGATGCTTTGGAAAAAATAGAAGCCGGCGCAAGTCTCGTTCAACTTTATACCGGCTTTATTTACGAAGGACCTGCATTAATCAAGTCCATTAATAAGACTTTACTTAAAGCTTCACCAAACGCTTAACACCTTCAATATTGGTGTCGTTTAGAACTTTTACCAAATAGACTCCACTCGACAGATCGCTCAGATCAATTTCAGTTGAGTTGCTATTCACATTGGTGAGCTGTTTTACTCGCTTACCCAACACATTGTAAATGGTTATCATTTCTATTTGGGTAGTATTGGAAACGGTTACTTTGTCGTTCGCCGGGTTAGGAATTAATGCCGTTTCATTTGTTGTTGCGTCTTCAACTCCTAAGATTACCTCCTCTAAACTAATGGTGAGCGTTCCGATTATTTCATTCGAAAAAGGGGCAACACCCTGCAAACTTGAAATAGGTTCCTGCGGATCGGTATCCGAATCACCTGAAGTATAATCAACTCCACTATCTGTGCCAGCGTCATAAGGATAGAGATCAATACTTATTTCATCAATCCAATCGCCATTGCCATCCAAAAGAGAAACACTATTAACAGCGATCATCCAGTCGGGGCTGGGAGCAATCATGGAGAGCAAGGTCATTAATGGGTAATCTTCGGTTGCGCTAATTTCATTAATATTTATTTGACCCTCCCCGGTTGCAAGGCCATCGCCATCTATTAAAACATGGGCATTGTTGTTTGAAATGGCCGCATCAACTTCGGCATAAAAAACAGTATTATTACCGGTCTCTGCAATGTTTTCAACACCTTGAGTGGCAATACCTCCCATTTCCAGGAAAACTACATCACTATTGTGAGTGGCTCCAACCAGTTTGGACCAGTGCGCATTACCGGGTAAATTTCCACTAGGATGTGGATGGGCTGCCTGCGTCCAATTACTGGTGAAATTCACCGAGTAAATGGCTTCGGATTGTCCATAGGAATGAACTGAGAATAGGGAAAATGAAAGTAGAAGTAGGAATATTTTTTTCATAATGGATGTGGTTTATACCGCTAAGTCGTTTTTCAAGGTCATTGCTTACACAAAAAAGATATATTTTTAAACCATGATTGAAAATTTGATTTCCTTTTCGCTGGCCACCTTGGCTTTATGCATTTCTCCAGGACCAGATAATATTTACGTACTTACGCAGTCATTGGTGAATGGCACCAAAAGTGGAGTTGCTACAACTGCTGGTTTGATAAGTGGTTGCATCATACACACCACCTTATTGGCGTTTGGAGTTTCTGCGGTAATCACTTCATCTCCAGAAATTTTCTACGGAATTAAAATCATAGGAGCTGTTTATTTGTTTTACCTGGCTTACAAGGTATTTAGGAGTAGTTCTGAAATTGCATTCACGGAAAACGCTCCCAAGAAAAACTACGGCCAACTTTTTAAGACGGGAGTAATCATGAACTTGTTCAATCCCAAAGTGATGATTTTTTTCTTAGCATTTTTCCCTGGCTTTCTTTGGGATACTTCTGAAGGGACTGTTGGTCAATTTTACATTTTGGGGATTATCTTTATGGTCCTATCTTTTATGGCATTTAGCGGAATAGCCCTTTTGGCGGGAAGTATATCCAATTATTTGCTACGGCATAAAAAAGTGGGCTTGTATCTAAAATGGCTTCAAATAATTGTTTTCCTTGCCATTGCCGTGTTTATACTCCTACCATAATCCGTTCACAACTTTTTATGAACGATATTGTAAATCCAACCATGCAAATGATGCATCCAATATTGTATATTTGAGCTAATGCAAAAAGTCAAAATTATAGAGTGCCCTAGAGATGCCATGCAAGGGATTAAAGATTGGATTCCAACCGAGAAAAAGATTCAGTATATCCAGGCACTATTGCGATGTGGATTCGATACGATCGATTTTGGAAGCTTTGTATCTCCAAAGGCAATTCCTCAAATGCAGGATACTGCGGAGGTTTTGGCAGGACTTGATCTGTCTAAAACGGCAAGTAAATTATTGGCCATCGTCGCCAATACCAGAGGTGCCGTCACGGCGGTTTCATACCCGGAAATTCAATACCTGGGTTACCCTTTTTCAATTTCTGAAAATTTTCAAATGCGGAATACTCATAAGACTATTGCACAATCGATGGAAACGCTGAAAGAGATTTTGGAACTGGCCGATAAGAAAAATAAAGAAGTGGTTACCTATTTATCCATGGGCTTTGGGAACCCATATGGAGATCCCTGGAATGTGGATATCGTGGGAGACTGGGCCGAAAAATTATGGAACATGGGCGTTCGAATTTTATCTTTGAGTGATACCGTTGGGACGTCTACCCCTGAAGTAATTACCTATTTGTACTCCAATTTGATACCGAAGTATCCCGATATTGAATTTGGAGCACACTTACACACGACACCTACTAAATGGCACGAAAAAGTGGACGCGGCTTATCAAAACGGTTGTCGGAGATTTGACGGTGCTATTCAAGGCTTTGGTGGGTGTCCTATGGCAAAGGATGAACTTACGGGTAATATGCCAACCGAGAAAATGTTGAGTTATTTTACCTCAGCCAAGGTGGATACTAATATCAATACCATGTCGTTTGAAAGTGCTCACAACGAAGCCACCAAAATATTCACAAAATATCATTGATATGAAATGGAGAACACTTTTTCTTGCCTTTTCACTTCTAACCTTAATGGGTTGTCGAGGTACAAAGCAACTTCCGGTAGCAAAGGAGGACGGTCAAATTTCGTTTAAGTTCGTGCAGTTAAACGATGTCTATGAGATTGCCCCATTAAGCGGAGGTAAATATGGAGGAATGGCCCGAGTAGCACATGTGGTGGATTCTATCAAAAAAGTAGAACCCCATACCTATTTGTTCATGGCCGGGGACTTTCTAAACCCATCCCTCTTGGGGACCTTAAAAGTAGATGGTGAAAGAGTAGGTGGTAGGCAAATGATCGAAGTAATGAATGCGATGGACTTCGAATTGGTCACCTTTGGAAATCATGAATTCGATTTGAAAGAGGCCGATCTTCAGAAGCGACTGGACGAATCTAATTTTTATTGGACCACTGCAAACGTATTTCAGAATAATGAAGATGGACCACGCTCGTTTTTTTTCCGAAGAAATAATGATACTATTTATGTGCCGGAGACATATACCATTTCCATGATGGACGCGGATAGCACCCAGATAGATGTAGGGCTTTTTGGGGTTACTTTGCCATCTAATCCTCAGGATTTTGTCTATTATGCCGATATCTACCTTGAGGCAAATAGTGCCTATACCCGTTTACAAATGCAACAAGCAGATATTATTATTGGGCTTACCCATTTAGAACTAGAGCAGGATAAAGAGTTGGCAAGACGCTACCCTAATATTTCATTGATTATGGGTGGTCACGAGCACCATAATATGTTGGTGCCAACGGATAACGCTGTTATTGCGAAGGCCGATGCAAATGCCAAAAGCATTTATATTCACACGATCACCTATCATACCCAAACCAAGGAAGTTGAGATCGATTCGCATTTGATGCCCATTGATGAGAAAACACCCTCGAAACCTGAGGTTCAGCGTATTGTGGATAAATGGAATGATGTGCTTGAAGCGAAAATTAAAGAAGTTATCGCAGATCCTTACGAGGTTATTTATGTGGCCAACCCCCCTTTGGACGGAACTGATAGCGCCAATAGAGGTATACAGACCAATCTGGGAGGAATCATCTCCGAGGCCATGTCGCAGGCCTTTAATTCTGAAGTAGATGGAGCCTTGGTGAATGGAGGTTCCATACGTTTGGATGATATGTTGGCAGGAGAAATCACCAGTATCGATATATTTCGGGTATTACCGTTTGGTGGAAGTGTGTTAAAAGTGGATATGAAAGGAGAGTTACTCAAGGAGGTGTTAGATTTTGGAGTATCCAAGCGCGGTACAGGAGCCTATCTACAGCGCCATGGTTTCTCGCAAAATACAAAAGGTGAGTGGTTAATAAATAAAGCAAAAATTGAAATTGAGAACGTTTATACCATTGCCATCAGTGACTTTTTGTTGAAAGGTTTTGATATTCCGTTTTTAACGCCAGAAAATGAAGGTGTTGTCCAGGTTTATGAACCTGTCAAAACGGATGTGGCTTTCGATATACGGGGTGCCGTAATTTTATTTCTCAAATCTCAAGATCAGTGATGGTATTTTTATAAGTTTATTCTGAATAATTTAAATCGAATACAATGAAACGCATTCTGAAATATATTTTATTGTTGGCCTTGGCGGCGCTAGTAATCATGCAATTTATCCGCCCAGAAAAGAATCAAGGAGGTTATGAAGGTATAGCCGCTTTTGAAGCGGATACCAAGCCTACCAAAGAAATTTTAGAAATTCTGCAAACCAATTGCTACGATTGTCATAGTGATGAAACAAAATATCCATGGTATGCCGAAATTGCTCCGGTTTCCTATTGGCTGGCCGACCATATTAAGCATGGGAAGGGACATTTCAATGTTTCTAAATGGGAAACCTATTCACTAAAAAAGAAGGACCATAAATTGGACGAACTCATAGAAATGATCCAAAAAGAAGAGATGCCCTTGGATTCATATACTTGGCTTCACGGCGATCTTACCAAGGAAGAATCACAACTTTTGGTGAGCTGGGCACAATTAGTGCGACTTCAATATGCGGAAGAATTAAAAGTCGCTTTCAACTAAATTAGGCCTTATCAGAATTTAACAATGTTCTTATTTAAATTTAATCTAAATAAACTTGCGTAATAGTTTTTTGCATTTTACTTTTG
>JBCCIJ010000034.1:0-44880 GCA_039028295.1 Bacteroidota bacterium
GAAATTTTGTACTTTTGCCCGCATACGCCAAAGCAAATATTGAGGCGTATATCTTCAAAAAATCTAAAACAAAAACGACTATGGCATTCGATATCGACATGATCAAAAAAGTATACGCCCAAATGCCTGAACGTGTAGATAAGGCACGACAACTTTTGGGACGTCCTTTAACCCTTTCTGAAAAAATATTATACAATCACCTTTGGGATGCCATGCCTAATGAAGCGTATACGAGAGGGAAGGATTATGTAGATTTTGCCCCGGATAGAATTGCACTTCAAGATGCCACAGCGCAAATGGCTTTGCTTCAGTTTATGCAAGCCGGAAAGAGCAAAGTTGCAGTACCCACAACAACGCATTGTGATCACCTAATTCAAGCAAAACAGGGAGCTGCAGCCGATTTAAAACGCGCGAACGAAACAAGTAACGAGGTGTTCGATTTCTTAGGTTCAGTTTCCAATAAATATGGACTTGGCTTTTGGAAACCCGGTGCTGGGATTATTCATCAAGTAGTATTAGAGAACTATGCTTTTCCAGGAGGAATGATGATAGGAACCGATTCGCATACAGTAAACGCTGGCGGGTTAGGAATGGTCGCCATTGGAGTAGGAGGAGCAGATGCGGTTGACGTCATGGCTGGAATGGCTTGGGAGCTAAAATTCCCGAAATTAATAGGAGTACGACTTACTGGAAAATTAAGTGGTTGGACAGCACCCAAAGATGTGATCCTAAAAGTAGCGGAAATTTTAACCGTTAAAGGAGGAACAGGAGCGATCGTTGAATATTTTGGCCCCGGAGCAACATCGATGTCCTGTACGGGTAAAGGTACTATCTGTAATATGGGAGCAGAAATTGGGGCAACGACTTCTACCTTTGGATATGATGATTCTATGGAGCGTTATCTGCGAGCTACCGATCGAGAAGATGTGGCCGATGCAGCTAATGAGGTAAGAGCGTACCTGACAGCAGATTCAGAGGTTTATGAAAACCCCGAACAATTCTTTGATCAGGTAATTCATATCGATCTGAATACATTGTTGCCACATTTAAATGGCCCATTTACTCCAGACCTTGCTACAGAAGTAGGTACGATGACCGAAAAAGCTCAGACGAATGGCTGGCCAATGACCGTGGAATGGGGATTGATAGGCTCATGCACAAATTCGTCGTATGAAGATTTGTCACGAGCATCTTCTATTGCGCAACAGGCATTGGACAAAGGATTGAAAACTAAAGCCGAATTTGGGATCAACCCTGGTTCTGAGCAAGTGCGATATACCGCTGAGCGTGACGGAATTCTACAAGTGTTTGAAAAATTGGATGCTAAGATATTCACAAATGCATGTGGGCCATGTATAGGTCAGTGGGCGAGATATGAGGACCCCAAAAATGCACCAAAAAATAGTATCGTACACTCTTTCAATCGAAATTTTGCGAAACGTGCGGATGGGAACCCTAACACACATGCCTTTGTAGCCTCCCCCGAACTTACTGCTGCCATTGCTATTGCCGGGCGATTGGATTTTAATCCGTTGACAGATTCTTTGATAAATGAAGAAGGAGATAAAGTAATGTTAGATGAACCAACGGGATGGGAGTTGCCCCCAAAAGGGTTCGAGGTAAACGATAATGGATATGTCGAACCCATGGCCGATGGAAGTGGTGTTCAAGTTACCGTAAGCCCAACAAGCGAACGCTTACAATTGTTAACTCCTTTTGAACCTATCCAGGACAGTCAATTACAAGGTGCAAAACTGTTGATTAAAGCCTTTGGTAAATGTACTACCGATCACATTTCTATGGCAGGACCTTGGTTGCGCTTTAGAGGACATCTCGATAATATTTCAAACAACTGTCTGATTGGTGCCGTCAATGCGTACAACAAAAAAACGAACTTTGTAAAGAGTCAATTGGACGGTGAATATGGAGGTGTGCCAGATACGCAAAGAGCTTATAAGGATGCCGGGGTCATGACGGTCGTCGTTGGTGATCATAACTATGGGGAAGGATCCTCGAGAGAGCATGCCGCTATGGAGCCTCGCTTTTTAGGTGTTGCCGCTGTTATTGTAAAATCCTTTGCGCGTATTCATGAAACGAATTTGAAGAAACAAGGAATGTTAGGTTTGACTTTTGCCAATGAAGCCGATTATGACCTTATTCAGGAAGACGATACCTTCAACTTTGTGGATATAGCAGATTTCGCTCCGGGAAAACCGCTTACCATTGAAATTGTACATGCCGATGGAAGTAAAGATGAGATTTCGGTCAACCATACCTATAACGATTCTCAAATTGAATGGTACCGAGAAGGATCTGCTTTAAATCTGATCAAAAAAGAGAACGCATCCTAAAAAGTAAATGATCTTAGTGATTAAAACTCCTGCGCCAGTAGGAGTTTTTTTATGCCCTATTATTCCTTAAAATGAGTATTTAGGAAACTCTTAAATACCAGAATGTCTTCCTTAGATGTGAGGTCTGGGACATGCTCATACCATGGTATTCCCTTAAAGTTATTTGGATGTTCTTTGCAGAAATTCAAAAGAGCAGTGGGTAGTTCTTTTTCATCGCGAACCGGGTGGGGCGGGCAATTTTTCAAATAGGGGAATAGTTGAGCTCCATTCAACTTAAAAATGTTCATACTTACTCGAAACTTTCCTTGCGCATCCCGATAACGATCCAAATGTTTTTCTGAAGGTTTTTCAACAATATCCACAACAAAGTCTTTAGCGTCTAAAAGAACTAAGGCAAATCGAGAGATTCGTTCCATGGTGAATTCTAATCCGTCTCGGTCATACGAAATAAATGCATTTTGCGCCGTGGTGGTTGCCATTTCTTGTAGTGCCTCCACCGAATATAAATTATCACAATTACATACCGTAAACGCCTCTTTTTGTAAATGTGGATATTGCTCTAACGCTTGTGTCACGGCATCGGCAGTACCAAAAGGTTTTTTTCGGCCCGTTGGAATGTATTGCGTAGCGTAGGAAAGCAACATACCATCAAATGGGTTGCGAGCCGTCTTTTTTCCGTAGTAGTGTTGAAATACATCTTTCTGTTCTCCAACGATCAAATAGATGTTTTTATAGCCTGCCTTTTTTGCATTCTGCAGTAGAAAATCCAAAATGGGACGGTTTTCCTTACCATGGCTTATGAGAGCCTTACTTTGCGTATTGGCCCGTTTAATTTCTTCGGAAGAGAGTCCTTCTACCGAAACAGACTGTTTCATTCTTGAGGAGATACCTCCCGCTAATATGAGTAGATTGCTATGCATTAGTTTTTATTGAATACGAGTTCCTTTTGCTACTGCCACTTCATAAGCATCTACAGCGCCAGCTTCTTTAATAGCCGCAACTACAGAACCTTTATTTTTTGCGGCCGCCAAGGCTACAATACTTCCACCACCTCCCGAACCTACAATTTTCGCTCCGTAGGCACCTGCGTCTAATGCCGCAGAAATCATGGCGTCAATTCGAGGAACTGTAATTTTTAAGACCTCCTTTAAAACCTTGTGATGCGCATTCATGAGCTTTCCTACTATTTTTAAATCGGGTGATTTTTTTCCGAAGTGCTCCTTAGCCTTTAAGGTAATATCATGGTTCTTTATGGCTGCATAAAAATAGGGTCGCAATGCTTCGGAAATATATTTGGAAAGTGGCTCGATGTCTTCAAGGGTCGCTTGTCCCAGATTAAAACCGGGCCGAGCAACTTTCACTTGTGCAACGGCCTCCTGGGCTTTTCCTCTCAGTTCTCCCAATAATCCGATGGTTTTCTTCGGAATACCCGACACTCCCAAAATGAGACCTTGCATTTCGGTTCCAATACTTTCATAGGAAAAACTTTTACTGGTATCTATATAAATAATGTTTCCCAAAGCGATGGTGAATTGATCCATTTTACCCCCTGGCGAATGGTGCTCCAACACCTCTGCTTCGTATGCCAATTGTGCAATGAACGAAGAAGTGATCTCCTGATTACAACCATAGGCAGCCAATAAAAAGTGAATCCACCCAACCACAATGGCCGACGAACTTGATGTCCCGGCGTTGATAGGAATGGTACTCTTTAGTTCAATATCGAATCCAACATCAGGGATACATCCGTAGCGTCTTACTACGCGCAAGGCCGAAGCAAAATGATCTCCCGGGACTAGCGATATAAAGGCGTCGTCTATAGAAATAATACGTTCAGAATCGATGTCCGGCATTCGTATATGGAATTGCCCTGTTGTATTTTCTTCCGAAGAAAGATGTACAGCCCTATTAATGGCACAGGCAATTACTGGTAACTCTAAATAGTCCTGGTGGTCCCCAAACAGACAGATACGCCCAGGTGCAACAATGTTGATATATCGTTTCAAATTTAGTAGGTGTCTTTAATCCAATCGTACGGTTTATTTTTCACCCAGTTACCTCTTGTGAAATCCGGGAAATCCTGAGGTTCTCCGTTGTTAGCAATGGAAACCTCAGAGAGCGGCGTGATCGCACTCCAAGCTGCCGCGTCATAGGCGTCCATGGGAGGAGCGATATTTTGTTTGGCACATTCAACAAAGGCCTGTAGCACAAAAAAGTCCATACCACCATGTCCAGAACCTGCTGCATAATCACCATATTTTTTCCAAAGAGGGTGATCGTATTGCTCCAGCCAAGGAGTGGCTTCATCCCAGCGGTGAGGGGCCTTAGCCTTGCCTTCAATGTACATTCTGTTACCATCCACCTCCCAGATACCTTCACTTCCCTGCACTCTAAAACCAAGAGAATAGGGACGTGGTGAGTTGCAATCGTGGGTTACGATAATGGTTTCCTGATTAGCTGTTTCAATCATGGAGGTGATAATATCTCCTTGCCGAAAATTTAGCTTGGCATTAGGATGATCCTTACCACCGTTTTTCACGATATAGTTATGAATACCCACCCCTTTACTGGCCATGGAAGTAATGGATACAAAGCGGTTACCGCGATTAATATTGCACATAGTTGCAATGGGGCCGACCCCATGCGTGGGGTAGACATCTGCATTCCGTAATAGAGAATGTTGGGTGCGCCAAGCCGATTCAGAAATTCCCTTCTCCCCAAACTCTACACCTTTGCCGTAGGCCGTTTTACCATCATTCAGCTTTACAAACCGAAGGTCATGCTGATAACCGCAGCGAAAATGTAAGAGCTCACCAAAGATATTTTGCCGCACCATATTTAAAACGGCCATAATATCCCTTCGGTAGCAAACATTTTCCAGGATCATAAGGTGACTTCCAGTTTCTTCGTGCGTATTTACCAAGTCCCAGCATTCTTCCATGGTATTGGCTGCTGATACTTCGAGCCCGGTGTACTTACCAGCGATCATGGCGTCTTTGGCCATTCGCGTATGCCAAAGCCATGGTGTTGATATAATTACCGCATCTACGTTGTCTAGCGCTAGCAAATTGCGATAGTCCAATTCGTCCTTTTCGAAAACTTGTGGCGCACTTTTCTTCGCCTTCGAAATCAAGTCTTTGGCAATGATGTTACGTCTTTCGTCAATATCACAGATGGCCGTAATGATAACATCCTCTCTTTGTAATAAGTTATTTAAGTGGTTGGTACCACGAAGGCCTACACCTATTAACCCAATCCTTAAAGGAGTATTAGTTGCACTGGAGTTAGCGGCAAAACTTATGCTAGGAACCAAGGCCAGGCCTGTACCAACTAAGGCGGTCTTTTTTACGAAATCTCTTCTCGAACTCATGGAATTATTTTTAAATGAATGATATAAATGTAGAATAATTTTATAAGGTAGCATGCGTTAATTTTTATTTCCGTTAAGAATATTAACAACATTTATCTGTAAGATTTCGAAATCGATTTCGACCTATGATTGAACTAATTAAAAAACTGCTATGAAGTCTTTTTGGATATTTGAAGACGTCAATATGTTTAGCATGCTTTGTCCGCATAAATTTAAGGCCTACAAAAACACCCATACTTTCAATACCTACGAAAAAGAAGATTATATATATTTTGAAGAAGATAGCGCCAATAAGGTGTATCTCATTGAAAAAGGGAAAGTTAAAATTGGTTATTATACAGAAGGTGGTGAGGAAGTAGTGAAAGCTATATTGTCCAAAGGAGAGTTATTTGGAGAGAAAGCTATTTTGGGCGATGAAAAACGAGATGAATTTGCCATGTCCCTCGATAATACTACTTCCATATGTCCAGTGGGCGTGGATACGATGTACGATTTGATGCGAGACAACCGCACCTTTAGCTTTCGAGTGTACAAGTTGATTGGATTTCGGATGAAACGTCTAGAGCGTCGTTTGGAACTTATTATATTTAAGGACGTCGAAACCAGAGTAACCGAATTTTTAAAAGAACTGGCCCAGGAATACGGATATTGTTGCCCAAATACTGGGGATACAGTGATCAAACACCCATATACGCAAAAAGACATTGCCAATTTGATTGGAACTTCTCGCTCTACCTTCAACTCTATTATGAACAAGTTTAAAGAGGCCAATAGAATTGATTTTAGCCGAAAAGAAATTCGATTGAAATTTTTTCCCTAATGTTGGCTGGCTAACATTTCATGATTTCAACACTGTTTAATTTTACGGAGTAATCAAAATTAAACAAACATGAAAAAGATTTTTCTTGGGATTTTATCCCTAACATTCGTATTTACCTCTTGTAATAACGATGATGACAATGACAATGACAACAACAGCACTTCCAATCTTACTTTAAATCTGAACGGCCTGGAAGACTTGGGTGCAGATTTTAATTATGAAGGTTGGCTTTTAGTAGGCGGAGTTCCCGTTTCAACAGGACTATTCACCGTAAATGCCAACGGTATTTTATCCAGCACAAGTTTTGAAGTTCCTACCGAAACAATTACAGCGGCAACTAAGTTTATATTGACCATTGAACCAAATCCAGACCCAGATCCGGAGCCTTCTGCTCAAAAGCTCATTGCAGGTGATTTCAATGGTAACAATACTGCAGATGTTTCTACGGCTACCCAACCTGCAGTTGGCGACTTTAGCACGGCCGCAGGAAATTTCTTTTTAAGAACTCCTACAGACGAACCCGCGGGCACAGATAATAATGGAAATGATCAATATGGCGTTTGGTTTGGCCTTCCAGGAATGCCTCCAACCGCTACTTTAGATCTTCCTACACTTCCTGACGGGTGGATCTATGAAGGTTGGGTCATTGGAGATGCAGGGCCACTTTCTACAGGAACTTTTTCCAGCGTCGATGAAATGGACGACAACGCAGGTTTGTCTACAAGTTTTGGTGGAACAGAGAATGCAGGACCACCAATTCCTGGAGAAGACTTTTTCAACAATGCTCCAGCGGGAGAAACTTTTCCATTGGACATTCGAGGAAGAACAGTTGTTGTAACGGTGGAGCCCGTACCAGATAACAGTCCATTGCCATTTACACTTAAGCCATTGGCGGCGGTGGCAGGCACAGAAACAGCTCCATCTTTCAATGATTTTGCTCTCAATTTAGGAAGCTTTCCGAGCGGAACCGTAAGTAGATAAGTAGATCGTCGACATTATTAAAATCCTGTTGAAAGACAGGATTTTTTTTTGAAACAAAGTTTAACTTAGAAAATGTAATTTTGATACACTTTTATCCACTAAGTGTCTATGAATGTACCACCCTTAATAAAGAAGAATTGGAGCAATTTTGTAATCATTGCGGTAATAGCGCTACTATTCATTCCGCAAACGGCTATGCCAATTAAAGTATTCTTTAGTAGATTGCTTTCCTTTAGTCCTTCTGAAATAGCCGTCGAGAAAAGGACAACCCTCAATAACTATCAATGGCAGTTAGCCTCTTTAGAAGGAGAAAAAGTAAATCTGGTTACTTCTGAAGAAAAAGTAATACTGATCAACTTTTGGGCTACCTGGTGCCCTCCTTGCGTTGCTGAAATGCCTTCATTACAGAATCTTTATGACGATTATGGCGATCGAGTAGATTTCTATTTTGTTTCTATGGAAGATCCAGAAAAGATCGCACCGTTCATGGAAAAAAGAGGGTACGATTTTCCGGTATTTATTCCTATACAAGAAGTGCCAAATGCTCTCAAAAGTAATTCGTTGCCTACCACTTATCTGATTTCTAAAACGGGAGCTATTGTGATCGATAAAAGCGGGGCAGCTGATTGGAACAGCACCAAGGTAAGGGACGTTTTGGACCAACTGCTATCGGAATAAACCTAATACCCCATCGTTATTTTTCCTGAAATACGATACTAAAACAAGCCCTGTCTTTAGTCGTAGCCGGAATGGTAATAAACCCGGGTGAAGCATCCAACTGATATAAAGTCATATCTAAGCCGTGGTCTCCGTTATAAATGTCGTATTGAGGAGCGGGGCTTATTTTTTTCCACCCATCCAGCTGTTCAAAAATTTGAGAATAACCGCCGTCAACGCGACTATGAAAGAAAAAGGATACGGTGGTAGGTTTTAAAATTTCCATGGAAACCACAGTTCCCTTAGGCGGACGATGAATGCCCTGAAACAGCATTCCGCCTATCAAATGCCCGGGAATGACATCGTAAGTATAATCCCGATCCAGATGTTGGAGGACACCTTTGGTCATTCGGTCAAAACTATATTCAAAAGCCGGCGTGGTAGTTACCTTTACCAGTTGATCTGCCTCCGCGATCATTTCAATATTCGGTATGGTGGTTTGTTGTTTTTCTCCGGAAGAAAATAATTCGGTAGTCAAAAAGAATACACCTAAGAAAGTAATGAAGAGACCGATGGTCGCTATCATCAAAATGGTCTTTCTCTTCAATGCTGTACTCAAATTTGTGGTGTTTTAATTCATTATTTGACTCTTCTTTCAGATGCTGAAATAGGCAGATCGTTGATACTGGCAAATCTTTTTTTCATCAATCCATTTTCGTCAAATTCCCAATTCTCATTTCCGTAAGCCCTTATCCAATGGTCATTCTCATTTTGGTATTCGTATTCAAATCGGACGGCAATTCTATTTCCGGTATGGGCCCAATACTCTTTTTTAAGCCTGTAGTTACGTTCTGTTTCCCATTTGCCTTGTAAAAAGGATACAATCTCCTCCCGACCTTTCAAAAATTGACTTCTATTTCTCCATTCGCTATCGATGGAGTAGGCCATACTCACTTTCACGGGATCCTTAGAATTCCATGCATCTTCGGCCATTTGTATTTTTTGTTTGGCAGTTTCTTCCGTAAAAGGGGGTAGTGGATATTTCTTTTCCATAATGGTGCTATTCATTTGCCTTGAAGTAGACGCAATAATGCATCCGAGCTTACGAACTATTAGGTAGCAAAATGCTCATTTTTCAGAAGAAAAAAAAGAAAATGAACCGTTATTTCTTTCTGTCGAGAGGCATTCCTTTCACCCAAAAGATGGCAGAATTTAGAAACTTGATAGAGCCATCCTTGAAAATTCGAGCCCTCGATTTGTCAAAATCCAGTGTATATTTTTCGTCAAAGTCTGAATTGCGATCGGCCGAAAAGATGTAAAGATCCTTTTTTGAAGCCCAGGTTCCTTTGCCATATGAATTCTCATCTGGGCTATCGGTTTTAATTTTTCTATACGAGTGAAAGACAAAAGTGCCGTCCGAATGCAATGAGAGTTGACGTTTATGAAGTCCGCCGTCATTAATTTGATAGGTTTTTTCATAAACCAAAGTGGTGGCTTTGTTTTGAGCCGATGCCACTGCGCAAAGTGGAAAAAGAAGGAGGGTTAGAAAGAATTTCATTGATAACTAAAAACTGATTCGCACTAGTACTATCAACTTTCATGCCTTTCCACAAATGTTTTCAATAACAACAATCTGCCCCAAGTACCAGTGATCGTGCTCACGTTATAATTCAGATTAACTTACATCATTTTTCCAAGAATTTCCTTCATCATTTTTGCTGCTAGAAAGGCAGTCATGTTTTGAAAGTCTCGCTGCGGATTGTATTCAACGATATCGGCTCCAATGACTTCCGTTTTTATATTCTGAATCAATTGAATGACCTGTCTTGATGAGAGCCCTCCGGGTTCGTGATGTGAAACACCCGGTGCATAGGCGGGATCGAAAGCATCCATATCCAAAGAAATATATAAGGGGTTTTCGAACGGAGGTATCTTTAAGATATCTAAATCTTTCATTTGGTGAATTTCAACTTTGTATTTTTCTGCTTGCTGTGCCTGGTGGGTATTTAAGGTTCGAATGCCCACTTGCACCAGTCGTACGGCAAAGTTGTTTTCCATAATTCGGGCAAAGGGACAGGCGTGCGAATAGGGATCACCTTCATAATGCTCGTAAAGGTCGGAATGAGCATCTATGTGTAAAATATCCAGTTTCGGATATTTTTTGTGGTGTGCTTTTATAATGGGAAACGTAATGGAATGGTCGCCCCCCAATGTAAATATCTTTGCGTCTTCGTTTAGATGCCTGGCAGTAATAGTTTCAATATTGAAGTAATCCGATATTGGGAAGTCGCCTTTGTCTTCAATGGGGGCCTCTTCAATGGATTTTCCTTCTTCAGTAAATAAATTTAGCGAACCACTGTGTAGCGCTTCACGAATGAGCGGAGGAGCGAGTTTGGGGCCCTTTTGAAAGGAAGATTTTTCGTCAAATTGTATGCCTTGGATGGAGATTTTGGTCATTCAGCTTGTTATTAGGATGGATGCATTCAGATGGATAAAAAGTGCTAATCCAAGCCTAAAATAAGACTTTCTCTTGAATGAGCCGTAGTATGCTTAATACAGTTATTTATTCTTCATAAACCCCGGGAAACTTATTAAGACTGCAGGCGGTGTGAATAAACACCACTCCGTTTCGACCTGCATTTCCGAACATATCTGCGGCGCGCTGCCCTTTTAAAACATTTACCTTGGAAATATCCTTAGGGTCTAAATTTAAAAATCGACCCGAGCTATCATTAGGGTTAAACGGATTCCCGTCAATGATGAAGAGTACTTGACAGAAAACTTCGTCCAAGGGGCTCTCAAAATCGTGGAGGACGGCATGGTCTTTATAGATTTTACTTTTGATGATTTCTGTATCGAAATTGAGAAGTACGTCCATTTTTTTTCTACTTTTTATAAACTTTCGGTGTGGCAGGTAGTTTTCTTTAGTAAAAGTTAAACGATCCCCCTTATTTGCAGCAATGATAAATCTACCCTTACAGTTTGAAAGCACCTTTTCTTGTGTGCGTTCGTTGATGATGGAGACTTCTCTCATGGGATTTTCAAATATGTCTACAATATATCCTACATAATTATTGACCTGACTTATCGCTATGGTTGAAGCAAAGGTGAGAAGGAAGGACAAAAGCACTATTTTTTTATGCATAATGGAGGTGTTTTAAACGAACGGTCGATGTTCTTTTAAAAATACGGAGCGTCATTTAGAGTTACAAGATAATAGCATCTGGAAACTTAAATGCCGAGATGTTTACGTTAGTTAATTTGAGTCTAAGTTATTTTTTCGCGCCTCGAACCGTTCCGTAAAAACAAAAACGGTCAATAGCATTCCGAGGTTGTAGATTAGGTCCTCCATGGGGATAGTAAGTATTCGAATGCCTAAGTTTTCTGCATTATTATACCAAACAACCTGATCTTCAATACCGGTACCCGTTAGTATGCCATTCACTATAAAAAATGGAATTAAAATAACGAGATAGCTAAGGAAGAAGGTTTGAAACAGCTGTCTGCGAAAATTATAAACAAGCCCGAGCAACAGGATTCCATAGCAAAAATTGACCAGCGTATACCAACGGTTATAATAGTACCAAAGGGTTATGACCAAAATAGAAATTAAGATCGCATAAATTACTTCTACAGCACGTTTTGAGAGGGATAATTTTGGGAATACGATGCATAGGGAGTAGTGGGTAAAAAGGCAAGCATAGGGAATACAGATAAAGAATAGCCATTCTTCGATAGGAAGATTTAGAAAACTATATCCTGTGATATAGGCTTCGTTAAAACCCCAAAAGCCGTTTAGCGTAAAAATAATGTCCCATGGAATAAACACGGCCATCATTATAAAGATGGCCTTGGCTAGGGATTTCCATTTTTTATAAAATTGCAGTCGTGGATGAAAGCTAAAAAGAAAAGGCACTATAAAAGAACCTAGGTTCAACCAGAGATACAAATATTTCATGCTTATTTTTTGAAGTATTTGAGCGGAGGGAAGAGCATACCAAAACATTCCCCTTCTTCTTTTCCCAAATGTTTGTGGTGCATTTTGTGAGCACGTCTTATACCACGTGCATACCAGTTATTAGCGTTCCGAAATAATTTAAATCGTTGATGGATAAAAATATCATGGACCATGAAATAAGCGACGCCATAGACAAAAATTCCAAGCCCTATAGGAAAACCAGCCCAGAATCCGTAGTACTCCCAACCTATAAAACAGCCAATACTTACTGCGGCATAAAACACAAAAAATAAATCGTTGCGCTCCCACCAACTTCCATGATCTTTTTTGTGATGATCCTTGTGCAATTTCCAGAGAAAGCCATGCATGATATACTTATGGGTAAACCAAGCCATAAATTCCATGATGGAAAAGGCTGCCAAAAATATTAAAATCCACAGTACAATTGTCATGGCGCTGATCTTCTTTATTTAATGGTTTGTTGAGGTATTCATGGGGTCTATCCTAAATAAATCAACGAACCAAATTTAATCGATACTTCACATAACTCCTTGTAAAAACGCCAAATTTTTCATAGCTAGGAACCCGGATGCGTTTGTTCTTTATTTCTATGGCAGGAGTTTTATATAATTTTTTCAAGAGGCATTTGTAATAACGGTATGCCATAAAGACACCAAACCTAGCTTCTGTTGGCAATAAAAGGATGCCTTCATAGCCTTGGCTAAAATCTTCTTCTATTTCGGCGATGATCCTCTTTTTGGATGCTTCATCTAAAGCCTCCAAATTGGTGTTCGGGAAATAGGTGCGACTTAAGCCCTCGAAATCTTCTTTCAAGTCTCTTAGGAAGTTTACCTTTTGAAAAGCAGAACCTAAACTCATAGCCGATTCCTTTAACTGCTCATATTTTGCCTGATCTCCTTTTACAAAAACCCGCAGGCACATAAGACCAACAACATCGGCGGAGCCGTAGATATATTGTTGGTACTCTTCGGTAGTGTTGTAATCTGTTTTGGTTAGGTCTAATCGCATACTTTGCATGAATGCGTCAATGGACGAGCGCTCAATTCCATAGTTCCAAACGGTGTGCTGGAAAGAATTTAGAATGGGGTTCAGGCTAATTTTTTCGGTAAGTGCGAGGTCAAGGTCTTTTTCAAAGCGATTAAACAATGCTTCTTTATCATAGTCGTGAAAGGAATCTACAATCTCATCGGCAAATCTCACGAATCCATATATATTGTAAATATCCTGACGAATACTTGGGGCTAACATCTTTGCTGCCAAAGAGAAGGACGTGCTATAAGCAGTCGTTACCTTTTTGCTGCAACTTTCCGATACGGTGTCAAAAATCTCTTTCATTATGCAATTTCTTTCTGGATTAAACTTGATACCAATTTTCCTGAAATAAGCGAAGGCGGTACCCCCGGCCCTGGAACAGAAAGTTGGCCTGTAAAAAACAGCCCTTTGACTTTCTTACTTTTCAGTTTAGGTCGTAAAAATGCGGTTTGCATCAATGTATTGGCCAAACCATAAGCATTTCCTTTGTACGAATTATATGCTTCAATAAAGTCGTTAATACAAAAAGACTCTTTAAATATAACGCAATTTTTAGCTCCTTGGTTGGTTAATTTTTCAAATCGCACCATAATTTTTTCAAAATACTCCTCTCGCAATGCAGGTGTATCTTCAAGTCCAGGGGCTAATGGAATTAGAAAAATTCCCGCTTCCTGGCCATAGGGAGCAGAACCAATATCTGTTTTGGAAGGAAAACTTGCATAGAACAAAGGATCTTTCGGCCAAGCTGGATCATCATAAATTTCCCTAGCGTGTTTTTCAAAAGAAACATCAAAGAACAATGTATGATGCTCTACGTTTTTTAATTTCTTACTGAAGCCAACATAAAAGAGTAGGGAAGAAGGAGCAAATACTTTCTTGTTCCAATACGATTCGGAATACTGTCTATGCTCCGGGTCCAAGAGCGTTTCGGTATGGTGATAATCGGCACCACTTAAAATAATGTTGGTTTTTATTTCTTCAGAATTAACTATTAGAGCCGTTACTTTTTTGTTAACGACTATAATTTTCTCGACATTTTGATTGGTTTTGATCGTTACCCCTAAGCTTTCGGCCAGTGCTTTCATTCCTTCAATCACACTGTACATTCCATTTGCGGGATGAAAGGTGCCCAGCCCAAAATCGGCGTAGTTCATAAAACTATAGAAAGCAGGAGTATTTGAAGGTTTAGCTCCTAAAAAAAGCACGGGAAATTCCAGAATGGCAACTAGTTTAGGATTTTTGAATTCCTTTCGCACCTCCTTGCTAATGGTGCTGAAAAATTGCCCTATTTTTTTTAGGGTTACCGGTGTCACCAACTCAAGAGGAGATAAACCCGGTCTATAAACGAGATCCTTAATGGCGATGTCATAATTATCTTTGGCCTCTGCCATGAATTGCTTCAATTTCTTTGAGCTACCTTTTTCTTCATGCTCAAAGGCGAGGCATATTTTTTCTAGCGTATCCTCTATGGTGATACAATCATTTTCGCCAAAATAAACGGAATAGGCAGGGCTAAGTTTAATGAGTTGATAGAAGTCCTCGGGTTTTTTATTAAAGTCGTTGAAAAAACGCTCAAAAACGTCTGGCATCCAATACCAGGTGGGCCCAATATCGAAGGTAAAGCCTTCCTTCTTTAGTTGACGTGCTCGACCACCAACACTATCATTTTTTTCATAGATGGTTACCTCGTTTCCAGCTTGGGCCAAATAGGAGGCCGCTGCTAATGAGGAGAACCCGGAACCAATGATAGCAATTTGTTTTTTCATTTTGTTTAACAAATGTAAAGATTATTTAAACAAAATAATCCTATCCAGACAATTTTAAGATGATTTTAGGCTTCTGAGCTTGTCTTTGAAGGCACTAAAATTGGGGATGACGCTAACCCCGGGAGGTAATTTTTTGGCATCAATGCCCTGTACTTTCCATCCCATCATCCAAAAGTTCATGGGTTTCACCGGACCAACCACTTTCTTAAAGCGTTTTATATAGTCGTACAAGCTTTCTTGATCGGGTTTCACGGTGAAATAGGAAACAAATGTAATTTGGTCATAGTGCTTTACAATGTGTTGTAGACTTTCAACGGGCATGTCGGTTCCTAAATAGATGGTATCAAAACCTGCAGCGATGATTTCGTAATTGGCGTAGAGCAGACCTATTTCGTGTATTTCCTCCGAAGGAAGATAGAGTGCGAAAGATGGTACTTGTTTTTTGTTGTTTTTTTCTCGAAGACGGTTTATGTTGACAATAATTTTTTGTTTTATTAATTCTGAAATAAAACGTTCATGGGAAGGGTCGATCGTTCCCGTTTGCCAGAGCATTCCAATTTCATTAAGGAGCGGTAAAAAGATGGTCCTAAAGACTTCTTCAAAAGACTTATTTTGTGAAATCTGTGCGTAGGTTTTGGTAAAGAGATAATGGTCAAAATCGAACATGGCCTTTTTGAACTCCTGTTGAGCGAAATTCTCTTTACTGCTTTCCGCAAGTCCGTTAATTAAGTTGTGGACCTCTTCGGCTTCGAACCTGGCTATTTTAGAGATTTTATAGCCTTCGTTATATAGGAAAGTGATGTTGAGTAGTTTCTTTAAGTTCAGCAAATCATATTGTCTGATATTGGTATCTGTTCTGGCCGGAGTTAGGAGATTATAGCGCTTTTCCCAAATCCGGATTGTGTGGGCCTTTACTCCTGTGAGGTTTTCCAGATCTTTAATACTAAACTGTGTTTTTATGGACATCTTACTTTGTTGACAGCCTTAAAGGTACTAAAAACTAGACCTCGTGAGTAAAATTGTTTATTATTTTGAAGTTTTGAATGAACAAAAAATTATTAGAGAGGGCGATATATTCTTCATATAAAAATAATAGAACTTTTTTTTGCCTGAGTTGTTTGGGTGATATAATTACTATATTGAATGGCATAAAAAGTTGTAAATGCAATTAGAGATTTCACTTATACAGCTCATAACGATATGCTCCGTAATCAATGGGTTTGTGTTTGCTTTTCTACTCTTTGAAAAGAATGAAAATCGGCGGGCGAATCGCTTTCTCTCCCTGACCATTTTTTCAATGTGCCTAACATTTACACCATTCATTCTGGACATATCTATATGGAATAACTATCAGTGGCTCTCTTGGCTCCCCTTCTCTTTGTCATATTGGATTGGCCCTGCATTTTATTTCTATATAAAGACACTTACAGAAGGTTCTGACGCATTTCGAAAAAAGGATTTCTGGCATTTTTCACCCCTTATTTTGAACTACATCCATAGTATCTATCATGCGCTAGTTGCTGGTACGAACCCATGGCCATGGTTTCATCATATTGCCGAACTACTGGAGGCATCGGCTATTTTATCAGTGATGATCTACCTGATCTATTCTTACAGGTTGGTTAAAGCATACCAGCGTTCACTATTAAATAATATCTCGTATACGGAACGAATCGATCTTCGTTGGGTGAATCAGTTCATACTAATGACTGCAGGTTCCTTTATTTTAATTTTGATCTTTGTCATTGCCGGCATGCTCGTGGGAGGGAAATTTGCCCCTCTGGATTGGACCGAACCAAGAGCCTTCATTCTACTTATTTATTCAGGGGTACTCTATTGGTTAAGTATTAGTGGTTTCAAACAAACTCAAACACGTCAGGTTTTTAGTATAAAGGAAGAACCAAACGAACAAGACCATGGTAAGCTCTCTGAAGTAATTCAAAAGTTAAGTTCGATAATTGAATCCAATAAGCTGCATCGCAACCCGGAGTTATCTCTTTCTGATCTTAGTGAGTTCGCAGATATTTCGGAACGAGTCATATCGAATGCAATTAACAAGGAGCTTGGAAAGAACTTTTTCCAGTTCATTAATGAATACCGCGTTGAGGAAATGAAGGAGCGATTGAAAGATCCAAACAATGATCACCTAAAAATACTAAGTCTGGCTTTTGACGTAGGTTTTAATTCTAAAGCAAGCTTCAATCGAGTATTCAAATCGTATACCGGACAAACACCGAAAGACTATAAATCACAAAATAGGTAGTCACCTACAGCTATTGAGACCTCAAAACAGGCATTGAGACCTTTTAGATGTACTCCTTATTCTAAATTAGCGAAAAGCATCAGGAGACAGATCAATAAAATAATGACAGCTGTGGAAAGAATAAAAATAGCAAGGATACCATTACTAATCATACTATTTCTTCCAATATATATGCTCTCCCAAGAAAAAGGGATCAAAGAACTTGATTTCTTAATAGGAACATGGGAAACTCGAGAAGACAATAAAGAAACAGGGTGGTGGGAAACCGCTACTCGAGAAATAAACTATGCTTTAAAAGGTAATTATATTGAATTGAAAGCGAACTCCATAGATTCAAACGGTCGGGAAAGAGAATACTATTGGTACATCAATTACAATAAAAAGACCGAACAATTCGAAATGATTTCCATGTTCAGTAATTGGCATGAAACACAATCCGATATTCTTGAATGGGACCCTGAAAACAGAAAATTAACCATTCGAAATATGCCTAATCGTGAAAGTCGATTTACTGAACGTTTTGGAGAACTCATTTTTAATGAAAACTTCAATGAATATACCTGGACAGGTGAAAATAAATATGGAGACGCAAATAATCCAAGTATTTGGAAGTATATAGAAAAAGGCGTTCGAAAAAGATAACAAAAGTTGCTTGTAACAGATAAAACTTCAATGAATTCACATATAATCTTAAACCTAAGCAGAAATGAAATATAAAGTAATTCTTTTACTCTTTGTCGTACTGGGATGTCAAAAGCCAGATGTTATTGATAACTTCCCGATCATGGGAGATCTTCCCATGGGAGAATACCCGATTGGGTTTCAGACATTGTTCACTCATGACCTCTCAAAAAATGCGATTCCATATTCAGACTGGGATGGAAATTTGTTCCAAGGTCATTCAGCGGAAAGCGGTCGACAGTACCAAATCAATATATGGTATCCCGCGCAGGCAGGTTCCGGAGGTCCGCTAAAATATGGGGATTATATGGATCTGATAGGTAGACAAACCAATTTTGGTGAATCCGAAGAGCAAAAAACCTTCGCGAAGCAAACATTTACTACGCAAACACGAAATTTAAGAAACATTCTAGAAGCGGAAAACGAGGTAGAATTAAATACAGAGCAATTGAATCAGCTCCTTGATCTGGATGTCTTCGCTCGTTCGAATGCTAAAGCGGCAGAAGGGCAGTATCCTGTTGTCATTTACCCAAATGGGAGTAGTCCGGCTTATCAAAGCATTACTTGTGAGTTTTTAGCCAGTCATGGTTATGTAACCGTAGCTTTTGCTCCAAAAGGAAGGTTTTCCAGTAGATTGGAAGTATCCACCATTGGTCTGGAAGTAGCGGTGGATGATCTGGAGTTTGTACTCGGAAAGATTAGTGAACAATCCAATGTGAATATGGATCAGGTTTCGATACTGGCCAATGCAATTTCTTCCTCTGTTGGAGCGGCTGCGATATCCAGAAATGAGAATTTAAAGGCATTGATAAGTTTGGAAGGAGGATTGATAAGTGCCTTTGAGCAAAGACTTTTGAACGGATCGCCTTTTTATCAGCCCGAGAACATACAAGCTCCTATTTTATTCATTTATTCACCGCACCCATCCATAGATCCGAAATATACCTCTCATTTGAAATATTCCGATCGATATTACGCACATTTCTCTAAGATGTCTGAGTTCGCCATGCTGAATTATGGCATGTTCGATGAATTTATTCCGAACATAATTGGGGAACACAAAGGGAACACTAGACAGGGTTTCGAGACCGCCAATGAGTTGGTATTAAGGTTTTTAAATCAAAAGGTAAAAGGGGAGTCAGGAAAACTATTTGACGATTCATTTATTGCATCCAGGAATCATATCGATACCACGTTTGTATTGCCTGGCTTGCCTGTTCCTCCTAATATGGCAGTACTTAAAAACACCTTTGTTAAGGAAGGTTTTGACGAAGTCGAAAATATTTACCAACAGCTAAAGTCAGCCGGAAATTCACAGCCTTTCTCGAAGGATTTCTATACAGATTATCGAAACTGGTTGGCCTGGAAAAAAGATGAAAACTATACCTACCGCTTAAGATTGTATGAACTTGCATATGATAGTTATCCGGAATCTGCCAGGGTCAATTATTATGTGGCCTATTATTCACTGAAGAAAGAATTGAATGAACAGGCGAAGCGTTTTTATCGTCAAGCTTTATCATTAGTTGAATCTGATGAGGATTTGAGTAAAAGTCAAAAATCGAACTTAAAGACTTATGCCACTGAAGAGCTAAATAGTTTGATGCAATAAAGTTGAATTGAGCAGAGAAGGAGACTACCTCGCTATTTAATAAGCCAATTATAAGAAGGTTTATTATAAATTGTCGTACATATTCACTTCGAAAAATCACTTGAATTAATTAACTTGCCCATACAGCGGAAGATCGTTTGAGGTTTTCTGCGCCTAATCTTAAGCAAATTCTTTTCTAACCCTAGCCAAATGAAGATCATAGATTTATCTAAACCCATTAAATACAATAAATCTGACCCTTGGTTTATGAAGGTTAAAATAAAGCATAAGCCCCACCGAAAAGCAAAATGGTTGATACGTTTATTGGGGTTGCCGTTTAAGTTGTTTCCCAAGAACTTTATTGGTTGGGCAGATGACACCATACAAAAAATGGGGGTACACGCTACAACACATATTGACGCACCCTGGCACTATTCGCCGACAACCAACGGAGAAAAATCTAAAACTATAGACGAAATTCCTTTGAATTGGTGTTATGGAGATGGTATCGTTATTGATATGAAGCATAAAGCTGATTTTGATCCTATAACGGTAAACGATGTTGACAATTTTTTAAAGAAGAACGAACTGAGCATTACCCCTGGAATGATAGTACTTATTAAAACAGGAAGAGATAAGTTCAATGGGACCAAGAATTTTCACAAAGTAGGAACCGGAATGAGCGCAGAAGCAACCGAATGGCTTATTGATCGGGGAATAAAAGTGATGGGCATTGATTCGTGGGGCTGGGATTTACCTTTACCATATATGTTGAAAAAAGCAAAGGAAACCGGAAATTCGGAATTGTTCTGGGAGGCACATTTAGTAGGTCAACGGAAGGAATATTGCCACATGGAGCAGCTGGTTAACCTCGATGCGCTTCCTTATAGTGGTTTTAAAATTGCAGTTTTCCCGTTAAAAATTGTTGGAGCTTCTGCCGCACCCGCACGAGTGGTTGCTCTATTTGATTAGCTAACTATGAGCTCTGCGCTAGGGAAGTTACGTAGATAATCCTCCATATAATCACACTCACCCCTTAGTTATTTGGCACGATATATTAATAGTTTCCTCAAAATCTTGTTATAAGTTTCTGGTTAATACTATTTAAAAACAGTAACTTTTAACCTATCACAGAATCTCAACAACATGAAAACTAAAATCTTTTTCTTAATTCTTGGCTTTATGGCTTTTCTTTCGAGTTGCCAACACACCGAATCCATGGATGACCTGAGCGCTAAAGAGGGTATGATCAAAGTGACTATACTTTATCCCAATAGTGAAGGAAAAACATTCGATATGGACTACTATTCGAATAAGCACATGCCCATGGTTGCTAGTTTATTAGGCGATTCATTAAAGCTATTGGCAATTGATAAGGGAATAGCCGGTAGGACACCTGACGAACCGATACCGTATTTGGCCATAGGATATTTATACTTTGACAAACTTTCGGCTTATCAAAATTCATTCGGGCCCAATGCCGAAAAAATTGTTAATGACATTCCTAACTACACCAATATTCAACCAGTGGTTCAGATTAGTGAGGTTCATCAATAGCTAAAAATAGATGAGCAGTAATAGCCTCTGCTATCTTCAATTAAAATACTTCAAGTTATTTTGAAAAACTTCAAGCAGTCTATCCTTAGTTAGATAGAGTGTCCTTAACGAGCAAAGATTTTAGTCTTTGTCCAATTTCCCAGTTACGATGTACGTCAGAAAAATATTGGGCTCCGGGTCCTTCTGCAAATAAAGGAACCACAGCAGCCGAATGATCTTTTGTGGCCCATTTGATCTGCAAATTTGGATAGGTATCGAAGTCTGATACCGCAGCAAGCCCTCCAGTTTCATGGTCTGCCGTAAAAATGACCAGTGTCTCTCCATGTGTTTTAGAAAAATTCAAAATAAGAGAAAGCGTTTGCTCAATAGATGCCAGACCACGGACAACGCGGTCCGAATCATTTTGATGCGAAGCCGAGTCCATTTCCTCACATTCCACTAACAACATAAACGGTTTATCCTGAGCGGTCATATATTGTAATGCAGTATTTGTAAGTGTGCTAAGGTTGGGATTGGAATCCACATCTTGTACTTCATCTTCCATATATATGGCGGCGACTGGTACTGAGGAATTACTGCCGCTGGGAAGCGTTAAGTTCTCATCAAGGAGCTGAAATCGTTTTTTTAATATATCCAGAGATTCGTCTACTTCCGGAACATCGTCCTCACCTACATCCTCCAGTTCTCCAAAAATTAGATCCAGCTGACCATTTGCTATTTGCTGCATTATATCCCTTGCATCATCTTCATTTCTAGTATGGGCCGAAAAAGCCGCAGGTGTTCCATCCCAAATATAGGAGTCGGTTACAATACCGGTGGTGTATTCAAGCTCAGAAGCTATTTCGAAGATGTTTTCCAACTTTTCTCCGTCATTATTAATACCAATATGACCAAAATTTGTGGATGTACCTGTAGACATGGCCGTTGCCGATGCTTCTGAGTCGGTAATGGCCCCAACTAAAGACCTTGGGTCATGCCATCCCTTCACATCAAACTCATACCATGTAGGGCCCTTACCTTCGTTTGGTTGTGTCATCAATGACAGAGACAAATGACTAAAACCCATTCCATCGGCAATAAAAATAATAATGTTCTTAGGTACATCACCCGAATACGGCTCTTTTGAATCCCTTACCAATGGCTCCGCCTTGAATTCAATATCCCGTGATGGCCACGAAAGGTTGATGTTGAAAATATAGAATATACCGATCGAAATCAGTAATAAAGTAATAAAGGTGAAAAAGCTTGTTCTTATCCAATTTTTCATAACTATAATGCTTAGTTGAATACTATTTACTTTGCTGAAATTAATTCACTTCTAAATCATAAAGTTGAAAAATCTTTTGAGAACCATTTAGTTTTTAATAATTCCCGTAGTTTCTAGCCATGAGATTATAGTTTCTCTAAATTCATCGGACATTTTCATTTCTCCCGGCCGGTGCTTTTCAAGTCTTTTACCATTATATTTAAAAAAGAAGTGATCGTTATCAGCTAAAATAACAATTTTATACATCTTATTATTCGCTTTTTCCAATGCATTATACAGCGGCTCAAAGTTAAGTTTTACGGAAGTATGTTTATCGGCACCTCCCATAATGGCTAGTAAAGGAATGGATATTTTTTCAAGATGTTTGCTGTTGTCATTTCCATAAAAATATTGATACCATTTAGTTTTAAACCCATCCAGTAATTGATCTATCAATTCGGGTGTTATGCGATCGTCGTTTTCTTCCAGCCCGTGAGCCATAAGAAACCTTTTACCAATGTCGTAGTATAAAGTGTCATTCTTATATCCCGACTTTATGAATTCAATATATTCCTTCCAAACTTCCGAAAGGGCATCGCCCACTTCCTTGGACATTCCAAGTTTCTCTCTTTCATATGCTCTCTGCTCTAATTCTATTTCTTTTCCTGATACACCGGTTGGTCCAAAAAGGATCATCCAATCAATACTTTTATCTTCAGCACCCAACATGGAGGCAATAATGGAACCTTCACTATGGCCAATGAGACCTATTTTTGTTGTGTCTACCATTGAGTGTCGATTGAGGTATTGGTAAGCGAGGTTTATATCATTGGCTAGATCTCTTGTGGTGTAATTGTCCTCAGACCTGAAATTTCCAGTTGATTTACCGTAGCCCCTTTTGTCCATTCGCATAACGACCATATCCTTGGCGACGAGGAAATTGGAAATTTGTTTGAATATTGGCGTTTCAGAAATGGATTGATCTCGCGTATGAGGGCCACTTCCCCAAATTAATATTGCGGCTGGAAACTTTCCTTCTTTATTTGGGTATTCAATTTCTCCAGCAAGCGTAAGGCTGTCATTTACAGAGATGGAGACTTCTTCTTTTATTGTAATATCCTGAGCAATAACGCTGTATGAGCTTAAAAATAATAGGGCCGCTGTAACTACTAGTGTTTTCATTTGATTTATTGTTTATTGTTATTTATCACAATTATAGGATGGAATGCAATAACATTTGTAGATTTGATATCCTTTAAAACTCTTTTTAATATTCTGATGTCAAAACAATCATGGAGATAATTAAATTGTCAAAACATATAGAAATTCATCCATCATTAAACCGGATTATTATCAAGAAATCGGAAGGAAAACAGACCATTAATGTCGAGAATCAACTTATGAAACTATTGGTGCTTTTGGTACATAACCAAGGCCAATTGGTAACTAAAGAAGAGTTTGTCGATAAAATTTGGGAGGGCAATCATCACGTTGCGGAACAAGCTTTGACAAAGAATATATTCAAGTTAAGGAAGCTGTTGCAAAAACTGGAAGTTCAAGGTTCAATGGAAATTGAAACGATTCCTAAAAAGGGATATCGTCTCATTAGGTCGAATACCAAAAGTTCATTTTCAGTAAAAAGAAAACCTTGGGTCATCGGTTCTATAATTGGGCTTATTGCTATCATTATTGTTGCCGTCATTTGGTGGAGGCCCATACAAACTCCAAAAAACAATGTCGAAGTTATTCGGTATGATGAAAATAGTAAGGACACTATCATTCATCTTATAGAAAATGGAAAGGTAAAGGAGTTTAAAACAGATTCACTAAGTGATAAAGTGATCTTGTTGGACGAATTGGACGAATAGTCTGTCGCACCCAATTGAAGCTACTTCTCCTCTCAAGTTGTAGTAAAAAGTATTCAACTATCGGCAATTAGCATACAGCCGTGATGCAACGCTAATCTAATTTTGCTTCAGAATTAATTGTAAAACTGAAACAATTCGCAAATGGCCGAGCCATACGATAGAGTTTTTGATAAAAAGATTTTAAGTCAATTTAAATAATGATGTTTCGGAAAAAACGCATAAAACAGATGATCATTACAATTTTAATCATAATCGGGACGCTAGTGATAGCCTATCTGGTATTCACCAATTTTTATCCAAGTTTTGGTGGCAATGTTTCTAAGGAACGACAGGTGGTGTACCAAAATTCTCTTCAATTTAAAGAAGGAAAATTTAATAATACAAAACCAGTTCCCAAAGATTTAAGTTTTTCTGAAACCGTAAAATTGGCCTACCATTTCTTTACCACCAAAGTGCCTAACGGACGTCCAAAGGAAAATTTGGAAGTGCAGAAAATGGATTCCATGGCTATTGCCAACTATAAAGGAGAAGCAAGAATGTTATGGTTTGGGCATTCCTCTTTTTTGCTACAACTAAGTGGCAAGAATATTTTGATAGATCCCATGTTTGGAAAGGTGGCAGCGCCCCATCCATTACTGGGCGGTAACCGATTTAATGAAGAATTTCCTTTAGAGGTCGAGAAATTGCCTCATATAGATGCCGTTATTTTTTCCCATGACCATTATGATCATTTGGATCATCAATCGGTTTTGAAGATAAAAGACAAAACAAATCATTTTTATGTACCCCTTGGAGTTGGTGTTCATTTGGAGGCCTGGGATGTTGCGCCCCATAAAATTACCGAATTGGACTGGTGGGAGGAAACTCAATTGGAAAACCTGACTTTCGTATGCACGCCGGCTCAGCATTTTTCAGGAAGAAAATTTAATAACGGACAAAGTACCTTATGGAGTTCTTGGGTGATACAGTCGGAAAATGAAAATATTTATTTTAGTGGTGACAGCGGTTATGCACCTCATTTTAAAGAAATAGGTGAGAAATATGGGCCTTTTGATATTGCGTTATTGGAATGTGGACAGTATAATGAACGTTGGGCGGATATTCACATGATGCCAGAAGAAACAGCACAGGCAGGAGTTGATGTAAAAGCCAAAAAAATAATGCCCATTCACTGGGCTGGATTTAAGTTGGCACTGCACGATTGGACAGATCCAATAATTAGGGTGCAAAACAAAGCGCAAGAATTAAGTGTTGAGGTAATTACTCCGCGGATAGGCCAGGAAATTTTGGTCAAAGATTCAATTAATAATTACACCCCCTGGTGGAAAGGACTTTAAGACGATAAATACATAACTATGAAGGAGATCATTAAACTAGATACCATTGCTGAAGCCCATGAGTTTTTGGGATTGGGAAAGCCAAAACATCCACTAATCTCGGTGTTGCGAATGAGGGATTTATTGCAAGATTTCGAAGTGGATAATGTAAGATACTCCTTAGGATTATATCAAATTAGTCTGAAGGATAATTGCCCTTACACCATCGTGAATTACGGAAGAAATTCCTATGATTATCAGGAAGGAACAATGGTTTTTACAGCTCCCAATCAGATATTGGAGTTTGTAAAACGGGAAACCCTTGATGACGATGCAGGCTGGTCTTTGGCATTTCATCCCGATCTAATTCGAAAGTCTCAACTGGGAGAAAAAATGGACGACTTTTCTTTCTTTTCTTATGCCACGAATGAGGCACTGCATTTGTCCGAAGAAGAAAGGAAAACAGTGACCGAAATTGTTGAGAAAATTGAGAATGAGTATAGCGCTAACATTGACGCACATAGCCAAACGCTAATTATTTCTAATATTGAATTATTACTCAATTATTGCACCCGGTTTTACGATCGTCAGTTTTATACACGAACCAATTTGAATCAGGATTTTGTGAGTAAATTTGAGCAATTGTTAAAAAACTATTATGCCTCGAACCAGCAATTGGAATCTGGAATTCCAACCGTACAGTACTGTGGAGAAGCCATGCACATGTCTCCTAAATATTTAAGTGATTTACTTCGAAAAGAAACAGGGCAAGGCACCCAGGATCACATTCATAGATACATTATTGAAAAAGCGAAAAACATATTGCTTAACTCAAAAGAGAGTGCCAGTGAAATAGCCTATGCATTAGGATTTGAATATCCGCAATACTTTAGTAGAATTTTCAAAAAGAAGACATCCATGAGCCCTAATGAATACCGACACAGCCTGAACTAAAGCGTATTTCTATCTGAATTTAAAGTCGAAAATGGGAGCTTATTTTGATAAACGGCTTCATGATAAAAAAGAGGAAAAAAAGTTTCTCTTTTTTATCCTTTCCCACGCCCAACATTAGGGCGTCATATTTCATAAAAAAGCCATCCTTAAGGATAGCTTATAGTACCGAGAATGGGAGCTTATTTTGATAAACGGCTTCATCATAAAAAAGAGAAAAGAAAAGTTTCTCTTTTTTACGCTTCGCCACGCCCAACATTAGGGCGTCATATTTCATAAAAAAAGCCATCCCAAAGGATAGCTTATAGTACCGAGAATGGGAGTCGAACCCACACGCCCTAATGGACACATGGCCCTCAACCATGCCTGTCTACCAATTCCAGCACCTCGGTAGGTGATGTGCAAAAACCAAAAAGTCGAGCTAAATGCTTCGACTTTTTGAGAATTCTAGTGACCTGGCTGGGGCTCGAACCCAGGACCCTCTCCTTAAAAGGGAGATGCTCTACCAACTGAGCTACCAGGTCAAAAAAATAAGGTGGGTGACAAGACCCACCGATGCAAACGCGAAGTGTTTTGCGTAGGCGGGTGCAAATATAATATCATTCTACATATAATTCAAGCCAATTACTATTAAATTTAATATTTATTTTTTGAGCGGTTTAATCGCCCTGATATTGCGATATTTGTGTCTATGAAATTAGTATTACTTGGCTACATGGGAAGCGGAAAATCCTCTGTAGGAAAACTGCTATCCGAAACCCTTCAGTTCGAATTTACTGACCTGGATCAGTATATTGAAATGGCCGAAAATAGGAGCATTAGCCAATTATTTCAGGAGAAAGGAGAGATTTATTTCCGAAGAAATGAAGCAACAGCACTAACCAGGATCATTTCAGAAAAAAACAAAATGGTGATCGCGACCGGAGGAGGAACACCGTGCTACGGAACCGTCATGACCGATCTTTTGGCCCATAAAGATGTGGTGACTATTTATTTGAAAAATAGCCTGGATACGCTTACACAACGGCTGTTCGGAGAAAAAAATGAACGCCCGCTCATTGCACATTTGGAAACAGAAGCCTTGTTGAATGACTTCATTCGAAAACACCTTTTCGAGCGTTCTTATTATTACAATCAGGCTTCGATAGTTTTACCTTGCGACGGACTTTCGCCAGAAACGATTGTAGAAAATTTAATTCTGAAGTTATTCTAAGATAGCCGTACAGCTGTTTTTCTCAAATACAACGGCCACGTTTTCATTCAGCGAAGTGGAAAGCGAAATACCTTTAAAATCGGCTTTGACAGGGTATTTTTTGTGATTTCGGTCTACGAGCACCACCGTTTTAAACTGCTTCAGAGGAACCTCCAAAAAATGTTTGACACCATAAATGAGTGTCGTTCCAGTGGAAAGAACATCGTCCACCAACACCAAAGATTTATTGATAAAAGAGGCCAGCTCCAGGGAAGTTTCTATGGGGTTGGTCGGTTTTTTTTTGTCAATGCGCACTTCGCACAAGGTGACCGAAATGGGAGATATTTTCTCTACTTCCGCCTTTATTTTTTTTGCTAATAAAAAACCGTTTTCCTTAATTCCTGCCATGATCACTTCTTTCTCATCAACGTTCGCCTCATAAACTTGATAGGCCATGCGTTTTATTTTATGGGTAATTTGTTTGTTCGAAAGGATTATGGTGGATTCCTGCATGTGTTTTATGGTCTTTTGGTGCCTGCCGTAATCCGACAAGGTTTACTCAAGCAAATATAGTAAATACCTTATTCTTTGTTGGACTATTTATATCCGGCCAAATGGAATGTCATTTCAATGTTAGGAACGAGATACTTCCCATTTTGAATGAATTTTGAAGCGCTTCTGACTGGAAAATAATTATTCTTTGCTGTCATCTGAAAAGTTTTCCAGGTCGCGACGATCCTTTTTGGTGGGACGCCCCATGCCCTTTTTCCGATAGTGACTTTTGGCATATTTCAGCATTTCCTCATTTTCAAAGGCTTCTTTTGGCGTCGTATCGGTTCGATATAGACCTACCAACTTGGCACCCACTCGGCTAGGGGGAATGTCAATGACCTCCAGCGTATAGTTAATTTGGTTTTTGCGCACCATAACTGCATCACTCGGAAATACCTCTCGGGAAGGCTTTACTTGATCACCATTTATTCTAATGCTACCCTTCTTGCAGGCTTGGGTTGCTATATTCCTGGTTTTAAAATAGCGCGTACACCACAGATATTTATCTATCCTCATAACATTGAACTTAAAAGTGCGTTAAATTGATTACAAAAGTAGCGGAAAATTGTATCTTGCGCCATCAAAAAAGTGAAGATGAAGAAAGTTTATATCCTACTACCTATAATGTTTGCCTCGCTGTTTTTTATGAATTCCTGCGGAAATGATGACGGAGGGCCAACCAATTTTGTTCCAGCAAGGGACAGAGGAGAAGAAGCTCCGTTGGCAACTGCGATCATAGAGAGGTATTTGGAAACGCATTTTTATAATTATGAAGAATTTGAGAATCCACCCGCAGATTTCGATTACCGCATTAAATTCGATACTATTGCAGGAGATAATGCCGATAAAGTGGCTTTGATTACTCAGGTGACTTCAAAAATGGTAAAAGATAGAGTTGCCGATGGTGTAACCTATAAATTATATTACTTAAATGTAGCACAAGGAGGTGGGGATAAACAACCAGAGTTTCCGGATATTGCTACTTTGACTTATGAGGGAATCTTTATCAATGAAGAAATCAATACCATTCGTTATAGCAAATTGTTTGACGGCTCAGTGGTTCCGGTTAGTTTCGATTTAACTGCCGTGGTGAATGGATTTCAAGATGGCTTAGTAGAATTTAACGTAGCTGAAGATATTATTATTAATGAAGATGGTACCATTGGAGCGGTGAATCCTGGTATTGGTGCCGTTTTTATACCTTCTGGTCTTGGGTACTATGTGAATCCTCCAGCTGGCTCGGAAATTCCAATCTATGCCCAACTTATTTTTACGTTTAATTTGTTCGGTTCTGTAGAAGGAGATCAGGACAATGACGGAATTCCATCCGTTGTTGAAGATTTGAATAGCAATGGGCTCGAAGAAGATGATGATACGGATGCCGATGGCTTACCCAACTATATTGACCCGGACGATGATAACGATGGAAGACCTACTGCGGACGAAATTGAGATTGATGCCGATGGTAACATTACCTATCCAGATTCAGACGGAGATGGAACAGTGGATTACCTGGATGGTGATAGTTAAACCTTAATGCACATATAACAATAAAAAAACCTCGGTCATAGGCGAGGTTTTTTATTCAGTATAAATTGAAACTTATTTTCTGGCAATCGCTTTTAATGCTGCTTTTACAATAGCGGCGGCATTCAATCCATATTTATCCATTAATTGTTCTGGCGTTCCAGATTCGCCAAAAGTGTCTTGAGTTGCCACAAACTCTTGCGGATATGGCGAATTTTGCGCTAAAACGCGAGAGACGCTTTCTCCAAGTCCGCCCAGGTAATTGTGTTCTTCAGCTGTTACTACGCAACCTGTTCTTGCTACGCTTGCCAAAATGGCCGCATCGTCCAATGGTTTGATGGTATGAATATTAATAACATCTGCAGTTATTCCTTGTGCGTGAAGTTGCTCGGCAGCTTGCAA
Organism: Bacteroidota bacterium; assembly: GCA_039028295.1. Taxonomy (GTDB): domain Bacteria; phylum Bacteroidota; class Bacteroidia; order Flavobacteriales; family Flavobacteriaceae; genus Aureisphaera. The sequence goes on from JBCCIJ010000034.1 coordinate 30,103, forward strand.
AGCTTCCCAGACAAGGTGTCCTGTCGCCACCAAAGTCACGTCATTTCCTTCCTGAAGTTGTACGGCTTTTCCAATTTCAAAATGCTGATCCTCTTCGGTAAAATTAGCCACTTTAGGTCGTCCGAAACGCAAATAAACAGGGCCAATGTGTTCGGCAATGGCTATGGTGGCTGCTTTGGTCTGATTAAAATCGCAAGTATTGATAACCGTCATTCCCGGGAGCATTTTCATTAACCCCAGATCTTCCAGAATTTGATGCGTTGCCCCATCTTCACCCAGAGTCACCCCAGCATGAGAAGCACATATTTTTACATTTTTATGACTGTAGGCCACACTTTGACGAATTTGATCGTACACCCGTCCTGTGGAAAAGTTGGCAAAAGTACCGGTAAAAGGTATTTTACCTCCAATGGTCATTCCAGCTGCCAATCCAATCATATTGGCCTCGGCGATACCTACCTGGAAGAAACGTTCTGGGTGGTTCGCTTTAAACTCATCCATCTTGAGCGATCCGGTTAAATCTGCACAGAGTGCGACGACATCTGGATTTGTTTGGCCTAATTGAGTAAGCCCGGCCCCAAACCCGGAACGTGTATCTTTTTTACCTGAGTCTAAATACTTTTTCATTCTGTTATGTTAAAACTATGTTGAATATTAATTTTTGTATTGACATCTCGTGCATCTATCGCCTTCATAAGAGATTCTTCTTGGAAGCCAATGGCCATTATTAAACCATTAGGGATATCCAAATTTACGGGAACGTTACTCTTTGATTTCTGCAGCATTAATTCTATAACTCTATTAATGAGGGCCGCGTTGTCCACGGGTCTTTTCTCATCAATGGCCAGAATGATGGGTTGGTCCGGTTCCGTTTCGGGATATAATAAGTAGCTGTCATATAATGCACCCCCAAGTTGTATTTGATCTCCCCGTTTTTCGGTCAATAAATTCAACGTAGCCATATCGTCTCCCATCGGGTTATTTATGGGTATAAATTGTGTCACATCCATTTGAAGGAACATCTTGGTGTCATTCAAATGAAAGCTGAAATAAACTAACATACGTTGCGTATCCAGAAGAAACGAACATTCGGAACCAGAAAGGTCTGTATTTGGGTCAGGAAATACACCTCTCGCCAAATTCAATCCCATACTATTGGATTCCATAAAGAGGAAATGTCCTTTTTTATCTAACTGAATAGAAATAGTATCTATGGTATTTTTTTTGCCATTGGGTACAACGTACGTGACTTCGTAATCCAACAAAACCTCTAATTCCTGCGCAGTCACATTTCCCAAACCAATGAGAAGACAAATGGAACAAGTGATAAATCTAAGCATTAGTAGTCTCCTAAAGTTTCTGCGTTTTGTGCCAACCCGATCGCTAATTGTTCGTCGTTTGGTGCTTTACCGTGCCATGCATGGGTATGCATCATAAAGTCTACTCCATTACCCATGACAGTGTGCATTAAAACGCAGATAGGCCTCCCATTTCCGGATTTCGATTTAGCTTCTTTCATGCCGTTTATAACAGCCTCAAGATTATTTCCCTCTTCGATCTCCAAAACGTCCCATCCAAAGGCTTCAAATTTAGCCTTCAAATTACCCATAGGAAGTACGGTATCCAGAGAACCGTCTATTTGCTGGCCGTTATAATCCACAGTTACGATCAAATTGTCAACTTTGTTACCGGCCGCATACATTATGGCCTCCCAGTTTTGTCCTTCTTGCAATTCACCATCTCCACAAAGGGCGTAGACCAGATGATTGTCGTTGTTCAATTTTTTAGTGCAGGCGGCACCAATAGCCACAGAAATCCCTTGCCCTAAGGATCCAGATGCTACTCGAACTCCCGGCAGACCCTCATGGGTAGTGGGATGGCCCTGCAAACGAGAATTGATCAAACGAAAGGTATTCAATTCCTCTACCGGAAAATAACCAGAGCGAGCCAATACGCTATAGAAAACTGGAGATATATGGCCGTTGGAAAGGAAAAAAAGATCTTCATTTTTCCCGTCCATATCAAAACCTTCGTTCCTAACCATAAGTTCTTGGAACAGGGCAACAAAAAATTCGGTACATCCAAGTGATCCTCCGGGATGACCGGAATTCACTTTATGAACCTGTCTTAAAATATCCCTCCGCACTTGAATAACGAGGTCGTTTAGGTAGTTTATATCTGGCATATAATTGTTGATTTTTCAGTTTCAAAAGTAAGCTTTTCCGTATGGGCTGCAAAGAAGAAAATAAGCCACTTATTAACGATTTTTGGGTTTTAGTTAACAGCCAAGTTTTTTATTCTGAAAAATAGGATTTGGTGACTCAGAAGTTAATGATAACCGAAATTTTTAATGTAGACCGCAATAATTTCTTCAGAATAAAGAAGAAAAAGAATTAGCTTTCAAGAGGGGCTGAGTGACCTTTGTAAATACTAACATTTCTTTATCATTCATACCCAGAATTCCTCCTATCTTTGCTTCCCATAAAGTAACTATTGCATGCAATTTAAACTGGAAGCTACCGATGCTGGTAGCAAAGCCCGCGCAGGAACCATTACATTAGATCACGGAAACGTGGAAACTCCCATTTTTATGCCCGTTGGTACGGTGGGAACAGTCAAAGGTGTACACCAGCGGGAGTTGACAGACGAAATTAATCCTGATATTATTTTGGGCAATACCTACCATTTGTACCTGCGCCCTCAAATTGATATCCTGGAAAAAGCAGGGGGATTGCACAAGTTTATGAATTGGGATCGAAATATCCTTACCGACAGCGGTGGGTATCAGGTATATTCCCTATCGGCTAACCGAAAAATTAAAGAAGAAGGGGTCAAGTTTAAATCCCATATTGATGGTAGTTTTCATTTTTTCACCCCTGAAAACGTGATGGAGATCCAGCGGTCCATAGGAGCGGATATTATTATGGCCTTTGACGAGTGTACGCCTTACCCGTGCGATTACAATTATGCCAAACGCTCCATGCATATGACACATCGTTGGTTGGATCGTTGCATTTCGCATTTGGAAAAAACTCCTTTCAAGTACGATTACGAACAAACGTTTTTTCCTATTGTACAAGGTAGTACCTACAAAGACCTTAGAAAGCAGTCAGCCGAATATATTGCTTCAGTTGGAGCAGAGGGGAATGCCATTGGGGGGTTATCCGTTGGGGAGCCGGCAGAAGAAATGTACGCCATGACCGAAGTGGTTACTGAAATTCTTCCCGAGGACAAACCCCGATATCTTATGGGGGTGGGTACTCCCATCAATATTTTGGAAAACATAGCATTGGGAATCGACATGTTTGATTGTGTTATGCCCACTCGAAATGGTCGAAATGGAATGCTCTTCACAGCCCACGGTACCATCAATATTAAAAATAAAAAGTGGGCAGACGATTTTAGTGCCATCGACGAGATGGACATTACCTGGGTGGACACGGCCTATAGTAAGGCTTATTTGCGTCACCTGTTCACGGTCAACGAAATGTTAGGCAGACAAATCGCTACCATACATAATTTGGGCTTCTATCTTTGGTTGGTTCGTGAGGCCAGAAAACATATCTTAGCGGGAGATTTTACCTCTTGGAAAAGTAGAATGGTACAACAAATGGACAAACGTTTATAAATGTTTAGCATATTAGACCGGTACATATTAAAAAAATACCTGGGAACTTTTGTCCTGCTGCTATTGCTTTTTATTCCCATTGGAATTACCGTCAATCTTGCCGAAAAGATTGACAAAATGCTCGACAATAAGGTGCCCTTGATGGATATACTGCAGTACTACCTAGAGTTTACCATCTATTTTGCCAACCTCTTGTTTCCGCTATTTTTGTTTCTTTCTGTTATTTGGTTTACTTCCAAGCTGGCGAATAATACCGAGATCATTGCATTTTTGAGCAGTGGTGTATCCTATTATCGATTTTTAAGACCCTATATAATTGGTGCGACCATTGTTTGTATCGGGGCTTTTATTCTTGGAAATTATTTGGCGCCAGTGGCTAGTAAGGGATATAACGAATTCATTTACAATAAGCTTAGCAAGGGGAAAAAAGCGCGTGATCAAAGTAATGTATATCGGCAGATAAATGACAAGGAGTTTATTTATGTGAGCTACTTCAATGTAAAGGAGAAGTCTGGAAGTAATTTTACACTCGAGCATTTTGAAGGGAATAAAATGACTTATAAAATTTCTGCGAGCCGAATTAAGTATAACGATAAGGACAGTACCTATTCTTTGTTCAATTACTTAGAGCGAATTATTGGTGAGGAGGGAGATTCTTTAATTAGACAACAGAAAAAAGACACACTTTTTAGTTTTGATCTCGAAGATCTTACCCCGGTAAAATATATTGCAGAAACATTGAATTTCAACGAACTCAATGCCTTTATAAAAAGGGAGAAGGCAAAGGGCTCGAACTATATTAATAGGTACGAAGTAGTGCGTTATAAGCGTTGGAGTTTACCCGTCTCGGCCTACATTCTTACCATTATAGCCGTAGCCGTGTCCTCAGTACGCAGAAGAGGAGGTATGGGAGTTAATTTAGCCATTGGTATTGCCATTGGAATGGTATTCATTTTCTTCGATAAGATTTTTGGAACCATGGCAGAACAAAGTAGTTTTTCACCTCTGGTGGCCACCTGGTTCCCTAATTTTGTATTTGGAATTTTGGCGATTTACCTTTTGAGAAATGCAAAAAGATAAACTCGTCCATCATGCTCACCTTCATTTGTTGGTATTTATTGGAGGTTTTACAGCCATCTTAGGGAAATTAATTTCCATAGAAGCTCTTCCATTGGTGTGGTATCGCATGGGTATTGCTTCCATTTTAATTGTAGCTTTCCTAAGATTCAGAAAAATTTCCGCCAGGTTCACAGCAAATACTATCGTTGGATTTTGCCTGGTAGGTTTTGTAATTGCCATGCATTGGATTTGCTTTTTTTGGGCCATTAAAGTATCCAATGTATCTATCACATTAGCCGTAATTTCGAGTGGCGCTTTCTTTGCTTCGTTTCTGGAACCTATTTTTTTCAAACGTCGAATTTATTGGTATGAAGTTTTCTTCGGAATATTAGCCATTTTGGGCTTATATATCATTTTCAGCATCGAAACAGAGTATATTACCGGAATTCTTTTGTCCTTAGCTTCGGCTTTTTTTGGCGGTCTCTTTTCTGTAGTAAATGGAAGGTTCACTAAAATGCACAACCCGGTTGCTATTTCTATGTATGAGATGGCTGCCGGCTTTCTTTTTGTTACCGTTTTCTTGTGGATTACAGGAGCATTCTCTCCTGAGTTTTTTGTGATACCCGCTTCAGATTGGGTCTACCTTTTTATATTGGCTTCCGTGGCAACTGCTTATGCCTTTATCGCAGCAGTACATTTGATGAAGTGGATTAGCCCATATACCGTTATGTTATCCTATAATATGGAACCCGTTTACGGTATTATCTTAGCCTTGTTCATTTTTAAAGATTCCGAACAAATGAGCCCGCAGTTTTACTACGGTGCACTCATCATTCTGGGGACCGTCATTGCAAATGGCATTGTAAAGAGATATATTGAAAGAAAAAATAACCGAATATCGCCTAGCTAAAAACAATGTTTTATCTTTGCTAGCTGACCAAAACCAATTGTATATTCAACCTTATGGAATATCTTGAATTTGAATTACCTATAAAGGAATTGCAGGAGCAATACGAAAAAGCTTGTCAAATTGGCGAAGAGAGCGATGTTGACGTAAGTAACACCTGCAAGCAAATAGAAAAAAAATTAAACGAGACTAAAAAGGAGATTTATAAAAATTTATCTCCATGGCAACGTGTGCAATTGTCTCGTCACCCTAACCGTCCCTATACCTTGGATTATATTAATGCAATTTGTGGGGATTCGTTTTTAGAACTGCATGGAGATCGCGGTTTTAAAGATGACAAAGCGATGATCGGCGGTTTAGGAAAAATAGGAGACCAAAGCTATATGTTCATTGGTCAGCAAAAAGGGTACAATACAAAAACGCGTCAATACCGAAATTTTGGAATGGCGAACCCCGAGGGATATCGAAAGGCGCTTCGTCTTATGAAATCTGCAGAGAAGTTTGGTGTACCTGTGGTAACTCTCATTGATACACCGGGGGCCTACCCTGGATTGGAAGCAGAGGAACGGGGACAAGGAGAAGCCATTGCTCGGAATATTTTAGAGATGACTCGCCTTAAAGTGCCAATTATTGTAGTTATTATTGGAGAAGGAGCCAGTGGCGGAGCCTTGGGAATAGGAGTTGGAGATCGGGTGCTCATGCTTGAAAATACATGGTACTCTGTAATCTCTCCGGAAAGCTGCTCTTCTATTCTGTGGAGAAGCTGGGAGTACAAAGAACAAGCAGCCGAAGCACTCAAACTTACGGCTACCGATATGAAAAAGCTCAGCTTAATCGATCAAATTGTAAAGGAACCTCTGGGCGGAGCGCATAGCGACCGTGAAAAGGCATTTTTGGAAGTGGCAAAATCAATTTCTAAGGTTTATACCGAATTGAAAGACTTATCACCAAAAGAACTAGTGAATTCCCGTATGGATAAATATTCCGAAATGGGAGTCTTCAAAGGATAGTTTCAGTCATACCAAGTCTTTACAAAATCCGATGGCTATTTGTTGGATTTTTTCTACCTTTATTAACACGTTATCCGTAGTTGTTAACAAATGGGTAGTGAATATTACGAGCCCAAATTTACACCCGTCCTCTTAACAATTTTTTTACATTCGTGCTATGGAATCTATTAAACCTCACACTTCATATAGTCCAAGAACTTCTCAGGTTATTTCTTTGGAAAAAGGTAAAATACCTCCGCAAGCTACTGATTTAGAGGAAGTTGTGCTTGGAGCCATGATGATTGACAAAAAAGGAGTCGATGAGGTCATAGATATCCTCCACCCCGATGCCTTCTACAAAGAAGCGCATAAGCACATATTTGAAGCCATTTTTCATTTGTTCGAAAATAGCGAGCCAGTGGACTTATTAACTGTTTCCTCCAGGTTAAAAAAGGAAAAAAAGTTGGATTTGGTGGGAGGAGAGTTTTATTTGATTCAACTCACCCAAAAAGTGTCGTCTTCGGCCCACATTGAGTTTCACGCCCGAATCATATTGCAGAAGTTTATTCAGCGAAGCTTAATTAAAATTTCGAGCGAGATCATTGAAGAATCCTACGACGAAGGTTCCGATGTATTCGACCTGCTTGACAATGCTGAAGCCAAATTATACGAAATAACACAAGGAAATATAAAACGTTCTTCCGAATCTGCTCAGAACTTGGTGATTCAAGCAAAGAAAAGAATTGAAGAAATTGCCAATAAAGAGGGTCTGTCCGGAATCCCCTCTGGATTTACTGAGGTGGACAAGCTAACCTCGGGTTGGCAACCTAGTGATTTGATCATTATCGCAGCGCGTCCGGGTATGGGTAAAACGGCCTTGACGCTTTCCATGGCCAGAAATATGGCGGTAGAACATAATGTTCCTGTTGCCTTTTTCTCCTGTGAGATGTCCTCGGTACAATTGATCACACGTTTAATTTCTTCGGAAACGGGACTTTCTTCAGAAAAACTAAGAACGGGTAACCTGGAAAAGCATGAGTGGGAACAACTTAACGTTAAAGTGAAAGGGCTCGAAAAAGCGCCTTTGTTTATTGATGATACACCTTCACTTTCCATTTTCGATCTGAGGGCAAAAGCACGCCGACTGGCCTCGCAACATGGCATTAAAATGATCATGATCGATTATTTACAGTTAATGACCGCTGGCGGAAGTCAAAAGGGAGGAAATCGTGAACAAGAAATTTCTACCATTTCCCGAAACCTAAAAGCCTTGGCGAAAGAATTGAACGTACCGGTCATTGCGCTTTCGCAGTTATCACGTGCTGTTGAAACTCGTGGAGGTAGTAAACGTCCACTTTTGAGTGACCTTCGTGAATCCGGAGCGATTGAGCAGGATGCCGATATTGTTTCGTTCATCTACCGCCCGGAATATTATAAAATTGATGAATGGGATGATGAAGAACGTACTCCTACGGCGGGTCAGGGAGAGTTTATTGTGGCGAAGCACCGTAATGGTGGTTTGGATGAAATACGACTTAAATTTGTGGGGCATTTAGGACGTTTTGAAAACCTGGAGACCTTCGATTTTACGGGCGAGTTCCACTCTCGAATGAATGATGCTGCCAACGACGATACCTTTAAAACAGATAACCTTCCTTCGGCCGATGAAGCATTCGGAAGTTCGATGAATACCGATGGTTCCCCGGACGGTGACGACGGAATCCCGTTCTAAACGAATAAACTTCCCGTTTTATCTTTTTTTTAAAACTTTGGCTCAACTTTTGTCGTTATCTTAGCATTATGACGCGATTGATCCTATTTATTTTTACCCTTTTCTTTTCAGTACAAAGTTTTGCATCCTATATTTTAATTCCCATGGATGCCGAAAGTCAAGCCGAACACCTAAAGGCATACGGTATTACGTATTGGACCTTGGAACGTCAACTCAAGGCCAAATGGTTGCTTAACTATCGAGGCGGAGCGTTTTTATTGCCCGATGCAGAAGATATTAGAAAGGAATGCCAAATTCGGGGGGTATCTTTTGAAGTAATTAGTGATGCTGAAGCCAATCGAATTTTAGAAGAAATAAGTAGTCCTTCGCAGAATATGGAGGCCGTTGTTTTGGAAAAGGCACCAAAAGTAGCCGTTTATTCTCCAAAAGGAAATCAACCATGGGATGACGCGGTAACCATGGTTTTGACCTATGCCGAAATTCCTTATGAAGTGGTTTACGATGAAGAGGTGTTAAGCGATCAACTACTACTTTATGATTGGTTGCATTTACATCATGAAGATTTTACGGGGCAATATGGAAAGTTTTACCGGGCATACCGCTCGGCTCCCTGGTATATAAAAAACAAAAGAGATTCTGAAGCATTGGCTGCTAAACTGGGTTATGATAAGGTATCCGAAGCCAAGCGAGATGTTGCCTTGAAAATACGCGATTATGTGGTTGGCGGTGGCTTTATGTTCGCCATGTGTAGTGCTACCGATAGTTTTGATATTGCATTATCTGCGGAAGGCGTCGATATTTGTGAACCCATGTTTGATGGAGACCCCAGCGAATCTGGATATCAAGGTAAAATTGATTTTAATAAAACCTTTGCCTTTAAAGAATATACATTGGAAAGAAGTCCTATGGTCTATGAGTTTTCATCTATCGATATGACAACAAAACGCCGAATAAAAAAGGAAATGGACTACTTTACCTTAATGGATTATTCGGCAAAATGGGACCCTATTCCCTGTATGTTGGTTCAAAACCATACAGCGCTGGTTAAAGGTTTTATGGGGCAGACCACCTCTTTTGACAGAAAAAATGTGAAAGCCAGTGTATTAGTTATGGGTGAGAACAGGGCCAATGGAGAAGCCCGTTATATTCACGGAATACGAGGAAAAGGGTTTTTCACTTTTTATGGGGGACATGATCCTGAGGACTATCAACATCGAGTGGGGGATGCTAAAACTGAATTGGCGTTGCACCCGAACTCACCTGGATATCGTTTAATTCTGAATAATGTTTTATTTCCAGCTGCCAAAAAGAAAAAACAAAAGACCTAATTGGTAAGCATAAGTCACCGCTGGTATTTATGTGTTTATGAAGAAAAAACTACTCAACTATCTCAACCAAATTTGGCAGTCCATACTTTTCTGGGTTTTGGCTATGTTGGTGTTTGGTATTGTTCGGTTTTACGGGATTGATCAAGATGATGGAATTCAAATCGTAGAGGGTTATGAAGATATCATTAAAATGAATAAAATTTTGCCATACTTCGCGCTCCTAGGCGCAGCGATGGGGCTTCTCTTTGGTAGTTTAGAGTATTGGTTTGATAATATAGTTTCTAAAAAACTCTCCATTGGGTTGCGCACTCTCATTAAAATGGCAATTTATTTTATTGGAATAGTGGTCTTGCTCACCTTGCTAATTGAGTTGGTTACCTATGTTTTCAACATACATATTGACAATGACCGAGGTTGGTGGAGAAGAGACAAAACTTTTAGGGTCATTGTATTATATGTCTTCCTGGCCGCCTTGTTTTTTTCTTTCATTAAGATTTCAAATGATAAATTCGGAAAAGGGGTATTTCTCAAAATGCTCTTGGGAAAATATAAAAAACCGACTGAGGAATATCGCATCTTCATGTTTCTGGATCTAAAGTCCTCCACAACTATTGCTGAACGCTTAGGACATTTCAAATACAGTCAGTTAATACAAGATTGCTTTTATGACCTAAATGATCTAGTCCCCAAATATGGCGCCGAAATTTATCAATATGTAGGCGATGAAGCGGTTTTAAGTTGGCCCTATCAAAAAGGACTGGCGAACAATCAATGCGTACAATTATTTTTTGGCTTTCAGGATTTATTGATTTCAAAAGAAAATTATTATAGAGAGAAATATGACCTAGTCCCAAAGTTTAAGGCGGGAATGCATGGAGGGAAATTGATGGTGGCGGAAGTTGGCGTTGTAAAGAAGGAGCTCGCTTTCCACGGAGATGTCATTAATACGTCGGCTAGAATTCAATCGGAGTGCAATAATTATGGAGTGTCCATTCTGGTTTCGGAGCAATTGATAGAAGATTTGCACACCACCAAAGACTACGTCCAAAAGTCATTGGGTTCAGTTTTGCTCAAGGGCAAGAATGAAAAGGTGAATATTTATACGCTGGATAAGATATAGGCAACGGAGTGATGGATATGGTAAAAGTTGCATGAAACAAAAAGCCCCACTCCAATGAGCGGGGCTTTTTAGCGAAATAATGTTATTATTAATAGGCTTTCGCCTTATTTTACTTTGTTTACGATGGCTGCAAAAGCCTCAGGGTGATTCATCGCTAAATCGGCAAGAACCTTACGGTTCAATTCAATTTCATTAGCTTTTAATTTACCCATAAATTGAGAATAAGACATTCCATGTTCGCGGGCACCGGCATTAATACGAGTGATCCACAACGCACGAAATGTTCTCTTTTTTGCACGACGGTCTCTATAAGAGTACTGCATGGCTTTGTCCACTGCGTTTTTAGCAACGGTCCATACATTTTTACGTCTTCCAAAGTATCCTTTGGCTTGCTTGATCACCTTTTTTCTTCGGGCTCTCTTCGCAACTGAATTTACTGATCTTGGCATAATTTACTTGTTTTTTGTAGCAGGCGATTCGACAAAGCGAATACTTTCATTGCACTACTCCAGGGTTATAATAATTTGTTTTAACCGGTTAAGCAATTACTTCATGCGAAGCATTTGTTTAACATTACTCTCATCGCTCTTATGTACTACTGTATCATGAGTCAATGCAAGCTTACGTTTCTTAGACTTCTTGGTTAAGATATGACTCTTAAACGCATGCTTTCTTTTAATCTTACCGGTACCTGTAAGCTTAAAACGCTTCTTAGCACTGGATTTTGTTTTTTGTTTAGGCATCTTTCCTACTTTTTTACTATTTCGCTTGCCCCCCAAGCGTTAGCGGAGGAGGGGTTTCTTTATAATGACTCCGTACGGAGGATTATTTCTTTTTAGGTGCAAGGAACATCGTCATCCGCTTTCCTTCCAATTTCGGCATTTGTTCTACTTTTCCGAAGTCTTCCAAATCGGTTGCCAAACGCAACAACAGGATTTCTCCCTGATCCTTGTAAATAATAGAACGTCCTTTAAAGAACACATAGGCCTTTAGTTTCGCTCCATCCTTCAAGAACTTTTCACCGTGTTTCTTCTTAAATTGGTAGTCATGATCATCGGTATTAGGTCCAAACCTAATCTCTTTGATAGTAACTTTGGTTGCTTTCGATTTTAGAGCCTTTTCCCGCTTCTTTTGTTCGTACACAAATTTCTTATAATCCATGATCTTACAAACCGGTGGGGATGCATCAGGGGAAATTTCCACTAGATCGTCCTCTTGTTCTCTGGCTAATTCCAACGCATCTTTTATGGAGTAAACTCCAACAGTTACGTTATCACCAACAAGACGAACTTCTTGTGCGCGAATTTTTTCATTAATTCGGTGCTTATCCTCTTTAATGATTCTGGCTGGGCCTCGACTTCTTTTTCTTCGTATAGCTATGACTAAAAATATTAAGTTAAACGTTAAAACTCTTTAATGGTCTTTTTTATTTCTTCTTGCATCATTTGAGCAAATTCTTCTATCTTCATCGTCCCTAGATCACCTTCTCCATGCTTTCTAACAGAAACCGTTCCATCCTTTGATTCTTGCTCTCCAACGATCAGCATATAAGGGATTTTGTTCATTTCTGCTTCCCTAATTTTTCTCCCAATCGTCTCGTTTCTATGATCAACGAGGGCGCGAATTTCGTCATTTTCTAACAAAGTTAAAACTTTTTCTGAGTATTTCTCATATTTTTCGCTCAATGACAGTATACTAACCTGTTCTGGCATAAGCCACAACGGGAAATTTCCTCCGGTGTGTTCCAACAAAATAGCAATAAATCGCTCCATACTCCCAAATGGAGCTCGGTGAATCATAATAGGGCGATGGAGTTCGTTATCACTTCCCTTATAAGTCAATTCAAAACGTTCAGGCAAATTGTAATCTACCTGAATGGTTCCCAATTGCCATTGCCTTCCCAACGCATCATTGACCATAAAGTCAAGTTTCGGACCATAAAATGCGGCTTCTCCAGTTTCAATAACGTAATCCAGATTTTTGTCGATCGCAGCATTAACGATTGCCTGCTCTGCTTTTTCCCAGTTTTCCAGGCTGCCAATATACTTGTCTGGATTGTCGGGATCTCTTAGAGATACTTGTGTCGTAAAGTTTTCGAAACCTAGAGATCCAAAAACATAGAGCACCAGGTCAATCACATTTTTGAATTCTTCATCCAATTGATCAGGTGTGCAAAAGAGGTGAGCGTCGTCTTGGGTAAAACCTCGTACTCTGGTCAACCCATGCAACTCACCACTCTGCTCATAGCGATAGACCGTACCAAATTCGGCAAAACGTTTGGGTAGATCTTTATAAGACCAGGGACTCGACTTATAGATCTCACAGTGATGTGGACAATTCATGGGTTTCAACATAAATTCCTCATCTTCTTTTGGTGTTTTTATGGTCTGAAAACTGTCCTCTCCATATTTGGCAAAATGCCCTGAGGTAACGTATAATTCTTTTTGTCCAATATGCGGAGAAGCAACTAACTCGTAGCCCGCCTTTTTCTGAGCTTTCTTTAGAAAATTTTCAAGTCGCTCTCTCAATGCAGCGCCTTTAGGTAACCAAAGTGGAAGTCCTTGTCCCACTTTCTGAGAGAAGGTAAAAAGTCCAAGTTCTTTTCCGAGCTTTCGATGATCCCTTTTCTTGGCCTCCTCTAAAAGCGCTAAATATGCTGTCAGTTCTTTTTGCTTGGGAAAAGTAATTCCATAGACACGAGTAAGTTGTTTGTTGTTCTCATCTCCTTTATGGTAAGCGCCAGCGACACTTAAAATTTTAACCGCCTTCACGATACCCGTATTTGGGATGTGTCCACCGCGACATAGGTCTGTAAAAGTATCGTGGTCGCAAAAAGTAATATCGCCATCCTCCAGGCCTTCGACCAGTTCTACTTTGTATTCATTGTTCCCTTGGTAGTAAGCCAGTGCATCGGCTTTACTAACCGAGCGCATTTTGAAATCGTGCTTCCCTCTGGCGATCTCCAACATTTTATTTTCAATAGCCTTAAAGTCTTTTTCGGAAATCACTTGATCACCTAGATCCACGTCGTAGTAAAATCCGCGATCGATCGCTGGTCCCACCCAAAGCTTTACACCCGGATAAATGGCTTCCAAAGCCTGTGCTAAAATATGAGCCGAGGAGTGCCAAAAAGCCTTTTTACCGGCATCATCGCGCCAGGTATATAAAATCAAACTACCGTTTGTGGTAAGTGGGGTAGAAACCTCTACGGTTTCCCCATTATAAGAGGCCGAAATTACGTTCCGGGCTAACCCTTCACTTATACTCAAAGCGACATCCATGGCACTAACGCCTGTCTCCATGTTCTTTACGCTTCCATCTGGTAATGTGATTGCGATCATATGCTAATTAATTAGTCGGCAAAGATACTACGACTTTATGCGTTTTACAATATGCAATTAAGACTTTCTAATTTCTTTTAGTTCCTTATGTAATCTATGGTATGAAGTTTTGGGCGCTTCCTCCAACCATTGCTCTCCAATGCTGTGTTAGGCGGTAGCTTCAACGTTTCAGTCAGACAACACAGCAAGGGTAGGTTGGAGGACCGGGCTTTCGCTACTCGCTTCCTTTTATAAAGAGGCAGGGCACGGGACAAAATGCAGTTAAAGAGGAGAGCTCAAACAGGTCGCTCAATCCCTAGCGCAAAAAGTACTGCTGAAATCGTACATATATATAGGTATAAAGTGGGTTAAAAAAAAGTTTTCACGCTAAACCCACGCCGTTCAGAGCTTTGCTATTTTAATTAAAAAAAACTTCAAAAAAAGTTATCATTATGTTTGCTTAAATCAAAAAGCAATCTATCTTTGCACCCGCTTTGAAAAGCAAATAACAGCTTAAAAAAGTGACGCAATTACAACGGTCTAAAAAATTCTGAAAATAATTTTTAAAAACTATTGCAGGTTTAAAAAACTGTTGTAAATTTGCACCCGCAAAACGGATGAGTGAATACAAAACACGAGTTTCTGAGTAGCGATATTATTTAAGTACATAAGTTATTTGACATATTGAAATTGAC
>JBCCIJ010000035.1:0-42034 GCA_039028295.1 Bacteroidota bacterium
CTGCTTTGGAATATGTGCGCGATATTTTAGTGAACCAATTAAACGCCAAAAAAATTATTATTGGCTACGATCACCGCTTTGGTAGAAATCGGACGGCGGATATTGAAAATCTTAGAGAATACGGATTCACTTACGGCTTTGAAGTAGAAGAGATAAGCGCTCAGGAGTTGGACGAAGTGGCCGTCAGCTCGACAAAGATTAGAAGAGCACTCGAGGCGGGAGATATCACCACAGCCAACAACTATTTGGGTTACCCTTTTATGTTAAATGGCACGGTTGTGGAAGGAAAAGGTATTGGTAGAACCATTAGTTTTCCCACCGCCAACATAAAAATAGAAACACCGCATAAATTAATTCCGAAGAAAGGGGTTTACTTAGTTCAGTCTCAAATAAATAATGAATCCGTATATGGACTCACCAGTATTGGCACCAACCCAACGGTAGGAGGTACTAAGACCTCCATAGAGACTTATTTTATGGACATCCAGGCCAATTTGTACCAGCAGCACCTTCAACTTGAATTTATCACCCATATTCGTGATGAAGAGACTTTTCAATCCATGGAGGAGCTTACAAAAGCCATCGAAAATGACGAGGTTTTTGCAAGAGATTTCTTAGTGGATTATGAATAAATTCCTATTCAAACATATCGATAATACGGGTCTTGTTTTATGGCGGGTTGTCTTTGGACTACTCATTACCATTGAAGCATTTGGGGCCATCGCTACCGGTTGGGTACGACGAAATTTTATAGAGCCCGAGTTTACCTTCAATTTTATAGGCTTCGAATTTTTACAACCGCTCCCTGGGAATGGCATGTATTTTTACTTTGTTCTCATGGGTATTTTTGGTATTCTAATTACCATGGGTTACAAATATCGCTTTAGCATGTTTTGCTATGCCCTGATGTGGAGCTGTGTATATTTAATGCAAAAAACCTCCTACAATAACCACTATTATCTAATGATGCTGCTCTGTTGGTTGATGATCTTCCTACCAGCACATCGATGGTTTTCGGTCGACGCCAATCGAAACCCAAAATTGAAATCGCCCTCGGTACCACGCTGGACTTATTTAGTAGTAATTCTGCAAGTTTGGATCGTGTATACTTATGCCTCGGTTGCGAAAATTTACCCAGATTGGTTGGACGGCAGCGTAACGGCTCTTTTTATGAAAAGTAAGAGTGATTATTGGCTTATTGGCGATTTCCTTCAATCTACCTGGGTACATTATAGCATGGCCTATGGCGGTATTTTATTCGACTTGCTTATTGTGCCTCTATTACTTTGGAAGCGCACTAGCGTAGTTGCTTTTTGTATCTCCTTATTCTTCCATTTGTTCAATTCGGTTGTATTTCAAATTGGGATATTTCCTTATATGTCTATCGCTTTTGCCCTGTTTTTCTTTTCTTCTGAAACACTCCAACGCAGGTTTCTTCCGAAGAAAAAAATCTACACCGGATCGGAAATCAAGGTCCCGTCAAGCAAACCTTGGCTGCTTATCGCCTTTTCTATTTACTTTGTGATCCAGATTGCCTTACCACTGCGCCACTGGACCTTTAAAGATGACGTGCTTTGGAATGAAGAAGGACATCGATTGGCTTGGCGCATGATGCTTCGAAGTAAAAGTGGACGACTGATGTTCTATACTCAGGAAAAAGGAACGGGGCAACGCAAAAACTACGACTATCGCAGTATGCTCTCTAAAAAACAGGCGCGCTCCATCAGAACCAAACCCGATATGATCTGGCAATTGGCGCAACGCATCAAACAGGTTGAGGCAGAAAAAGGCAAAGACGTGGCTGTTTATGTTACCTGTCGAGTGAAGGTAAATAGCGGTTCCTATTTTCCTTTTATTGATCCTGAAGTAGACCTTTCTTTGGAAGAATGGCTCCCTTTCCAACACCATGACTGGATTTTACCGGCACCTGATGACTACAGCGGCAAAGCAAACGCCACTAAGAAGGAGTGACGTGTTAGTTTTTTGTCATTGGACAACCCTTTTTTAATTATGCAATTCAAGTTTTGATATAGGTTACAGTCTACGTAACTTTGCCCTCTTAAAATTCTAAGGAAAATGTTACAAGTAAACAGCATTCGCGAAAATAAAGACGCCTACGTCATGGCTCTGGCTAAAAGAGGGATTGACGCTAAAGAAGTCTTGGAAGCCGTCCTCAGTGCCGATGAAATACGTCGTGCCACACAAGCCCAATTGGACGAAACCCTATCGCAAAGCAACGTATTTTCCAAAGAAATTGGAACACTTTATAAAAATGGAGAGGTACAAAAGGCGAACCTACTCAAAGAAAAGACCGGACAATTAAAAGATCAATCTAAGCTGCTTCAGGAAAAACTAAATGAAGCGGTCGCCCAGTTACAAGAGTTGTTATATACCATTCCAAATGTCCCTAACGAATTGGTCCCGGCGGGTAGCGACGAAAATGATAATGAAGAAGTTTTTAGCCAAGGAACGATTCCGGTTCTTGACAATGACGCCTTACCCCATTGGGAATTGGCAAAAAAATACGACCTCATCGATTTTGAATTGGGCGTAAAAATTACAGGAGCAGGATTTCCGGTCTACAAAGGAAAAGGCGCAAGATTGCAGCGCGCCCTGATCGCCTATTTTCTAGACAAAAACACTGCAGCAGGATATACCGAATACCAGGTGCCACATCTAGTAAATGAAGCTTCCGGGTTCGGTACAGGTCAATTGCCCGATAAGGAGGGGCAAATGTACCACGTGGGTATTGATGATCTTTATCTTATTCCAACCGCTGAGGTTCCCGTCACCAATATGTTTCGTGGAGATCTGTTAATGCACAATCAATTGCCGGTAACCTGCACGGGTTACACGCCCTGTTTCCGTCGTGAAGCTGGAAGTTATGGCGCCCATGTTCGCGGGTTAAATCGCTTGCATCAATTTGATAAGGTAGAGATCGTTCGTATCGAACATCCGGACAATAGCTATGCTGCATTGGATGGGATGGTGGAACATGTTAAAGACATTTTGCAGGACCTGCAATTGCCGTATCGCATTCTAAGGTTATGTGGTGGGGATTTAGGCTTTACCGCTGCCTTAACCTATGATTTTGAAGTGTTCTCAACGGCTCAAGATCGCTGGTTGGAGATTTCTTCTGTTTCTAATTTTGAAACATTTCAAGCCAACCGACTTAAGCTCCGTTTTAAAGACACGGACGGCAAAAATAAATTAGCCCATACCCTTAACGGCAGTGCTCTTGCCCTGCCTCGTGTACTCGCTGGAATTCTGGAAAACTATCAAACCCCGGAGGGCATTAAAATACCTGAGGTACTTATCCCCTATTGTGGGTTCGATATGATCAACTAGTCGGGCAAGATGCTGAGCTTTTGTTTCAGCTTAAGAATGGCTCAATATTTGAGATATTTTTAAGAAATCAAATGCTTATATTTACCTCATGCGAAATTTACTTTTCCTTTTAGCCCTTGTCCTTAGCCTGCCTACGTTTGCCCAAAACGAGGCTTTGGGTAAAAATTATTTTGAAAAAGGGGAATATGAAAAGGCCCTGACCATTTTCAAAAAATTGGCCAGTCAAAATCCGCAGCGATCGGACTATTCTAATTATATATTGAAATCTCACCAACAGTTAGAAGAATTCTCTGAAGCCGAGAAAATTATTTTAAAACAGCTGAACAGAAGAAGGCCATTAGCCCAGTTTTATGTTGAATTGGGATATAATTACGCACTTCAGGATAAGGACAGTCTTGCCACCGACAGTTATAATAAGGCCATTGAAGGCGTCCGAGTGAATCCATTTATCGCCTACGCGGTAGGAAGGACTTTCTCAGGTTATAGCCTATTGAATGAAGCTGTGGCCACCTATAAATTGGCCATGCAATTGGATCCCGATAGAGATTATAATCCGCAATTGGCAAAGATATACGGAGAACAGGGGAAGTTAGATCTCATGTTTGAAAAATACATTGAATTAATTCAGAGCAATTCTGGCTATCGGTCAACGGCGCAACGCAACTTCAGTTTTTATGTAAATGACGACCCCAACAATGAAGCTAATGTCATGCTTCGAAAAACCCTGCTCAAGAAGTTACAGCAAAGCCCCGATGTACTTTTTAACGAATTACTAAGTTGGCTTTTTATTCAACAAAGAGACTTTAGAAAAGCTTTTATTCAAGAAAAGGCTATCTACAAGCGCCTGGACGAAGATCTAAGAGGCATCATTGATCTACTTCGAATCACCATAGATGAAGGAAACTACAACGACGCCGAGGAAATTGTCAACTTCGTTATTGAAAATGCACCCACATCGGAGGTTCGTTTGGAAGGGTATCAATATTTAATGAATGTAAAACTTAAATTGGCCTCCGCCGAAGACTATCCAGAGATTGAAGCCCAATATATAGAACTCTTCGAAGAATTTGGTCGTGACCAGTCCACTCTTGCCCTTCAAATAGATTATAATCATTTTCTCGCATTTAAGAACGGAAAATCTGGTGAAGCCATTGGAAATCTAAAAAATTTGGCAAAGAACCGACTTTCTATTTATCAAGAGGCCAGAGTAAAAATGGAGCTTGCCGATATTTTGGTTTTCGATGAACGATTCAACGAAGCATTGATCTATTATTCTCAGATTCAAAAGAAGGTAAAGAGCAATGTATTGGCCCAGGAAGCCCGCTTTAAAGTAGCGCAAACCAGTTATTTTAAGGGTGATTTTGAATGGGCTCAGATTCAGCTAGATGTTTTGAAAAAATCGGCTTCTCAGTTGATTGCCAATGACGCCATGCAATTATCGTTGATGATTCGAGATAACTCACTGGACGATTCAACAAAAACGGCGCTGAAGAAGTTCGCTCGAGCCGATTTACTTACCCTTCAGAATAAAAAAAGTACCGCTATTTCATTGTTGCAAGACATTCTTACCAATCATAAAGGGGAGAAAATTGAAGATGAAGCCCTGTTAAAAATGGGCGAATTATATGAAGCAACCCAGCAATACGAACAAGCGGAAGCCAATTATAAAAAGCTCATCGAGTATTATAACGAAGATATTTTGGCCGATGACGCCCACTACCATCTTGCAAAATTATACGAAGGTCCCTTAGCCCAGCCAGAAAAGGCGAAAGCACTCTACGAACAAATTATTTTCGATTTTGCGGACAGTATCTATTTTGTCGAAGCGCGAAAGCGTTATCGCACCCTTCGCGGTGATGCTATTAACTAACCACTGACACCCATTACCCATTCAAAAATAATCTCCTTATGTACATTTATAATGTGACAATTAATATTGATGAAAGTATTCACGATTCCTGGCTACATTGGATGAAAACGGAACATATTCCAGCCATGTTGGCAACTGGGAAATTTAGCAACGCATTAATGACGAGGGTACACGTTGAGGAGCAAATGGAGGGAGTTACCTATTCGGTGCAATACCGTACCGATAGCAAAGCAACTTTGGAAAAGTATTATTTGGAAGATGCGGATGCCCTTCGGAGCGAGAGCAAGATTTTTGAGGGAAAATTTATAGCCTTTAGAACGGAGCTTGAAGTAATTAGCGAGCAATAACTCTTTTATCTATTCAAGTTTCCAAAAAAACCCGATAGAAAAATCTACCGGGTCGTACGGGGGTTTATGGAAAATCAATTGGCTAGTTAGTTTTCCATTATTATAAATTCTATTCTGCGATTCATTTCATGTTGTGCTTCGGTGCAAGGATCACAATCCACCACAGGCTCCTGCTCTCCGTATCCTTTCCAAGTTAATCGTTCCTTGGTAATTCCTTTAGAGATAAGGTAATTCATTGCTGAAGCAGCTCTTCTATTAGACAGCTTTAAATTGTAATTATCGTTACCTCGAAAATCGGTATGAGCACCCAAGGCCACTTTAATTTCCGGTTTGTTTTGCATCGTTTCGACCACTTTATTTAAATTGATCTTAGAAACCTCTTTGATATTTGCACTGTCATAGTCGAATAAAATATTGTCTATTTTTATGAATGTCTTTTCTTCGGTAACAACAATAGGAGCCGGTTCGGCCTTTAAGGTGACGTCCACCTCATATTCCTTCGTTCTATTGTCTGTATTAAAAATAGTAGATCCGGTGAAAAACCCTTCCTTACCAGAAACAACCGTGTAATATTCAAAAGACGAAATTGGAAACGTGAATTCACCTTTTTCATTAGTCAACATTTCACCTACTTGTGTTCCGTCTGTATCGATCAATTGTACCGATGCGTTTGCCAACGGAATTTTGGTTTCAAAATCAATTGCTTTTCCACTCACTTTTTGCGCAATTACATATTCGGTAATTCTATAAATGTCATAGCTCCCATTACCTCCTTCTCTATCCGAGGTAATATATCCAATACGCTCGGTTGCGGGTACAAAAGCGATCTCATCTTGTTC
This sequence comes from Bacteroidota bacterium, assembly GCA_039028295.1. GTDB lineage: Bacteria > Bacteroidota > Bacteroidia > Flavobacteriales > Flavobacteriaceae > Aureisphaera. The sequence continues at coordinate 6,405 of JBCCIJ010000035.1, forward strand.
CGTATTAATTGTATTCCCTAAATTGAGAATCGTCACATATCCCTTCTTGGTTCTTCTGGATTTAAATACGTCGAAACCACCAATATTGGCATGACCTTTAGAAGAAAAGAACAGAAACTTTTCATCGACGGATAGGTGCGGAAATTTGTCGTCCGCGGTGGTATTTACGTCACCTTCTACCGGCACGACCTCACCCAGGGTTCCATCTTCCGTAATAGGTGCTTTAAAAATATCGAAACCTCCTTTTGATCCAGGCATGTTCGACGCAAAATAGAGCATATCGCCTGCTTTGTTCAAATGTGGATTCTCTACAGAATATTCCGTGCTGTTTACATTCATGGACGTTATCTTGTGCCATTCTCCCAGGCGTTCCGGGTTCATTTCGGCACGATATAATTGATACCTCTTGGTATTGCCTTCAATGTTTTTTGTAAAGTACATGGTGTTTCCGTCTTGCGAAAAACTAACCGAGCCCAGGTTTTCATTTTTGTTTAACAAACTTGAAAATAATAAGGGACGTGTTAGGTCATAATCCTCCAAAATATCGCTACAATATAATTTGGTAAAAGGTGCGTTGGTGGCTGGATCTTTTCTTGCAATTGCCCCAATTTTACGTGCCGAAAACGAAATAAACTTGTTTTTAAAAAGTCCGGTACTGTAATCTGCATATTTAGAATTAATACCAGTGGTCAACGCTTCAAATTTAAAACCGTTGTCCCCCACATTGTCTTTAGAAAATTCGGTAATTTCAAAAGGTGCTTGTCCAAAAGAAACTGCAGTAAGCAAAAAGATAGCCGTCAGAGATAATAGAATAGGATTCTTCATCAAAAATGCTGTGAGATTAGTTAATTGTGAACTCAAATCTAAGTCATAAATAGAATTTTCCTACATGTTTTAGCCGAAGGGTTTATTTTTTCGTTAAAGTGTATTTTCCTACACTTCTTATACTGGTAATCGTTACATTTTGAACTTCATCGAATACAGCTTAACTCGATCAGACCAAATGCTCGTTAAAATACCTACCTTTGGCCTTAATATGAGTAAACAAGTACGGGCAAAAAAGCATTTAGGTCAACATTTCCTTACGGACGAGTCTGTTGCAGAAAAAATTGCAAACACACTGAGCCTTGTGGGCTATGATAATGTTCTTGAAATAGGACCTGGCACTGGCGTTCTTACCAAGTATTTACTTCAAAGCCCGGTTCAATTGGTTGCTATGGAAGTAGATTGGGACTCGATTGCCTACCTTAATGAAAATTACGCCCAGCCACACCTGGAAGTGATCGAGGCCGATTTTTTGAAGTTCGATCTGTCCTTGCTCTTCAAAGATGCACCTTTCGCCATTACGGGGAACTTTCCTTATAATATTTCAACCCAAATTGTTTTCAAGACTTTAGAGTACCGTGACCGCATTCCCGAATTTACGGGCATGTTTCAAAAGGAAGTTGCAAAACGTATCTGTGAAAAAAAAGGCAGTAAAACTTATGGAATATTGTCGGTGTTAACCCAGGCATTTTATGATACAGAGTATTTGTTTACAGTACCCCCAGGTGTTTTTAATCCACCGCCAAAAGTAGATAGCGGAGTACTCCGATTAACACGAAAAGATGACTATAGCCTTCCCTGTAGTGAACAAATGCTATTTAAAGTAGTGAAGACGGCATTTCAGCAACGACGTAAAACCCTTCGCAATAGCTTAAAAACATTCCAACTTTCAGATAAATTAAAAGAAGATGCTATCTTTGGCCAGCGTCCAGAGCAGCTTTCCGTTCAGGACTTTATTGAACTAACTCTTAAACTGGAAGCAGATGCCATTCCAACTCACAACAGATTTACTTCAGAAAATTGAGCAACTCATTGCCAAGAAGGATGGCCATGCCCTTAAAGAACTGCTGACCGACTTCCATTTTGCCGATGTTGCTGAGATTCTTGAAGATCTTAACAGTAATGACGCGACTTACCTCATTAAATTACTCGAGAGCGAAATTACAAGTGAGGCGTTGATGGAATTGGACGAGGACAGCAGGGAAAAAATCCTGGATCGTCTTTCTCCAAAAGAAATTGCCGAAGAGCTTTCCGAAATGGACACGGACGACGCAGCAGATGTTGTGGCCGAATTGGACGATGACATTCAGCAGCAAGTAATCGATAAGATTGAAGATGAAGACCTGGCTGCCGATATTGTCGAGCTTATTAGTTATGACGAAAAGAGTGCGGGTGGATTGATGGCTAAGGAATTGGTTCGGGTAAAAGAAACCTGGACAGTTGCAGGCTGTGTTCGAGAAATGCGACGTCAGGCAAAAAACGTAACCCGGGTGCACTCCATTTATGTGACGGACAAGGAAGGGAAACTAAAAGGCAGGCTCTCCTTAAAGGACTTATTGACCACTTCAGAAAAAGATCATATTAGTGATGTGTACATTCCAAAAGTGGATTATGTAACGGTACATACTGAAGGAGATGAGGTAGCGCGCGTGATGCAAAAGTATGATCTTGAGGCCATTCCGGTGATCGATGAAGAAGGAATTTTAGTAGGTCGTATCACCATTGACGATATTGTGGATTATATAAAGGACGAAGCCGAAAAAGATTATCAATTGGCGGCAGGTATTTCTCAGGATGTCGAAGCCGATGATAGTATCTTCGAGCTTACAAAGGCTCGTCTACCCTGGCTTATTCTGGGTCTCCTTGGAGGACTCGCCAGTGTCTTTATACTGCAGGATTTTGAGCACCTTATGAGCGACCCTGAAGTGAAAATGCTCTTCTTTTTCACTCCTCTCATTGCAGCCATGGCAGGGAATGTAGGCGTGCAATCCAGCGCAATTATCGTTCAGGGTTTGGCTAATGATATTGTAAAAGGAAGCCTGCTCAATCGATTAATAAAGGAAGTTGGGTTAAGCCTTATCAATGGAATTGCCCTTGGAGCCCTCGTGATTTTATTTGGCGCAATTATGCAGTATTCCATTGCTTTTAGTGCTACCATAGCCGTTTCCATGTTATCGGTTATTATTATTGCGGCCCTCATTGGAACCTTCGTGCCCATCATTTTAGACAAAAGAGGGATTGATCCTGCGATCGCCACCGGACCTTTTATTACCACCAGTAATGACATCTTCGGGATTTTTCTTTTCTTTTATATTTCCAAAATTATTCTAGGGTTTTGACTTCGGAAATATACGCGCATCGGTTCACGGTACCAGCGTCTGCCATTGACGTTCGAAAACATGTGAATAACCTTGCTTATTTACAATGGTGTATGGATGCGGCTGAAGCCCATTGGGGCCAAAAAGCTTCAACTTCTATGAAAAAGCAATATGTTTGGTACGTCCTCAATCATTTTATTGAATATAAAGCAGCTGCATTTGAAGGAGAAGAACTGGAAGTGCAAACTTGGGTTAGCACTGTGGAAGGAGTTAAAAGTACACGCCAATTCAAGATATTCAGAATAAAGGATCATAAGCTCCTTGTGCAAGCAAAAACCTTGTGGTGTATGCTTGACGCAAAAACGCTAAGACCCACCAAAATTCCAGAGGAAATTCGTACTTTGTTTAACTAAAATAAGCGCCCAGGCACACTAAATTATCTGTCCGTTATGAACCCAATCAATATCAAAGAAAAGTTTGAAAAATTTAGCCAGCACTGGCACCCTCATCAAATAGCTGTGGTAGATGACATGCAAGTGATCCTTGCCAAAATTAAAGGCGAATTTGTTTGGCACAGCCACGATGAAGAAGATGAGCTTTTTTATGTTCAAAAGGGAACTTTAGAGATGCACTTTCGCGATCGCATCGAAGTTGTTAATGAAGGCGAGATTATTGTAGTACCCAAAGGCGTAGAACATTGTCCAAAAACCAGAGATGGGGAAGAGGTACAGTTGTTGCTCTTCGAAAAGCTCTCGACGGCACATACCGGAGCTGTGATCCATGAAAAAACCCAAACTGAATACCCTAAAATATAGCCGGTGAAAATTCTCCACTTAGATAACAACCACCCCATTTTATTGGAACAATTGACGGCTGCAGGTTTTTCGAATATCGAAGATTACACTTCCTCCAAGGCCGAAGTGGAGCAATTTATAAGCACCTACGATGGTATTGTTATTCGCAGTCGATTTGGAATTGATCGTAAATTTTTAGACGCCGCCTCCGGATTGAAGTTCATTGCCCGGGTAGGCGCTGGTTTAGAAAGCATTGACATTCCGTACGCCAAAAGTAAAGGTGTTCAGCTTTTCTCCGCACCGGAGGGAAACCGCAATGCAGTGGGAGAACATGCCCTTGGTATGCTTTTGTCTCTTTTTAATAACTTGAATAAAGCCAATCGCGAAGTGAAGGCCGGACAATGGAACAGAGAAAGCAACCGAGGCATCGAATTGGAAGGAAAAACAGTGGGTATTATTGGCTATGGAAACATGGGGAAAGCTTTTGCTAAGAAGTTAAAAGGTTTCGATTGCACGGTTTTTTGCTATGACATCAAAGAAAACGTAGGTGACACTAACGGCACTCAAATTTCGTTGGAAACACTGCAAGAAATGGCAGATGTTGTGAGTTTGCATACGCCTTGGACTCCGTTAACGGACAAGATGGTGAACACAGATTTCATTAATGGGTTCAAAAAGCCATTTTGGTTCATTAATACTGCTCGAGGCAAAAGTGTGGTCACGGCAGATTTGGTTTTAGCCCTAAAAAGCGGGCAAATTTTGGGAGCCGGACTGGACGTACTGGAATATGAAAAGTTATCCTTCGAATCCCTATTCAATTCCGAAGAAAAACCACAAGCACTTCAGGAATTATTAGCTATGGACCGTGTTATTTTGAGTCCGCATATTGCGGGTTGGACGGTTGAAAGCAAACAGAAATTAGCACAAACCATTGTCGAGAAGATTTTAGCCGAATTTTCCTAAATTTAGACGTGAGAAAAACGATTCTTGTTTTTAGTGCCCTAATTATTGCCTTGTTGGTTTTGTTCCAATTAAGCCAGTATTCGGTGACCTCTGGTAACTGGAAAATTGAATTCGTTATTGGAGGCATTGCCGTTGTTTTTTTTCTCATTGGAGTTTATATGAACAAAAAAAGTCTTCAAAGAGGTTCCGCCAAGGTTTCTGCTTCGATTGATGAACAGAAAATTATTGAGTTGGGCATAAGCAAACGTGAATATGAAATTCTTGGTAAAATTCATGAAGGTCTTTCCAATAAAGAAATCGCTGAGCAACTTTTTGTTTCAGAAAGTACCGTAAAAACCCATGTTTCTAATCTCTTTGTTAAGTTGGATGCCAAACGTAGGACACAGGCAATTCAAAAGGCGAAAGAATATGAAATAATTATCTAGACCTTGCGGAAATACCCCAATTTAAAGTGATTTCGTACTTTAGTATGAGTGTTTTTAATCCCTTCCATTATACTTTTGAGCAAAGAAATTGTTCATAAGTGTTCAACTTTTGAAACAAATTAGTATGAAAAAAGTCATCCTTCTTATCGGTTTATTATCGCTCTTTGGTTGCAAAAAAGAATCCCCCAATTTTACAAACCTGGACTTCGAAACGCTATGTTCAGAAATGAAAAGCGGATTTTGCAATTGGGACGTGTCGTATCAAGTTAAAACGGAAATACTTCCGATTGAAGATAATGACAACCATGTCCTTTCCATGACTATTGCGGACGGGGTTGGTTTTATAGAACAGGAATTTGAATTTGCAGCTACTGAAATAGAGAAGATCTTGTCTTTTTCAGTAAACATAAAAACAGAAAACCTGGAAGGTAAAGGAGCAGGTTTGAACTTGGCCGTCTATAAACCCGATGGAGCGCCTATTGATTTTGTGTCCATGGGATATGGTGATTATTCTTTTGTAAAGGGTAATACTTCCTGGACCTCCTATAAAATTGAGACCGTTTTGCCTTCGGAAGCTATCAAGGTAAGAATAGGATGTATTGCCTACGGAAAAGGCAAAGCCCATTTCGATGATGCCATGGTAACGGTAACACCGCTAAAAGATAGAAAACATAGCCCATTGGCAGAAGACTATATTAGTGCGGCCATTGACAGCATAAAATTGCATTCTCTCCGAAAGGATTCGGTAGACTTCGACCAACTTAAACGGAAGGCCCTGCTTATTGCTGGAGATGCAAAAATTCCCGAAGACAACTATTTGGCCACACGTTTTTTGCTAAGTTCTATGGAAGACCACCATTCCTTTTTCATGACTGCCAATGAACGCACATTATGGGAAGGTAATGACGGGGATAATGATGAAGTTGTAGCGGACATTTTATTGAGCCAAGCCCAGAAGAAAGGTCGGTACGGTTATATTTCGGTTCCCGGATTCCACGGAAACGATTCGGCCTTAAAAAAGACATTCGCCGATACCCTTCAAAAACAACTTCGAGAATTGTACGCATCCAATATTGAGGGATGGATCGTGGATTTAAGATCCAATGACGGAGGAAACATGCACCCCATGCTTGCAGGTTTAGAACCTTTGTTTTCCAGTGATACTCTTGGTTTTCTTGTGAATGTCCATGGAGAAAAAGAAGCTTGGGGAAGAAACGAGCTTTTCAAAAAAGAGGACCCCGAATCTTACGTGGAAGTGGAACATCCTGTTTCTTTTGAAAAACAACTGCCCATGGCTGTACTGTATGGCAGCGCAACAGGAAGTTCCGGTGAAATTGTCATCATTTCATTTATTGGAAATTACAAAACCAAAAGTTTTGGGCAACCTAGTTTTGGATTAACAACAGGGAATGGAGAATTCGAAATGCCCGATGGGTCGTACCTCTTTTTAGCCTCTACGCATATGGCGGATCGAAACGGTACCATTTATTCAAAACGCGTAACTCCGGATGTTGTGTTTGAAAAGGACGAATCTAACCCAAATTTAGAGATTGAAAAAGCCATAGATTGGCTAGATAATATAACAAACAACTAATTGGAATGTACACTAATTCAAACCAAAAATTATGAAACGAACCATTACAAAATACGGTTTACTTGCACTGTTCTCTGCTGCCGTTTTATTTCTAGCCGCGCTGGTATTGGCTAAGGAATTGAGCTTTAGCATTCAAGCTGTTGTTGGCTATGCCAGCATGTTTATTGCGCTCACCTTTGTTTTCTTCGGAATTAAGCACTTTCGAGACAAAGAGAATAATGGGCGCATTACTTTTAGAAAAGCATTTATCATTGGTATATGCATTAGTCTTTTTGCCAGTGTGGGTTTTGGAATTATTGACTATATATACACTACAGCGATCAACCCCGATTTTATGACAGAATATGCAGCCGTCATGAAAGAGCAAGGGGAAGAAGATGTGCAAATGTATAGCAGTACAGCACTGGCCATTTTAATGTTCGCCACTGTTTTAGTTATGGGATTCATCATAACTTTACTTTCCTCATTTATTTTACAACGTAAATAATTAAAATATGCAATACGAAGCAACTACTCCCGACGATTACATAAGTCAACTTCCCGAGGACCGAAAAGGCCCGGTAAGTATTTTAAGAAAAACCATATTAGATAACCTTCCAGCTGGTTTTGAAGAAGGAATTAATTATAAAATGCTGGGCTATTATGTTCCACATTCCGTCTACCCCAACGGTTATCACTGTGATACCAAATTACCTCTTCCCTTTATGAACGTGGCATCTCAAAAGAATTTTGTAGGGCTCTATCATATGGGTATTTATGCTAAGAAAGAGCTATTGGATTGGTTTGTGGCAGAGTATCCAAAACATAGTAAATACAAGCTTGATATGGGTAAGAGTTGTATCCGATTTAAAAAAGTAAATGACATCCCCTACGAACTAATTGGCGAACTTGTTCGTAAAATGTCCATGGAAGAGTGGGTAGAAATTTACGAGGCGAACATCAAGAAATAATGGCCCACCTGGGTAAGTACAAAACCAGTAGGTCTTGTTTATATATAAAGCGTCTATCCGATATTGACGAGAGTGTCTTGAAAGAGTTTCTTGAAAGATCGATGGTGGTAAAGAAAAAATGGCAACTACTAAATAAAACATATGAAAAACAGAGTCACAGGTCTAGGAGGATTTTTCTTTAAAACGAAGGATCCCGACAATATTAAAAATTGGTATAAAGAACATCTAGGACTTAATACCGACGCATACGGCTGCACCTTTTGGTGGAAGGATGATGATGGCAATAAATGCTCAACGCAGTGGAGCCCGTTTAAGGAGGACACTCAATATTTTAAGCCAAGTGAAAAACAATTTATGATGAATTTTCGCGTGGAGAATTTAGTTGAACTACTCGAAGTTTTAAAGAAAGAAGGAGTTACCGTAGTTGGCGAAATTGAGGAATATGACTACGGTAAATTTGGTTGGATCCTGGATCCCGAAGGCAATAAATTGGAGCTTTGGGAGCCCGTTGACAGTGCTTTTTTATAAGAAATTTCTTGCTTTAAAGTACATGAATTCCAGTAGAATAGGTTTAAAAAAAAATTCCTATTTTTATAATTCAACTAAAATCCAATAAATTATGTCCGAAGAAAACACCAACGAAGAAAATGATAGCCTGAAAGACGGTATGAACGATGCCAATGAGAATGCAGAAAACGCCGCAGAAAGTACTACAGACCATATCAAAGACGAAGCCAAGGACACGATAAGTGAAATGAAAGAAGGCTGGAATGAAGCTACAAAAAGTGGTGAAAACAAAAAACTATTAGTGGGTCTTTTGGCCATATTTGTAGGCTATTTTGGGGTTCACAAGTTTATATTAGGCTACAATAAGGAAGGATTTATCCTATTAGGAGGCTTCATTATTGGAATCCTCACCTATTGCTTCTTGATTGGAATTTTTATTATCATGGCTGTTGGGATTGTCTCCTTAATTGAAGGAATTTTATACCTAACCAAAAGTGATGAAGAATTCTATCAAACCTATCAAGTAGGTAAGAAAGCTTGGTTCTAAAATAATAGGCTTTCGGAACATTTTATTCCGAAAGCTTTTTTTATATAAATTAATATCGTAATATTGCAATGTACAAATGATGTGAATTATTAAAGGAAGCTTAACGGCATCCTTTTTCAAAACTAAAACTATTATGGGCGTTTCAAAAAGATACCTGCACACCGTGAGTGTAAATCAGCTGGCAGATTTGGCCAAAGTGTTATCCCATCCTGCTCGTATTTCCATTCTCAATTATATTGGAGATTGTGACGGTTGTTTGTGCAAGGACATTTCAGAAAAAATAAAACTCTCTCAACCCACGACCTCTCAACATCTCCAGGTTATAAAAAAATCTGGACTATTAAAGAGTAAGTTCGAGGGAAAAAGTCAATACTATACAATTAATAAGGATAAATTGTCTGCTCTTAAAAACCTGTTTCAAGAATTCTTTGAAACTACGGAAGCTAAGTGCTGTTAAACGAATAAATGTAAGATCATGAAAACTCAAGAATTATTTGAAGTATTAAAAGCGAATCAGGATAAATCATTGCTTTTTGAATATAGCGAAGGCCAATTGGTGGGCGCCAATTATCATATTACTGAAGTGAAACACGTGCAAATCGATGCTGTGGATTGTGGAGCAAATACCGATGCCTGGAACGAGACCATCGTCCAATTATGGGAGAGCCCTTCCGAATTAGGCAAAACGGAATATATGTCGACCTACAAAGCACTGGGCATACTCAACAAAGTAGGCGGCATGAAAGCTTATGACGATGCAGCCGAAATCAAATTTGAATACGGAAACAAGCTTTTCCATACGGCTCAGCTGTTTGTTAACGATTACGAAATACGCGGATCCAATTTGCTTATTAAATTAGCTTCCGAAAAAACCGATTGCAAGGCTAAATCAACTTGTGGAGTGCCTGAAACGGCAACAGTGGAAACAGCCGAAGCTTGTTGCGAACCAGGGGGTGGTTGCTGTTAATTCATGAAAATAATACCGTTACAAAAGGAGCACTACGCTGAGGTTTCTGCCATATATTTTGAAGGCTTACGCACAGGTATTGCTTCTTTCGAAACGGAGGTGCCCTCTTGGAAATTCTGGACCGAAAAATTTCTACCCCATTCTAGGTTTGTTGCCATTGTAGACCAAATGGTAGTAGGGTGGTGCGCGCTGAGTGCTGCTTCTAAACGAGAGGTGTATAGCGGTGTTGCCGAAAACACGGTCTATGTTTCAAAGGCATATCGGGGAAAGGGAGTTGGCAAGTTGTTGCTATCACGTCTCATTTCCGAAAGCGAAAAAGAAGGCATCTGGACGCTTCAAGCCAATATTTTTACGCAAAACCTATCTAGCGTCAAACTGCATGAGCAATGTGGATTTCGCAGGGTAGGAATTCGCAAACAAATTGCACAAAGAGATGGGGTTTGGCATGACAATGTACTACTCGAAAGAAGAAGTAAAAAAATAAATTATATGAAAAATATATTAGTATTATGTACTGGAAATAGCTGTCGCAGTCAGATGGCACATGGTTACTTAAACGAAATGGCCGAAGGAAAGGCCAGAATCTACAGCGCAGGTATCGAAACCCACGGGCTCAATCCCGGAGCGGTTGCCATCATGGAAGAAGATTCGGTTTCTATTGCTCATCACACTTCAAATCACGTAGATGAATATCAAGGTATCGACTGGGATTTCGTGATCACGGTCTGTGATCATGCCAAGGAAAATTGTCCATTTATCGCGGCCCCTAATGCCCAACGATTACATCACAATTTTTTTGATCCTTCCAAAGTTTTAGGAACTGATGAGGAAAAGCATGAGGCATTCCTAAAAGCAAGGAATGAAATAAAAGAGTATTGCCAGGAATTTGTTTCTAAAGAACTATAGTAGACATTAATACGTATGTTCTAATCCATTTAATTGCATACCTTTACCCTAACTAACAACCAAAATCAAATTTTCCTGGTAAAGTTTTACCGGCTCCTACGTTAATTCGATGGTGGTGCTTTATGGTACTGTATGAATTTAAAATCATCGTTGGCTGTGGCCCTATTTCTTGGATTGGCCTTATTAACCTCCTGGGAATTGTATTGGAAATCCCAAGGGTATTTTTCAGAATTGGATGATAACAAGGCCTTATGGGCTGTCAACCGTGCCAAAGTAGATGACCTGTCTAAAGACGATGTGGTCATTTTAGGCTCTTCTCGAGCTCATTTTGATCTTCAACTCAACGAATGGGAGCATATAACAGGCAAAAGGCCTATCATGCTTGCCTCGGATGGGACCACACCTACTCCAGTTTTCAAAGACATCGTTGAAAACACCAACTTTGCTGGCACCGTTGTTATAGGCATTGCACCCGGGTTATTTTTTAATCCCATTGAAAAAGGCTTTATGTGGAATAGAGCCCAAGTACGTATCGACCACTTCTATGACCGAACCTATGCTCAAAAAGCCAACCATTACCTCTCCCTACCCTTAGAACGCAGTTTTTCTTTTCTGAATGCTTCAGAAGAACAATGGTCGGACGATATTGATCTTAAGACCTTGGTTCAAAAATTTCAATTTGGCAATCGAACAGAAGGCCCGCCGCCTATTCCATTCAATAATTTTGGTTTTGTTGATAAGGATCGGAATGTCACCATGTTTGAAAAAACTAAAACGGACACAGCATTTGCCAATACCGTCATTACTGCATGGCGCGTATTTAGTTCGGATGCACCTCCTTCGGTGTTAGAACCTGTGGTTGGTTTCTACAATGAATGGATTCCAAAGTTGGAGGCGCGAGGCGGCAAGGTCATCTTTCTAAGGCTTCCCTCCAGTGGTAGTTTTCGTGAACGAGAACTTAAAAACATTCCTCGTGAATCGTTTTGGGATGCTTTTTTAGCTGAAACCAATAGTGCGGGCTATCATTTTGAAGATTACCCGCAATTAAATCAATTTACTTGTCCCGAAGAATCACACTTATACACTCCCGATGCCAGAGTTTTGACCAAAGAGCTTCTTCAAATTTTAATTCAAGATAAATTAATTTCAAAAACCAATTAATCATGCTATTTAACTCTCTAAGTTTTGTGGCCTTCCTGATGATTGTGTTGGCCTTGTATTACTCCAAATTACTGTCTTGGAATGGTAAAAAACGGATGCTTTTATTGTCTAGTTATGTATTCTACGGAATGTGGAATCCACCTCTGGTTATTTTATTATGGATTTCGACGATTGTCGATTGGACGGCGGGTAAAAAACTCGCTATTGTCACAAATTCGCGCAGTCGAAAGATGTGGCTCATTTTAAGCATGGTTGTCAATCTGGGCTTTCTTGCTTTTTTCAAATACGGTAATTTTTTACTTGAAAACTTTACCACATTGATGCATACTATTGGATGGGAATTTCAGGCACGTCCTATGGATATTATTCTTCCTATGGGGATTTCGTTCTACACCTTCCAAACGATGTCCTACACTATTGACATGTACAAAGGCAAGACAGAAAGGGCTCGTACCTTTTTGGACTTTGCACTGTATGTAACTTTCTTTCCACAGCTGGTTGCCGGGCCTATTGTTCGTGCGAAAGACTTAATTACACAATTTTATGTGCCTAAAAAGGCCAGCATGAACCAATTTATTTGGGGATTGTTCTTACTCACTATTGGTATATTTCAAAAGGTGGTGTTGGCTGATGCTTTGCTTGCAACCACCTCAGATACGGTATTTGATTCTACAAAAATAATACATGGATTGGACGCTTGGATAGGGACATTGGCCTTTTCCGGACAGATCTTCTTTGACTTTGCGGGATACTCTACCTGTGCCATCGGGATTGCGCTTATGCTCGGAATTGTACTTCCCGACAACTTCAAGTATCCTTATGCTGCCATCGGTTTTTCCGATTTATGGCGTCGTTGGCATATTTCACTTTCTTCATGGTTACGAGACTATTTATACATTCCCTTAGGAGGAAACCGACATGGGATTACACGCATGTACGTAGCTTTAGCGCTTACGATGTTGTTAGGCGGACTCTGGCACGGTGCGGCATGGACCTTTGTGGTTTGGGGAGCTTTGCATGGCAGCTATCTTATTGTGGAACGCCTATTACGCCCTCTGGTGAAAATTAAAATCAACGCATGGAATGGTATCTTTCTTGCCCTTCTTACTTATACCTGTGTAAATATCACCTGGGTGTATTTTAGGGCCAAAGAATTTGAGACCGCTAATAATATGATTAGTTCTATGCTTCTCTTTAATCGCGAGGGAGAAAAGATTCTTCCGGCGGCTGAAATTATGAAGGTAATCATTGTTATTGTTGGCTTGTTTATTTGTCATTGGATCATGAGAAATACTTCCATGAAAGCGGTCTCACAAAAAATACCTTCATGGCTTTTAGGAATCATCTGGGCCATTCTATTCTTCTTGATATGTATTGCCCAGGGAAGTGGCGAGCAATTTATCTATTTCCAATTCTAAGAAACAGACCTTTTGGAAATATTATTGTAGTTTTATAGGGAACACAATCCACAACTTATGACACTAGCAGCGAGTATTTTGATTGGCGTTATCGCCCTTTTGCATCTTTATTTTTTGTATTTCGAAATGTTCGCCTGGACAACGCTCGGGCGAAAAATATTCCGAGGATTTCCCAAAGAACTGTTTGAGCCTACCAAGCCAATGGCTGCTAACCAAGGTTTGTATAACGGTTTTTTGGCGGCAGGTCTTATTTGGACTTTCTTTATTGAAAACATGGAGTGGAAAACCAATATTTCCCTGTTCTTCTTGGGGTGTGTTGCGGTCGCAGGAATCTTTGGTGCACTTACGGCGAGTAAAAAAATATTCGTGGTTCAAGCCCTGCCCGCCCTTATTGCCATTGCTCTTGTTTTATTTCAGTAAAAAGTATGAAACTACTTATCATATGCCTTTCCCTCTCCCTTTGCCTGGGAAGTTGCAAAGATCAGAATGACTTGCCCGATCCCCTAGCAGCAGGTTGGAAAGGCCAATTGGTTTGCGAAGTGTTGGAGGACAATGCAGACCTAAGAGTCTTAAAATGTACCTTCCCTCCAGGTGTAGGACACGAAAAACATCATCATGGCACTCATTTCGGCTATACTTTGGCTGGCAGTACTTTTCGCATAACCGACACCACAGGAGTGAGAGAAGTGACCATTCCAACCGGCACCAATTTTTATAACGAGGTCGTTGAATGGCATGAAGTAGTAAACATTGGGGACAGCACCGCGGTGTTTTTAATTATGGAACCAAAATAGTTTTACGAAAATCCAAAATACGATTGCTACCTCATCATAATGGCGCCGTTTAGCTATTAATTCTGAATAAATAAAAACCATTACCTTTAAGCAATACGTTTCAATTATTCTATTTCTTCAAAGCTATGGTCATGAGGTATATTACATTTTTATTGTGCATTTTAACATTGGTTTCTTGCAAAGACAAAGAACCTGTTAAAGAATATTTAGGTGTTGTAACTATTGAAGTAAGTGGTAAGCAAAAAGCACTACCACATTTCGAAAAAGGCTTGTTGTTATTACATTCCTTCGAATACGAAGACGCCCGCGAAGCGTTCAAGTTAGCCCAGGAAATAGACCCTCAAATGCCAATGGCTTATTGGGGAGAGGCCATGACGTACAATCATAGTTTGTGGAGCGAACAAAACTATGATGATGGTATTAAGGCGTTGGGAAACTTGGAGACTATTGACCTCAGTCAAAATGCTACTGAGTTAGAACGCGACTTTATCGAAGCTACTTATATATTGTATGAACGTAATAAAGAAAAACCTGATCGAGATAAAGCCTATTCTGAATTCATGAAAGGTTTAACTCAAAAATACCCAACCAACCATGAAGTAGCAGCGTTCTATGCAATTTCCCTATTGGGTGTCGCGCCTCAGGATAGAGATGAGAGTCGTTATGAAGCCGGGGCCAATATTGCTAAAAGAATTATTCAAGAAAATCCTGATCATCCCGGTGCATTGCATTATTTAATTCATTCATATGACGACCCTGAACATGCTTCTTTGGCCTTAGATGCAGCCAATATGTATGCAAAGGTTGCTCCCGACGCAAGCCATGCCCTTCACATGCCTTCGCATATTTATGCCGCCTTGGGAATGTGGGACGAGGTCATTTCGTCCAACATTAATTCATA
Source organism: Bacteroidota bacterium (assembly GCA_039028295.1). GTDB lineage: Bacteria > Bacteroidota > Bacteroidia > Flavobacteriales > Flavobacteriaceae > Aureisphaera. The sequence continues at coordinate 21,475 of JBCCIJ010000035.1, forward strand.
CGGTGCTAGCGTAAATAGAAAAGAACGCAAAAAGTTGGACAATGACGCACTTGGATACCATGCATATCACTGGTTAGCCTATGGGTACCTGCAAAAAGAAAATCCAGACGAAGCGAAAAAAATGGTGCTAAAGATGACCCAATTTGCGACCGAAAAACCTTCAAAAAGAGCCAGAGTACATAACGTTTTTTTAAAGGGCACCTATTTAGTTGAAACCAATGATTGGTTAGGAGAAATAGGCGATATCATTGTCGATGTTTCCGATTTAAACATTTCGATCAGGTCTCAATATCACTTCCTTGATGGAATGATCGCTTACCACAAAGGGGACCGATCCGGATTGGATCTGGTGATTCGTAAAATGGCGCAAGATGAAGATAGGTCCAATTTCGTTTTAACCAATGGGGCGGCTAAACTATGTGCAAATGTCACCCGTGATGAAGTATCGAAAAGAGATATTTTAGAATCACAGATACGGCAATTTCAATTGAAAGGTCTCGCTGCGACCCTAGATGAAAATGTTGAATTAGCTGAAGAGTTTTTTCTAAAATCTATCGAACTTGAATCCAGTATTAGTTATAGCTTTGGACCACCATTTATCCAAAAACCAACCCTCGAATTATATGCAGATTGGTTGGTTGGCCAGGAAAATAACGAAACTGCAATAATGTATTATAAAAAGTGTCTTGAGAATCGCCCAATGCGATTACTTTCCCTGAGAGGCATCGAGCAAGCCAACTTATAGCTATGAAATTTGAACTCAACCAAGCCATTTCAGTACTAGAAAGAACACCAACTGTTTTGAAACAACTACTGGACGACCTATCCCAAGAGTGGACCCATAAAAATGAAGGAAAAGATACGTGGAGTCCCTACGATGTTGTTGGCCATCTCGTTCATGGAGAAAAAACAGATTGGATGCCACGGCTCGAAATTGTTTTAAGTGATTCTGAACAAAAAACCTTTGAACCCTATGATCGATTCGCACAATTTAAAATGAGCAAAGGAAAATCTTTAGGCGATCTATTAGACGAATTTGAAACACTTCGGAAGCAAAACCTTCAAAAACTAAAATCAAAATTCCTGACTTCAAAAGACTTAATCAGGGAAGGCATTCATCCCGAACTGGGACCTGTAACAATGAATCATATGCTATCGGCTTGGGTAGTTCATGACTTAGGACATATTGCACAGGTTTCGAGAGTGATGGCTAAGCAATACAAAGAAGAAATTGGCCCTTGGACCCAGTATTTGACCATCGTAAACCACACCCCTAAAGAATGAAATATTACATTGCATTTTGCTTCTTGGTTCTATTTGGAAGTTGTCAAGATACGACCGGTGAATATATAGTTACTGAAATTGAATTAGAGGTTTCAAAGAAAGTTTCCGAGACCTCTTTGGTCATCTTGGGAACCATTCAGGATGCCGGCTCTCCACATATTGCCTGTAAAAAAGATTGCTGCAAATTGCTGTTTGAATACCCAGATGAAGATCGGAAGGTAGTTTCGCTTGGGGTGATCGACCCGCAACATGATCAGTCCTTTCTTTTTGAAGCCACTCCCGACATTATTACTCAGGTAAAGAAACTGAAACAATTTTCAAATAGCCAAAAAGAACTACCCGACGGTATTTTTGTGACACATGCGCATATTGGACATTATACAGGCTTGATGTATTTGGGAAAAGAAGCCACCAACGCGCAACAGGTCCCTGTATATACCATGCCCAAAATGAAGACCTTTTTAGAATCCAACGGTCCCTGGAGTCAATTAGTGACCGATGAAAACATTTCAATTAAGCAGATTCAAAACGACCTGGAAATAAAGCTCACCTCTAATCTTAATGTAGTACCACTTCAAGTACCACATCGGGATGAATTTTCAGAAACTGTAGGCTACAAGATCATCGGCCCTGAAAAAACTGCTCTTTTTATTCCGGACATTGATAAATGGGAAAAGTGGGCATTGGATATTTCAGAGGTAGTTACACAAGTTGATTATGCCTTTTTGGATGCTACCTTTTACGATGGAGTGGAAATCAACTCCAGGGATATTTCAGAAATACCACATCCCTTTATCATTGAAAGCATGGAAAAATTCAAGGAGTTGGCCAATTCAGAAAAAAAGAAAATCTATTTTATTCATTTTAATCATACCAATCCTGTTATTGACCCCAAATCCAAAGCACATCAAACCGTTATAGAAAATGGGTTTAACATTGCCTCCATACACACGGTTTTCCCACTTTAATTAAATTGACCAAAAAATTCGGAACGCATAGCAAAGACAACGTATTGGGAGTGTGCAATTACAATTGGCGTTATGCGGACCGTACTCTTATTGTGTAACAAATAGTACCTTTCGGACTCTTATTGGGAGTTTCGTATGAAAAAATTCGTCCGCACTACACTTTTGATATACCTATTCAATTGGATAGGAATGTTCACGTGGTTACTCTTTATTCTTCTCTCACGCGGTATCTCCTTTTTGGAAACCACCGATATTTTGTGGAAATTATTAGGGAACGGTGCCTTTCAGCTATTTGTACATTTGGTTTTTGTTTTAGTACTAGGCCTATTTTATTTGATTCTTTATTTCATTCGCATTTTTCGGGTTAAAGGATTTTTATTTTTTCTGAAGCGACTGTGTCTTTTGGTTTTACTTCCACTCTTTATTTTGGTGGGAGGTTATAAAAGTTTGGTGCATTGGAACACCCAAGAAGACTTCAGTTTTGTGTGGGACACTTCAGTCGAAAATAGAACTGGAGTTTCAAATAACTTGTTCAAAGACGACGGGAAACATAGAGGAATGAGTGTTTTTGGCTGGAGGAATGAACGTGAAGAAGCAGTCAAAGATTTGGTAAAAACGAATATTGAGTGGGTGGCGGTTATACCGTTCTTAGACCAGAAAGATGAACAATCTACTGAAGTTCGTCTACGAGAAACCTATGCTCATTGGTCCAAACGTGATTCGGTCTTTCTGAAAACAATTTCACAACTGCATGATAAAGGCATTCATGTCCAATTAAAACCACATCTTTGGTTGCAAAGTGGATGGCGGTCCAATATCAATTTTGAGACCAGCGCCGACTGGGATGTTTGGTTCGATTCTTACCGAGTTAACATGCTTCATTACGCAAGAATGGCCCAGGAAACCGGTGTGGCATTATTTTGCGTAGGCACTGAATTAAAAACCTCCATTGCTCAGCAACCAGAAAAATGGGATCAGCTCATTTCAGAAATAAAATCAATTTATAACGGAAGGCTAACGTATGCGGCTAATTGGGATGGCGACTACAACGAAATTTCATTTTGGGACCAGATGGACTATATTGGAATTCAGGCCTATTTTCCACTTACCGATACAGAAAACCCAGATTTAGAAACTATTAAAAATGGCTGGAATGAACACCTGCATTTGTTGAAAGGTCTATCAGAAAAACACCAAAGGCCCATTCTTTTTACAGAAGTGGGTTATAAAAGTGAATCTTCTAGCACTATAAAGCCTTGGGAGTGGGAACATGGTTTGGGGGTTTTGTACAAAGAAAAATCGGATCGAACGCAGATGCTAGCTTATGAAGCGTTATTTCAAAAGTTATGGGAGCAAGATTGGTTTGCTGGACTCTATATCTGGCAATGGAATACGCAAAGTAGGCCCGAAAGAGCGTCCAAAAGTTTGAGCTTTTCACCACGTTATAAACCTGCCGAAAATGTGATCGCCAAGTGGTTTGGACGACCAATTTCTTCAAGGTTTCCATTAGAGTTTATTCCGATAGATTAGATACCACTCGGGAAACATTTTTACTTTCAAAAAAGCGAATAAAACGAATCACCCATCGTAAAATTCGACTCTTAGAGTTGATGAGTTTGTTCCCCAACGTTGCAATAATGACGTCTCTTTTGGCAATCGTTTCCGCTTTATTGTCGGCCACATGAAATTGATTGGCAAAAGCCCAGGCTTCATCACGCGCAATATCGATACTAAATGTAACGATCTTATCTTCCCGCCCTTTTCCTATTTTTTCCAGCAGATAGAAAATGGGAGAAACCTTACCAATGCTATCTTCTACACCTGCAACCATAGCAGCCAAAATCTCGTTAATCTTGTTGTAATCATTTTTAATGGACTCCATGTTTCCTTCGCTCCCAATAGTCTCTGCCACTGCAATGCCCAGATCCAAATTGATATGAGCATTAATGCCCAGCAGTAAGTGTTGCATAATAATGAGCTTCTTTTGTGCCGCATTGAAAGCTATTTGCCAACTTTCTGTAGGTGTTTCTCCAGCCTTGAACTGTTCATAAGCTTCAATGTAGCGGCTTGCGAAAATAACATCGAGACGTTCCATCCTAGGGTTATCTTCAAATTCTTTATTCTGAATGCCCAGTTTAATGCGCTCAGTGACTTTTTTATACAAAACAGGAAAAAAGGCTAGGGTGCTCTTGGCAGTAGTTTCGGTCGAGATGATGAGGTCGAGATGCGCAATTACCTCATCGATATTGGTAGGTAGATTCATGTTGGTGTTATTTGCTCATAACTAAGGTAATTAAAAAAACATCACCCAACTCCAATGTATATGCTGCGGGTATTTCTCAAATTCCAATGAAATCTTGTAGGTCTCTTTTCTTCTAACAAAAAAACATATCTTTGAGGGACTCCCATATTATATTATTACTTTTAGCTACTTCCTTAATTAGAATTATTGGCTTTTATTTTAATGAATTTAGACCTGAATAAAATGAACAATAATTACATTGTGGGAATCGATTTAGGAACCACGAATATCACCTGCCATTTATTTGATCTTCATAAAAAAAGGGTGACAGCATCAAATTGATCAATTGGTAGATTCCGATTCTGGCCCTGTCATTGGGGGTGAATTGCATCTACCTTCAGTTGTTTTTATTCATTCCAATCATTCGTACACCGGTGTTTCGGTCGAAAAAAACACAAATAAATTAACTCAAATTTCGGAAGGAACCTTGGTTAAATCTGTGAAAACAAATATTGGTAATAGTTTTTGGAAGTGTCAAATAACAGAAGGCAAATCCAACCGTTTTTTCGATGCGGTTGAGGTAACCTCTCTGCTATTAAAAACTGTCTGGGAATCGGTTAAGACCGAGACTTTACCAGAATTTACCTTTTGATAAAAGACAAAAACAAACTACTAGATACCATTGCAAGACTAAAAAGAGTGGATGACGTCGAGTTTCAAGAATTATTTAATGAGTTTTTAGAACAAAACTGGAATGATGAATAGACATACAATAAACAACCACATCCTAGAGCGATTTCATAAATTTCTAAATGAAAATGAAGGTGCTCCTCTAGTGGTAATTTTCGACATTGGGACAAATGCAAATCGTATTTTAATTGCTCCTAAAAGAGTTCCATCTGGGGACTCAATTCAGTGGATTGGACACCCGTACCTATTTAATGACTCTGGCTTTTATCTGCTGGGAGAGGATGTAGATCGAGCCAACAAACTTAGTACAAGAAGTCATAGACTGGGTAAAACCATAAGTTTTATTCGCTTTTACGTTCGTGAACTTCTTGAAAAAGGAAACCTTAAAAAAGAGGACGTACATCTTTTTGGGACAGAAATATTCAGATGGTTATCCAATCAAGATGAAGTGCTTAATCATTTTCATAAAGAAACAGGGTTCCCGTTAACTGTGCTATCTGAGGACGAAGAATCCTATCTTTCCTTAATTTCACTTCAGTATACGGTTGGATATACCGCTGAGGCTCACCATGAAGCCCCAAATGTTTCGGACTATGATTTGGTTTTCCTAATTGATCAAGGTGGAGGTTCGACAGAAGTTTCCTATTTTGATCCTAAGACTCCAAATATCTATGAACATAAATCCATCGGTAAATTTGGAACCCAATCCCTGCGTGATCGATTTTTTGACCTGGACAAACAGGGAAACGCCATTGACCCAAAACATTCTCAATTTACCATTCCTGACCAGATAGATAGTCTCGACAGCTACATTGAAAGTATTTTAGAAAACTGGGATTATTTTGAGAAAACCAAGGACACCAAGAAATTATTCTATGGGATGGGGTCCGCACTTCATGACATGTTTAAAGGCAAAAATTCACTAGCTCATAATCGAAATTTCTCATTGAATAAAATTGATGATAGAATTGAAAATCTTGCTCTAAATTTAAATAAGTTTCCTAAAGTATCTGATCTATATGCCTTGACAAGAGATGACAAGTTATCTGAATCGGACAAAAGCAAATTCAAGATGTTTTGTGGCCTTCCAGTATACTCGAGAATACTCCAGAAATTTGGCGTTGAAGAAATTCAACTTGCCGGATTTGGGTTACGATATGGAATTTACATATATCTGTACGCGCATTTAAGAGCTCAGTTAGCGAAGAAAGAATTTCCTAACATACCCATTGCATATAAAACAGGGTCTGAAGGGACATAGAAAATCCAAAGTTTTCTTATCTCATTCATCAATGGATGAAGCCTTTATGTTAAAGATACAAGCAGACTTGATAGATGCAAATATAGATACGTGGACTTCAGTTGACGACATTAACGCAGGCGAAATATTTATAGATAAATATAATCAAGGCATTAAGGATTGTGACTTTTTTCTCATTATAATTTCTGAAGATTCAAATAACTCTAAATGGGTAAAAGATGAATTAAATCGAGCCTACTATTTAGCGGTAAAAGAAGGTAAGTCCATTATTCCGGTTCTTTATAACGGTATTTCTGAAGAAAATATTCCAGAGCAATTGCAAAATCGTAGTTTCATTAGTTTTGATAAGGAATATGACTCATCCATTAGGAAATTGAAAAAATCTATTCACGCCATTTTTAAGGAAAAGTTAGAATAAGAATCACTCTTCTTCCAGATTCTTGCTACCATTGGCGTACTTCTTTTCCAATTCGGCCTGGAATTCCTCCATGACGGGTTTTACAGTACTCTCGGGAAGATCTGCAATACGAATGTACATCAAACCATCCACGGCATTATTGAAAAGAGGATCAACATTAAAGGCAACCACTTTCGCATTTTGTTTGATGTACTTTTTAATGAGCACAGGCAAACGTAATGCCCCGGGTTCTACTTCATCAATCAACTTGTCGAACTTGTTGAGGTCGGCCTCACTTTCATCAAAAATGAAGTCTTTATCGGCATCTTTGAGTTTTACCTTATACTCTTTTTTAGGATGAATGTACTGTGCAACATACGGATCGTAGTAGTTGGATTTCATAAATTCAATCATCAAACTCTTACTAAATTCAGAAAATTGATTGCTAATACTCACCCCACCGATCAAGAACTTATGTTTAGGGAATCGAAGGGTCGTATGCACAATTCCCTTCCACAGCAAAAACAAAGGCATGGGACGTTGTTGGTACTGTTTGATGATAAATGCACGTCCCATTTCAATGGATTTCCCCATCATATCGTACAACTCAGGCTCGAAACGAAAAAGACTTTGTAGATAAAAGCCGTCAATCCCGTGCTTTTCGTATATCTTTTCTCCCAACCCCATTCTATAGGCTCCTGCAAGCATTTTGGCATCATTATCCCACAAAAACATATGGTGGTAATAAGAGTCATATTCGTCGAGATCAGTGGCCTGGTTGGTTCCTTCACCAACTTCTCTAAAGGTGATCTCTCTAAGTCTGCCAATTTCCTGTAAAACATTAGGGATGTCTGTGGCTGGTGCCAAAAGTACTTCGTAGTTTTTGCTAACCAACAAACGTTTTCCTTCTTCCGTAAGCTTGGCTATTTCCGCTTCCATCGCTTCTACCGAAATAGGCCCGGCTATTTTTTTTGGGGATTTTGAAATTTTTATGGTCTTAGGAATATTCTCTAATAATTTTTTCTTCTCGAACGGATTAGAAAGCACGTAGGTTTTTTTCCGAAGAAAATGAGTGTACGATTCAATGCTCTCGTGCTCATTCTGATCTGCTAACGAAATAGGATTTCCAATTCTAACCTTTAAAACACGCTCCTTCTGACTAAGCAACTCACTAGGCAACTTGGCAGTTCGCAGCGTGTCACTTAGCTTGGCCCACCGATAAAAACTCTTGCTATTTCTTCCGTGGAAATAAATAGGAATTACCGGAACCTGAGCCTTTTTTATGAGCTTCATAGCGGCAGGTTCCCAGGGTTTATCAATAATAATTTTGTCCTCCTTTTGGGTAGATACCTCTCCCGCCGGGAAAACACCCAATGGGCACTCCTCTCTCAAATGTTTCAACGCTGCCTTAAAACCAATCATGCTGTTTTGAGCTTCCTTATGTTCTTCAAAAGGGTTTACTGGCATTACGTAGGGTTTAAGCGGCTCAATACGGTGCAGTAAAAAATTTGCTATGATTTTATAATCATCGCGTCGCTCTAATAATAATTTTAGCAAGAGAATACCATCAATGCCTCCCAGTGGATGATTAGAAATAGTGATGAAAGGTCCTGTTTTTGGAATTCGTTTTAAATCTTCTTCGGGGATCTCAAAATCCACTTCAAACTCTGCCAATAACGCATTTATGAATTCCAGGCCCTGAAGATGCTTATTCCGATCATAAATTTTGTTGCAGGTAGAAATGTTTAACACTCTCATTATTGTCCATCCCAAAAACGTGCCCAAAAAGCCGAGTTTATCAACTTTTATGGCTTTGGCAACTTCTTTGGCAGTGACAAGACCCATGAGGAGATTGGATTAGTTTAACGACAAATATAGGGAAAGCAATCTATTTTATTCCTGTACAACTAACTGCACCGTTTCGCTACTTTCCTGCTTTAAAAGCACCGTTTTGTTTTCGGTAAGCGCCTTAATTTCATTAGGTTGAGAATGACGAATGGTGTAAAGCGTTACATTCTCATAAAAATTAACTTTATAGGTAGAACGCAATTGATTAAGCAAAGGCTCTAAATTATCATATTTATTATCCAGACATACCGAAAAACTAATGGCGGAGTTTTGGATGAGTTCAACCTTCATCTTATAACGGTGCATTAAGTTGAAAACATCCCGAAAATTATCTTCCATCATAAAGCTAAAATCCAAAGAGGAAAGGGCTATTAATACCTGATTTTTCTTCAGAATAAAACAAGAAGTCATCGGATCCAAGGTAACTCCTTTACCAACACAAGTGCCCTCTTGCATAGGATTGACAAACGATTTTACAAACAACGGAATTTCCTTTCGTTGTAAAGGCTGCAAGGTTTTAGGGTGAATTACAGAGGCTCCGTAAAAGGCCAGTTCGATGGCTTCCCGATACGAAATATGGTTAAGCAATTGAGTATTACTAAAATGTCTCGGGTCTGCATTCAACACTCCGGGAACATCTTTCCAAATGGTCACACTTGTCGCATTCAAACAGTAAGCAAAGATAGCCGCAGTATAATCACTCCCTTCCCTTCCTAAAGTGGTGGTGAAGTTGTTGGACCCTTCGGCGCCCAAAAACCCCTGGGTAATGGTCAGGCCCTTGGGAGTTACTTTTTCCAAAATGCGCTTTTGCGTACTTTCCCAATCTACTTTAGCATCCCGATAGTAATCGTTCGTGGCAATACACTGGCGCACATCTAGCCAGGTATTTTTTATATTTTCTGAATTGAGATATTCTGAAACAATCGTTGTCGAAACCAACTCACCATAGCCTACCACCTGATCGTACACGAAGGCATGATTAGTAGATTTATTGGTTTCCAAAAAATGAGTCATTTGACTGAAAAAACCAGCTACTTTTTTAAAAACTGGGTGAGATTGATTTGGAAAAAGGTCATTCAAAATCTCTTTATGAAACTCAACAACTTCTGCCTTCGCGGCTTTATATGAAGTAATATCCTTAAAATATTCGAGGACTATTTTTTCAAAGGCATTAGTCATTTTACCCATAGCCGAAACTACTACCACCAAATCATTCTCTCCCGTTGCTTTAAGGACCGCAACCAAATTTTTAACTCCTTCGGCGTCCTTCACGGATGCACCTCCAAATTTGAATACCTTCATTTTTTTTGTTCTAAAAATGTCTTAATCGCTTTTTCTTCCATTTCTACCTGCCACCATTCGTTCATCACTGTCGCTCCTGTTCGCTCGTAAAATCGGATGGCACCTTCATTCCAGCCCAACACTACCCAGTTCACTCTTTTGACACCCTGCTCCAAGGCATATTGCATCACTTTGGTGTATAGCAAGTCGCCAATTCCATGTCCTCTATAACGATCCTTTACAACCAGGTCCTCCAGATGAACCGTGCGACCTTTCCAGGTAGAAAACCGGAAATAAACCAGGGCCATTCCAACGATCTCCGCACCTACTTCTGCCAGGAAGCAGATAAACTGTGGATTCGCTCCAAAACCCTCTTGCTCCAGATCTTCAACCGTCACCTCCACAACGTCCACTGGTTCTTTCTCAAAAACAGCCAATTCACGAATGAGTTCCAAAACTGAAGGCATATCTTCAACTTTGGCTTTTCTAATAATGGTATTCATAAATAGTGATTTTTCAATAGCAAATATCGGTTCAAATTTCTTAAAAATGACGATATTTGCTGAAATTCTAGACAATCAACCTCTATGGCCACCCGAAATCAATCTCTTGGAGAATTTATCATCGAAAATCAAAGCGAATTTAAATACTCTTCTGGCGAATTATCTCGATTAATCAACTCCATTAGACTGGCCGCCAAGGTAGTTAACCACGAGGTAAATAAGGCAGGACTTGTTGACATTCTCGGCGCCGCAGGAGACACAAACATTCAGGGTGAAGATCAACAAAAGCTGGACGTCTACGCCAATGAAGCTTTCATTAAAGGATTGACCAACCGGGAAATTGTCTGCGGAATTGCCAGCGAAGAAGAAGACGATTTTATTGTTATTAAGGGTCGCAATGAAAAGAATGACAACAAATATGTAGTTCTTATTGACCCGCTGGACGGTTCATCCAATATTGACGTAAATGTATCGGTAGGAACTATCTTTTCAGTATACAGAAGGGTCACTCCTGAAGGCACTCCGGTGACCTTAGAAGATTTTCTACAACCAGGCAATAAACAAGTAGCTGCGGGTTATATTATTTATGGAACCTCTACCATGATTGTATATACCACAGGACATGGTGTGAATGGTTTTACGTTAAATCCAGCCATTGGAACTTATTACCTTTCTCACCCCAATATGGAATTTCCAAAAACAGGGAAAATCTACTCTGTTAATGAAGGAAATTATGTTCATTTTCCACAAGGTGTTAAGGATTACATTAAATACTGTCAAAAAGAAGAAGGTGATCGCCCCTATACCTCTCGATATATTGGATCTTTGGTGAGCGATTTTCATCGAAACATGATCAAAGGTGGTATTTATATCTACCCAAATACGGCAAAAGACCCTGATGGAAAGTTACGCTTATTGTATGAGTGTAATCCAATGGCCTTTATTGCCGAACAAGCCGGAGCTAAAGCAAGTAATGGTTTCGAGCGCATTATGGATATTCAACCCACCGAATTGCATCAAAGGGTTCCTTTTTTCTGCGGAAGTAAAAGCATGGTCGAAAAAGCCGAAGCTTTTATGCAAAATAAATAGGGCTTTCTTTCCCTTGCTTTTGCTGGTTTTTTTCTTACTTTTATTTAAACAAAGACAACCTCTGGCAAATGGCAAAGAAAAAGACTACTCCACCTCCATCTACTCCGGCCGATTCAAATTCTAAGATTGAAGCTATAAAAAATCTCATTTTTGGTGAGAATATAGAACAATATGACAGTGAGTTTGATACCATTCGAAAAGAAATTAAAGCGAAGAAACAGGTACTGGAAAATTATATCGATGAAGTTCGTAATGAGTTGATGCAATCCATCGATTCCCTCAGCACCGATGTGAATATAAGGATCACTGATCTAGAAGATAGTCTACAAGCCAAAACGGAAGCCCTTGCTGAAGAAAAGGTAAGTCGAAAAGAGTTAGGAAAACTACTTAGGAATTTGGGCGATAAAATAAGTTCTTAAGGCAACTTTTTGGGTTATGGCTAAGGTTCAAGAAGACAAATTGCAGTTGCTTCGTGAAATCCTGTTGGTAGACGACAGGGAAATCGCAAATGCTGTGAACCAACGCCTGGAGCTCATTACCGAAACCATTGAACAACGAGAAAAACTTTCGAAAAAAGTAGACCCCATAATTAAGGAACAATTGGATGCCTTTATCACAGAAATTCCAGCCACCCTTGGCCCCACGATAACGGAAGCACTCCAACAACAAATTGAAAATAGCAAAGACCAGGTAGTGGAAGCACTGTATCCCATAATGGGTAAAATGATCAAGCGTTATGTTCAAAACGAAATTAAAAGGCTATCCGAGAACATCAATAAAAAGGTAAGCAACACCTTTTCATTTTCGAGTATCAAACGGAAGTTTAAATCTAAAGTTACGGGTATAAAGGAGAGTGATCTATTACTTATCGAGGCCGATCCGCCGGTGATTAATCAAATATTCGTGATTCAGAAAGGGTCTGGAATTTTACTTGGAAATTTGAGTAAAACGGAAACTCTGGATAAGGATATGGTCTCTGGTATGTTAACTGCCATTAAAAGTTTTGTAGAAGATGCCTTTGGAGGTGGCTCTCAAAACTTAGAAGCCATTGAATACGAACTGTACACTTTACATATTCAAAACTTCTTCAGCTATTACATTGCCGTGGTTGTTTCTGGAAATTACAATCGTTCCTTTGAAAGCAAAATTGAAAACAAATTATTAAAATTATCGCAAAAACTTTCCCCTAAGGTTTCTCATCTAAGCAGAGACGAAATTGACAGGTTTTTGGAATCTTTTTTCGAAAAATGGAAATAACAAAAAAAGTAGTGATCCTTGGACAATTTGGAGTTGGAAAAACCTCTATCAGTCGAAGGTATTTACTAGATATATTTGAAAAAGACTATATGCCAACGTTGGGCGTACAGATAAAAAAGAAAGTAATTGAGTTGCCATCTGGAAATCTGTTATCCATGATCATTTGGGATTTGGAAGGATTTGCCACAGTTGCAGGTACCAGAGCTTCCTATTTATTGGGCTCCAATGGTTTTATTTATGTATTTGACATTACAAGGCCTTTTACATACCAGCATTTGGATGAAGAAGTAGATTTCATTAAAAAGAGGTATCCTCAAGTGGTTTTTAAGGTGGTTGGAAACAAAAAAGACGAGAAAGATTCAATTGAAGTACAGGCTTATTTGGATAAAAAAAATATTAAAGTTGATGCATTTGTGAGTGCTAAAACGGGAGAAGGCATCCAAGAACTATTTACAGACCTTGCAAACACTTTTGGAACATGAATACCCAAACCACTTTTTTCTCAAAAAAAATTCAGGAAATCCACGCCAAACCTTCGGGTGAGATTATCCATAGCAGCAATACGCTTTTCCAATTGGATACCAATGATAATCTCTACCAACTTCACCCTTTCTTTGAAAGCCTGCAAAACGAATTAGAAAATGGAATAGGCATACAAAGTAGTTTGGCCTTCCCATGCGTGCAATTAGAAATACAAAATAAACAGGTCATTTGTGATATTACCATTAAAATGGAACGTGGCTTTCTAGCCATCCTTTTATTCGATTATTCGCAACACTACGAACACTTGCACGAAGCGACACAGGAGAAAAAATCGGCCATGTTAAGCGAACAGGAGCACGAATTAAGAAGAAAACATTTGGAGGAAAAAAAGGCCTATTTGGACTTTATGCGAGCCAGAATCGATGCTAAATTGATCATTGAAATGGAAAAATTGGTAGTGCGAATCCAACAACTCAAGAAAACCAAAGTCTCCCCAGAACAACAAGTTTTACTCCAGGAAATTGAAGAATCAGTTGGTGGCTTTCATCTAAAGGCCATTCAAATTCGTGAAGAATTGGACTTCGATTTCAACACCTAATAACTATGGTTTTCGACGTAAGGTACATATTTGACTGTCTCCGGTGGTCTGCTAATATCAATATTGAATATATTTACGCTTTAAAACAAACCTAATGCTTCATCCTAAAAAAGTTGTGCTCCTGGGCCATTTTGGTGTAGGAAAGACCAGTTTGCTTCGTCGTTTTGTAGATGAAGCCTTTAGCGAAGACTATCTGGTTACCGTGGGAGTACATGTTAAAAAGAAAGAACTTCTTGTTGATGACCATCCGTTAACTCTAATTATTTGGGATATTGAAGGAAATACGTCCATTGAAAAAGCACGAGATTCCTATCTAATCGGCACCCATGGCTTCATATACGTTTTTGATATCACCCGCCCGGAAACCTATGAAAATATAAACGATGAGTTTGCTTTTCTGGGGCAACATTTCCCGAAAGTTCCAATCTGCCTCGTAGGAAACAAAGCCGATTTGTTTACCAAGGAGTTTACCGAGAGTTTCTTTAAGGACAGCCCTTTTGAAAACTGTCATTTCACCAGTGCCAAATCTGGAAATAATGTAGAAGCAATGTTCTCCGATATTGCAAAAAAAATGCTGTAAAATGAGCTTAAGTGAATTGAAGAAGAGCTTCGTTAATAAACGAATCCAACAATTGGAAGTTTCGGAGATGGGAGTTGTTACCTCAAGCGATAATGCTATATTCAAGATCTCAAAAAACACAACGCTTTCTTCATTACACCCGTTCCTTGAAACCACCCAATACCTACTACCCTCTATCACTCAAAATATTACCTTCCCATGTGTGAATCTTGAGATTCATTCGGTAAAGAAAATTGTGGATATTGAAATACTCCGTCAAAAAGAGCAATTGTATATACTTTTCTTCGATTTTACGGAACATTACGAAGCCTCTCATCCATTGGTCCAGGAGAAAAACGAAAATTCAATCGCTAAAAGCAAATTAGATTTCGAAAAACGGCTCTTGGTAGCCAAAGCAGACTTTAAGAATAGTTTTTTGTCCAACTTAAATCATGAAATTCGAAATCCGCTTAATAATATGCTCGGGTTTATGGACCTGCTGGCGGAAACCAAGCTCAATTACGATCAATACGAAACGATAAAAGTAATTCGTAAAACCGGCACCCATATCAAAATGCTTATGGAGGATATGTTGGATATTTCAAAGATCGAAAGAGGAATTGTTGAAGTGAAGCAGGTAAATTTTTACTTAACCTCTATCATTTCCAGTCTGCAGCAACACTTCAGTTTAAAATATAATAGTACTGCCGTTGAACTTATCGTGGATATTGTTGGGAAGGTGCCTAAAACCTTTATTGGAGATCCGGTTCGGCTTAACCAAATTCTATTCAATTTGCTGGAAAATGCCTTTAGAAATACAAAGGAAGGTACTGTTACGTTAAAAATTTTTTCTGAAGATACCTCTGAAAAAATGGCCCTGGTCCATTTTGAAGTTTCAGATACAGGAACCGGGATTCCAGAAGCGTCACTTGACCATGTTTTTGAATCCTACTACCAGCTAAAATTGGAGAAAGAAAAACCTATTGGAGAAGGTCTTGGATTAAAAATAGTAAAAGATCTGGTGGATCTGCTACAGGGTAACATACAAGTGTCTAATGGGGCCGAACATGGCGCCATATTTTTATGTAGTCTTCCGTTCGAAAAAAGAAAGTCCAAACGAGAGAAAAAGACCATTAAAAAAGGTTCCGGGATCTATCAAAGTAAACGCATTCTCGTGGTGGAAGATAAACCGGATAATCAAATGCTATTAATGAAGACCTTTCTTCATAACGACAAAGGTTATGTGATTGAAATAGCCAGTAATGCCGAACATGCCTTCGATCTTCTTGAAAACAGAAAATACGATTTAATTATTAGCAAGAACAACCTGGCCGATGAAGACGGCATTGTATTTATCGAGAAGCTTCAACAGCATCCAGAAAAAACCGTTTCCTCTACACCCATTTTAGTAGCTAGCGGTAGCACAATGATTTTGGAACAGCAAGAGTTTCTTAACGCTGGGGCTGCTCATTTTTTACCAAAACCATATACAAAAAAAGAGCTTTTCAAATGTATCGAAAAGCTCATTCGGTAACCGGAAATCCAGTTTATTTTTTGTTCAATAAATAACGGTAATCTTCCATATCCAAACCGCCTTGGTAGATTTCAATAGATCGCTTGATCAATTTCTCGGCAAGTGCTTCGGTATAACCCAATCCAATCGCGTATTTTTCAATAAGTGAATGTTCTTCCTCGTCAATATCGTGATCTGCAAAAATCATATCAAATAGATCATGCATACGCTCCAAACGCTTATCGGCAGAGTTTGGTGGATTAATAGGGTACTTGCTAGGGTTTTTTAGCACCTCGGCATACTCGTTGTCGGTAATGTTTAATTTGCGTGCAAATCGTTTAAGAAGCGCTTCCTCTTCCGGATTTAATGCACCATCAATAAAGGCGATATTTGCAATAGAAGCAAAGTGACCCAAGTTTCGAGAATGTTCTCCGCTCTCAAATAAATCTGTAAATGACATAGTTCAAAATTAGACTACAAATATAACCTTTGTTATTATTTTTTTCTGAAAATATCCACTGAAAAATTCACTGTTTTTTAATTTTCTGCATCCAGAATCCTCTCTAAAATAGTACTTTTAGGTAGTATTTAAAATGCGCTATGATCATACCCCTAAATTCATCCGATGCATGGACGGCTCAATTGCAGCCATTAAACATATACGACTGGGCCACCCTCACCGCTTTTGTCCAAAATTTGCCCTACGGAAGAAATAAAAATAGATCCGATTTTTCCTTAGTGATTTCTGAAAGAAAAGGAAGCTGTAGCAGCAAGCACGCCTACCTGAAAGAAATAGCCCAACGTAACAACTTAAACGACGTTCAATTGATCATGGGCATCTATAAAATGAATCCTAAAAACACTCCAGGTATTGGCAACCTTTTAGCTGAAAACGGACTCGCTTACCTGCCAGAAGCACATTGTTATCTAAAAATCAAGGGGCAGCGAAAAGACTTTACGCAGTCCAACTCTAATACCAAAAATTGGGAGGCAGATCTCCTGGAGGAACAAACCATTGTCCCCGATCAGGTTTCTGAATTTAAAGTAACTTATCACAAAGAATTTCTTCGGAATTGGTTAACTTCTTGCGATCTTGACCTGTCATTTGATGCACTTTGGAAGGTTCGGGAGGCCTGTATTAACAAATTAAGCAATACTAAAATAGACAAGGCACATAATTTCTAGATCTATGCACCTACAAAATCAAAAACACCTTTTCAGCTTAAATAATGAGATCATCTATCTCAACGGAGCCTATATGTCGCCCCAATTGAAGGCCGTCGAGGAAATAGGAATCCATTTCCTTAAAAGAAAGTCACAACCATCGGATATTTTGGCACCCGATTTCTTTTCAGAAAAAGAAGTTCTTCGAGATCATTTCGCTCAGTTGATCTCGGTCAACGATTCACAACGTATCGCCATTTTAGCATCCGTTTCCTTCGGAATAGGTACCGCCATGAAAAATATTCCCTTCGAAAAGGGAGACGAAATCGTGGTACTCGAAGAACAATTCCCCAGTAACTATTATACCTGGCAACAACTGGCAACCGAAAAAGGTGTCGTCGTGAATACGATCGCTGCTCCTCCCCTGGAAAAGGGTCGAGGACAACGTTGGAATGAACAAATTTTGGAGGCAATTTCTCCCAAAACGAAATGCGTATCCCTGCCCATTGTCCATTGGGCCGACGGAACTAAATTCGATTTAAAAGCTATAAGAAGCCGAACCAATGAAGTAGGCGCTTATCTTATTATTGATGGCACACAAAGCGTGGGAGCGATGCCCTTTTCAGCGGAAGAAATTAAGCCGGATGCCCTTATTTGTGCCGGCTATAAATGGTTGATGGGCGCCTATGGTCTTGCCGTTGGCTATTTTGGTGAACGTTTTGATCACGGTACCCCTTTAGATAATAATTGGATGAACCATGAAAATGCCGAGGACTTTTCCAAATTGGTACACTATAGTCACAATTTTAAACCTAAAGCGGCTCGTTACGACATTGGTCAATCTAGTAACTTTATTTTAGTTCCCATGCTCACGGAAGGTATTAAACAACTTATGGCATGGACACCTCAAGGGATTCAGGATTACTGTCATAGCATTACCAAAGACGCCATAGATCAATTGGCTCAAAAAGGATATTTTATAGAAGAAGCGAGCCGTCGAGGACAGCATCTTTTTGGAATTTACCTGCCCAGTGGCTCAAACATGGAAGTGGTGAGAGCAAAAATTTCGGCTCAAAAAATTCTTGTATCCATTAGAGGAAATGCCATTCGTGTTTCTCCAAACGTGTACAACTCGGCAGAACATTTAGAAAAATTGGTTTCCTGTTTTATTTAATGAAAGCCCTGTAGTATCTTTGCCCACCTATGAGCAAAACCCTTGTTCGCTCCCTTTTTGAACAGTCTTCGTCTGTGCGAAAACTAGGGGAAGTTATATCCAATCCAGAAATTTTAGACACCTTATCGCCCCATAGAACCATTGAAGTCTCTGGACTCGTAGGGTCTTCTGTTTCCCTGGTAATTGCTAAAGCTTTCAAACAAACGCAACGGCCTTTTTTAGTTATTCTGAATGATAAGGAGGAGGCTGCGTACCATCTAAATGATCTGGAGCATTTGCTCGAGGGCCAGGACGTATTGTTCTATCCGGGAAGCTATCGCAGACCTTATCAAATTGAAGAAACCGACAATGCAAACGTATTGTTGCGTTCGGAGGTTTTAAACCGAATCAACTCTCGAAAAAAGCCAGCACTTATCATTACTTACCCCGAAGCCTTATTCGAAAAAGTAGTGACCCGTAAGGAGCTCGAACGCAATACACTGAAAATCTCATTGAACGATCAATTGTCCATCGATTTTGTGAACGAGGTCCTGTTCGAATACAAGTTCAAACGAACCGATTTCGTAACCGAGCCTGGAGAATTTTCAGTGCGTGGAGGAATTTTGGACGTCTTTTCATTCAGCAATGACGAGCCCTATCGAATCGAATTTTTTGGCGACGACGTAGACAGTATTCGTACCTTCGACGTTGAAACTCAACTCTCCCTTTCACAGCTTAAAAAAATAGCCATCATTCCCAATGTGGAAAACAAAATGATGGATGAAAAACGAGAAAGTTTCTTGCAATATATTGCGTCAAAAACCGTCCTGTTCTTGAAAAGCGAGGAACTTTTAAGTAGCAGTGTCGATAAGCTTTTCGAAAAAGCAACCGCCGCCTTTACAGATCAGGTTGGGGAAGTGAAAATGAGTGTACCACGAGAGCTTTTCTGCAACTCTTCCCTATTGAAAGAACAGCTAACTAGATTTACCAGAGTGTTGCTCCATACTTCTCAAAATAAAGGGGCAGCCTCATCTATCGTATTTCATACAAAACCACAACCTTCGTTCAACAAACAGTTTCATTTGCTCATTGAGGACCTTAATCGAAATACAACCAACGGCTTTACCAACTATATTTTCTGCAGCAGTGAACAACAAGCCAGGCGTTTCCACGATATTTTCGACGACGCCGAACAAAAAGTGGAGCAATACGAAACCTTGGTCTTTCCACTACATAGAGGTTTTATTGATCAGGACAACAAGAACATTTGCTATACCGATCATCAAATTTTTGAACGGTATCATAAGTTTCAGCTTAAAAACGGATACGCTAAAAAACAAGCCATCACACTTAAAGAGCTTACCAATCTTGATGTAGGTGACTACGTGACTCATATTGATCATGGTATTGGGAAATTTGGAGGTTTACAAAAAATTGAAGTCGAGGGAAAAACACAAGAGGCCATTAAATTAATTTATGGAGAGCGGGACATTTTGTACTTGAGTATTCATTCACTTCACAAAATTTCTAAGTACAATGGTAAGGACGGCACCACTCCAAAAATATACAAATTAGGAAGTGCGGCCTGGAAAAAACTGAAGCAGAAGACCAAAACCAGAGTCAAACAAATAGCCTTCAATCTTATTGAGTTATATGCCAAACGTAGGTTACAGAAAGGGTTCGCTTATGACCCGGACAGCTATTTACAGCATGAATTGGAGTCTTCCTTCATGTATGAAGATACTCCGGACCAAACCACCGCAACCGCAGACGTAAAGCGAGACATGGAAAACGAGCGTCCTATGGATCGTTTGGTTTGTGGAGACGTAGGTTTTGGAAAGACCGAAGTAGCCGTGAGGGCAGCTTTTAAAGCTGTTGACAATGGAAAACAAGTAGCTATATTGGTCCCAACAACCATACTTGCCTTTCAGCATTACCGGACCTTTAGCGAACGCTTAACCGAGATGCCCGTAAACGTTGATTATCTAAATCGCTTTAGGACTGCAAAACAACGAACTAACGTTTTGGAAAATTTAAAAAACGGTAAACTGGATATTATCATTGGCACACATCAATTGGTAAGTAAGGCTGTCCAGTTTAAAGACCTTGGCCTACTTATTATTGACGAAGAACAAAAATTTGGGGTTGCTGTGAAAGACAAGCTCAAAACCCTGAAAGAAAATGTTGACACCCTTACCTTAACGGCAACTCCTATCCCAAGAACACTTCAATTTAGTTTAATGGCCGCACGAGATCTGAGTGTAATCACC